>JAFZLF010000017.1 GCA_017551625.1 Clostridiales bacterium | reverse complement strand
ATATCAATAGGCTGCGTCTTCGATATACCAGCAATTAACTCATCGACATTAGCCCAACCATGCTCATCAAGAGATATACCTATCACTTCAGGCTTGTGTCTAAGTATCAGTGATATAAATTTGCTTGTTTCTTTAAGACTCATATTTATCTCCACAAATCTGCATTACATATAAAACTTATATTATCGAACACTAAGATCATCTTTTTTCACAATAAACTTTGCCCCGCTCAAGAAAAATACATCTTCACCCTCATAGCAGAATATGAATTCTCCAGGAACCTTACCGACAAGACCATTAACAGTTATCTCTTCTGCTTTGTCGTTGTAATAGTATATTGGCTTATCTGTTGTCACCTCGCACTCAAAAGCATCAGCAAAAACATAGCCATCCAGTTCAGGATAAATCAGGAAAAGATTTTTAAACTTGCTCTTTTTCGTAGTCATAAACTTGAATCTGTAGCGGTTCTCGCCTATTTCCTTTATGACGATCTTTAGTTCGTGTTCATCATCGAGAAGATCAAACAGGTTATATGGATGAGTTATTTCAAGCTCATCAACAAAGAAACCGTCAGACATTAGGTCTTTAACCTCATCAAGAGATTTAGTTATGTTCTCCTGAACCTTAACATATCCAAAAAAGTCATTCTTTTTGAGTCTCTTCTTAATGGCACAGTCAGCTTCAAGATAGTGTTTATATGCAGTATAGTAATCTTCATATCTTTGTTTGATTGCAGCTTTCCTCAGGGCGATATCTGCAAAATTGGCATCACTTCCATTAAGAAATCTAGGCCTGACATCTTCATACAGTTTTTCAATTATATGATCAGATGTCCGCTCAGATTTAATGCAGCCCTTTCCTCCCTTGAACATATCAGCCAGTTTGTACATAGACTCCAAAAGGTCATTTGCTGCCCCGATTGAATAATACTGGAATGCTTTCTCGTATTCAGGCACTCCGCCGTTGCAGCGTCCGTAATAGTAGATATAACCCAGTGTATTTGCATACTGCGGATACTCAGTAAGTTCAAAGAGTCTTGTAATCAGTTTTCTGGACTCTTCCCAGTCGCATTCATATAAATCATTACCACCATAACAGGAATAACCCTTAAGGCGCATTGCCTCAATCTTTTCCTTCTCACATTCCTCATTGATTATGCTTATGTAGCGTGCCTTTTGAGGAGCTGTCATATGCTTAACTTTTTCATCGAAAGCACGGATAAGAATGTTTCTATGCAACTGGCTTATTCTCCATTCGCTTACATCACGACCTTTGTTATACTCGTGGTCTTCTGCAAGGCCTACTATCTGGGATAACATATCAGTTAAAGTACTGGGATACTCAAACAAATACTCGTCATAACTTACCGCTTGCAGCGCATAGTAAAGGATTTGAAGCATATCGGTATCAGTTTCACCCCAAAGGGCAACACGCCAATGTTCTCTGTCAGAAGCATTTTCATAGTTTTCACTTAGCGTTTCTGTGACATAGTAGTACCAATCGTCGTAGGTCTCAAAACCAACTTTAAGTCTGAGCATGTTTTTGCATGCTTCAATAAGATCTTGATAGGCAACTTTATATACACCTTCAAAGGAGTCCTCGCTGTAATCACGATCGAAGTATCCGGGTTCAATCTCAAATCTGATAATATCTTTTAATCTCTCCACATCACTCATACGAGAAAACCTCCTTCTCTATGTCTTTACTCTTTAATAATACTACCGAAGGCGTGACATTATTTGGACAGATTTGAAAAACACCACTTCAGAATTGGTGGCTTTTTGGTGGCTTAAAAAAGTGAAACGCCCTATTTACGGGCATTTCCAGCGTTTTGAGACTATTCGAGTTCGATCGTGGCCGGGGGTTTGCCGGTGCAGTCGTAGAGGACGCGGTTGATGCCCTTGACTTCGTTGACGATTCTCGAGGAGACGCGGCCGATCAGGCTCCACGGAAGTTCGGCAAACTCGGCCGTCATGAAGTCGGTCGTTGTGACCGCGCGGATCACGCATGCATAGTCATATGTTCTCTCATCGCCCATGCAGCCGACGGAGCGCATATTCGTGAGGGCAGCGAAGTACTGGTTCGCATTTCTATCAAGTCCTGCTTTGGCCATCTCCTGACGGAAGATCGCATCGGCATCCTGTACGAGACGGACTTTCTCGGCGGTGACTTCGCCGATGATGCGGATCGCAAGTCCCGGACCCGGGAATGGCTGACGGAATACGAGGTTCTCCGGGATGCCGAGCTCGAGGCCGGCCTTTCTTACTTCATCCTTAAAGAGCAGACGCAGCGGCTCGATGATCTCCTTAAAGTCGACACAATCCGGAAGGCCGCCGACATTGTGGTGGGACTTGATGACAGCGCTTTTGCCGAGGCCGGATTCGATAACGTCCGGATAGATGGTACCCTGGACGAGGAAGTCGACCGCACCGATCTTCTTCGCTTCTTCTTCAAAGACGCGGATGAACTCTTCACCGATGATCTTTCTCTTCTTCTCCGGTTCTTCGACACCGGCGAGCTTACTGTAGAAACGCTCCTGGGCGTTAACGCGGACGAAGTTCAGATCATAAGGACCCTCCGGACCGAATACCGCTTCGACCTCATCGCCTTCGTGCTTACGGAGAAGTCCGTGGTCAACGAATACGCAGGTCAATTGCTTACCGACTGCCTTAGAAAGGAGAACAGCGGCAACGGAAGAATCTACACCGCCGGACAGTGCGCAGAGGACTTTACCGTTTCCGACTTTCTCGCGGATCTCGCGGATGGATGTCTCGACGAAGGAATCCATCTTCCAGTCGCACTGGCACTTACATACGCGCTTTAAGAAGTTCTCGAGCATCTTATTGCCCTCGACCGTGTGGGATACCTCAGGATGGAACTGTACGCAGTAGAGGCCTTTCTCGACGTTCTGCGCGGCCGCGACCGGGCAGACCTTCGTGGTGGCGGTGACCGTGAATCCCGGAGCGGCTTCGGCGATATAGACCGTGTGGCTCATCCAGCATACGGTCTTGCTCGATACATGCTTAAAAAGCACTGTCCCGTTATCGACATCGACCTCGGTATGCCCGTATTCTCTCACGGGAGCGGTGGCGACCTTGCCACCGAGGAGATAGTTCATAAGCTGTGCGCCGTAGCAGATGCCGAGTACCGGGATGCCGAGCTCAAAGATCTCTTTATCGCAGCGGGGCGCATCGTCGTCGCATACATTACTCGGACCACCGGTGAAGATGATGCCCTTAGGGTTCATTTCGCGGATCTTCTCGATCGGCATGTTATACGGATGGACTTCGCAGTAGACGTTTAATTCACGGACTCTTCTCGCGATGAGCTGGTTATACTGACCGCCGAAATCCAGGACAAGTATCATTTCACTTTGCATGGTGGTGCCTCCCCTGTGCGCTATGGAATTCTCATGCCGTTATAATACTCCAAAAGCACACGGGTTTTATATCCGTAATCTGCACAAAATTGTGCGTGTTTTCGGACTTTTTGCAAGTGAGGAAGAAGGAAGTTTCATGATCCTTTTACACTTACCGCCAGTCGGCCTTCTCCTTGGTGACCTTCTCGCCCCATTTCGATGCCCACTTCTCGCAGTAGAGTCGCGAATAGGGGATGTTCTTCCTTCTTCTCATGTTCTGTAGCCGCTTACTGCTGGCCCATACGATAGACGGAAGCCCGATCACGAGAAGATAGAAAGGTCCGAGAAGGAGAGACTGAAATGTGTGGCCGTATTCGTGGATCGCGACCTCCTCGCAGTAGGCACGGTCTTCCTGCGCCCACTTGCTCGTATCCGACGGATCCGGTTCCTTCGGCGTGAAGATGAACATGCCGAGAGATACGCCCGCATCGAGCGGCCAGACAGTACGGACGACGCCCTTATAGTAGTAGTGACGGCACTTGAAGTACCAAAGAAACACGAAGAATCCGGCCGAAGTCTGGATATAGCCCCAGGTCCAATGAAGGAATACAGCCACGGGGTAGAACCAGCGGCGGTCGTCTTTCCACTTGGTCTCGAGCGCGAGGAAAAGACCGATAAGCATGAGCCCGAGGAGATAGCAGAGTCCGTCCTTGAGGTCGTATACCCCGCCGAGCATGATCCCGAGCGGAGACGAAGACTCGATCCCCAGTGAACGTGCCACATGGAGAGCCTGGAGGACTTCTGCGAGCCAGCCTGTGAAATAGCAGAGAAACGGGAGCACATAGATTGAAAAGACCGAATCCTTCGGGAAGAATACGGCCCGCAGGAAGAAGTAGATCGCGGGGATAACAAGTACGTCGCCGAGGTAGCCGCGGACTGCGCCACGCGCGAACAGGGCGATCAGCACCTCCACCATGAACAGCGAAAGGAAGATCACGGCGTACTTAAATCTCGGCGGGATCCTGCGTCTTCTCTTTTCCATGTTCTCCTTCCCGTGCGGCTGGGTTCTTCGTATCCGCGTGCCGGAAATCCGGTCCGGCGCCCGTGCACCGCATCACATCAGATGTGTTATACTGGAAACCATATTACCAAAGGTGGGACGAAAATGACAGCATTTGAATGGTTAAAGATCATCATCATCGGTATCGTGGAGGGCATCACGGAGTGGCTGCCCGTCAGCAGTACCGCACATATGCTCCTGGTGGATGCGGTGTTGCCGCTGAGCCAGAGTGAAGATTTTAAGAACATGTTCTTCATCGTGATCCAGCTCGGTGCGATCATGGCGGTCGTCGTCACTTTCTGGAAACGCCTGTGGCCCTTCGGCTACGGCGAGCAGCCCGGAATGGCCGGAAAGAAATGCTACGTGAAGAAAGAGATCTTCTTGATGTGGTTCAAGGTCGTCGTGGCCTGCATCCCGGGCGTCATCATCACGCTTCTTTTCGACGATTATGTGGAAGCGCATCTGCAGACGCCTTACGTAATCGGCGCGGCGCTGGCCTTCTACGGTCTCCTCCTCATCATCATCGAACAGTCGAGAAAAGGTAAAGAGCCGCGCGTCGATTCCGTCGATGATCTGTCCTTCAAGGATGCTTTTATCATCGGGCTTTTCCAGTGTCTGTCGATCATCCCGGGCACATCCCGCTCCGGCTCGACCATCATCGGTTCCCTCTCCATCGGCATCTCCCGAAAGGTCGCTGCGGAGTTCACGTTCTTCATGGCCGTGCCGGTCATGTTCGGTCTGAGTTTCATCAAGATCCTGAAGTTCGGATTCCACTTTACGACGACGGAGGCCATCACGCTCTTCGCCGGCTGCGCCATCGCTTTTGCCGTGTCACTGCTCGTGATCCGTCTGTTCCTGAACTACATCAGAAAGCGCGACTTCAAGATCTTCGGTATCTACCGCATCCTTATCGGAATCTTCGTGATCGTGTATTTTGCCTGCATCAGATAACTATTCTGGATCGTGATACAAAAAGAGCCGGCCTATTCGACCGGCTTTTTCTGATTCATTTAGGGATCTCACTTTACGATGCTCATGATCCACACCACGAGCTGCACGATGAGTGTCGGCACCGCGCCGACAAAAGTATAGGCGCGGTTGATAACGATCGCCGGCTTCGCGGGACTTAAGGTCTCGCCCTTCGCCTCGTATTTCTTCTTCAGATGGCGGCACAGCATCCACACGACGAGGCAGACGTATTTCTCGGCGCGGACCCAGATCTGCAGGATCACCATGACACCGATCTGGTACCATTTCGGAAGGGGATTGGCTTTATGCAGGCAGAACCAGGACACGACAAATGAGATCAGCACCAGAAAAGAGAGCACACCCTGCACGATACCGAAGCGGCACACATTCTTCGCGCCGTTCTTCTTCGCCGTGCGCTTAGCCTGTTTTTCCTGTTCTTTCTGTGCTTTTTTCGCGGTCTTCTCCAGTAAGCTCTTATCTTCGTCTGCCATACTTTTTTCTCCTGAAGATCACTCTTCGTCCTCGGATTCTTCTTCCTTCTCCTCCGGGATCACGTGCAGGAGGAGCTTCGAGATCCAGTTCTCTTCGACCTGGATGACCTTGATCTTGACGTTCTTATACTGTACTTCCGGCGTCTCGCCGTGATCCGGCACACGGTCCAGAAGGCTTAAGGTCAGACCTGCGATCGTATCGTAGTCCTCACTTACCAGATCCACCCCGATCGCTTCTTCGAGGTCGCTGAGCGTCATATCGCCCCGCACGAGGAATCCGCCGTCGTTCATCTTCAGCAGTTCCTGCTCTTCCTCGTCAAACTCGTCCGTGATGTTGCCGACGATCTCCTCGAGCATGTCCTCGATGGTCGCGATACCCATCGTTCCGCCGTACTCGTCTACGATAACGGCCAGCTGCATCTTACCCTTCTTCATCTCATGGAAAAGGTCGGAGATCTTCTTCGTCTCGTGCACAAAGAGCGGCGGGCGCATGATCTTCTCGAGCGAGAAGTCCCCGTCCTCATTCGTGATCCCGAGAAGGTCCTTGATGTGCATGATGCCGACGATCTCGTCGATCGTCTCCTTATAGATCGGGATACGTGTGTACTTCTCGTTTCGCGCGACATCCATGACCTCTTCGTAGGTCGCGTCGATCGGCAGCGCGACGATCTTCTTCCTGTGCGTCATGATCTCCACGACATCCTTATCGTTAAACTCGAAGATGTTCTGGATCATCTGCTTCTCGGAGTCCTCGATGGAGCCCTCTTCCGAGCCGACATCGACCATCATGCGGATCTCTTCCTCGGTGACATTCGTCTCCCTGACCTCCGGATCGATATGGAGGAGCCGCAGCACCGCATTTGTCGACAAGGTCAGGAACCGGACGAACGGCTTCATCACGGTGCCGAAAGCACGGACGACCGAAGCCGAGCGGAAGGCCAGTCTCTCCGCGTTGTTCTGGGCGATCCTCTTCGGAACAAGTTCACCCAGGACCAGCGAGAAATACGAGAGGATGATGGTAACGACCACGGTGCAGACCGTCCCGAGGAACGAGTACTTCCCATTCGGGTCGAGCCATGCAGTCAGTCTCCCCGTGAATCTGTTCGCGGCAAAAGCACTGGCCATGAAGCCGGCCAGCGTGACCCCGACCTGGATGGTCGCTAAAAATGCAGATGGATTCTCGATGAAACGCAGGACCCTCTTAGACTTTCTGTCTCCGTCCTCCGCTTGTTTTTTGATCTTGGCGTCATTAAGGGAAATCACCGCCATCTCGGCGGCCGAGAAAAAGGCGTTAATGAGAATGAAAATAAAAACTATGACCAGGTCAAATACTATTTGGCCTATACTGTCGTCAGGCACGTTCTTTCCTTTCCTTCCTGTATTCCGCAGAAGATCTGCGGCTTAAACTGTGCTCGTTTTTTTTCGTAATAATGTATTAGTTAAGCACGAATATAACAGATTTTACACAGTATTTCAACTTAGGGTGTGTTATCATGGGTGAAACAAAGGCGGAAGATACGTGTTCACCGAAGGTCTTCCGTGGACGATCATCCGGAGAGTCATTTTATGGAGGAAAAGAAAAAGTCAAAAACCGAAACTCCCGCAAAGCTCGGGCAGTCCTTCTCCCAGCCGCTTCTTAGCGGGGTTTTCTGCTTTGTTTTCTGGTTTCTTCTATTTATATTGACGGATATCTATGTTTCGCGTCCGCTGGATTTTGGTTCTCGTGAACTCTCTGCATTGACCGTCTTCCGGAGCCGTCTTCTTCACGGAGATTTCGGAAGTTATACGTTCGATGACGGTATGGGTATGAGTTTCTCGCGTCTTCTCCTGGGAGGCTTCGGCGGGATCATCTCCTTTCCGGCTTCCCTTCTTCCCGAGAAAGTCCATCCGCAAGTCCTTTCTTTCTTAAGCGCGCTCCGCCTCGGTACCGGCGCGGGCTTCTTCTTCCACCTGATCCGTACGGTCCGCCGGAGATCTTCCGGTCAAGCCCGCAAGATCGCTACATCCCATGTTCTGAGCTTTGTCTACAGTGCGGTGATCTTCCTGCTCTGCCTGCTCCTCCGGTTCCCGGTAACCGATACTGCTTTCCTTCTCCCTGTTGTCCTCCTGATCCTTCTTCGCCAAGTCCGAAGTGACGGACATGATCAGAAGGGCGATGATCCTTCTTCACAGAAGAGATCCGGGCTTCCCCTTTCTTATCTGATCGCCCTTTGTGCCTGTCTGCTCTCCAGCTCGGCCTGGTCGCTCCTGGCTATCCCCGTCCTCGGCATCGCTCTTCTTTCCGGGATCCGTAAAATACCGGACGACCGGCCCCGTAAAGATCTCATCCTTACATCGATTCTCAGTCTGGGGCTTTGTGCCTGTGTCCTTCTTCCGCAGTATATGCAGATCCCCTACGCACTCGGGAGAGGTGAACCTTCTGCGCGCTTTCTTCAGGAACTGGGTAATGATACCGGTCTTTACCGCACGGATGTGACCTTCCACTGCGCGGCCACCGGGAAACTTCTCGAGACCTCTCCTTCCGTACTCATCGTGTCCCCGAATCACTTAAATTCTTCGGAGACCGACTACACTTCACACTTCGCCTTTCTCAACGAATGGTTCTATTCTCTCTGGCCGGCGCTCTCGATCCAGCCGTTTCAAGACACCTCCTCCGGAGCACTCGTCTACACCGATCCCGGAATCGTCACCTGCTCCGTCACCACACTCTTCATGGATCCTCTGTACTGCGCTGTCACACTCCCGAACCGGAGCCACGATGTGGACGTTTTCCTCAACGACAACCCTCTCTCGACGATCAGCAGCAGCCACGGTACGGTCCTCCTGTCGCTCGGCGAGTATAACGTCGGGCAGACGCTGAACCTGAAGCTCACCTCTTCCCACCCCGAGGATCTGAAAGATGCGACCGTCCGTTTCGGACATCTCAATTCCCAGAACTGGGAGGCTTTTACCGACAGCGCCAATTTCGGCATTACTTCGCAGCAGATTGATCCGGACGGCATTACGGCTGAGGCTCTGGTCGCGACCGATTCCACGATCCTGACGAATATCCCTGCCGAGGACGGCTGGTCCATCTACCTGAACGGCACGAAGACGAAGGTCAGTTCGTATCGCGGGGCCTGGCTCTGCGCCGATGTGCCGGCCGGAAGCTACATCGTCCACCTGCACTACACGGCACCGGGAAGCGTACTCGGCGGATGGATCTCCGGACTTTCGTTCCTAGCTATTGCCGTGCTCTACATGCTCGCCACAAAGAAAGAACCGGGACCCTCAAAAGAATCCCGGTTCTCCGAAAAGCAAGATAACGAAAAAGATTAGTTGTCCTCGTCGTCATTAGGCGAGGATGTCACATCGAGCTCCGGGGCATTTTCCTGGAGTTTATACGTGAAGCCCTGATTCGTCAGTTCCTTGAGGAACGGGAGCGGGTCAAACTCCGAGACCATGTGGACACCTTCACTCTTCCACAGACCGATGACCATCAGAACCGCACCGGAAACGAGCGCCGCCGCTGCCATAAAGTCGGTCACTGAAGCCCCGTACTTCTCGAAGCATTCCTGATGATCCACCAGCGTATAGATGAGATACTGCTTGCCGACGCCGTCCTTGCTGCCGTGGATGAGCATACCGACACCGGTCTTGCCACGCGCGGTCGCTACGACATCTTCCTGCTGCGGCATCACTTCGTAGAGAAAATCGAGCGGAGCGATACGCTGTCCGTCGATATCGACAGGCGTTACGGACGTCATACCCACTTCTCTGAGGATCTTGACCATCGACAGGAACGGGCGCTTAAATGCCGAGAAATAGCGGATCGTTGTCGCATCCGGCACCTCGCCGCTCAGCGCATCGATGACCTCGTGATCGACCATGTAGAGATTGCGCTTACCGATCTCCGGGAAAGAATATTTCGCCTGCACACTCATCGGCGGCACACTCGTGATCTGCCCCTTCATCCACATACGGCTCTCCGAAGAGATCTGGCGGAGGGAGGTCATCATCGGGGTATTCATCAGATAGGGATGCGCGTTGGTCCCTGCGTTCATATCGAGGATATCGATATTCTGGATATCGTCCACCAGTTTAAAGGCCGCATACTGGGCGAAAGCATTGATCACACCGGGGTTAAAACCACATCCGATGATCGCCGTCAGGCCCTTGTCACGGAATTTCTTGTCATAGGCATACTCGGCATTGATATCGCAGACGGAAGAACCCTTCGGGATATATAGAGAAGCGTCAATATAATTAGCGCCCATCTCGAGGCACAGGTCCATCACCTGCAGATTCAGCGACGACGGCGCGAGGTTGATCACCAGATCCGGGTGATAGATCTTCGCCATCAGGAGCGTCTTCTCCTTGTTTCGGATATCGGCGTACGCCGTAACGATCTTCTGCTTATCATTCGAGTATTTGGCCTTATACGCATCGCATTTCTCCTTCGAGCGGCCACTGAGGCACACCTCCCGGAAACATGTATTATTCTGAGCGATCAGCGGGATGACCGCTCTGGCTAATTTACCACAACCGATGACCAGCACTCTCTGCATGGTATTCCTCCTCCTTATCGAACAATGACCGGGCGGTGATAATTCGAGTTATCGATGACGAAGTCGCGACCTGACGAGGGATCGTGAAGCTGGACATACATCTTCTGGGCCGGGATATTCTTGTTCCGGTACACTTCCAGCGGATCCTCTCCGTAGATCGGCGTATCCATCAGGGATGCCCGATGCTCGGATTCTTTATAATCTACACGCATAAATACGGTCACGTCAAAATACCGGAGCAGGGGCTCTCTGTACATCATGGGTCCGATAAGGATCATGACACCATCAGGAGAGATCCGGTAATGGCGTTCATTTATAAATGCGTCGTTTGTCCTGTCGAGACAGTATACGGTCCGGTCGAGACTTCCCGTCTTGACGAACGGATCGAGTACCTCACCGATCAGTTTCTCATGATTGAAGCCGTTAAAATAGTACGACTCCACAGGGGCCTCACCCTTATAGGTCTCCTCGACAGAGCGGTGGAAGTCCTCCAGATTCACGATGGTGTATTCCTTCCCCAGAAGGTCGAAATACTTTCCCAGCTTTCTCGCGAAGAACTTCTTGCCGGCAAAATCGATACCGTCGATCCCCAGTATCCTGGCCTTCTTCTCGATGGTCTTTCTCGCCACCTCATGAATGATCGTGCAGGAGGCGAGCTGGTCTTCGATCCCTATTGGAGACACCGCATATCCGAGAGCACGTCTTCTTACTTCAGCCATGTTCTCTCCATAGGCCACGACAGGGATCTGGCTCTGTTCTGCCGCACCGATCACGACAGGATCGCACCCGACAAACACAGAAAAATCATCCCGCCTGCGGATACCCGCGAGACTGTTCGCGATCGACTCTTCGGTCCGGCCGGAGACGACCTGATAGAAGAGAGCCTTGATATCAAACTTCTCCAGCTGCCTGATGATATCCGATGAAGGAAGAGTATCACAGATATTCAGCTCATATCCCTTGGCTCTCAGGTTCCGGAGCATCTCCCGAAGCTCCGGATCCATGTCATCTTCGGTATTCACCGGCGCGGATCCGTCCGAGACAAGAACCCCGCCTTTTGAGACAAGTCTTCTATTGTCCAGGGACTCTTCAGACCAATATGTGAAGACACCCAGGTCAAAATAGATGCGGTTCATTCCTGCTCCCCCTGCCTCAAAATTGCACCCTTTATTATACAGCAAAAGGAGCAAGAAATACTGATAATTTTCGCGTTCTTCCAGCCAAGAGTCGATCTATCTGCTGATTCTTTCTCGTTTTCGTGTTATACTTACCTCATCGGAAACAAGATGAAACGGGGGCTGTCTATGCGCCATAGTGCACGGGATACAAGATCCGAACCTCTTCCGCCGGAAGAAACCTCGGAATTAAGAGAGACAGTATCAACTGTGGAGAATCCTATCGTAGAGGAACTTCACACGGTTGCACCTATGTCCGCGCCCGCCTGGAAGACGCCCAGCGTCGTCGTATCCGAAGAAAAGAAGAAAGATCCGTTTAAGCGCAATACGATGTTCGTCTCCATCGACGAAGAGCTCTCCGATACTTCTGACCGCCCTCTGGCTCCATCCACGGCGACCATTCTCTCCGAGAAAGAAGTCAAGGAGAGATTCTCCTACACGGACGACCAGCTCGTCTATCGTCCCGGCATGAAGTTCGGCGAGAAGATCGCCGTGACCTTCCGGAAAGTGGCGGTATGGTTCTCCGATGTGTGGGACAAGTATGTTCTCTTCATGAAGAAGCATTTTCCGTCCGTCTTCGAAGGACATGATGTTTCCCGTATCACGACGATCGGGATCTGCGCACTGTTTGTTCTGATCGGAATCTTTGTGATCGGTGCCTTGCTGCTGCATTGACCGGTCTTCTTAACGTCAGGAGGGACTGACTTATGACGAAAGCTAGCGACCCCACACAGGACTTCTTCGAGAAGTTTCCGAAAGAGACCCTGTTCCGTATCTTCCTGAATCAGGTAGACTGCTGCGTATGCTTCAAGGACAGATCTCACCGCTACATGCTCTGTTCTTCTTCCTTTTCGAGGCTGCTCGGATATAAGACTCCCGAAGAACTGATCGGTAAAGATCTAAGTGCTTTTGTACCGGCAGCCTATGCCGACGAGGCCGAGGAACTCGAGAACCGGGTCATGGACCAGAAGACTCCGATCTTAAATCTCGACAAACATATCGAGCTGTCCGGCTCACGAGCCACGATCGACACGCTCTGGATAAGCACCTCCATCTATCCCCTGATCAGTGCAGACGGCGAAGTCTGCGGGACATGGAGCATCACGAGGGACATCTCGGACATGAAGAATACCGAGCAGAAGCTCATGCAGAAGAATAAGCAGTGCGATGACCTCAATTCCAAGATCCTCCACCTGTCTACTGTCGACGAGCTCACCGGCCTTCACAACAGGAAGTACTTCGAGGAGCTGGTCCGCAGAAATATGCGCGTGTTCTCGCGTGTCCGCGGCCGAGGATATAAGGCCGAGTTCACGATCGTTCTTATGGATATCGATCACTTCACGTCATTTTGCACTGAGTACGGACCTCAGAGCAAGGACGTCGCGCTTCTTTACGTCGCCGACATCCTACGGTCCTGTTCCCGCTCCGCGGATGATGTCTTCCGTGTCGGAAATGACGAGTTCGCCCTGATGCTCTCCGATACCGGTCTTTCCGGGGCGCAAACTCTGACCACGCGTCTTTCTGCCACGCTTCGGAAGAAACCGCTCATCATCGATGAGAAGAAAGTATACTTCACTTTGAGTTACGGGTACTGCACCTACGAGGACCAGCTTGATGCCTCGGAGCTCATCGTCAAGGCCGATCAGGACCTCTGGGACGCGAAGACGAACCGCTCGAAGAACGAAAACTAAGAAACAAAAAACCGGCCTTTCATGAAGCCGGTTTTTCTTTTGCAGATTCACTTTCTCCCGTTTCTATGAGCGGAACTTATCCGTCCTGCTCCCACGGCACGCCGTCCGGGAAGAGATATCCGTAGTAATCCGAGTCGATGATGTGCGCCGAGCAGTAGAAGAGCTCGCTGACATACTCGATACATTCCTTGACGTATTCTTCCGTGATCTCCTCATCCACCAGCGCCGTGACCTTGCCGTTTCGGGCATTGTACATGATCTTGTCGTTAATGAAGCTCTGGTCACTGAAGATAACGTAATTCGGTTCCGGCGCAAGGATATCCGTTCCGACGTAGAGACGCGAGTCATACGGTAATCCGAAAAGATTCGCCAATGTCGGCGCGATGTCGAGGCTGCAGCAGTATTTATCGATCACCACGGGCTCCGTCATATCGCCGCTCCAGAGGATGAACGTGTTCTCATAAAGGTCGAAGGGCTCGGTCATGGACTTGCCGGCCAGCTCGCTGTACTGCTTGTTCTCGAGGCCATACGGATAGTGGTCCGGTCCGAGCGCGATGACCGTGTTCTCCAGTTCGCCGGCCTCGTCGAGCTTCTGGATCAATGTCTCCAGCGCTCGGTCGAGCTCGATCTGGCAGGCGATATACGCCCGGACAGGCTTACTGTAGTCCAGATCATCGACGAGATCCCTGTACTTCGAGGACATCTTGTTATCACCGTAAGCATACGGCAGATGCCCGCTTACCGTCATGTAGTACACGTGGAACGGATCTCCGCTTCCGTCGAGGTAGTAGTCGATGGACTTCTCGATCATCTCGACATCCGACTCCGGCCAGATATGCTCCACATCAAGTCCGTTCCCCAGACCATAATACTCGTAGCCCATGGTCGGGTAGGAGCGGTCCCTGTGGTAGTACGTGTACGTGTTGTTGTGGAAAGCAAAGGTCTTATATCCCAGCGCCCGGAACTGATTTCCGAAGGCGAAAGGCATGTAGTTCTTCGCGATCTTCGTGTAGCTCCACACACCCGACTTCGGGATCAGGCCCGTCGTCTCGACAAATTCGCCGTCCGACGTGCTGACGTACCAGATCGGCGTGTAGAAATGGTTGAAGACGAAGCCCTCTGTCGAGAGCTTATAGAGTGTCGGCGTCAGTTCCGGATCGATCACATAGCCGGAGAATGCCTCCGCCGTGATGAGGATCAGGTTCTTCCCTTCGAATAAGCCCGTATACTCGTTCATGGTCGTCGGCGCTCTCTGCGAGAAGAACTCGTTCATGTGCCGGTAGGTGCTGTTGTCCTCCTCGAGGTCGAAATCGATATCCAGCTGATTCTTCGGATACGGGGTCGGTGTGGGAGTCGGCTCCGGTGTCGGGGTCGGCGTCGCTTCCGGTGCGCGTGTCGGTTCCGGTGTCGGCTCAGGTGTCGGGGTCGGGGCCGCCGACATGCCGATGGCTTCTCTTTCTTCCGGTGAAAGCGTCTCGATGACGATTCCGGACACGTCTACACTGGCCTTCTCATCGATCTTCAGATCCAGAATATTTATACGGAAATCGAGTCCCATAGTCGGCAGAAGCCCGAATTTCCGTAGCGAGGCATCCTGCGAAAACTCCGACAGGAACAGTCTTCTCGGACTCGCTGCGCCCTTTCTGTCTCCGAGTATGAGCCCGATGCCCAGTGCCGTCACCACGGCAAAAGCGCCGGCGAAGAGGAGTGTCATCTTCTTGGCCGGTACCGGCAGTTCCCGCACGAACTTACGGATCACGGGCCAGTACAGGACCGACGGTGCCAGAAGGACGAGGATCCCCCACCATCCGGCGATCATGGCGTTCTTGACTACTGTAAAGTATTCGATCACGGCGCCCGCGCCTCCGGAGGAGAGCGAGGCCCATACGAAGATAGTGCCGAAGATCCGGAAATAGATGTACTGCGATATATAGACCACTGTCAATATATGCGTAAACACACCCAGAGAAATGATGCGGAACTTGTGATTCGGCACCGCGAGGATCAGAAGCGAGACGAACATCAGGCCACTGATGATCTCCAGTCCTGTGTAATACGAAAGCGGGTTGTGGATAAGAAGGGCGAAGCAGCCCTCGAAGAGGAAAGCGATAAGTGGAAGCCAGAGAACCGGGATCAGGGAGAGCCACTTCGGACGTTCCTTCTTCGTCACCGTCGCTGCGGTCGGCTTTTCTGCCGTGGCACTCTCCTCCGCCACCGGCGACGACGTCTCTTCGCCGTTTAGCGCTTTTGGCGCGGAATTATCGTTGTTGTCACTCATGTATTATGTCCTTTCTGCCAAGCGGGCGCAGGTCGAAAGACTCGAGAAAATCCTCGCCCTTCTGGACTTCGTGCATAGAAAGATCGGGGTAATCCAGCTGGCGCATCACTTCGTAGAGCGCGATCGCCACGGCATTACTGAGATTGAGGCTTCGGCAGGAGCCCGCCATCGGGATGCGGAAACACCGGTCCAGATTCTCGCGGAGACGCTCGTACGGGATCCCGGTGCTCTCTTTCCCGAAGATCAGGTAGATGTCCCCTCGGACCGATGCAAAATCGAAACTGCTGTGCGGTTTCTTCCCGTATCGCGTCATGTAGAAATAAGTGCCGGGATTTTTACTTTCGAAATCCTCGAAGTTCTCGTAGAGCATGTACTCCGCCATATCGAGGTGATTCGAAGCGGAGCGTTTCAGTGTCTCCGGAGAAAGATCGAAGCCCACCGGCTTGATGATGTGCGCCCGCGTCTTCGTCGCGACACACGTCCGAAGGATATTGCCCGTATTCTGCGGGATCTCCGGCTCAAACAGAACTACATGAACTGCCATATTATTTCTTTCCCTTCTTTTCGTCGTTCTTTTTGATCCTGGCCCGGCGCTTCGCGAACCACACGATCACATCGAGGGCGATCACGACCACCAGAATAGCAAGGACGGTGAACAGGAGCGTCCACTCGGTCAGTTCCAGCACCTCGGAAGACCGGAGCACATGTCCGTTTTCCTTCCACCTGTCATACAGTGTCGCGGCATACACCAGAAGCGCGGAAAGTCCTATGAAGAGGCAGATGTTCCCGTATTGCCCGACCTTCGTCATATTCATCTCCTTCTCGCAGCAGTAATTATACATCGCAGGAGACGATGTTTCTCCGTTCTTATACGCCTGGAGAAAGAGTTCCTTGGCCGTTCTCATATAGTCCATCTTCGTGTTCTTCCGTTTCTGTATCCAGCTCGGGCCCGAGACAGAGATAACGGGCACATCGGCCTTTGCCTTCTTACGGGGAGCGAGGCTCAGGCTCAGGTAGAGATTCCCGAGGATGTAGTTCACATTTTCACAGCCATATTCTCTCTTTACGGAGAGAAGATGCCGGATCGCACGTTCCTGCTGATCCGGATAAAGGAGCGCCACGATCAGGCCCTGAAGATAGCTCCTCTCTTTCGATGGTGAAAGCTCGTCGATCAGAGCCATATTCTCCTGATCTTCGTCAGAGGATCCATCCGATCCGAAAACCATCGCGTTTACTACAGGCAGGTACATGCGCGCCTCGGGCACGCCCTTGCCGGCAAGTCCCGTAAGGCATTCCCACGCATGCTTAAATCTCTTATTTCCCTGAAGATTTGTCCGGGCCTGCCTGATCGCAATAGCCGACTCTTTTTTCCGGTTACCGGTCTGGCGGTAGAGCCAGTCTCCGGCCTCGAGGATCGTCGCAAACGCATACTTTGCGGTTAGTGCGGACTCGCCGAAATCTTCACCCGCATCGTGATAATACTTTGCGGCGGATCTCAGGTTCATCTGCATCTTCTGTCCCCAGAAGAATCTCTCCGCGATCTCTTTTTCCGCGTCGGGGATCCCTCCCGAGGCCGCGATGGTCAGATAATGAAGCGCTCTGCTCTCATCTAGCGCTGCTCTGTCCGTTTTTACCTCACTTTCGGGATCTGCAGAAACATCCTGCTCCGCCTCGCCCGCATCCGGTTCTTTCTGATTTGTCTCGCCCGCATCCGGTTCTTCCTTCTCCATAAGGGTCCTGTAGCTCATCGCGACCTTATACGCCGCCATCGGGTGCCCTCTGTCGGCACTTTTCTGGTAGAGCCTGTCGATCTCCCTGCGCACGCTCCAGCTTTCCCGTGTCATTCTCCGCTCAAGGATCTCCGCCAGCTCGAACTGTGCCGTCGGATCGCCCATCGCGGCCGCGATCCGAAAATAGTGCTCGGCATTCTTCTCATCCGGACCCGCTTCGCCGTTCTGGACGAAGAAACCGCCCAGGTAGAGCGCTGCCTTCGCAAATCCGGCCTTCGCCGCGACCATCAGAAGGTTGATGCCTCTCTCGTCATAGGGGTTTTCAAAAAGCAGGTGCCGGCCCAGCAGATAGTAAGCACGGGTATTCCCCAGTACGACCCCTTGTTCTATAAGTTCGACGAATTTATCATCGTCCTTTTCACAGCCGATGCCGTTTCCATAACATACCGCGAGGCACACGATGGCCGTGTGAAGTCCGGCTTTCGCGCCCTTTTCGTAGCAGCGGAAAGCCTCTTCCTTATTCATCTGTGTTCCGATGCCGTTCTCGTAGCACAGTCCCGTCTCGACACACGCCGGCGGAAAGTCCTTATCGGCGGCCTTTTTGAAATACTCGAAAGAGATCTTATCGTCTCTTTTCGCTTCAGAGGTCCCTTCCCGATAGTGAAAAGCGATGCGGTACATCGCTTCCGGGATACCTTCGTCCGCGGCCTGTTTGATGAGCTCGAAGCCCTTCTTCTCGTCTTTTTCACATCCCAGACCCATCTCAAGCATCATGCCGAGATTGTAGGTGCCAAGCGGGAAATGATTCTCGTGCGCTTCCCGGAAAAGCTCGACAGCTTTTCCGTAGTCCTTCTCACAGCCGATGCCGTCGCCGATCGCTTCTCCGAGCATATAGGCGCCGAAGCGCTTGTCCTTCTCGTAAGCTTTCTTGAAGTACTCGAGTGCTTTTGCGTGGTCCTTTTCCACACCTTCACCTCTCGTGCACTTCTTTCCCATGCCGATCAGTGCGATCGGGTGCCCCTTATCCGCGGCACGAGAGAGCCACATCGCCGCCTGTTCCGGGTCACGGTCCACGTAGGTACCTGTGTCAAACATGCGCGCGAGCGCCACCCATGCGTTCACATCGCCGCCGGCCGCGGCTTTTCTGTACCATTCGTAGGCCTTCTCGAGATCCTTGTCGACAGAATATCCGTTCTCGTAGCAGCTGCCGATATGGAAGCACGAGAAAGGATGCCCCGCTTCCGCCGACTCGCGGAAAAGAGCATATGTTTTCTCGTCCACTTTCTTCGTCTTCGTGACGCGGTCAAACGCCGTGGCTGCCTGCGCATTGGGATCATGGAATACGTATGCACTCACCACGTCTCTGAATCTGTCGTAAAAGTTTCTCTCTTTCTCTTCCATACTGCTTATTATCTCACGAAAAGCACTTCTTGTCGTGGTCCTGCGGGTATACGCGCGAAGGGCCCCGCCGGGATCCTATCTTCCTTCCCGGACATGCTCCGATTCCCTTTTCCGCCCCCCCGCCGGGATCCTCCCGCTCAATACTCCTTCTTCATCTCGGCGAGTTTTTCTTCGAGGGCGGCCCGAAGCGCAGCCGGATCCGCCTTTCCCGCCGTCGCCCTCATCGCCTGTCCCAACAGGAACTGGAAGTTCTTCTCTTTCCCCGCGAGATACTCGGACAGGGCCTTCTCGTTTTCAGAGAGGACCTTACTGACCACTTCCTCGAGGACCTTCGGATCCAAGATGAGCCACATATCGTGCCGGTCTGCATATTCATAAGGTATCGCTCCTTCCGCAAATGCCGCCCGGAGCAGTTCTTTTCCCGATGCGCGGGAGACCTTCCCTTCTTTTACCATCACGATGATCTCTCCGAGAGAATCCTCCCGTATTTCCATCCTTTCCGGGTCTGTTCCGGAGTCATTCAGAAGTTTCATCAGATCGCCCATGATCCAGTTTGACGCTTCCTTCGCGTCCCCGCAGATCTCATTCGTACGCTCGAAAAGCTCTGTAATTTCTTTATTCGCGGTCAATATTCCGGCATCGTATCCGGGGAGGCCGAGCTCCCCGATGTATCTTCTTCTCTTCGCCTGCGGAAGCTCAGGCAGGAAAGATCGAAGCTCATCTATCTTTTTATCCGTGGTCACGATCGTCGGGATGTCCGGCTCCGGGAAATACTTATATTCGGCCGCATCTTCCTTCTTTCTCATGGAGAAGGACTGCTCTTTTTCTTCATCCCAGCGGCGCGTCTCGCGGTCGATGGTGCCGCTGTTTCGGACGATCTCCCACTGGCGGGCCGACTCGTATCCGATGGCCTTACTTACTGCGCGGAAGGATGATAGATTCTTCATCTCCGTGCGCGTCCCGAGCTTCTCTTCGCCCGATGCACGAACCGAGAGATTTACATCCACACGAAGGGATCCCTCCTGCATCTTGCAGTCGGAAACGCCGATAAACTTCAGCATCGTCCGAAGCGTCTGAAGGAACGCGGTCACTTCTTCCGCCGAGCGGAAATCCGGCTCGGTCACGATCTCCAGAAGAGGCACTCCGCATCGCGAAAGATCGATCATCGTGCAGTTTCCCGCCTCGTCGTGGATAAGCTTTCCCGCATCGTCCTCCATATGTAACTCGTGGATGCGGATCCGCTTGGAAGAGGCTCCCTCCTCCACCGGCTCGATGTCCACATATCCGTTTCTTCCGATCGGCGCGTAGAGCTGGGAGATCTGATACCCCTTCGGAAGATCCGGATAGAAGTAGTTCTTCCGGTCGAAGCGGCTCCTTCTCGTAATCTCACAGTTCAGGGCCAGCGAAGTGAGGATGGCATAGTCGAGGACTTTTCTGTTGAGTCTCGGGAGCGCGCCCGGAAGACCCGCACAGACCTCGCAGATATGGGCATTCGGAGGCGCACCGAAGGTCGTCGGGCAGGAACAGAAGATCTTCGATTCCGTCTTCAATTCCACGTGCACTTCCAGACCTACGATCGTCTCGAAAGGCCGCGTTTCAGTGCTCCGGGCACGGGATTCTGCATCGCTCAACTGTCCGTCCCTCCCTTCTGATTCATCGTTTGTGTCTCGAAAGAAATGTCGCCATCGATATCGGACGCTAGTGCTTTCTCGACAAAGCGCGCCGCTCCCAGGATCTCCTGTTCACCGAATCTCGGACCCATAAGCTGGATGCCGACCGGAAGGCCCTCTGCTCTTCCGAACGGCACGCTGATGGCCGGGGTGCCCAGAAGGCTCGCCGGAACAGTGCAGAGGTCCGCGATATATGCCGCCAGCGGATCCTTGTCGATCTCGCCCTGCTTCGGCGCCACGCCCGGCGCCGTCGGGCAAAGGAGGAAATCGTACTTGGAAAAGGCCTCGTCAAATGCTTTCTTCACCATATTTCTGGCGCGCTCGGCCTGCCGGTAGCAGTCGTCGAAATGCTCGGACGAGAGCACGTAGTTGCCCAGCAGGATCCTTCTCTTCACTTCTTTGCCGAAGCCTTCGCTTCGGGTCTTCGTGTACAGCTCCGAGATATCGGAGGCCTGTCCGCTTCTGTATCCGTAGCGGATACCGTCGTACCTCGAGAGGTTCGAGGAGGCCTCAGCCGACGAGAGGATATAGTAGATCGCGACGGCGAAATCGAGGATCGGCATGTCGATTTCTTCCACTTTGGCACCATTTTTCACAAAGAATTCCCTCGCACGGTTCATCGTCCGGGACGAAACCCCGGATCTGTCGTAGGAGGTGTCTTCACGAAGGAGCTGTTTCGGGATGCCGATGAGCTTCCCCTTCACGTCGTAGTTTTCCATCGCGGAAATGTCCACTTTCGGTGCCGAAATGGAGGTCTGATCCTTCGGATCCGCCCCGTTAACAATGTTAAAAAGCATTGCGGCGTCTACGCTTCCGCGTGTTATGGGTCCGGCCGTATCCATGGACGAGGCGAAGGCCACCAGACCATGCCGGGAAACCGATCCGTACGTCGGACGAAGCCCGACAAGGCCACAGAAAGCGGCCGGCTGACGGATGGATCCGCCGGTGTCGGTGCCCAGCGCGGCCGATGCACCGCCATAGGCTACGGCCGCCGCGGAACCACCGGATGAACCACCCGGGACTCTGTCCGGATCTTCGGGGTGACGGGTCGCGCCGAAGTAGGAATGCTCGGTGGAAGCGCCCATCCCGAACTCGTCCATATTCGTTTTTCCGATGACGATCGCGCCTGCGGCGACGAGCTTTTCGACACATGTGGCCGAAAATGGCGGGATATAGTCCTTTAGCATCTTCGACCCGCAGGTGGATCTTTTCCCGCGGAGAAGGAGGTTATCCTTTATGGCGACAGGCACACCGAGAAGCGGCGGAAGCGTGGAAACATCTGTACTTTCGCGCACCATCTCATCGCATTTTCTCGCCTGAGCCAGCGCTTCTTCCTTCCAAAAAGAGAGGTAGGCGTGAACATCACATTCATGTTCATCTATGTTTTTGAGGACAGCGGAAACAGCTTCTTCCGAGGTCACTTTTTGCTCTCGGATTTTCTGAGCAAGTTCATATGCGGACAGTGCCATGATCGGCGCCTGCGACATTTTCACGTCTCGATCCTCTGTTATCGACATGTCCGACTGCTCCACCTTCATTTTATCCGGATCTTCTGCCATACCTGCACCTTCCTACACGATCTTCGGCACGGTGAACATGCCGTCTTTCACCTGTGGTGCGTGCGTCACGATCTCCGAAGCGATCCCGGATTCCACAGCTTCGTCTTCACGGAGGAAGCCGCTTTCCTCCTGCTGCGTATCCCCGCTTTCCGATGACGTATCCAGCTCGGCGATCCGCTCCATATACGGGACGATGCGCGCAAGATCCGAAAAGAGGATCTCTTTCTCCTCTTCCGACAGCGACAGGCCCGACAGCCGGGCGATCCGTTCCAGTTCTTTTTGACGGGCGATGCGCTCCGGTTCTTTTTGCGCAGAATGATCCATGGGCACTCCTCGTGGCAAGTACAGATTTACTCTCTCATTTTACAACAAATTTGTAGTAAAATAGGCGTACTACGAAAAGAGGAAGGAGAGTCCCATGGTTTCGTTTCTGATCCGAAAACTGGTAAAGGATATCGATCAGCCACAGCGCCCCGAGGTACGAAGATCGGTCGGCAGCATCTGCGGCGCGTGCGGCATCTTCTTCAACATTCTCCTGTTCCTCGGCAAGCTCATCATGGGTATTCTCACGCACTCTATAGCCATCGTCGGTGATGCGCTGAATAACCTCTCCGACGCGGGCTCGTCGATCATCACTATGATCGGTTTCCGCCTCGCGGGCAAGGCCCCGGATGCCGACCATCCCTTCGGCCACGGCCGTATCGAGTATATCTCCGGACTCATCGTTTCGCTTCTGATATGCATCATGGGATTTGAGCTCGGCAAGTCCTCCATTGAAGGTATCATCCACCCCACCGCCGTTGACTGCACGGTCCTGGCGATCGCGATGCTCCTTGCCTCCCTGCTCGTCAAGGCCTACATGATGTACTACAACTACAAATGGTCGAAGATCATCGACTCCACGGCGATGCGCGCGACCGCCGTCGACAGTAGAAACGACATGATCTCCACATCGGTCGTTCTTCTCGCCGTCATCTCTACGAAGTTTACCGACCTTCCCGTCGACGCCTATATCGGTGTTGCGCTTGCGGTCTTCATCCTCTACTCCGGCATCAATGCCGCGAAGGACACGATCGAGCCGCTCCTGGGCACCCCGCCGTCGAAGGAATTCCTCGACCGCATCTCCGAGATCGTTCTGTCGCACGAAGCCGTCAGCGGTATCCACGATGTGGTCGTCCACGACTACGGTCCGGGCCGGAAGATGATCTCGCTGCACGCCGAGGTCTCCGCCTTCGAGGACATGTTCTACATCCACGATTGCATCGACAATATCGAGCTCGATCTCGCGCGTGAACTCGAGTGTGAGGCCGTCATCCACATGGACCCGATCGACACGAAGAACAAGGATCTCATGCGTCTGCAGGAAGAGATCCGCGAGATCGTCAAGAAGATCGACGAACGTATCACAATCCACGATTTCCGCATGGTCCCCGGAGAGAGCCACACGAACCTTATCTTCGACATGGTCGTCCCTCACGATATCAAGTCCTCGGAAAAAGCACTGCAGACGATGGTTGCCGAGGAAGTACTTAAGATCCATCCGCACCACTACTGCGTCATCAAGATCGACCGGTCTTATGTATGAGCCGAGGACAACCTATGGACGATAACGACCTTCGAACCAACGGCACCGAAAGTACCGCTGCCGCACGTTCCGCCAAAGGCGATTTCTCGAAAGGGCGAGTCCCGTTTCTGATCCTCCGGCTCGGGCTTCCGATCATGCTCGCCGAGATGGTCGTTGTTCTCTATAACATCGTCGACCGCGCCTACATCGGTCACATGGGCGACACCAGCACCTACGCGATCACGGGACTCGGTGTATGCTTCCCGCTTATTACGTTCATCAGTGGATTTGCCAACCTCTGCAGCACCGGCGGCACGACGCTCGCGACCATCGCCAGAGGTGAGAAAAACGACGAGAAAGCCGAACGGATGATGAGTACATCCTTCACACTTCTTCTTCTCATCGGCACATTTCTGACGGTCGTTCTCTTTACCATCGCGCCGTGGCTCCTCGAGCTCCTCGGCGGAGATGAATATTCACTTCCTTATGCGATCGGCTACTTCCGTATCTACATCATCGGCACGATCCCCGTACTGATCAGTCTCGGCATGAATCCTTTCATCAACGCGCAGGGCTTCCCGAAGATCGGCATGTCGACCGTGATCCTCGGCGCAGTCCTGAACATCGCACTCGACCCGTTCTTCATCTTCGCCCTCGATATGGGCATCCGCGGCGCGGCCCTCGCGACTGTCCTGTCCCAGAGCGCAAGCGCCCTGTGGGTAGTGCTTTTCCTAAGAAGTAAGCGGCCGCCGCTTCGCCTGCGTCATCTTCTCATCGACCGCCAACAGCTCGGAGGTCTTCTCAAGCTCGGCGCGACAGGCTTTACCTTCCGCGTCACGAGCAGCTTCACGCAGGCCATCGTGAACATCATGCTGAAGGCCTGGGGCGGACCCCTCAGCACGCTCTACGTCGGCGCGATGAGCCTGACGAATTCGGTAAGGGAGATCATGAGTCTGCCGAACAGCGGCATCACGGCCGCCGGGCAAAACGTCATGAGTTATAACTACGGTGCAAAGAAAAATAAACGTGTCTCCGAGTGCATCAATTTCATCTTCTTCTGCGGTCTTCTGGTCAATATCCTGATGTGGGTCATGATGCTCTTTTTCCCGCGTCCGGTCATCCGCATCTTCACCGACGATCCGGAGCTGATTGACCTGACGGTCCACTGCGCACGCATCTTCTTCGGCGCCTTCCCGTTCATGGCGCTTCAGATGAGCGGCCAGACTACCTTTGTCGCGCTGAACTACCCGAAGCATGCCCTCTTCTTCTCCATGCTCCGTAAGATCCTCCTCGTCACCCCACTGACGCTTCTCCTCCCGAATATCGGACTCGGCGTCGACGGCGTATTCTGGGCCGAGTTCGTAAGCCAGATGGTCGGTGCCAGCATATGCTTTACCACCATGTGTCTCACCATCTGGCGGAAGGTCCGCGTGGGCAAGATCATGACAAAAACAGACCCGGATTCGTAGCCGGGCCTGCCAGTTTCCATTTCCGTTTCTGTTTTTTCGAAACCTTATCTCTCGTTAAAAACAGTCTGTGTTCTGTTGTTGATCGTGGATATGACGGTCTCCAGATCCTTCTGTCCGAGAAGGTATGCAGGGATCTCTTCCGACACGATCATCATGACCGCGTTATCCGAAAGAAGGATCGTATCGACCCCTTCGAGGGTCTGAAGGAAGGTATCCGGAAGAACTGAATCCGGCTCGAAAATACTGCCTTCCCGGAAGCTCTCTTCTGAGATAAGGGCATCCGGAGTATCGAAATAGGAGTGATATGCAGTCGAGTTCGTTTCCTTCTCTTTTTCCACTTTATACGAGACGGCCGCACGATTCACGGGGATCGCCGCCTTCACGTCTTTCTGGACGTTTTCACTTAACATGAAATCGAGAAGTACATATGCGCCTTCCTTCACTTCAGTGCTTTTCGTGATGGAAAAAGACGTCGTGATATTCGCCGACGGACCGGACCCGTCAGCAGACGGAAGTCCCAGGATCCGGAGATTATCGCCGTAACAGTTAACATGGGCAAGACCGGCCACACTGTTGATATCTTCGAGGAAATATGCCTCCTTCGGTGCGGGGGCCATGCCATACATCTCCATCATGGTCTCATCGGCACCGGCGGTCTCGGAGACGCCCTCCGGGATCGAGTCCTTGAAGAATCCCGTCATTTCCCGGAATCCCTCCTGGTCGAAGCTCACTCTTCCTTCCTTGATCCAGCTCGCATAGCTTCTCTCTATACACAGATTCAGGAAATGCATGCGGCTGACTTCTGCGGTGACCGGTTCTTCACCGATACACTGTCCGCTCACGAAATCTGCGTACTGATCGTACGTAAATCCTTTCTGATCAGAAGCGAGTGCCGATCCGTCCGTCACGATACCCGTAAGTGTAAAGCTCGTCGGAATAAAGTAGGTCTTTCCGTCCATCTTCGACGCATCGATCAGATTCATGTAGTAGGAATTGGCATCGAAGGTCTTCCCCTTCAGATAGTCTTCCAGATCCAGGAGATACTTGGCGTCGAGTACATCGATCGACTGCGCCGCACCGAGGACCACGTCCGGCCCCATTCCGGAGCGGATATCCGAAGCGAGGCTCCCGCTGACCATGGACTTGGCACTGTACATCCGGCGATCCGTCTCGTCGATATTAGTCGTCTCCTCATTTCCGGCGAGAAATTCGCTCTGATCGTAAAGGACCAGCTTCGCGAAGTAGTCCTGATTCTGGTCATTAAAGGCCTTGAGCGCGGCTCCTTCAAAATACGTCAGGGAATCGCTGAGGCTGGCGACGGTAAGGACGGTTTTCCCGGCATTCGGATTCTTCTCTGCTTTTTCCAAAGTGTAGATAACGGATGTGGCCGAAAGCGAGAATGCATTATCGACCGGTTCGAAATATCCGAGGGTCACCTTATTCTCCTCGAAAGAAAGCACCGAGGCTTTCTGGCTCTCATAGCGGTTCACATTGCAGTTATCGAAATCGAGAGAACAGATCTCCTTACCGGTTGCAGCGTCAAACTCATATACACCGGTTGCCTTGGTCAGATATCCTTTTCCCTCCGAACTGATCGAGAGTCTCTGGTTGTCGGAGATCTTCTGCGTACTTGAGAGTTTGGTCAGTTTCCCGGTCGCGAGGTCAAGGCTGACCGACACCGCTGTCTTTCCGATTCCTTCGATCAGGACCGTACCGTTTCCGCCGCCGTAAAACTCCTTGACGAACTTCAGTTCGCCCAGTCCGAGTGCTGTGTCAAAATCGACGCGATAGAGGGCTTTACCATCCTTGGCCACCGCGAGCATTTCCTGTCCGCCGGTGCCATATCCGATCTCGACGACTTCATAGCCTTCGATAACCTGGATGTACGAGACATAGTATGTGATCTTTTCATAAGAACCTTCCGGAAGATCGAGATCTCCGCTTTCCCAGGTCCCCTTATTCTTTCCGTCGTCTTCGTTGAGGTGAAGCGGGCCGAAGTCGAACTGCTGAACCTCCCCGACCAGAAGTCCGGTATCCGGATCGATGTCACACCAATATGCATCCATCGTTGCGATCGTATTGAAATAGACACGGATGCCGTTTTCGCCTTCCGCAAACGATAACACATTCATATCGAAGGAAGACCTGTACAGCGAGGTGACCTCCAGAAGATCGACCAGACGGAGCAGTTTTCCGTCCTGATCGAAGATCCCCATTAGGTTACTTGTCGAGTCCTGCGAAGCGAGATCCTTCGAATAATCGAGTTTATTCAGGGTGAAGTACTGCATCAGGTACCTGTCCCCGCACTTCCACGGTCCGTTCGGATATACCGAGTCGTATTTGTCCGAGCTGAACCCGGGATCCAGCTCGATCCTCGTCGCGTCGTACCACGAATCGGTCTCTTCGATCTTCTTCCCGGCAGATGCTTTTTTCTTGCAGGATGCCGCAGACAGGCAGACCGATGTCAGCAGAACAGCAGAAAGCGCACATGAAACGATCCTTTTAAAAGTTCTCATAACCACACCTCCGGGAGAAGCACTTCAGAAGAAACACTCCGGGATACTATTGACCCAATACTTCATTTTCAGTGTATCAGGATAACGCCGGTAATTCATGACACTTCTGTCATATAGGACCGTTATAGTATAATGGGTGTGCATATCAGGAGGATCTGCAGAAACTGCAGATCTCAGAATACGAGGCGAAAGACGCATGAAGATCACGGAAAAGCTCGATAACAGACACATACTTATCTGGGGAAAAGGAAGGGAAGGAAAATCCTCCGAGAAGTTCCTCCTCGAGCACTGCCCCGGCGCGACCTACGAGATGGTCGAGGGCTCTGAGGACGATATCCAGAAGCTTTCCGGATCTTTTGACTACATCCTCAAGAGCCCCGGGATCATCACTCACGTCGAGGATCCGAAGTATATCTCCCAGACGCGTCTTTTCATGGAAGAATTCCGTTCCCGGGTCGTCGGCATCACCGGCACGAAAGGAAAGAGCACGACCTCTTCGCTTCTTTACCACGTCCTTCACGACGTAAGGAAAGACGGGAACGCGATCCTCTGCGGAAATATCGGTCTTCCCTGCTTTGACTACTACGATGACATTAGTAAGGACACGATCGTCGTCTATGAGCTCTCCTGCCATCAGCTCTCCGACCTCGAGACATCCCCGCATATCGCCGTTTTCCTGAATCTTTATGAGGATCACCTCGACCGTTATATCACGATGGAGAACTACTTTCGGGCGAAGAAGAATATCACGATCCATCAGGGCCCCGAGGACTATCTTTACTATGGAAATGACGTCCCCGAGATCGAGACGGCAGCGAAGAAAACGAGGCTCGATTTTGATACATCGATGACCTTCGATATGAAGCTTCAGGGCGCGCATAACCAGTTCAATGCGACTTTCGTGTACAGAATCTGCACCGAGGTCTTCGGTCTCGATCCCGACGCGGTCAGAAGAAGCATCGAGACCTTCACGGGCCTTCACCACCGTCTCGAGTTCGTCGGAAACTTCGACGGTATCGACTTCTATAACGACTCCATCTCGACGATTCCGCAGGCCACGATCCAGGCCGCGACGAGTATTAAGAATACCGGCACGCTCCTGATCGGCGGCATGGACAGAGGGATCGATTACACCACGCTCATCGCTTTCATCCGGGAGCATCCGGAATACCAGTACGTCTGCGCCTACGAGAGCGGCAAACGCATCTACGACGATGTCGGCGATCTTCCTTACTGCCACCTCGTTTCCGACATCAGAGAATCGGTCGAGATGGCCAGAGAAATCACGCCTCCGGGCAAGGCATGCATCATGTCCCCGGCCGCCGCTTCCTACACGCACTTCAAGGATTTCGAAGCCCGCGGTGAGAAGTTCTGCCAGTTGGTAAAAGGCGAGACGACACTTGTCTTCACCGGCGACATTGGATTTGACCGGTATATGGATCACCGTTGGGAGGATCCGAAGCTCCTCTCGAAGCGCGTAAAGGACGTGCTTTCTTTCGCCGACCATGTCATCGCGAATGTCGAAGGGCCCATCATGGAATGCCCGAAAAACAACGTAAACGAAGGGGCAAAACAGCTCCTGCATTTCATGGATCCGGCCGTCGCCGATTTCCTTTTAGAAAACCACTGTGATATCTGGAATATCTGCAATAACCACATCAAGGACGCAGGCTCGGAGGGCATCGCCTCCACGATCGAAGAAGCGAAGAAACGCGGCATCAGAACGATCGGCGCCGGCATGAATATCGAGGAAGCAAGGCATATCCTGACCCTTCCCGAGGCAGGCGGCATCGGCATGTTCGGTGTCGGTTATCAGCGCGCCTGCCGGAAAGCAACAGAAACCGAGGCCGGCTGCTTCAGCTGGAGCGATCTCGATGCGATCCGCGATGTCATCACGGAGATCAAGAAGACCTGCCGCTGGTGTATCGTCGTCGCGCACGCCGGCGAGGAGTTCACACCACTTCCGTCCCCCTATACCCGCGACCGTTATCACCTGTATCTGGAGATGGGCGCGGACATCGTCGTCGCGCACCATCCGCACGTGCCGATGAACTACGAGATGGTCGGCGATAAGGCCATCTTCTATTCCCTCGGAAACTTCATCTTCGATACCGACTATCAGCGCTCACAGTACAACACGGAGAAAGGACTTCTGCTGTCGCTGAAGTTCTCGAAAAACGCTTTCACCTTCACCCCCTACGGACTCGACATCATCCGCGGAGACGAGCGCGTCGACCTCGGTGAACTCCCCGTCATTTTCCAGGACGTTCCGGAAGAAGAATACAGACTTCTCTCGCCACTTTCGGCGAAGATGCACATCGCCGCGACACGCCGCCAGATGACCTACCTCGACCCGAAGTGCTTTAAGGATGCGACGGAAGAAGAATGGCAGGCGCATTTCTCGGAGCCCATGCGCACCGGCCGCGTCCCCGGCGAGACCCTCGACTTCTTCATCCTCTGCCCGCTTGCAGAAGAAGCGGAAAATGAAGACTGGAAGAAAAGCAAGATGCAGGACATCGTCAAGTACATCCAGGATCAGATGTGATCATGTTTACTAATTAAGTTGTTACCTGACGATTAGAAAACTCGTCTATAATGATAGAGAGCGAGGTGATCGGTATGAAATATAATCGGATTCTAACATGTATTCTGGCCATATCCCTGTGTCTGAGTTCTTGTTCTGAAAAAAGCACGAAGACGGAATCTACAACAACGACACCAGAATCCTCTACAAAGGAGACAACAACAGAGGTCCCAATCGGCATCGAGCCGGTACATGTAGTAGTAGATGGAACACAAACGATCAAAGCCCTCGGTCAGCCTTATGATGAGGAAACCATCAAGGAAAGACTTTCAGATCCGATTCTGATACGGGATTGTAACGAGATCTTTGGTGATGATTATCGCTTCTCCGATTACGGGTACTACATGATCAATCTCCAGACAAACAGAGTGAACTATGGCTGCCTTCGCTTTTCCATCATCAAAGGGGATCTAATCGTCGGAACCGTGATAATTCGGGGTATCCCTACCACTTTTAGTTACGATCCTTCTTTGCTGGATCCGAATTCTCCTTCTGATCCTTCCGGTTACTCCTACATCGGAACGATAAATGAGATATTGAAAGAGAATCCCGATGAGCATTTCATCTGGCTCTATAACGATAGTGCCGAATTCCTCTTGGATTCACATAACGAACTTCATGAACTAAAAGAATATGGCCTGGAGGATCTTACGATCCAGAATCAGGATACACTCTATGAGAATTACTACGTGGAAGAGTGCACGATCGGGGCGGATATTTTCGCATCATCATGATGCGCTTTATCCATCCTCGAAAAGCGCCTTGATACAGCAGTTATGCGGTGCGTAGTCGATACCCAGCGCTTCCTGCGTTTCGGGATCCGCGAGGTCAAGCCACTCCCCGTCGAGATACACGAAGGACTGGCCTTCTTCGATGGTAGTGATGTATTCGCGATTTGATGTGTTGTGACGCGATCCGGAACCACCCGGCATCTCGGCTTCCACAGGCGCGGCGGATCCATACCGGACAACTACGGCGAAGTCTGAGACCTCGACAGGATCGTCGAGCTCGACTACATAGTATCCGAAGAACTCGGGTTCAAAGTCTTTCGTCGCGAAGATCTCCTGCATGGAAGCATCTCGGATCTCAATCGTGATACTTGTATCCGTCATCGAGCTGAAGCCCTGTTTCGTAGGTTCTTCCGCATCGATCCCCACGTAGGTTCCGACCGCTGTGAGCGTTCCTTCGTGGTGGTACACATTGGCCACGACGGTCTCCTCTCCTGTCCGGATCCCGCACAGCGCGCCCACATCATAGCTCAGCACATCCGTGTACTTATCGGTAACGGTCATGACTCCGTCAAAGAGTATGGCCGACTCATACGATACCCAGGCAAAACCACCGTCGCCCCAGTCTGTTCCGCCACTGTTCTGCAGGAGCCATGCTCCATCTTCCTCAGGAATGGAACTTCCCTTCTTCGAGGATCCGGACTTCGAGAAATTCTCTTTCGGGAAATCGTCATCCCATCCGACGATAACCGCGGCGTGTGTGAAATAATTCTGGGACAGTTCTCCATCTTCCGCATCTTTCCTCCTGGAGGACGCGCTGTCATAGATCGCGAAGTAGTCATCGCCTTCCACTTCGCCTTTGCCGTCATGGAGAAGAACGATCACCGCGCCCTTGTTGCGGATCAGTGCTTTTACCTGCTCCTTCGTCGCCAGATTCGTTACATACGTATTATGCAGATCCGGTTCCTGCGCGCTTTCGTAGAGGAGGGTATACTCTGTCACCGTGTATCCGTCACACCCGTTCGCCATCGCCCAGCAAACATAGATTGGAAGCCCGCCGGTCTCCTTCTCCGTTCCACTCTTCCTCATCCGAAGTCCTTCTTCTTTTTCTGCAGAAACAGTCGCGAACGTGACATCGTCTATGGTCAGGTCCAAGTCCTCGGAATACGTGATCAGGAAGTTTGTCCTCATGGATGCGAGTGCGGAGATCGCCCAACAATTCCCATCCTTTCCCTGATCGACGATCTCCGTCGCGATACCATCGTCGATCTGGGAATAATAGTGGTCCGGATCTCTCGGCGCAGAAGTAGTCTCTGTCGCATCAGTACTGCTCCCCTGTGAAGTCGCGTCCGAGGTGTCGTGTCCCTGTGATGAAGAAGCCGTGTCTGATGAGTCTGTCGTTCCTTCCGGATCAGAATTGCTCCCCGTCACCGGATCAGAAAGCGAACTTATCTCACCTGTAGAGGAAACATCTTTCTTACTGCACGAAGTCAGAGACGCACTACTATGCATCACCATCACGAGTGCCAGGAATATGGACAAGTGCTTCTTCGTCTTCGACAGCATACTTTCTACCCGTCGGTCTTCACTTAAACACCGTGAACCCGACGCCTTTCGCTTCACATTCTTTTTCCATCCTTGCAAAGAGAGCAGAATACTCGCAGGAACAGCCCTCTGCGAGGTTCTCTTCCGTTTTCTCTTTTGCCTGCGGATCATCCGTATCGTCCTCGTATCCGGTGTGCTCCGGTTTTCCCGTATCCGGGCGGTATCCGACGATATACCGCACCGGTTTCCCGCCGGATCTCAGCGTGAGGCGAAGATCGCGCGTATCGTCAGAGATCTCAGGAAGGCTCGGCTCCGTCATATAAACAGAGTCGATCTCGGAATAGTTATGCGTATCTTCATTGATCTTCAGGAAGTCGTCGTGGAAGGACAGATGCAGAAGCTGACTCTCATCGAGTCTTCTGTTATGCCGGCCGACATAGATGAGTCCGAAGCAACCGGCAGCTACCATGAAGAGACCGACCATGATGCTCATGAAGATCCCCAGCGCGGGCTTAAACACTTTCAGATACGTCGCGAGCGCAATAGCAGCCATGCAGACAATCCCGCCTCCGACACATATAAGGAGCGCCAGCTTCGTTGATGAACCCTCACTGCCGAAGAATTTCTTTCCCTTATACGTGTCGCCCTCGAAAGGCGCATATTCCCTGATTTCTCCGGATGCGTTGTTCCTCTTGATGCAGATCGCATCGATGATATCACGGAAGAGTGATTCCGATACGTCCGGCAGGTTGATAAAGAGTTCTCCTTCTTCCGGATCCTCGGGATCGCGGAAGCACAGTTCACGCTTCATCCTGCCTCGACTACCACTCGAAGTGCACTTCAGATATCTGGTGAAATCCTTGATCGCGTAAGTCCCGTGCGCGGGGCCCACAGTGACATCGACCTCGTCATCAGAGACCTCTATCCGGACATCCTTCGTGATGAAGGCCCGGCGGATCCCGAGGATGAGCGCGATGATCAAAGGGATAGCGATCGCGACGATCCAGATCCCGACCGGCTGGTTGAAACCCTTATCCGATTTTTCCAGGATGCCCGAGACCGTAAACATCAGAAAGACCGGCATCGCGATACAGAAGTTCAGAAGAAAGCCCCGCTTCTTCGCATTCTTGTTCTCAAAAACCACTTTTCCGGAAGAAATCTCTTTATCGTTCATTCGTTTGCCCTTCTCGTATATCACACGACAAAATGCTTTCGCCCCTTCTCATCTGAAACCCCAATATACACTCTACGGAAGATTATACCATTTCAGACACGCTCTCGCTCATTCGCTCATTCGACTCGCTCACTCGAGGAATTGTGCAGAAATTGGGACAGTACTTTCGATACCATTTCACTAAGGATGGAACAGAGCGATTATTTGACACCCTATCTAATAGGGTATATGATAAAGGTGATAATTGTGGAACGAGAATTTGTAATGTTACCTCAGTTTGATAAGAGTTGGAAATCCATGGGTTTGACAGATGACCATTAATGCAATTGAAGGGGGATCTAGAATGAACGTTTATGATGATATTGTTAAAGGCTTGGAAGAGGCTATCGCCTTTGAAAAGGGAAAAGGGAACGCACGAGTACAGAAACGCATAGTGAATCCTATCGAAGAATTCACGTCTGCACAGGTAAAAGAGATCCGCAAGTCTCTCAAAATGTCTCAGTCTGTTTTTGCGGTTGTAATGGGTGTATCCATAAAGACTGTTGAGGCCTGGGAAGCGGGAACAAATAAACCGAATGGTTCAGCTCGTCGTCTATTGCACGTACTGAAAACAGATCCTGAGATACTTACCAGGTGCAATATCCTCGCCTAAGGAGGTGAGACTTGATGAAGTGGGCAGTTTTTTACGATAAGTGTTCTGACTGGTCTGACAGTACGGTTCTGAAGAACATCTACTCGCTGGAGGATCTCGGCAAGCCTTCAGAGATCGCCGACGCGTGTAACTATATTGACTCGAAGGCTGCTGTTCTTCTTCTCCGTAAGGCCAAAGATGCGGGGGTAGTTCTCACGCCGGCAGATATTTCCGATGTGCTCTCTAATGTGGAAGGGCCGATCATCGGAGAACTCGTCCAGCTCGCTATGAAGAAAGGTCACGCCTTCCACTATGAAGAGATTCTCGACCTCGATGGGATGATCAGCGAATCCCTGCTGTCGCAGGTGATCTCCGATTCTCTGGATAAGGGCGTAGTCTTCACGTCCGACCAACTCATCGAGATGCAGGGTATGGCGGATAAGTCCGTGATGACAAGGGCGCTGAAGAAGATCAGGGCTCGTATCCCGGCTGAGGATCTTATGGAACTGGAAGGTTCCGTCGATGATAGAGTTCTTCACGAGATCGATCACAAGCAGAAGACCTATGCTTTTGAGGACGAGCCGGAAGAAGAGGATTTCGACGATTATGATTATTCCGTGGATCCGCGGAAGAGGAAGGCCGGGCTCCTGGATTATCTGGGTGTTTTTACTGTCGCAAGTTATTTGAACAAGAAATTCTTTCAAAAGAAGAAGCCGGATAAGAAAGGCAAGAAGGGACTTTTCGACGACTAGATTAACACCGTTACAAGACCATATCAGAACTGCGTTTTTTGTAGTTTCTGTATACACCGACGAAGGAGAAACTGTACATGTCTACTCGTGAAGAAAGAATTGCTGTTTTTGAAGATACGATGAGCTGGATCGAGAGTGATCCGGAACTGTCCCGGGCCGTAAAGGATGCGAAAGCGCATTCTGAAGTTTTCTATGAAGATAACTATCCTCAGTTCGATACGGGCCGTCGCGCCGGCATGGAAGTTTCTGTGACTCGCGAGCGGAGTTTCGAGTCGGCGATGCGCCTTTCGAAAGAAAACCCGGGTGCGAAGATCGCGGTACACAATTTCGCAAATGCATTTCATCCGGGCGGAGGCGTGACTGGCGGAAGCAGTGCGCAGGAGGAGTGTCTCTGCCGGACATCGACACTGTATCCGGTCATTAACAGCCACAGGATGCGCTCTTCGTACTATAAGCACCACTATGATCTGAATACTCCGAGGGCAAGCGATTCTCTTATCTACTCGGAGGGGATCCTCATCCTCAAGACCGATGAAGACTTGCCACGCCGTATGGCCAGGGAAAACTGGGTCACGGTCGATGTGATTACCTTGGCTGCTCCGGATCTGCGGCAAAAGTCGAACCGATACGAACCGCTTGTAGGAGACGGAACATACATGAAGGATGCGGAACTTTTCGAGTATCACGTAAAGCGCGCGAACCACATGCTGACCTGTGCGGCGGCTAAGGGAGCAAATATCCTCGTTCTGGGTGCATTCGGATGCGGAGCCTTCGAGAACAATCCAAACATCGTTGCAGGGGCCTACAAGTCCGTACTTGCCGGATTCCCGCCGGTCTTTGATAAGATCGTCTTCGCCGTCTTCTGTTCACCAAGATCGAGCGCCAATTATGACGCTTTTAAGAAAACGCTGGGATAACAGGCAACACCTTGATTATTTCCATGGTCTGTCCTTTCCGAGCCAGCCTTGCTTTTCCCAGTAGGCTTTCTCGACCGGACTCGAACCCATGTCACGCTTCTGCATCATGCGCATGAGGAAGAAGACGCCTCTGGTCTTGATACCTGTGCGCACCTTCGCCTTTTGGACGGAAGCAGAAAGCTTTGCCATGTCTGATTCGATCTTCTTTTTCTTTTTGTCCTTGACCTGATCCCACGAGGCGGCCTGGACGGCGATCCCGTATGTCCTTATATACGGCACACCCCAGTAGAGAAGCGTGGTGGTAATATCTTTGATCGCAGACTTCGTTCCGGCACCGGCTGCTGTCGAGATGACGACGGCTTTCTTACTGAACATACACTTTCTCGGACGGTGTGCCATCCAGTAGTTGAATGTCAAATCGATAAAGGCCTTCATGGGGGCAGACGCATGCATGCAGTATGTCGGTGTCGTGAATATCAGAAGATCCGAGGTTTCGACTTCTTTCATGATGCGGGTTTTTTCCTCGAAGTAAGCGCACTTCGTGTCATCTTCGATGCAGCTGAAGCAGCCGAGACAGAAATGCGGAAGGTCTCTCGGGAGGAAGAACTCGTTTACTTCGGCAGTTCCACCGTTTTCGCCTTCTCCTGTTATTCCCGGCCCTGCTGTTTCCATGTATTTTGTAAGGAAGATCTTCCCGATGTGATAGGTGCTTCCTTTGTGGTTCTGTCCGTGGATGATCGTGATTTTCATGCTTTTCCCTTTCTTTTCGTGTGACTCGAAATAAACTCCCGGATATGCTTCTCGAGTATCTTCATGGCTTCCTTCTCATAGGAAGGATCCCGGTCGCAGACCATGAGAAGCATGTAGATTGGTGAATAGAACTCTAGCGCCATGAGTCTCGGATCGGAGCCCTTGAGTTTCTTCCCTTTGATCAGCATCGCGAACATCTGCGACTGATACTCGATCGGGTCTTCGAAGAACTGCTTTGTATAGAGCTTCGAAAGCTCCGAGTTTTTGAACTGTTCGAGTGTAAGAACTTTACGGAAACGGGCCATGTACGTATCATGCAGAAAATACAGGAAAAGCCCTGTTCCCATTTGTACCAGTGCATCTTCCGAGATACTCCCATATATTGCCGCGTCTTTCTCCGCATCACTTCCCTGAAGCCCGATGGTCGCCGCCTGATCCGCGTAACGTTCGGACATGGTCTCGATCAGGGCATCGAATATCTCCTGCTTGTTCTTGAAATGCTTGTAAAGCGAGGGGGCCTTGATGCCCACTGCATCGGCGATCTCGCCGACATAGACATCACCGTATCCCTTTGTTGCAAACAGTGTCAGCGCACAGTCGATGATTCTTTCTTTCGTTGTCATTTTTCTCCCTTCTGAAGCGGCAAAGCTTCTCTCTCCTTAAAAGTGCTCATACTATGTGAGTGTTCATGAGGCTAATTGCGATTAGCCACAGTATAGGCTAATTCTGATTAGCTGTCAACCTCTTAACGGATTGCTCCAGTCTACTATTTGTCTCTTTTTGCATCAAAAAGAGACCGTCTGGAGACTGAGTCTACTTCTTGTCTACTTTTGCTCCGAAAAGAGACCGTTTGGAGACCGGCGGTTTATCGACCGGCATCCGGGATCATGCTAAAATGATATCGGAAGGAAGAAGACCCGGGGTCACCCGGACAAGCACCAAAAGGAGAAAGCAATCTTGATCAGAGCCTGTATTTTCGATATGTACGAGACGCTCGTGACGCTGTTCACGGGAAGAATCTATTTCAGCGATGATTTTGCCGCAGAGATGGGCATCCCCTATAGCGAGTACAAGGATGCCTGGCACGCCACGGAAGATGAACGGACGACGGGTAAGATGACCTTCGAAGAAGGCGCGGCAAAAGCACTGAAGCAAATCGGGAGATACTCTCCGGAAGCAATAGAACTCCTCATGCGGAAGCGTCACGAGAGCCAGAGCGACACCTTCGGATCCATACCGGGAGAGACCTTCGAACTGCTTTCCGAACTGAAGAAACGGGGCATCAAGATCGGTCTGATCAGCAACTGCTTCTCGGACGAACGCGACATGATCCGCGATTCTTCCCTCATGCCGTATTTCGATGCGGTGAGACTGTCGTACGAAGTAGGGATCAGAAAGCCCGTGCTGAAGATGTACCACAGTATCGCCGAAGAACTTCAGGTTAAGCCGGAAGAATGTCTCTATGTTGGAGACGGCGGTTCAAAAGAACTGCAGGGCGCGGAAAAAGCAGGCATGAAGCCTGTACAGGCGAACTGGTTCCGCCATCTGGCCTATGAGCCGCACATCCCGAGCAGGGTCTTCCCGGAGTATCCTCAGGCAGAAAAACAATCCGATATTCTGCGTTTTCTTTAAAGAGTTGTCTCGAAAGAAAAGCATTGTCTCAAGAAATATATAATATATAATAAAACTAGTGACTTGCCGCTTGCTGATTATGGCGCAAGTTATGACTGCGTCTCTATCGGATCGCATGAGCAAGGCTTAAGAAAGTGAATCAACAATGATCGAGAACGCCACCCAGATCCTGATCGTAAGTGCCCGGAACATGGAAGCAACGACGGCAACGGTCACGATGCAGGAAAAAGACGAAAACGGCGACTGGAAGCTGATCCTGACCACTCCGGGCTATGTCGGCAAGAACGGTCTGTGCCCGGATGAAGATCACCGGGAAGGATGCGGCCAGACTCCAATGGGGGTGTATCACTTTACCCGGGCCTTTGGCATCGCGGATGATCCGGGCTGCTCGATCCCGTACTTCAAAGTAACGGAAGATACTTACTGGTCCGGCGACGAGAGAGACGGCATGCATTATAACGAGATGGTGGATATCAGGGACTTTCCGGATCTCGATATGACGCACAGCGAACATATCATAGACTATGACCGCCAGTACCAGTACTGTCTGAATATCAGTTTTAACGAGGACGGTACACCGGGAAGAGGATCGGCGATCTTTCTGCACTGCCAGGGGCCGGAGAACCCTTTCACCTGCGGATGCGTCGCCGTTCCGGAAGATAGCATGATACAGATCATGCAGAACGTAAGGAAAGACTGCGTCGTGATCATTGACACGAAGGAGAAGACGGATGGATGTAAATAAGCTTTGTTATGGATGTTTTAATGAGCGCGAAGGTACGGGCCCGTGTCCGCACTGCGGCTTTGACATCAGTACTGCCAAACACCCGTATATCGCACTTCCGATCGGGACGATCCTGAACGGCCGGTACCTCACGGGGCGTGTCCTCGGCGTCGGCGGTTTCGGAGTCACGTATCTCGCTTATGATATGACGCTGGAGATCTGCGTCGCTGTCAAGGAATATCTCCCTTCGGGCATCGCGATCCGTGACGCCGACCACTACACGATGACTGTCAATTCCCAGGAAGAGCAGACCCGCTACGACACCGGCGCCAACAAATTTCTGGATGAAGCCCGTATCCTGGCCAAGCTCCGCAAGGTGCCGAACATCGTGACGGTCCATGACTATTTCCGTGAGAACAACACCGCGTACTTCGTGATGGAATACATCGAAGGCGAGGATCTGATGAAGTACACGAATGCCAGAGGCGGTAAACTTCCCTTTGATGAGGCGCTCGCACTGCTGCTCCCGATCATGAAGTCGCTCCACGCCGTGCATAATCAGAATCTCCTGCACCGCGACATCAGTCCGGATAATATCATCGTCATGAAAGACGGCTCGACCCGTATCCTCGATTTCGGCGCCGCAAGGCTCGCGATCGATAACGACAAGAGTAAGTCGATCATCCTCAAGCACGGCTTCGCGCCCGAAGAACAGTACAGGAAACACGGTAACCAGGGTCCCTGGTCCGATGAGTACGCACTGGCGGCGACGATGTATCTCATCCTCACGGGTGTGATGCCCCCGGATGCCATCGAGCGCGTCCATGAGGATACGCTGGTTTCTCCGATCGACCTTGGTGTGAGCATGCCGCAGTATGCGAACGATGCCCTGATGAAAGCACTGTCCGTCCATGCTTCCGGGCGTTTCCCGGACATGAAGTCCTTCGCGCTGGCGATTTCCGGAAGTGATCAGGCACAGTCCTCTTCGACAGCGCCTCTGGCCGCTTCGGCCGTTTCGCCTTTTGCAGCTGCTCCTTCTGCTGCATCTGCTCCCGCATCGTCTCCTGCACCGGCAGGCGCAGCTACACCGGCCGCGTCACCACTTGCTCCGGCAGCAGGCGCATCTTCTGATGCAGGCTCGAAAGTCACCTCGCCGTCGACACAGAAAACGAAAAAGAGCATCTGGAAACGTCCCCTTACCTACGTCGTTGCCGGCATCGTCCTTCTCGCCGGGATCTCTGTACCGCTGGGCCTCTATTTCGGCGGCGCCTTTGGTTCAAAAGACGAGGAGACCACGACGAAGAAGACGAAGAAGACCACGACGACCACCACTACAGAAGAACCGACCACGACTACGGAGCCGACAACAGAGGAACCGCCGACCACCGAGTCCACCACTCCTTCAACTACGGAGACCACACCGGCACCTTCACTTCAGACAGAAGATCCGCAGGTCCTTTCCCCGATAGATCTCGGAGACGGCAACACGCTCTACACACGCTCGGATCTGTCCGTCACCGTCACCAGTGACTGGTATTTCATGGATAGTGACGGATTCTATTATTTCTTCCCGGTTTACGGAGACACTTCGAACTTCATGATATTCTATTCCGAGTACTCAATAGAACCGGAAGAAGCGCAGAAGTATGATTTCGACCGGTTTGTCAAGGAGTTTACCACGGCCTTCACCGCCAGCGCGAACTTCGAAAATGTGCAGATTCTTTCCAGCGATGAACATACGGAGTCGAGCCAGAACTACGCGGATATCGTGATGACCGGGAAAAACAAGGGCGTCGATGTAGAACTGGACACACGAATCGTTTTCGACAAGAGTTCCGGCTACTCGTACTGCCTGCTGATCATGCTCGACCAGGGTAATTCCGAAGAGACCATGACCAATTACAAAAACGTGTTCCAGGCCTCCGCGCAATCCCTGCATCTTACTATGCCGGATCCGATCTCTCTTGATGAGTTTAAGAGTCATTTCGATGAGAATGAGTTTGTCATCGAGGAAGCGGACGATGAGGTAGCCACATCGAACTGGAACGTCTACAAATTCGACAGCAACGGGAATATAATCCTGTTTTCCTACTACAGTTACGATTCCGAAGATTATTCGATCACCAACTTCTCTTCTTCGTACCAGGAGATCCTGGACGCCTTCCATGCCGGTCAGTTCAGCGGTTTTCTCGCGAAAAACGACTGGAAACTCGTCGCGGACGGTACTTTTACCGCGGACTCCGTGATGGGATATGGTCAATACCGTCTCGTAGCCGCCCGTGCAGGTAATACTCTGATCGTAGGAGCCTGCAGTAATGATGAGGCCTCAAGAGAAGTAGTAACAAAAGTAATGTATGGATTCGGAGCCTGAAAACAGACAAGAGATAATTTATATAGACGACAGTCTATGTTTTGGGAAATAGGAGGTATGTATGAAAAAAATTGTAGCCACACTGCTCTGCTTCTCGCTCATTTTTTCCTGTGCTGCCTGCACGGATAAGGAAGAAACGACGAAAAAGAAGAAAAAGAAGACGTCTAAAACGGAAGACACAGAGGATACCTCTGATGAACCAAGCGAGTCCTCTACGGACGAGCCGACTGAGCCGACTGACACCTCGGAAACGGAAGATACCAGTGTAAGCTCGGACACGTCTGCCAAGCCCTCCGCCCCTGTTTTCACGGACACGCTCGTCTACGATCATTCGCTGGAGTTCCTGGACTTCGAGAATGATCCGTATTGGCTCATGTACGGTGTAGAAAACACAAATGATACCAACAATTATTACAATTCGACGATCGGAATACATGTGGAGTATGATGATTACTGGCTTTGGAATCCGGATAATCCGGATCTGGAAGGGGTCATCGATGATATCTACTACGATATCGAAGATAAGTATGACGAACTGTACGAAGAGCGTCTCGAGGAGTTTCTGAACAGCATTGCTAATAATCAGATTCCGGACACCACCACGAACATCTTCTGCACTACCAACGTGACACGTGCCGACTCACTCTTCCTCTCGTTCTATATTACTGAGCCGGGAGATGAGAACTATACCGTTACGGCCTATAACTACGTTTCTCCTACGGCGGAAACGATCACGTTTGAGGATGTTGTTACCGATAAGGAAGCGCTGTGTGACTATGTCTCCAGCAACAATCTTTTCTCTAACACAGACAAGATCCTCGCGCAGATCCGTGACGGATCCGTCCCCTTCTGTCTTACCTATGACGGAATCGTGCTTATTGACACGAACATTTATTATCCGCATAAAGCCAAGATCTCCGCGATCGCGAATGAAGGCATGTTCAACATGGGTTACTTCGGCGCAACACCGGATTCCTACATGTTTGAGGCCGGAGCGGACGATAAGATCTACTGGGATCTGACCGGAGACGGCATCACGGATGAGATCACGATAACCTACCCCTCGGACTCCTTCTACGTATTCGAGGAAATGACATTCGACATCAGCGGCGTAACCACAACGATCTCCGGGGATGTCTCCGATGAACTCGATGGCGAATATGAAGATGCATACCTCGTCTGCTCGAACGGCGAGTTCTTCATCTGTGTCGAAACGACCATCGAGGATGACTACTGCATCCAGTTGCTCTTCCGCATCAACAGTGATTTGAGCGTCTCCTATCAGGGACGTTTCGATGGTTATTACGACACGGAGCCCTATAACCCGAATTACATCGTAGTGGCTGACATTTCCCAGTTTATTGGTACCGGTGCAAAAACAAACGAGTACTATTTTGAAAGTACAACAGATATGTTCGAACTGTACAGTAATATGACACTTCGCAAACCGCATCTTCTCGTCACCAAGGTGGACATCGCCGCTAAAGATGTCTACGATGGTTCGGACGTGGAGATCCCGGCCGGCACTTCCGTTACGCTTCTGGGATACGATAAAGATGCACAGCTCGCCTACTTCTCCACTCTGTGTGAGGACGACTTCGATAACGAATACTTCTGTCTGTCGTTTACGATCGAAGATTATCACATGGCGCTGGATGCAGGAGACGAGAGAGATCTCTTCATCGGGCTTTTCTACGCAGGCTAAACATAGGATAACCACATACTGAAAGAAGCAGAGGCTGTCTCTTGTCGGAGGCAGCCTCAGTTATTTCATCGCTTATTCTTACTCGCCGAGCTGCTCCTGCTCGTAGATGATATTGAGCATCTTCGCGGTAGCCTTGATGGCGGCGGCGACCTGGTCACGGTCGAGGCCCCGGGTCTTAAACTCGTGGTCCCCGTCACGCCAGGTAATGACACTCTCGACAAAAGCATTCGTACGGCCTCCCGGCGGAATCGTGACGGTATAGTCCGCGAAGAATGGAAGTGTCCTTCCGAACTGCTGATAGACCTTCTGCAACGCCCGCATGAAGGCGTCGAACTGACCTTCACCGGAAGCGCTTGCTTCGTGCACGTTATCGTCGATCTGGATACGCATCGTCGCAACAGGATTTAGGTCTCTGGCATGGCAGACATAGTAATTCAGGATCTTCACGTGGGATTCGCCGTTCCCTTTACCAAGCACGTCGGCTACGATATACGGGAGCTCATCCGTCATGACGCTCTCTTTGTTATCGCCCATCTCGACGATGCGAGCCGTGACTTTCTCGAGAGATTCCGCATCCAGATCCAGTCCGAATTCTTCGAGGTTCTTCGCGATGCTCGCGCGGCCGCTGGCCTTGCCGAGCGCATACTGACGCATGCGGCCGAATCTTTCCGGAGCCAGTTTATTACAGTATAAGGAATCCTTCGTGTCCCCGTCCGCATGGACACCGGCCGTCTGGGTAAAGACCGCCGCGCCCGTAATGGGCTGATTCTTCGGGATACGCATCCCCGAGAAGGACTCGACCATCTTACTGACGCGCTCGAGCGCCGTTTCATTGACGGTGATCGATCTATCTTCACAGAAGTCGGAAACTGCACCTACAATAGACGCCAGCGGCGCATTTCCCGCACGCTCGCCAAGACCGTTTACCGTCACGTGCACGCCCTTCGCACCGGCCTTTACGGCCATGATGGTATTTCCGACCGACATGTCGTAGTCGTTATGCGCGTGGAAATCGAAGTGCACTTCCGGGAACAGCGAGCACATCTTCTTTACATATTCGAAAGTAATATCCGGTGTCAGTACACCCAGAGTATCGGCCAACATGATCCTCTCGACCGGAAGGACCGAGATCTCCGAGACCAGATACTTCACATATTCGAAATCTTTCTGTACACCGTTACTCCAATCCTCGAGGTAGACATTGACCTTCATGTCGCGGAAGACCGCATCCTCGATGGCACGGCGGATCTCGCCGACATGCTGCTCCGGGGACTTCCCGAGCTGTGCGGTAAGGTGGTGCAGAGAGCTCTTGCAGAGGAGGTTGACGACACGGCCGCCTGCATTCTCAATCCATGAGAGAGAGTGACCACGGTCGACAAACGCCAGTACTTCGACCTTCTCGAGGTATCCCTTACCCTTCGCCCATTCCGTGATTTTCTGGAGTGCTTCGAAATCGCCGTCCGAAATACGCGCAGACGTGACCTCGACACGGTCGACCTTGACCTCATCCAGAAGGATCTTGGCGATGCTCAGTTTTTCGCCGGGGGTAAAGGAAACTCCCGGAGTCTGTTCTCCGTCCCGAAGGGTGGTGTCCATGATTTCCAGTTTCATACGTCTCACCTGTCTGATTCTGTCCCGTCAGTGCGGGCCGGATCTGTCTCTTCCGAAGAAGCGGCGCCAACGCGCCTAGACCCAGTATAGCAGAAACGAAGCGATAATGCTTTTGTCTATTTTCTTTTTAGCTTTTTTTTGAGATAATAGACAGGATGGCATAAAAGGAAACAGAAAGGGGACGCACGTATGGCAAAGAAGAAGATGGATCCGTTTTTCTCTAATGAGAAGATCCTGGACATTATCCGCGATTACTCAAATGACACCATTTACTTTAAGGATGTGCATTCCCGTTTCATCTGGAATAACCGCGCGCATGCTGCGCAATTCGGCATTTCCGATCCCCGTGAGATGGCAGGTAAGAGTGATGCCGACTATTTTCCGAAGGACTTCGCCGCACGTGCCCGTAAGGAAGAACTGGAGATCATGGATACGAGGATACCTCTCATCTCCAATATCGAGCGGCTCGAGAAACCGGACGGCTCGGTCGTATGGTATTCCGCTTCGAAATATCCGCTTCTCGACGATAAGGGCGAAGTGATCGGCACGTGGGGCATCAGCCGCAATATTTCTGCGCTGAAGATCGTCGAGGAAGAGCTGAGCCGCACGAATGAGAAACTCAGGAGACTCTCCCAGGTCGATGATCTGACAGGTCTTTTCAACAGAAGATATTTCTATGAGATGATCGAGAAGACCGCATCCCAGTATGACAGAAGAAACAGCGATGATCCGAAGAACACCTTCTGCCTGATCTCTATGGATATCGATTTTTTCAAGAAGATAAACGATGACTACGGCCATAACAAGGGAGATGATGTGCTCCGTCTCGTGGCCGGTATCCTCACTTCCCAGTGCAGAAAGTCCGATATGGTCTTTCGGATCGGCGGCGATGAGTTCATGATGCTTCTCCCGGATACACCTCTCAAGGGCGCGAAGATCAAGGCCGAGCGTGTCCGCTCCGCGCTGTCTTCCGCTCCGATCGTTCTCGATGAGAAGTCGGATCCGGTACGGCTTACGGCCAGCATGGGTATCTCCTGCTATAAGGATTGCAAAGATGTCGCAGATCTGATCCACACGGCCGACGAGCGGCTCTACACCTCGAAGAATCTCGGACGCGACCGCGCCACCTGATCGCCTTATATCGGCGCTTCTCCCGCGCCCTCTTTTATTCTGAAATATCAAAAGCGCGCTTTCCGGCGCGCTTTTTCCTGATTACGGACTATTTTCTAATCACGGAGCGGTATTTCCTTTTTCCTTATACTTAAGAAGCGCAGCACGGGCGAAATCCTCGTCCTCGGTGCCGAGTGGCGGGAGTTCATAATCTTCGCCGTATCTTCTTTTCAGCGCCAGCGCGAGAAGATGATCCGTCATCCTCGGGTTCTTCGGCAGGAAACTCCCGTGGGAATACGTGCAGTAAACATTGTTATAAATCGCGCCTTCGTAGCCGTCTTTGCCATTATTCCCGGCACCCTCGATGACCTTCGCCATAGGCTTTACGGAATCGCCGAGATACGTGCGTCCGCTGTGATTCTCAAATCCATACAGCACCGCGCTGTCCGCGACGCCGTCCTTTTTAAGGAAATCCGCTTCGTAGATCGTGTCCTGGATATAGCGCACATCCTCGCCGACAGTATAGATATCAATCGCGCCGAGGCACTCGATCCTCGTGCCGTCATGTTCCTGATAGTACTTGCCTAGCATCTGGTAGCCGCCGCAGATACACAGGAACACCATGCCGTTGCCGATGGCTTCCTTGACCTTCGGACCCTTCACCTCGACGAAATCCCTGCGGATCACGTTCTGCTCCGCGTCCTGACCGCCGCCGAGGAACACGATATCGAAGTCCTTCTCGTCGAAATCATCCCCGATCGAGATGGGCACCAGTTTGACCTTGATCCCTCGAAGCTCGGCCCGACGGATGAGGCTCAGGACATTCCCCCGGTCCCCGTAGAGATTCAGAAGATCCGGATACATATGACAGATGCGAAGTTCTTTCTCAGTATTCTCCATTCTAAAAGCACTGTCCTTTCGTCATTTCCAGAAATCCTTCAGGTGATATCTCTTCACCAGGATCGAGCGTAGCGCCAGCATCGAAGTATAGTTCGGGAGGATATAGAGGCATTTTCCCACGGCCGAATCTGAGATCGCCTGATCGAGAAGATCCGCGCACTCTTCCATCGGCTTGGCGATGATGCGCTCCCGGTCGACGCCGGAATAAAGGATGCGGAGCATCATGTCGCCGTATCGGTCGCCCGAGACATAGACCTTCTGCGGAAATTCCTTCGACTCGAAGTCTACGTCCCAGATCCAGGAGACATCCTTACCATCGGCGATATTGCTGTTCAGGAGCATATAAATACCATCCGCATCCGACGCGCCCGCTACAAAGGAAAGCGCGCGGTCGAGACCGACGGGGTTTTTGACAAGGAGTACGCAGATCTTCTTATCTCCGATCGCGATCTTCTCCATACGCCCGAAAGCCGCTTCGACGTGCTCGAGCGCTTCGGCGCACCTCTCGAAGGAGAGGTTTTCCGTATCGCCGATCTTCTCGCCCATGCGGACACAGGCTGCGACCGCCGAGATGGAGTTATAGAAGTTATGCATGCCCGGGATCGGGAGTCTGACGCGTTTTTCTTTCACATCGGACGCAGCAGAGGCACCGGAAACCTCAGCACTTGCCGTAGATCCCGTATCTTCAGTTTTTCCTTCTCCCGCATCGAGAAGCGAGAGCTCGTATCCCTCGTCCGACGGATTCTTCGCGAGATCGTACTTCACAAAGAACCGGGGTGCCTGTCTCTTCTTCCCGCATGTCGCACAGGAAAAAGCACCAAGGTGTCCGAACGACCTTGCCGTGTATGTGTACTTCGTCTTACAGTCCGTACAGTATTCCGCATCCGAGGACGCTGGGAGAACACCCGAACGGTTCGGGTAGGTCACGTTGTTGTAGTGCATCGATGCTTCAGAAAGCCCATAGAAACATGTCCGATCTTCTCGCCCCTTATAGAGTTCGGAAACGAGGGAATCGTCGCTGTTCAGAAGAATATCCGCCTCGCAGGTATCCAGTCCTTTTGCAATCAGGTCTCGGGTATGGGCCAGTTCGCCGAAACGGTCAAGTTGATCTCTGAAAAGATTCGTCACAACTGAGACCTTCGGCCTGATCTGGCAGGCGATCTTCCCATAGGCGCCTTCGTCGGTCTCGAGGACACAGATGACCTTCTTTCCTTCCTTCTTCGCCTTCTTCATGTCCTTCATACCGAAGATCATGGAAGTAGCGACGCCGGAGAGCAGGTTCGCGCCGGAGACATTCGTCACGACGGTATATCCGCAGTTTCGGAAAATGTCGGTGATCATGTGTGTCGTCGTGGTCTTGCCGTTCGTACCCGTGATCGTTACGCAGTTCTGCCCTTCACAGAGGCGTTTCAGGATATCCGGATCAATCTTTGCCGCGACCTTGCCGGGAAGCGTCGTCGCGCCGCGTCCCATGACACGAAGCCCTAATTTCGTACACTTCGCGGCAAATACTGCTACATGGAATCGAAGAGCGCCCATCTTACTTCCCTGCCGTCACTCCAGAATATGGCCGACGACCAGGAGACGGTGGGTCGCCACACCGGTCGGTGTACAGGTCACGAGTGTGATCTGCTTGCCTGTACCGTCATCGTAATCGATATAATAATCCAGATCCTCAGGAAGTACCGCCTCATGGATCGTATCCACAACATAGATGTACTTATTACCATCGATGCAGGTGATCTCGATGGTATCGCCGATCTTTACTTCTCCCAGACGGTTGAAGAGCTTCCCTTCCGCACGCATACGGTGTCCGAGTACGGTCATATTCCCGACCTGGCCCGGATCTGCGGTACCGGCCAGACGTCCTGCACCGTAGCGAAGGGAAACGATCGTCGCATCGTCCCACAGCGGGATATCGATATCGACGGACGCGATCTTGATGCTGCCGAGCGCGGTCAGCACGACCTCTTCAGGAAGCTCCGCCACCATCGTGTCATAGTCGATCGAGCTTCCGGCAACCTCTTCATCCCCGTAATAGTACTCGAATTCTTCTCCGCTGACCTCATTTCCTGAGGACTTGACTACGAAAGTCGCCTGACTGTTATTGACGATGCTCTCCATCATGTCATCCGTGATCTTCTGGCGTTTCATATTCTTGATCGGGTCGATCAGAAGAAGGATCACGCCTACGATCAGACAGATCAGGGCTACGCTGAGAAGGATTATATTTCTCCAGTTGATGTCACCGTTTCTTTTTCTAAACATATTTTCCTCGTCAAAGAATTTCTTTGCGATTTATTATAACAGATACTTTCAAGAAGTGGGAATTTCTGATATGATTATTCTACTTTTCATTTCTTCTGCCGGGGGCCTATTCCATTTTAGAAAAGGGGCAGAGAATTCTCTTGAAGTGGGTGAATCAAGGATGGATGTAAATACGATCTGGAGCCAAACGCTGACATTACTTAAGGATGAAGTGTCTTCGATTAAGTATAAGACCTTCGTTTCTCCGCTCGTGCCGACCTTTGCTAACGATGATCTTCTCATCCTGACAGCTCCGGACTCTTTTTCTCAGGAGCAGGTCATCCCCATGATCCCCCTGATCAAGAACTGTATCCTGGCTGCGATCGGCCGGGAACTGGACGTAAAGGTCGAGCTTCCCGATTCTTCTCTGACTCTGGATATGATCCACAGACATACATCGTCCAATACCTCAGTATCTAAAGAGAGTTCCGTCTCACAGCTCAATCCCGCCTACACCTTCGATTCCTTCATCGTCGGCGCCGGTAACCGCTTCGCGCATGCAGCGTGCGTCTCCGTTGCCGAAGGCGGAAAACAGTACAACCCGATCTTTCTCTACGGCGGTTCGGGCTTAGGTAAGACCCACCTGATGCATGCCGTCGGTAATGCCGTCATGAACAAGATGCCGGATAAGAAGGTCGTCTACGTCAACTGTGAGCGCTTCGTCAATGAGTTTATCGCCACGATCCAGAAGGGTAAGTATGATGATTTCCGTGAGAAATACAGGAATGCAGACTTCCTTTTGATCGATGATATCCAGTTTCTCGAGCGAAAAGAACAGATGCAGGTCGAATTCTTCCATACTTTTAACGAATTGTATGAATCCGGGAAGATGATCCTGATGACCTGTGACAAACCGCCGCAAAGCCTCTCTTCTCTTGAAGAGCGTCTGCGTTCGCGCTTCTCTTCCGGTCTCATCGTCGATATCCAGCCGGCTGACTACGAGACAAGGATCGCGATCCTTCACAAGAGAATGCAGGATGAGAAAATCAGTCTGTCAGACGATATCGTCGATTATATCGCATCAAATTTTGCATCGAATATCCGAGAACTGGACGGTGCCTATAAGACCGTAGTCGCCTACTGCTTCCTGGCCAATTCCTTTACTCTGGATGATGCGAAGGTCGCCCTTAAGGACATGATCGCACCGAAACAGGCAAGACAGGTCACACCGGAGATCATCGTCGAGGTCGTCGCTCGGGCCTACAACATCACGGTAAGTGATATCATGTCAAATAAGCGCAGCAAGGATATACTTGTACCGCGCCAGATCTGCATGTACCTGTGCCGCTCGGAGCTGAATATGACGTATCCGAAGATCGGTGACTATTTCGGAGGCAAGGATCATACTACGATTCTTCACGCTTGTAACAAAATTGAAAAAGAACTGAAAGATTCGACGTCTGATGTTTACAACCGGATCGAGTCAATCAGAAAGCGTCTCTTTAACTAAAGTTTTCCACTCTTTTTCGTTCATATGTGGAAAACTTCTATTGGAAATCAAGTGGATACTTTGTGTATAAAAGTAATGAAAAATCAACGTGAATTAGTGTCTCCTTTTTTCACTTCCCGTTACACTTCTTTTCCACATAAGAAATACTGATATACAGGCGTTTCCAGTACTTTTTCACAATATTCACAGACCATAATAATAGAAAGAATATTACTTAAAAAACATATTCTTTTTGTTTTATATCAGAAGGCCCGGACCTCTTATTCTCTCTTTTTTCTCTTTGACAATTTGGAGAAAAGTGTGGAAAACTTTTATTCATGGTAAAAGCACCAAAATCCCTTATTTTCCTTTCTCTTTTCTAGGATTCTTTGTAGCATTTTTGTAATTTTCCTGTATAATATATAGTGTTATTTGATAAATGTCAGACGGAGGAAAGTAACGCATGAAACTAGTAATTTCAAGAGACAATCTGGTCGAAGCAATCGCGATCGTTCAGAAGGCAGTTTCTACTCGTTCTACTTTACCTATTTTAGATGGTATTTTGATTGAGGCCGCAGCGAACAATGTAAAGCTGACAGGATATGATTTGGAAACAGGTATCGAGGCACTGGTAGATGCTGACGTGATGGAAGAGGGATCGATCGTCATCCCTTCCAAGGTTTTCGGAGAGATCGTCAGAAAGCTTCCTTTTGAAGAGGTAGCGATCTCCACAAATGAGAGAATGATCATCGATATCGAGAGTGGTACATCGAAGTTCTCGATCAACGGTATTTCTTCGGAGGGATTCCCGAAGATTCCGGAAGTCGGTGAAGATAATAAGATCATCCTGAACCAGGAGATCCTGAGAAATATGATCAGTCAGACGATCTTCGCTATCTCCACAGATGAAGGCCGCCCGATGCTTAACGGTTCTCTCTTCGAGTCCGACGGGAAGAATATTAATGTCGTATCAATCGACGGTTTTAGAATGGCTCACAGAAAGAAGGAGATCGGTGAAGATCTTCCGGTCCTGAAGTTCCTGATCCCCGGTAAGGCTCTTCACGAGGCGGCCCGTATACTGACCGGTAAGGATGCGGAAGTTGTGATCTATGCGTCTACGAACCACATCCTCTTCGATACCGGTAAGTTCAGGATCGTTTCCCGACTCATTAACGGTGAGTTCCTGGATTATCATGCGATCGTACCGAAGAATTCTTCCACTACAATGGTCGTGGATAAGAATGCGGTTCTTAATGCCGTAGAGCGTGCTTCTCTGATTATTCAGAAGGAAGACAGAAGATGTCCGGTCAACCTCTCCATGGACGATGAGGAGACGCTGGTGATCCGTTCGAGCACCGAGCTCGGTAATCTCCGTGAAGAAGTGAAGTGCCAGATCACGGGCGAACTGATCAATGTTGATTTTAACCATAAGTACATCATGGATGCACTTAGAGCGATCGACGACGATACGGTGAAGTTCCTCTTCTCCGGTTCTAATGGTCCGTCTGTAGTCGTTCCTACAGAGGGAGAGGAGTATACATACCTGATCCTGCCGCTTCGTAAGTAATAAGGTAAGGCATGTATATCCGTTCTATACAACTGCAGAATTTCAGAAATTACAGAAGGCTTGATCTCACGGTCGAGCCTTCTGTTAATGTTTTCTATGGCGCAAATGCCCAGGGAAAGACCAATATTCTGGAGTCGATCTATGTCTGTACCGCGACACATTCTCACCGTACTTCGAAAGACAGTGATATGGTCATGCATGGTGAAAATGGTTATAAGATCCGTCTTTCTGTCACCTCCTCATTTAATGCTTACGATGAGTCTGTTTCGGTGGAATACGATGACGGATCCGGTGACAATAGCTCCGTAAAACGCCCGAAAAAGACTGTCTGCCATGATGATGTGCCATTTGACAAAATCTCCGATTATTTCGGGATTTTTAACGCTGTTATATTTGCTCCTGAGGATCTGACTCTCATTAAGGAAGGGCCTTCTGTGAGGAGAAAGTACTTGAATGTTCTTCTTTCCTCAGTAAAAACATCCTATATATTCGAACTGACCAATTATGTCCGTTTCCTGATGAGCCGGAACCGCATCATTAAAAATGCCCGCAATTCAGGTTCAAAAGTACTGACCGATAAAGTTCGTGATGAGATGTCGATCTGGCACGAACCTATGGCCAGATCAGCTGCAAAGATCATGCACGAGAGATACCTCTTCTCTCTTCGGATCGCTAAGTTTGCGAAAGCACATCACGAGAGTATCTCACATGGAAGTGAGACACTCTTCGTGAAGTATAAGACCTGTGTTCCGATAGAGATGCTCGAAAACTACGATGAAAGCGCTGTAATCGAGACTCTGATCCGAAAGTGGGACAGTTCTATTGAAGATGATTTTATTCACGGAATGACTGATTTCGGGCCACAGAAAGACGACCTTATCATGTCTTTAGATGGAGATGGACTTCGTAAGTTTGCCTCTCAGGGACAGCAGAGATCGGCGGCCCTCTCTATGAAAATGGCTGAACTGGACATCATGAGAGAAGAGACGAACGACTCCCCTGTCCTTCTTCTGGACGATGTATTTGGTGAGCTGGATGCTGAGAGAAGAAAGTGTCTCCTCTCCGAGATCGGCGATGCGCAGATCTTCATTACCTGCACCGATAAGTCCTTTATCGAGCAGGAACTGGCCGACTCGATGGAGAAGACATCGAGAATCGCCTTTTTCGAGGTATCTGAGGGGTCTGTAAGAAGGATAGAAAAAGCATAAAATTTGACCGTTTCCAGTGCTTTTGTGGTATAATATTTAGGTCAAAAACTGTAAGAATTAAGGGGCGTTTGGATGTTCGTTCATATCGGCGGAGAGTACACGATCCTGATCGATTCGATAATCGGATTAGTCAACCTGGAGACCGTTCAGGCTTCATCGACCGATATGAATGATTTTCTGCGGCAAAATGAGGAAGAAAACATCCTCGAATATGTCTCGGAAGAGATACCCAGATCCATGGTCCTTACGGACGACAGGGTCTATATATCCCCTCTTTCGGTGATGACATTAAAGAAGCGGATCGAGCATGCAGGCGTGGTGTAAATCGTCACAAATGATAGCGGAAAAATCCAAAAAAAGATAAGGTAACAGTGTTACAGATCTTAATATATCAGCGATTCTCCCGTTTTGAGCGATTCTTAGGGAGAATAAAGGAAGGAAAGAAGAAAAATGGACGACGAGAAGAATCTGCAGAATAATTCAGGCGATAATGAGAAGCAGAATCAGCCGGAAGAACAGAGAGAATTCTACTACGAAGTGCAGGAAGAGACAGATGGTCTTGTGAACCTGGCTTCGGACCCGCGTGCGCTGACCGAGGACTATAAGGAGGATTCCCTCGAAGACCTCGAGCAGGCGACTCAGGGACAGGACGATTTCGATACCACGAACAAGAAAGAATATAACGAGGAAGATATTCAGGTCCTGGAGGGCCTGGAGGCCGTCAGAAAGCGTCCCGGCATGTATATCGGTGATACGACCCTTCGAGGTCTTCACCACCTCGTATACGAGATCGTAGCGAACTCTGTCGACGAGGCGCTCGCCGGACGCTGCGATACGATCAAGGTCACAGTAAATACAGACGGATCCGTAACGGTAGTTGACAACGGTTCCGGTATTCCTGTTGGTATTCACCCGAAGATGGGAATTCCTACAGTCGAAGTCGTACATACAGTACTTCACGCAGGCGGAAAGTTCGGCGGTGGCGCATATAGCGTTTCCGGCGGTCTGCATGGCGTAGGTGCTTCTGTAGTAAATGCTCTGGCTTCGAAGATGGTCGTAGAGGTCCGTCGTGAAGGCAATATCTATCACATCGAATTTGAGCGTGGTAAGACCACTTCTCCCCTCGAGATCGTCGGAAAATGCGACGAAAACGATACCGGTACGAAGACGATCTTCACACCGGACCCGGAGATCTTCCCGGATTGCCGTTTCGACTTTGATGCTATGATCACACGTTACCGTGAGATGGCCTTCCTCAATAGAGAAATCACCATTATTCTCAGAGACGATCGTGCAGAAGAACCGGTCGATAAGGTCCTCCACTATGATGGTGGTATCATCTCCTTCGTAGAGTACTTAAACCGCCACAGAGAGGCCCTTCACAAGCCGCCGATCTATATTGCGCAGAGAAGCGGAGAATGTTTCGTAGAGGTTGCGATCCAGTATAACGATTCGTTCGCCGAGAACGTATATTCGTATGCCAATAACATCGCGACCGTCGAGGGCGGTTCTCACCTCACCGGCTTTAAGAGCGCGCTGACGAAGGTCATCAACGACTATGCCAGAAAGTATAAGTTCATCAAGGATTCCGACAGAAACCTCCAGGGTGAGGATACTCGTGAAGGCATCGGCGCCATCATCAGCGTGAAACTTCCGGAGCCGCAGTTTGAAGGTCAAACAAAGTCAAAGTTAGGAAATGCTGAGATCAGAACGCTTGTAGAGACGGTCATGTCCGAAAAGCTTGCCCAGTATCTTGAGGAGAATCCGAACGTCGCGAAGATCGTGATGGACAAGTGCCTGTCCGCTTCCCGTGCCCGTGAGGCCGCGAGAAAAGCCCGTGATATGACGAGAAGAAAGAGTGTCTTCGAGTCCAATGCTCTTCCGGGTAAGCTCGCTGACTGTCAGGAGAAAGATCCTACTTTCTGCGAGATCTTCATCGTAGAGGGAGACTCCGCTGGTGGTTCCGCGAAGCAGGGACGTGAGAGAAAGTATCAGGCGATCCTACCGCTCTGGGGTAAGATGCTGAACGTAGAGAAAGCCCGTATCGATAAGGTATATGGCAATGAGAAGCTCCAGCCTGTAGTAATGGCACTCGGCGCCGGTATCGGCGAAGACTTCGATCCGGAGAAGCTCCGTTACCATAAGGTCATCATCATGGCTGATGCCGATGTCGACGGATCCCATATCCGTACACTTCTTCTCACCTTCTTCTTCCGCTATCTTCGTCCTCTCGTAGAACTCGGATATGCCTACATCGCCTGCCCGCCGCTCTACCGCGTATACCAGGGCAATGAAGGATACTACGCATACGATGACAAGGAAGTCGAAGAAATCAAGCAGAAAACCGGATGGAAAGAACCGAAGATCCAGCGCTATAAGGGTCTTGGTGAGATGAGTTCAGAGCAGCTCTGGGAGACCACGATGAACCCGGCTACCAGAAAACTTCTTAAGGTAACCATCGAAGATGCACAGGCAGCTGACGAAGCCATGACGCTTCTCATGGGTGATCAAGTCGAACCGAGAAAGGAATTTATCCAGGCCAACGCTAAATTTGCTCAGGTGGATATGTAAATATTTTCCTGTCACTGATTTGAATAAAATCATTTCGAACATCTCCTATAAACCATGGGGGATGTTTTCTTTATTGTTTCACGTGAAACATTTTCCATGCTGTCATAAGAAATACATATTCATGATTCAATTTGTTTCACGTGAAACAAAGAAAGAAAATCTGAAATATGAATGATTATGAAAAATGATGGATAAAACCACTCTTTTTAAGAAAAAGTGTAAACGAACTGACATATTGAGAAATTACTTTTTTTGTTACTATATACTTAATAAGAGAATTAAAAGGAGCACATATGGCATACGTAATCTCAATCGTAAATCAAAAAGGCGGCGTTGGAAAAACGACAACAGCAGTCAATCTGAGTGCTTTTCTGGCAAAAAAACGCAAAAAAGTACTGATCATTGACCTGGATCCACAAGGAAATGCGACCAGCGGATATGGATTTGAGAAGTCTTCTCTCGAAAATACCGTATATGATCTTCTCGTAAACGAAGAAGATATTGCAAATGTAATCGCAACAACATCGGTGAAAAACGTCGATATGTGCCCGACAAATATCAATCTGGCCGGTGCAGAAGTTGAATTGGTATCTGCAATCAGCAGAGAAACGATATTAAAACGTGCTATCGAACCAATACTGGATCAATATGATTATGTGATAATCGATTGTCCACCATCTCTCGGATTACTTACGATTAATGCTCTCACTGCATGTGAAGGAGTGATCGTTCCTATACAGGGTGAGTATTATGCACTCGAGGGATTATCGCAGCTTATCGATACGATTAATATGATCAGAAAGAAACTGAACCCGGTTCTAGGTATCCTCGGTGTTGTGATTACGATGCACGACAGGAGGACCCAGCTCACGAAACAGGTCGTAGAAGAAGTGCAGAAATTCTTTGGAGATCGGGTATTTAAGACTTTCATCCCGAGAAATGTACGGCTCGCGGAGGCGCCGAGTCATGGTCTGACGATCGATGAATACGACCCGAAGTCCAAGGGATCACTGGCTTATCAGGCGCTTGCAAATGAAGTGATGAAGAGAACAAAATAGGTAATAGAAAACATAGACAGACGTCTATATATGAGGTGAATTATGGCAACGAAGAAAGGTTTAGGTAAAGGAATCAGTGCACTTATTCCTGATGAGGGAATTCCGGAGCCACAGAAAGATTTTGTCGTCGAACTGAAAATCAACGATATCTCTCCGAATAGTGATCAGCCGAGAAAGCAGTTTAATGAAGAGTCTCTTTCGGAACTGGCTGATTCAATCAAAGAAAACGGTGTGATCCAGCCCATCATCGTAGCAAAGAGGGGAACCGGATACCGCATCGTAGCAGGTGAGAGACGTTGGCGTGCGTCCCGTCTTGCCGGTCTTAAGATGATCCCGGCGATCGTACGTGATCTGACAGATCAGCAGACGATGGAGCAGGCGCTGATCGAGAACATTCAGAGGCAGGATCTGAATCCTCTTGAAGAAGCATTTGCCATGGATAACCTCATGAAAGAACACGGACTCACCCAGGAGCAACTCGCGAAAAAACTGGGCAAGAGCCGCCCGGCCATTGCCAATACGTTAAGATTGATAAACATCGATGAATCACTTCAGGACTTCATTCGTAACGGCGACCTTTCAGCAGGACATGCCCGGGCACTCCTCGCCATTACCGATAGGGAAGAGCAGAAAAAAGCTGCCGATGTGGTCATGACGAAAGAGATGAGTGTCCGTGAAACAGAAGAGTATGTGAAGAAGGTCTTGAACGGTACAATCGCGAAGCCTCGTAAAACGCGCGAGAAGGGGGCAAATGCGGTCGCAATCGAGTCGAAAAAGGTAGAACGTCAGCTCGAGAGATACTTCGGTACAAAGGTAAAACTGAAGGTCAAGGACGAGACTGTAGGGAAGGGGTCGATCATGATCGAGTATTACTCATACGACGATCTGGATCGCCTATTAGAGATGATGAGCAACTGATGCCATATATTTCACCAAATGCGGGGAGGCTTCCGAAAACGGAGGCCTCTTTGCTTTTCAGTTGACATCAAGGGTCAAAGTTAGTAAAATCAGTACGCTACGAAGATGGAGCTGTATCGAAGCGGTCATAACGAGGCGGTCTTGAAAACCGTTTGCCCAAAAGGCACGTGGGTTCGAATCCCACCGGCTCCGCCAAATCTAAAAAGCGTGTCTTGAAACCCCTATAAAATCAGGGTTTGCGAGAATTTGTTAAATCAATAAACGGAATTTAACAAGCATTTAACAAAAATTGAAATGGAAACGCGAAAGATGCGCCCATGGAACGACGATTGGATAGAAATTGATCCGGTCGTCGTTTTCATTTTTTGCATTATAAAGGTCTACTGATATTTCAATAACGGGGCCTTGATTTGTTTGACAAAAATGTAGATTTCTACGAAAAATGTGTTTTACATTGAATCGTGCTCGAAAGAGTGATATGATTGACAAAAGTGTAGAATTCTACAAAAAAGGTGATTATATGATTAGACGAGACAAATATTTGAATCAATTGATTGCTTCTAAAGATAACGGATTCCCCAAAGTTATTACCGGGATAAGACGATGTGGCAAGTCATTTCTTTTGAAGGATATATACCGTGAATATCTTCTTGGTGAAGGAATTAAGGAAAACTCTATTCTCGTCTTAGAACTTGATGATGATAGGAATATAGCATACAGAGATCCGATCGATCTTGGGAGTTTCGTTCGAGATTTTTGCGCAGGAAAAGACCATTGTTATGTCTTTCTAGATGAGATACAGGAAGTTTATACACTCATAAACCCGAATCTCACAGGCGGCAAGCATGTTTTAGCTAAGTCCTCTGACACGGAAGTGATAACATTCGTAGATGTAGTTCTTGGTCTCTCACGTGAGAAGAACATCGATTTGTATGTTACCGGCTCTAATTCAAAGATGCTCTCAACGGATATTATTACCGAATTTAGAGATAAGGCAACAAATATTGAGTTGTCACCCTTGTCTTTCGAGGAATTCTACGGCTATGTCGGGGGATCAGCACACGAAGTAATCTATGATTATATGCAATTCGGTGGCATGCCGTTAGCAGTGTTGAAGAATGACGATGACAAAAAGAAATATTTGAAAGATCTTTTCGAGACTACATATTTTAAGGATATCATTGAGCATAATAATCTTAAGAAAAGTGAATCCTTGGATGAACTATGCAATATTATTAGTTCTTCTACCGGAGAATTACTGAACGCGGAGAAGATTTCCAATACATATAAGAGTGTGAAGAAGGAATCAATTGATAAGCAGACTGTTGATAAGTATCTTGGATTCTTCAAAGATGCCTTTATTCTAAAGGAAGCAAGGAGATACGATCTTAAGGGAAGAGCTGAAATAGGTGCTCTTCGAAAATACTATTTTGTTGATACAGGACTCCGTAATGCCAGGCTGGACTTTGCGTTTCCAGATGAGGGCCAGATGCTGGAGAATATTGTTTTCAACGAGCTTTGCTATAAAGGTTATTCTGTGAGTGTAGGGAATTTCGATACCATAGAAAAAGATAAAAGAGGTAAATCAATAAGAAAGACATACGAAGTCGATTTCTATGCGACAAAAGGTCTGAGGCATTACTATATTCAGGTTTGTGCTGATATATCGAGTGCTGAAACTAGAGCTCGTGAAAAGAGACCATACCTGCTTTTGAAAGATGAAATCACTAAGATTATAGTAATAAACAAGCCGATAAAAGAAAGCCTTGATGAAAATGGATTTACTATAATCGGAATAACGGACTTCTTGTTAAGATTTATATGATGTAATGAAGAAATATTGGCATACTATTGCGGTGGTATGGATGTTGATCTTAAACAAGCTTCCATTCGTGCGATACTATTTGTGATTGGTCTTGAGCTTAAAGCAAAAGGAATAATTCAATGATCAATGATCCACGTGCTGGAAGAATTAACAACCGGCTTAATGCAATAGACAGTGTTAACAGATAATTGGAGAAAAGTATGACGACAAGAGATATCATTGGATTAGCTATAGTTAGTGTTGTGGCTGTTGTATTGATTATCATAGCAATTCTCTTGCTGCTTGGAAAAGGGTCGTCATTGATTGCCGGCTATAACACAAGTGATGATAAAGAGAAGTATGATACTTCAAAACTGTGTCGATTCATCGGTAAGATCCTTCTTCCAATTTCCGTATTCCTGCCTTTAGTGGCGATTGGCGGAATATACGATATACGTTGGATTCACTATATTTATATTGGGATGGTGTTAGTAATAGTAGTATTTGCTGTGATATATGCGAATACCGGGAATCGCTTTAGAAGACAATAAAGAGCTCGCGTTCGTTCAAAACTTACGATTCCGACTAATATCCTAATTGTCCTGACTACACAAATCTCAGATCCTGAAAGCTTGATATATAAGGCTTTCAGGATTTTTCTTTCCTATGAATCACTGGTTTGACCAACAAAGTGACCACAATTACAATGATTCAAAATATGTTTAAGATACGTTTTTGATGTATTTTTCCATGTTTTCTGCAGACTTCATTTGCATCTTTCTGGATACATGTCCGTAGACATCGAGCGTGAAACTTGCTGTAGCGTGTCCCAAGTTGCTCTGAACAGTCTTGATATCATCGCCGCTTTCAATCGATGCAACAGCATAGGAATGGCGAAGATCATGGTATCGTGTACTAGGCAAACCAATTGAAGCAGCTACTTTTTTGAAAGCTTTGTAGATGGCGTTCTGTTTCAAGTGTTCTCCCAGTTCATTAGTGAACACAAGATTCCACGCATTGTCCCAAGCACCCGATGCTTTCTCTGACCATTTATTCTGAAGCTCTTTTTGCTTCTTTAGAACGGTCATGACAGAAGGGGCAACCGTAACATACCTGCTCTTACTGTTTTTTGTAGGACCAAGAGAGTAGGTGGGTCCGGTATGATGTGTGCTGGTAACCAACTGCTTGTTGATGAGAAGGAGATTATTCTCGAAATCCACACAATCCCATGTGAGAGCAAGTACTTCGCTTTCGCGAAGCCCACTGAAAAGGGTGACAAAGAAGATATTCTCGTACTTGTGGCCTTTTATGGCTTCAATAAACCGTGAAATCTCTTCGCTTTCCAAGGGTTTGATGGCTTTCCGTTCTGTTTTCGGAAGAGAACACCTTCTTGACGGATTCTCTTTAATCAAACCAGCAGTTACAGCCTGCTCCAATGCGCGATGAAGAACACCATGGATGTTCTTAACAGTTTTAGTTGACAAGCCGTTTTCGGTCAGCAAACCATTGTAAAAGCGTTGAATATCGGAAACAGTAATACTTGTCAGCGTCTTGTTTCCGTTGACTCTCTTAATGTGCTTATCACAAAGAGACTGGTATGTTTCCAGAGTATAGTTCTTTACGGAAAACTTGACATAGTCGCGAAGCCAAGTATCAAGCCACTCGGAGAGTTTCATCTTCGAGGGAGCCACATATGTGCCACTATCAATCTCAGATGTGATTTTAGTCAGCTTCTTCCGCACGTCTTCCTGAGTCTTTCCGTATACGGACTTGCGCACATACTTCCCGGCACCATCTGTCGCAGGAATGGAGTAGATTCCTTCCCATCTGCCGTCTTTGCGCAATCTTATGCAACCACTTCCGTTTGCTGTTCTTTTCATTCTAGCCATTTTTCCTCCTTTCTTCTGGTATGTATAAACAAGTGTCAGTCAGTCCACTTATTCCCGTAAATAATTATCT
>JAFZLF010000016.1 GCA_017551625.1 Clostridiales bacterium | reverse complement strand
TGATAGGTGGTATGGTCCTGGTTACAACAGATTCATATCTACATCCTCAAAGCTGATGCCGAAATTGTTATGGGTATTCCAACCTCAATCCAATGATGACTTTTCTTTTCGTTGCCTAATTAGAAGCGTAATTCCAAGCCCAAACACAAATCCACCCAGCAAAATAAAGAATCCCCAAATGCAATTCCAATAAGGAGAGTTAGTATCAAACATCTTGTCCAACAGATCCTGCCAGAACTTAAGTCCTGTCGCGATGGCAAAGAGATCAAACAACAAATAGGATCCTCCGAATATATAGATCCATCTCCACCAATAGTTTCTTCCTCGTTCCCGAATAAAAGTAACAATTCCGAGAATACATAATGCTGATAGGATCCCCATCAGAAGGAAATATAGAAGTCCCTTGCTCTTCATAACTCCGAGCCAGAAGTCTGCGTATGATACTCTGTCTATCAAAGCCCATATTCTATGCATATGAAAAACTCCAAAGAATATAAAGAACCATGGCTCCCACTTGTGAATGATCCGCATGTTTTTCTCCTCAAAAAAATTACAAATAATGCAAAGGGATTGCAACCAAGTTTTCACGCAAAAAACAGTTTTCTGTCTGTAAGACAAATGATCGCACCCATTCCGCGTTTCTTCTCCGGCACTCCATCCAGCACATCAAATTCCGAGGCCATATTTGCTTGCGGTCTCGTTGTCAGTTTGATCTCAATCGGATACAGAATCCCATTTTCATGGATGATCAGATCGATCTCCCCATCACCTGACTAATCCAAAGTACAACTTTAGATTAGCCAAGATGTGAGTAATTATCAATATGTGCTGAAAGTACTATACAAGCAATAAATTTCAGACAGGATCCGAACTGCGACCTTTCATGAACATTGTTTCCGGCTGATCGTTTTAATCTTTCTTTAAGGATTCTGTTTTATCATGGGTCCAATCACAGAAAGGATGTGCGAGCCATGAGAAGATCCGAGACGATATTCCGGGCAATGGGAACCGTGAATTCCATATCGATCAGCAGCTGTATGGAAGAAACTCCGGACGGTCTTCTTACATCACTTCGGGAAGCCATGTTTGAGGCGGATGACCGTCTCTCAATCTTTAAACCTGAAAGTGAGATCTCAAGGATCAACCGGGCCTCCTCGGGAATGCCGGACGGTATCAGTGAAGGAACGTTGGACATTCTGCGTATCGCCCGAGCATGCAAGGAAGAAACCGGCGGACTCTTCGATATCGACCCGAAGAAGAATCATATTCTCGACCTCGGCGGCATCGCGAAAGGATATATGCTGGATAAAGCGGTAGAACAGATTCAGAAATCCCCGTTTTCCGGCTGTGATGTCATGCTGAATTACGGTGGCAGTATCGCCATTATGGGAAGCGTCGACTGGATAAGGATACGGAATCCTTTTCACTTTAGTGGAGTTACGGATGGAAACTCGGTTCTTCTCTCTTCTTCCCCGAAGAATCCTCCTGCGATCGAAGTCTGTTGCAAAAACGAGAAGATCATCACCTCCGGCATCTATGAAAACTTCAGTAAAGAGGCCGGAACGATCCGCCACCACATCATCGATCCGCGTACCGGCCGCTCTTCAGATACAGACCTGGTTTCCGTAACGCTGATCGGGACCTGCGGAGCGAAGATGGATGCCCTCGCCACCGCCTGTATCGTCGCCGGAATCAGAGAGAGCCTGTCGTGGCTTCGAAAGCACAATATCGAAGGCATCTACATACGAAAAGACGGAAGTGCTTTTGCCACGGAAGGATTACGCGGACGCATCCGGTTCGTCACTTCCAAAGAAGAAAACGCAGTCTGACATTTCCGAAACACATAGAAAAATCAATCAACAAAAGAAAGGAAGATCAACATGAATGACAAGAGATTATCAACTACACAGATTCTGAGACACCTGATCCAGATCGCCTCCTTTATCCTGATCCCGGGGCTGTTCATACTCACCCTTTATTCGGTGAAGGATATCTATACTTCAATCCTTCACGGGACTTTCTCGCTCGCCTCCACCGGGCCGTCGATCGCCCTGCTTCTGGCCGTACTCCCGATCACGATCCTCTGGGGACGGTTCTTCTGCGGATATATGTGCGCATTCGGAAGCATGCAGGAGCTTCTGAACTTCATCGCAAGAAAGCTGAAGATCAAGCAGATCACGATACCGGCCAGGATCGAAAAGAAGCTAAAGTGGATCAAATACGCGGTCTTTGTCCTCCTGGTCGTGACCTGGACGCTCTCTGTCTCGATCGACGCTTTCAGTCCCTGGACGGTTTTCGGGCAGTACTCCTCGTATAAGGGCTGGACAACCTTCTCGTATCTGATGACATTCGGCGGAGCCCTGCTTCTCCTGATCGTCATCGCTTCTCTATTCTCTGAACGCGTATTCTGCCGATACTTCTGCCCCGTGGGTGCCATGTTCTCGCTCATCTCGCGCCCACGCCTTTTCAAACTAAAGAGAAACACTTCGTCGTGCATAAACTGCGGAAAATGCAGCACCGTCTGCCCGATGCACATCGTCATCCTGGAAGACAGCAGCAAGAGCGGGAAAGTCATGTCCGGAGAATGCATCGACTGCTTCCGCTGTTCGGAGGCATGCGCAGTCAACGCAATCAATTCTGACAACCGTGCTGCCATCTCCGGCACCCTGGGCGCAGCCTCGATCGGCGGACTTTATTTCATCGGCACGCTTCTCCCCTATTCTGACATGCCGGGCAACCGCGAACTGGTATCGACCACCGTGACCGCCGGACAAAATGTGGTCTCCGATATGAACCTTACGGACATGGCCGATGGAACGTATTCCGGAACAGGAAGCGGGTACCGCGGTGATACCAAAGTCTCCGTCACAGTTAAAAACGGAGAGATCACGGATATCACGATCGAGTCCTATCAGGACGATGACCGTTTCTTTAATAAGGCATCCGACACCATCATCAGCGAGATCCTTTCCGCACAGTCCTGCGACGTAAAGACCGTATCCGGCGCTACCTACAGCTCGCGCGGGATCATCGCCGCAGTCGCCGATGCACTGAACATCGAGTATTCTTCTGCTATACTGGAAGAAGGAAATGAAGGACACGGCAAAGGCTCAGGGAGAGAAGGCAAGAAGAAGGACAGCTCGTCGGCCGACGGAGAGGAACACGAAGAACGTGATTCTTCCGGCGAACACAAAGGAAGGAAAAAGAAATGAGACTTCTGCTGGTAGAAGATGAGAAGAACATGGCGCAGGCGATCCGGGAACTCCTTCGCCTGGAAAAATACGAGGTGGAGTGGTGCGCCGACGGCGAAGAGGGCGCAGATCAGCTCTGTACCGGGCTTTTCGACATCGCGGTCCTGGATGTGATGCTCCCCAGCAAGAACGGTTTTGAGATCGCAAGGCAGGCCAGAAGCTGCGGCATCCGGACACCGATCCTGATGCTGACTGCGAGATCCGAAGTGGAAGACCGTGTTTCCGGACTCGATTGCGGTGCAGACGACTATCTGACCAAGCCGTTTGCCGCGCAGGAGCTTCTCGCGAGGCTACGCGCTCTCACCCGAAGGAGCTACGACATGGATGACGGTGCGCTTTCTTTCGGAGACATCCGCCTGGATACGAAGCGCATGATGCTCTGCTGCACGAAGACCGGCAACGAAGTACGCCTATCCGAGAAAGAATACAGTGCGCTGGAATACTTCATGAGCAACAAAGACCGTGTCCTCACCCGGGAACAGCTTTTCCTGAAGATCTGGGGATATGACAGTGAGGTAGAAGATACCAATCTGGAAGTATACATGTCATTTGTAAGAAAGAAACTGAGTTTTATCGGCGCGAAAACCACGATCAAGTCCGTGCGCGGCGTCGGGTATGAACTTCGCTTCACAGAATAAAGACACGAGGTGGAAATATGGCTAAGACGACTAATATGTTCCGCAAGGCGCGTATCCGCATCGTAGCAGTGATCATGGGCACACTGACCGCCATATTCGTGCTGACGCTCGCTCTGATCTACCTGACAAGTTACGCCTCTGTGTCTAGTAATAATCTTTCGGAACTGCGCGATCACGCCAAAGGAAGAAAAGGAAGAACTGCCGGCATGTACTATTCTGTCGAGATCGATGATGCCGGAAAAGCAAGTGTTTCGGAGAATCGCTCGGAGGGAAAATACTCTGACGAAGAGCTTATTTCGCTGGCCGAGGATGTGAAAGACAAAAGCAAAGGCGAGATCGGCGATCTTCTCTATGTCGTTGAGGAAAAAGACGGTGTCACGAGGATCACCTTCATGGACAACACTTCGACCAGGCGAAACTTCTCGAACATCTTCAGAAACACCTTACTCTTCGGTTCACTCGCCCTTGTGGTACTCTTCGTCGTGGCGTGGGTACTGTCGGGAAAGATCGTAAAACCCATGGAGGAGAGCTATAAACTTCAAAAGCAGTTCACCTCCGATGCCGGACATGAATTAAAGACACCGATCGCTGCCGTCAGTGCCAATCTGGAGATGCTGAGGCGCGAGGTAGGAGAGAATCGCTGGCTTGATAATATCGCCGCGGAGAATACGCGTATGCGCGAACTCGTGACACAGTTACTCGAACTGGCAAGAAACGAGAATCAGGAACTGCCGAAAGAGCGCGTATCTTTTTCAAGGATCGTGACCGGAACCATCCTCCCGCAGGAAGCGGTTTTCTTTGAAAAAGGCATCACTGTAGAAAGTCACATCGCTGACGACCTATTCGTTAACGGGAATAAAGGACAATTGGAACAACTGACCACGATCCTGCTGGATAATGCTGTCTCGCACACCTCCTCTGATGAAAGCCGGAAAACTGTCTCTGTTGTTCTGAAGA
>JAFZLF010000015.1 GCA_017551625.1 Clostridiales bacterium | reverse complement strand
CCAGCTTCAAGATGAGATTTCCCTCTTTATTGGTAAGGGCCCTGGAAGACTACCAGTTGATAGGCCGGGTGTGTAAGTGCAGTAATGTATTCAGCTGACCGGTACTAATGCCCGAGGACTTGACCACAAGTTAAGATTCTCAATCTTTAAAGTTCGAATCCAAGAACACATCGTTCCGGAAGTTTTCTTCCGGTACAAGAAGATTCTCACTTCCCTTTCTTCTCCTTCTGTGTTATAGTTTTCTATGCAGTCTTGAGGGTGCAGCTTTATGACCCTCAACCATTCCGGTGGTTATAACGACGAGGCCACACCTGTTCCCATTCCGAACACAGAAGTTAAGCTCGTCGGTGTCTAAGATACTTGGCTGGTGACGGCCCGGGAAAATCGATCGCTGCCGGATTATATTCCTCTATAGCTCAGTCGGTAGAGCATGCGGCTGTTAACCGCAGGGTCGTAAGTTCGAGTCTTACTGGAGGAGCCAAAGAAAAGAACTGTTTTTTCGAACAGTTCTTTTTTTGTCTCGGAGTATTCGTTATAAATTCAGAGGTTCTCGCTGAGGATCTCGGCAGAAACAAAAATACAATCAGAGTTTCTCGACAGAAATAAAAATGAAATCAGAGATCCTCGACAGGAACGAACGGGAGCTCGATCACTTCATTTCCGCCACCGCCGCCGTTGTTTCCCTGTGTTTCAGAAGAAGAAGGAGTCGTGTTATCTGAAGTCTTCGATGAGGTCTCCGATGAATCATCCGGAACGTCGATGATCTCACCATTATCAGAAGAAGAGGTCTTCGAAGAAGAAGGTGTCGTCTTATCCGTAGAGGAAGGAGCTGTCGTATTGCCCGACTCCGTGACGATCGGTAATTCACCATCGGATGGATCAACAGGGTCGATATTCCCATTTGTGGAAGACGGGACATCGGAAGAGGAAGCGGAAGTCTCATCAGAAGGTCCCTCGGATGGAGCGGAGGTGGCGTCTATAACATCGGAAGAGGTCACTGTTGCAGATTCGGTCGTATCAGATTGTGACGCAGCCGTTGTAGTAGTCGTAGTATCCGGTGCGAGTGACTCGCTCGGAGCATCTGTATCAGAGGCCTCATAGACGAGGATCGTGACGGGATTACCTGCCGCATCGGTGACAGCGTTGCCCGATTCATCCGTGACGGTGACAACTTTGCTCGAGGCGCTGGGGGCATCGCTCTTTCCGGAGCAACCACGCAGAACCAGGACGATGATCAGAATCAGGAGCACGCCTGCTGCGGCACAAATTGCAATTATAGTCTTTCTATCAAACTTCATTCGTCTTTCCTCTCTTACTTCTTATCAGCTGGCTCATAGACCTGATCAAAGAGATCCTTCTCGACGATATAGAAATCTGACAGGTCATTCTCGCGGATAGCGATATAGTCGCCCTCCGTGCCGCGGACATAGTTATTGGCATCCCAGACGGTGAAAATCTTCACAGAACTGGTGATCGGCTTCATGTAGACGAACTCGGAACCCTTCGTGATGCAGGAACGGATGTGCTCGGCCAGATCAAAAGTCTCACCTGAACGGAGATTCTTGATGGTCGGGCGGTACTCAGAAGACACCTTGGACTTGGCGCTGCACATATCGTAGGTTTCTCTGAACTTTGCCATCGTGATCGGAACGATGGCACCGGAGACCCCGACCATGATGCACGTATCCGCATTGGCGTTGATATCGATATCTCGTTCGAGAGTACGGACGAGAAGCGGGGTATTGTTTGTAACGAAATCCTTGCAGAATACGACGCCGACAGGGATCCTCTTCTTGCGGAAACGGCGGAGTCCCTCGATACTGATCTTATCGATGCCGGCGCGCAGGATCGCGCACTTGCCGGAGTATTCCGTGAGTTTCTGCCGCAGGAACTGCATCATGCGCAGAGTCTTATACTTCGCTGCATATTCATCCTTTCCGATAAAACCACCGGCCTTGTTCTTATGTCCTCCGCCGAAACCGACATCTTCCGTGATGTACTCGGCAAGTTCACTTGCCTTGGTTTCCTTGATGCAGCTGCGGATCGAGAGCTTATAGCCGGTGTAGGTCTCGTTAAAGGCGATACAGATGTCCACCCGGTCGACCTGAATCAGGAAGTCCGAGATAAGACCTAAGATATTCGGGTCACAGGGCTGGACCTGGACGAGCGCGAGACGGAGCTCGCTGTCGAAAGTAAAATCGTTCATCGCCTGTGCGGCGATGGAAAGCTCGCTTAAAGAAAGATTGGAATTCGAGAGACGGACGAGAGCGGCCTGATCAAAGGCCAGCGCGTCGCGCATATCTCTGTCGAGCGGGTGATAGATCTCCGAGAACTGGTTCGTATCGCAGTAAAGACCATAATAGAGAGCGGTCGCGCAGATCGGATCCTTGTTGATATCGATACCTTCGTTTCTGAACAGCTGCCAGACGAGAGTACAGCAGGAACCGACATTCGGCTGGATGTAGGAATAATCCACATCGATCCCGCAGAACTGGTGGTGGTCGATGACGGCGACCTTCGGAGCCGGGAAGAAACGCACGTTACCGGAACGGTACTGACAGTCAGTGGTAATGAGAAGATCACAGGTCCCGAAATTAGAGACGCAGTACTCGATCGGGATGCGGAACATCTCGACCATCATGGTGAGATTTACCTTCGTGATCTTCGTGCGGCCGCTATAGATCAGGCGCACATTGCACCGATGGCTCTTGAAATACCGATAGAGAGCGAAGCCCGACGCGATCGCGTCCGAGTCCGGATTATCATGGCACTGTATGGTGATGTTCTTATATTGCGTCAATTCCGACAGTTTCATGAAAAGAAAACTGCTCCTTCCCACCCACAAAGAAGTTCCTAACCATGACAATAATAACACAGTAAGCCCCTCGGATAAAAGTGATTTTGACACGAAATCGCGAAAAATTAAGCACAACTTAATGCAAAAGCAATAAGATTGCTTGCCATTTGACGGCTTATGGAGCAAACTAATATAAGGAAAAGAAGGAGGAAACACCATGCGCAAAAAAAGATGGCTGGCACTGGCCACGACCGGTGCGATTCTGATGTCGATGTTTTTGGGAGGGTGCAAAACTTCGGAGAAAGAAACCAAGAAGAAATCAAAGGGCGAAGATAAGAAAGCAGAGGAGATGCTGGATGATTTCTGCGCCTACTTAAAGAGCGGCAAGTATGACAAACTGGACAAGCTGGTCGATGGAAAGAGCAAGGGCCTGGAGACCTTGAAGGGGTATGAGGATTCAGAAGCCAAAGATGTCCATGAAGCCGCGCGTAAAAGACTTTCCTACTCGATCGAGAGCGTGACGACCGACGAGAAGAAGGAGTCCGGTGAGGCGACAGTGGTGCTGTCGTACTTTGACGTGAACGAAGTCAAGAAAAAAGTCAGCGGAGACGCTACTTCGCGGGATATCGTGAGAGCGATCGGGGATGCCAAGGACCTCGAGCTCGAGTTTGAAGTAGACCTGGTGCTTGAAGATGATTGGCTGGTCGATGCCGGAAGTGTCGACCAGATCGTGGAGGAACTGTATTCCTTCATGGATGACCTCGATCTGGATGTAGAGCCTACTACAGAGACCACGTATGTCAAAGAGCTGACGGAGTTCTCGAGCGATTGGTACGATATTGACTATAACCGCGTTGAAGGCTATCACGAGTCTGAAAGCTTCATCCGTTATACGGTGACGCTCTGGGAATGCTGCTATGGAGAGACGGTCACCTACGAGTTTGAAGACGGGAGCGGTATCCTGCATTCGGGTACTTATACTGTCGATGGCGGAGATGATATGATCTTCTGCGATTGGTATCCGACGTCCAAACTGGCGAAGGGGTATATCTCCTGTACTGTCTACGATGCTAACGGCAGGATCATCTCGGTCGGATGTATCAGCATTTTCGGAGACGGTGAGAAGATCCCGGTCACCAATATATACATCTATTCAGTCAAGATGGTCGACGAAGAAGGGAATGTCGTCCCCGGATACCATGTCGGAGATACCTATATCGCTGCGAAGCTTGAGATGGGCAACTATGGTCAGGAAGTCGAGATCATCTATGAGTTTTCCATGTATAACAGCCGCGGCAGTCAGGTCATCCTAAGCGAAGGAACGATCGTGACGGATGGAGAATCGGGACTGATCGAGTGGAAGGATATTACCGATCAGCTCGAACCCGGGTCCTACGAATTGAATCTCTACAACGTGAATAACGAGTATGTCTGGTATTCGTCCTTCAATGTGGTGGCCGAAGACGAGCCTTTCCCGAATGATTCGGATGAGGCCGAATCCTACTGGTCGATGTGGACGTACGATCCGGATTCATGGAATGATCTTAGTACGCTCTTATCGACAGACAAGGAAGTCTACTTCATGTTCGAGACCTACTACTACTATAACTATATGGAGTTCACGTATACGGTCACAGACGGTTCCGGTAAGACGATCGATGAGGGATCTGCGTCGATCATCAACAGCGACAGGACAGAGTATTTCCGGATCGATCTTTCTAAGATGAAATCGGGTCCGGTGACGATTACGGTGCTCAATCCGAACGGAACGACGCTTCTGGAAAACTCGATCGAGGTCAAATAATGAAGAACAGCAAGAAATTGATCGCAGGGATGTCTGTCGTCACGGGCGCACTCCTGATATTGACTATCGTACTGATGTTCACGATCGGTCCATGGAAGAAGGCGAGCACGAAGACGTCCGATGTCCGCTCCCCGCGGAAAACATCCGATATGGAGAGCGACGATCCGGATGAAGAAACGGGAGATCCGAAGGAACCGGGGCAGAGTTCTGCCCTGATCTCCGGCGGAGAATGGACAGCTTCGGATGAAGACCCGTGGGATGATCCGGAGACTTCGGAACCGGTGGATACGACCGAAGATACAGAAGAGACAACTTCGGAAACGAAAGAGACGACCGAAGAGTCCACGGAAGAAACAACGGAGGAAACAACGGAGGAAACGACTGCCGAAACGACTCCGGAACCGGAAACCTCTTCGGAAACAGAACCGAGCAGAGCGCCCTCTCATTCTGGCGGATCCTATGACCTGTCCGGGATGGTGATCGTGATCGATCCGGGACACCAGAGACACGCCAACTCGGATCAGGAACCGGTGGCTCCGTGGTCTGATGAGACCAAGGCCAAGGTCTCGGCCGGAACCTCCGGTGTCGCGACCGGCCGCCCCGAATATGAGGTAGTACTCGAGATCGGCCTTCGGATGAGGGATACACTCGAGGCGATGGGAGCGACGGTCATCATGACCAGAACAAGTAACGATGTGGATATCTCCAATATCGAGCGCGCCAATATCGCGGTCGAAAATGATGCGGATGTTTTCCTGCGTCTCCATTGCGATGCGTCCGACAGTTCCTCGGCAAGAGGTATCGGCGTTTTCGTCTGCAGCCGCGGTGAACTGGCGGATAGCCAGGTCAAGTGGGGAGACTGGCTCGGGAACTGCCTGGCGGATGCGACCGGCTCGAAGTACAGGGGATGCAGTGCCAGTACCACCTATAGCGGACTAAACTGGGCGACATCCGTGCCGTCATTCCTCCTCGAGATGGGGTTTATGACAAACAGTGACGATGACTGGCTGCTGTCCGATCCGGACTACCAGCAGCTGCTGTGTGACGGAGTTGCGGCTTTCTGTTCGAAGATGAAGAACAGGTAATCAGAATAGAGAAGGGAAAAGGAAATATGGCTGACGACAAGAAGCCGGAAGAGAAGAATATGGTACAGGAGGGACAGGCGGCGTCTCCGGAGGAAATGAAGAAGGAGAAGATCCGCCTCGTGCCGAACGAAGATGAGAAGTATCTGCCGATGAATGTGGAGATCACATGCGGACATTGCGGCAAGTCGTGGAAGGCCTCCCTTCAGCAGTGTGTCAATATCTCGCTTCATCCGGAGGAGAAAGGCAAGATCCTCGATTCTTCGTTCTTCCGTCAGAAGTGTCCCTTCTGCGGCGTGGACAGTGAACTGTCCTATCCGCTTCTCTATGACGATATGGGGAAGGCTCTGATGATCTATCTTCTTCCCGAGAATACGGAAGAGATGCTCGCGAAGATCAACAAACAGCAGGAGTCATGGTCGCCCGATATGCTGAAGGCGGCGAGGATCTGCACGATGCGCGCAGTGCGGCACAGTATCTATCTGGTGGAAAAGATCAAGATCTTCGATGCGGATCTCGATGACCGTATCGTAGAACTGACCAAGAACTTCATCTTCGTGAGGTTTATGAAGGAACGTCCTGATGTCGATGCCAGAAATGCGCTCTTTGAACAGCAGAACGGGAAGAACGGATACACCATCTTTGCCGCGGACGGCAAGACATTCTGGGCGGAGATCCCGGAAGGTGTCTATGAAGAAGTGGAGAGGATGGCCGAACCATTTCTGGATAAGAAGGCGAAGACGGAGTATGAATTGATCGATCCGGTCTGGGCGCACGAGATGCTCGGCAAGATGCTCGGAAAAGGGGACGGATCCTAAAGACGGACCCGGTGAAGAATCTGTAATGAAGAATCCTCCATAGCGTGATATAGTATAGACAGTATGAAGAAGACAGCAGCGAAAAGGAAAAAGAAGAATCTGTGGAAGAACAGGATCATCACGATCGTGGTCGTGGCGGCAGTGCTCTTCGGTCTTCTCATGGCCCTGAATATCTACATCGACAGGGAAAAACGGGTCTATAAGGAATGCACGGTGGAGGCCGGCACCCCGGTGAGCGCCTCGGATTTCGTGCGTTTTAAGAAAGATAAGCATACGGTGGCCTTTAAATACGGTTCATCGAACTACGATACCACGGTCCCGGGCGAATACGCCATCACAGTCCAGCTGGGAGACCGCACTTATTCTTCGAAACTTATCGTGAAAGATACGATCTCTCCGATCCTGTCAGCCTCGCCGAAGACGACGATGTACGGACAGGCGATCCCGGCGGAAGACTTCGTCGTGACCATGGAGGATCAGACGGCGTGTACGCTGCAGTTCGAGAAAGAACCGGACTACAAGCGCGTCGGCGAACAGGATGTGACGCTGGTCTGCCGTGACCTCGGGGGAAATATCTCTCAGGCGACGACGAAACTCAAGGTCATCGGCATCTACCCCGAGATCACGCTCGAGGCCGGAGCGAAAAGACCCGAGGCCAGTGCTTTTGCATTTGGAGAACAAAATGCGTCATTACTGACGCCGCTGAGTACGATCAAGATGGATGAACCCGGTGATTACACCGTTTCTTTTAGCGTGGAGGGAGTCCGCTACGACAGCGTTCTGCATCTCCTCGATACGACTCCGCCGCAGGCGATGGGCATCACCTACGAGGGATTTGCCTGCTATCCGAAGAACCCGGAAGACCTCGTGGACGGGCTGGCTGATGCGACGACGGTCACGGCAGAGTTTGTGGAAGATCCGCATTTCGACGAGCCGGGTGAGCGGGATGTAAAGATCCGGCTGACTGACCTCGGCGGCAACGAGCAGATCGTCACATCACACATCATCCTCGAGAAAGATGAAGAAGCGCCGGTGATCTCCGGTGTGAAGGATATCAGCATCATCACGGGTGAAGCGATCGCGTATAAGGAGCACGTCTCGGTCACGGACAATGCGGACGAAGACATCACTTTTACAGTAGATAATTCCGCTGTGGACAACAATCAGGAAGGTGTCTACGAAGTGACCTATACGGCGACGGACAAAGCCGGGAATACATCGGAAGTGAAGATGAAGGTGACGGTCGTATATCGTCCGTACACCGAGGAAGATGTCTGGGAACTCTGTGACCAGCTCCTCCCGCAGCTCATCAACGACAATATGACGGAACGCCAGAAGGTCGAGGCGATCTTTAACTGGGTAGACTGGACGGTCACTTACCATAGTCACGGCGAGAAGGTCAGCTGGGTGCAGGGAGCGTACGATGGCCTGAAGTACCATACCGGAGACTGCTATACCATCGCGATGACGTGCTATGCGCTCTACACACGCGCCGGCATCGAGAACTTCGTCATCGAGAGATATCCCATCACATACGCGCAGCATTTCTGGAATGCGGTCAAGATCGATGGTGTCTGGTATCACTGCGACGCGCTCACCAAGGAAGACGGCACGCGTTTCTTCATGTGGACGCAGGCGCAGGTCGAAGAATACTCAGCGTCGCACCGGGGATATCACAGCTATGACAAATCGCTCTATCCGGTCCAGATCCCGTAAGGTGGCAGGGGCAAAGATGCCGCGCAGAAAACGCGTGACCTGGGCTTAGAAGACGAGGAAAAGAGAGGAAGAGAACTTGAAGAAACTGGGCATTATCGGCGGACTCGGACCGCTGGCCACGGCGTATTTCTACCGGCGTGTAGTCGAGTGTACGAAAGCAGGGACGGACCAGGAGCATATCGAGACATGGATCGGTTCGGTGCCGCAGATCCCGGACCGTACAGCTTTCCTCCTTGGCGAAAGCAACGAGGATCCGCTTCCGAAGATGGTCGAAGTCGGGCGTGCGCTCCGGGATCAGGGCGCGGAGGTCCTCGCGATCCCGTGCATCACGGCCCATGCTTTTCACAAGGAGATGGAAGAGGGAATAGGCATTCCCGTCATACATGCGATCCGTGAGCTCGGAGAAGTATGCCGCACATGTGATATCACGAGATTGGGCGTCATGGCGACGGACGGCGCGAGAAAGACATCTATCTACGACGATGTCCTGAAAGGATACGGCGTGACGTGCCTGTGGCCGGGAAAAGACGGGCAAAAGGAAGTCATGTCCATGATCTATGATGACGTGAAAGCAGGAAGAAATATCGGCGTAGGGGCTTTTGGCAGAGTGGCCAAGGAACTCTTCGACGGTGGCGCCGAGGCGATCGTGCTGGGATGCACGGAGCTGTCCCAGGCGAAGGAGACACTGGCGCTCGATCCGCGATATATCGATATCATCGACGTGCTGGCCGAGGCCTGTGTACGCGAGTGTCTGAAGTAGGAGAAGAATATGCATAATCATGTGCTGAAAGACTTAAAGAATACGGTGGAAAAGTACCCGGACAAGACAGCGTTCTGCGGCGAGAAGTCTGCGTTGTCGTTCCGTCAGCTCGACCGCGCGATCGACGGGATCGGCTCTTTTATCCTCGGAGAGGGGATCAGGAGAAGTCCGGTCGTGGTCTTTATGGAGAAGTCTCCGGAGGAGGTCGCTTCTTTCTTCGGCATTATCCGCGCAGGCTGCTACTATGTGCCGATCGATGCCGAGATGCCGTCTGTGCGTATCCATCTGATCCTCGAAAATGTGCAGGCGGATCTGCTCATCTGTGATGAGGATACCGAGGAAAAAGCTAGGGATCTGGGCTTTGGCGGAAAGATCGTACGCTACGGAGAGATCGCAGAAACGGCAGTCGACGAGGCTGCGCTTACTGCAGTATATGATGAATCGATCGATACCGATCCGCTCTACGTCGTTTTCACATCCGGATCGACGGGCATACCCAAGGGCGTAGTCGGCTGCCACCGCGCAGTCAATGACTACATCGACCAGCTCTCGGAAGTGCTGGGATTTACGGATGAGACGGTGTTCGGTAACCAGACGCCGCTATATCTCGATGCCTGCTTTAAAGAGCTTTTCCCGACGATAAGATACGGCGCGACGACGTACTTCGTTCCGAAGACACTCTTCATGCAGCCGTTGAAACTCGTGCAATACCTGAACGAGAAGAAAATCAACACCGTCTGCTGGGTGGTCTCGGCACTGACGATCATATCGGCATTCGGGACATTTAAGACAGAGATCCCGAAGTATCTGCGGACGATCGCCTTCGGCTCCGAAGTCTTCCCGATCAAGCAGTTCAGGATGTGGCGCCAGGCGCTCCCGGAGGCGACATTTACGAATCTCTACGGGCCGACGGAGGGCACCGGTATGTGTTGCTACTACCGGGTCGACAGAGATTTTGAAGAGGGAGAATCGATCCCGATCGGACGGCCCTTCGACAATACGGATATCCTCCTGCTCGATGAGGAGGATCGTGAAGTCACAAAGGCGAGCGGGAAGCAGGGCGAGATCTGCATCCGCGGCACATCGCTGACGCTCGGGTATATGAATAATCCCGAGAAGACGTCGGAGTCCTTCACGCGTAATCCTCTCCAGATACACTGGCCCGAGCTCATCTACCGTACCGGTGATATCGGGCGTTACAACGAGCGCGGCGAGCTGATGTTCGTGTCGAGAAAGGACTTCCAGATCAAGCATATGGGTCATCGGATCGAGCTCGGCGAGATCGAGGTCAATGCGCAGATGATCGAGGGGATCACAGGCGCGGCATGCGTGTACGACAAAGAAAAGGGAAAGATCGTACTTTTCTACAGCGGCGACAAGGAAGAGGCCGAGATGAAGGTGCTCCTCAAGGACAGTCTCCCGCGGTATATGGTGCCGAACGTGACGAGAAAACTTGAGCGCATCCCGCTGACGAGTAACGGCAAGACTGACCGCGTGACGCTCATGTCGATGGTGAGATAAGAGGCGGCTCCGCCCGGCGTTTTTGCAAATCATCCTATTTACCGCTGTTCCGGAGGACGATTGTTCCCGAATGGTACGAAAAATGGTATCATATCAGATGATGAAAGCCTTGGTGAGGTGTGAAAATGGACGAACTGATTTCGATTCTTAGAGAGATTCACCCGGATGTGGACTATGAGACGGCGACGAATCTCGTGGACGGTAAGATCCTGGATTCCTTCGATATTATTTCTCTCGTGGGGGAGATTGCGGATAAATTTGACGTTGTGGTCTCGGCCGAGTATATGATCCCCGAGAATTTCAACTCGGCGCAGGCGCTCTGGAATCTGATCCAGAAACTGCAGGACGACGAGTAAGCGGCAGATTGCCGAAGATCTTCCGGGCGGGCGATATGCTCGTACGCGGAATGACATGGCAGAAACGAAAGAATAGAACATGCTCTTTACTTCCTACGAATTTATCGGATTTGTGATCCTTCTGGTGGCACTCTACTATGTGCTTCCAAAGAAGGCGAAGTGGCCCCTCCTGCTTCTGGGGTCCTATGTTTTCTATTTCTTCGCGGGATGGAAATTTCTCTTTTATATCGCGGCCGTGACCATCATCACGTATGTGGCGGGACTTCTGATCTCGAAGAATAAAAAGATCGCCGATGCGCGCTTTGCCGAGCTAAAAGCACTGGATAAGAGCGGTTCCGGTTCGCCGGAGGAGTGCGGAAAAGAGGCGCGGAAGCGCTACAAAGAAGAGCAGAAGAGTAAGCGCCGCCGTATCATGACAGTCGGTATCACGATCGCACTTCTGATCCTTGCGGTCGTAAAATACACGAACTTCACGATCTATAACATCAACGGTATCCTCTCGGCCTTCCACGCGCCGAAGCGGATCAACTTCCTCACCATCGCGCTGCCGATGGGTATTTCCTTCTATACATTCCAGGCCGTAAGCTACGTCATCGACGTCTACCGTGACCGACACGAGGCGCAGAAGAACTTCTTTAAATACGCGCTTTTCGTATCTTTCTTTCCCCAGCTGGTGCAGGGACCGATCAGCCGCTATGGCGATCTCAGTAAAGAGCTTTTCACGCCGCATACCTTTCACGGCCGTACGGTGGAACGCGGACTGCAGCGCGTGATCTGGGGATACTTCAAAAAGCTTGTGATCGCGGACCGTATCCTTCCCGCGGTCAATACCATGATCGATACCCCCGAGAACTTCAAGGGCGCCTATGTCTTCATGGTCATGATGTTCTACGCGCTTGAGCTCTACGCTGATTTTACGGGCGGCATCGACATCACGATCGGTATCGCGGAGATGCTCGGTATTCCTGTCAAAGAGAATTTCGAGCGTCCGTTCTTCAGTAAGAATATCGCCGAGTACTGGCGGCGCTGGCACATCACGATGGGCACGTGGTTTACGGACTACATCTTCTATCCGCTCTCGGTATCGGGGCCGATGCTGAAACTCGGGAAGTGGAGCCGCAAGCACTTAGGTGAAAAGGTCGGCAAGCGTCTCCCTGTCTACCTCGCGTCCTTTATCGTGTGGTTTACTACCGGTATCTGGCACGGCGCGAGCTGGAACTTCATCGTCTGGGGTCTCGGGAACTTCGTGGTCATCATGATCTCCCAGGAGCTCGAGCCGCTCTACAGCAAGTTCCATAAGAGAGTCAATACCGACGGCAGCACTGTCTATAAGTCCTTCCAGATCGGAAGAACGATCCTCATCATGAGTGCGCTCCGACTCTTCGACTGCTATAGAGACGTGCCGCTCACATTTAAGATGTTCGGCACCATGTTTACGACATGGAACTGGAAGATCGTCGGAAACGGCGCGCTCCTTCATCTCGGCATCGGCCGCGCTGACTACATCATCCTCGCCCTCGGCACGATCCTCATGTTCACGGTCAGCATGATCGCCCGCTCGGGGTCGGTGCGCGACAAGATGGAGAAGAAACTTCCGTTTGCAGCGCGCTGGGTCGTATTTACATTCCTGCTTCTCATCATCGTCGTCTTCGGCGCATACGGCCTCGGCTACGACGCTTCGCAGTTCATCTATAATCAGTTCTGATGTTTCAGACCCACTTCAATCTCTTCTCGTAGACGACTTTCTCGGGACCTTTGAGTGATGCTTTCGTGCTTGCGATCGTTCCGATCTCGTAGCAATCATGGAACTTGCTGAGGTGTCTGATTACTCGAGCCTTCTCTTTCTGCGGGACGACGATCGTCATGCCGACGCCCATGTTAAAAGTGGTGAGCATCTCGGTATCCGAGACATTTCCTTTCTCCTTGATAAAGCGGAAGACCGGAAGGATCCGGATCTTGCTTCTGTCGATATGCGCGGCCAGACCGTCCGGGATCACGCGGCAGAGATTGCCGGCGATACCGCCGCCGGTGATGTGGGCCATGCCGGAGATGAGATCCTTGCCGGACAGTTCTTTTAGCGCGGGATAATAAGGCGTGTGGGGCTTCATGATCTCCTCGATAAAGGTATTGCCGTTGAGCTTTTCGAGCTTGATCTGCGGCATCTTATCAAGAAGCATACGGACCAGGGAATACCCATTCGTGTGAAGACCATTTGACGCGAGCGCCAGAACCGCGTCATCTTCCCGGATCGCCGAGCCGTCGATGATGTGCTTCCTCTCCGCGATACCTGCGATACTGGATGTGAGGACATACACGCCCGCATCTACAACGGAAGGCTGGATGGAAGTCTCACCGCCGACGAGCGAGCACTCATTCTCGCGGCACGCATCCGCCACGCCCTTGACGAGCGCGCTGATCGTGGCCTTCTCGGCCTTGCCGCAGACGATGGTGTCGAGGACGGCAAGGGGAGTCGCGCCCATGACGACGATGTCGTTGACGAGGTGGTTGATCATGTCGTGGCAGATGGACTCGGTGTAGCCGTACTCCATCGCGAGCTTCTGCTTGCTGCCCGGTTCCTCGGACTTAAGGACCAGGACAGGCTCCTTGATCTGCGGGAACTTGATGTCATATAACGAGGCAAAAGGCCCGAGGCCGTTGAGCACTCTACGGTCGCGCGTCTCGAGATGCTTCTTCATCTCGGACTTGATCGAGTCCGTGTAGGCGATGTCGATGCCGGCCTTGCTGTAGGAAAGACCATCCTGATCCTTCTCCGCACCCGAGAGCAGTTCATCCACGGAAGTATCCAGCGCACGCGCCAGATCCGGCAGGATCTCGATGTTCGGATAGGCCTTGCCGTTCTCCCATTTCGAGATCGTCTGAAAAGAAACATTCAACCGCTCGGCGAGCTGTCCCTGAGTAAGACCCAGCTCGCGACGCTTCTTCTGAATAAACTCTCCCACTTTCATGCTATCGATCATGGTATTCCCTCCGTACGATGAATGTGCCTACAAAGGCTCTGCTTCGGACTTTTGGCTCAGACGCGAATTTTCTCTTCTGTCTGACATCAGTATGCAACCGTAAGAACAGAATCACAATAACATTATCGTTGAAAAAGGAGGTAAAATTCAACCATTGAGCGAATTATCTCGGATGGTAAATGTCTAATCTGAATCAGACCTTCTCAAGTAGATCTTCCGGTTCACAGGATAAGGATCGGGAGAGTATGAAAAGATACTCGGCCTGCGCTTTGTTTATATTCTTCTGGCGTTGCTCGTATTGCTGGATCGTGCGTAGAGGGACGCCGCTCATGGATGCGAGCTGGCTCTGGCTCAGGCCGGCACGGGTTCGCAGAAGCTTCAGCTTGGTGAGGTATTGCACTCCACGAATACGTTCATTCATGTGATCGACAAACTGCGAGATATCCATCTCATGATAAGGGGAGTAAAGCGCGCGTATCTTCTCAATAGGTACGTATTCGATGATCTCGGCAAAAGACAGAGACGTTTCCCACTGGTAGTAAGCCAGTGCCCACCCCGTCCAGTATTCTTCACTTCGTTCGAGCGTAAAGTGAGGGGTGACGCGCTGATACGAAAGACCGCTTCTGTCCAGCACTTCATAGGCGAGCTCGATTCCGGACTTTCCGACCAGAGTATCCGGATCGCCGGAGCCGAATAGGTCAGCTACTCCGAAGTGGATGAAGAGGTTGAAGAACTCCGTAAGATCCATGTGCAGATCATATACGGCGAAGTCCAGCATTCGTGCGAGTGAGGTACGCGCTTTTTCCAGATAGAGTTTATCGTAAGCGTGGATCATCTGATTTCATCTCCTCACTAAGAATCTGGGTAACAAAGATATCACCGGGCAGGATCTGGTTTTTCTCCGTGTTGAAATAATCTCTTCTGGCGGCACGGTCGCGGTTCATCTTCCTGGTGTACCATTCCGCTCTTCTTGCGAACTCGTAACCTGTGTAATTCAGTCGCTCGAAAGCCTGCCTGCTCTTCACGACGAACTGCTGACCGAGTTTTCCGAGGTGCATCGCCTGGTTCAGTTGGCGGTACGAGATCGTACCGTTCAGGAAATCCTGTGCATAAGAGAAGTAACTGTCGTCTGCGCGATACCCGATCATGCAGTCAGCTTTCCGGTAATTGATATGGAAATGTTTAAGGATATACTGCTTCGACTGCATGGCCAGAGGCGAAGGAACATCGAATTCCCGGTTTTCCAGAAGCACGCTGAGCCAGTGAAGGATACAATATTGCGGATCGTTAAGGTCGAGAATCGTGAGCCCGTCACAGTCAATGGTATAGCAGTTCGCGATACCGTTCCTATCCTGACGCGTGCCCCATTCTTTGGCCATATCCAGAGTTTCAGTGCAGTAGAAACCACGGCCATAGTCATTATTCGCATTCCCGGCTCCGAAGACCGGATGCTCGATGACGTGGTCTGACCCGTGATAAATCGTCCGAATCATGGGATCATCTTGTTTCATATTTGCACCTCCTTGTAAAAGATTATACTCCCCTAGGAGTATGTTTTCAATGATTGTTCCCGCATAAGAAAAGAGTTTCCGAAGTGCCTCCGCAGGGCAAAGCCCGAGGACAGCACGAGGAAACTCCTTTTTCTGTGCGGGAATAAACCTGATCCGGTTACTTCTTCAATCCGACTAGGACCCAGTCTTCATCCTCGAGGTGGTACGGTGCGCCACAGGTCGGGCACTGCAGCACATGCATCGCGTCGAAGCTGGCGGCACAGGACTTGCAGTTAACGGCGTGAATGGAGAAACCGAGGTTCTCCTGGGCGGTCAGTTTCTTGACCAGCGTCATGTTGAAGTCATCTCTCTTTTGGACGATCTTGCCGTTCTGCAGGTATGTGTTAAAGAGGTAGATACGGACCAGAAGCACGAGGTCATTCCCGTTCTGGACGGTCATGTTCAGGTACTTCATGGCGCCACGGTAGTCGATGTCGATGATATCATCCAGCTCCGTGATGTTCGGATCTCCACGGTAGATACTCATGTTGGTCCGGTCCTCGGAAAAAGCGATGGCCCGGAACAGCGATAGTACTTTGCCCTCGAAAAGCTCGTAGGAGAACTCCGGATCGAAGCGCTTCATGGCGGTGGTCAGCGATTTCTTCGTGAGGGCGGCGGTCTGAGTGTCCGCCGTGGTAACGGCTTGCGTGGTCATTCTCGCCATCATGACGAACAGAAGGAGGATACTGCATAAGAGATAACTGGCAAATGCGCCGATCAGCCCGAAAAGCAATCCTGCGCCTGCACCAATAAGGACGGCGAAGAGTTTGTTCGATACATCGCCCCACATCGAATAGCCCGTATAGATGGCGCCGAAGAGACCAAAAAGAACTGCGAGCGTGATCACGGTAGGCTTGATCCAGGACGTAGTTCTACTGCTTGCGAGCTGCGGAAGAAGATAGAAGTTACTGACGCAGGGGAAGACCTGCTTCATCTGGAATCTTGTGCCGCACATGGGGCAGCCGTTGCTGAAGATCTGCAGAGTTGCCTTATGACCGCAGTTCGGGCAGATATACTCGGCATCCTGGATATCCTGTCGGTTCAGTACATTCGCGTAGAAAATACTCGCGCCCTTCTTGTGCTTCTTGAGAACTTTGCCCGAAGAAGCATCTGTATACTTTGTGGAAGAGAAGATATCGCAAAATGCAAGATCCGAGGTGTATGGCGGACGGTTCCTGGATACGGCATGTTTCACGCCCTTCGGATCGGGCGTATAGCGACGCCGGATACGGACGCCTTTTTCCGCCAGCCGCTTCTCGTGCTGGTGGAGGTAATAGCGCATATCGTAGGAAGCCTGAGACGGCTCTGTGCCATCTTCGTAGAAACGTGGCAGCTCCGACATGAAATTGTCACGGATCCCGTCTGATTCCTTGGGAGTCTTATTTGCAAGATCCTGCCAGTTCTTATAAACCTCATGAACACGTTCTGAAAAAGTACTCATGCCCCAACCCTCCTTGAAAAGGAAATTCCATGGTTATTCTAACACACAGGGAACGTGTATAATACTACGGAAAAAGCGGGATATGCTATGGTTATTCGCAATAAGAAATACTAAGGAGCGATTCCGCAGACGCGAAGCGGCGAGGACCAGCGACGTGTATTTCTTTTGCGAGTTCTCAGAGCGGAAACTCCTCGAGATCCTTTGCGATCATGTCGCGCGCTTCCTCGGAGATGTCGGAGGTCTTACTGGACTTGACGTGCTCGGCAGGGAGAACATCCACGACCTTGACGCGCACCTTCGTGCTGTGCCACGGGTAATTCTTGCTGACTTTCTCGGTGCCCTGGATCGTGAGGACCACGACCGGAACGTTCGCCTTCTGGGCGATCTTAAAGACGCCGTTATGGAAAGGAAGGAGCTTGCACTTCTTCGAGCGGGTGCCTTCCGGATAGACGAAGATGGAGACCTCGTTGGCCTTCAGGAGCTTGCTGGCGCGGTCGATGGTCATCATGGCGTTCCTCGGATTCTCGCGGTCGATGGTCATGAAACAGCAGCGGCGGATCATGCGGCCATAGAAGGGAACCTTAAAGTTCTCGGCCTTCGAGATAAAGGACGGATGGTACTTGCGTAGGACACGCCATGAGATCAGGGGATCATAATTCGAACGGTGATTACATACGAAGAGCATCTGCCGGCCTTCCGGGATCATATCGAAGTTCTGGAGATCATAGCGGATACGCATGATGCGCATGCCGATCGCGGTAGTGGAGTGCAGGAGATAGCGGTAGAAAGCGGACTCTTTGTCGTATTCTTTTTTCGTATTAATGAACATCGAAGCGGCAAATGTGAACAGGAAGTAGATGATGATGCCTGCGACCTTGATGCCGACGATGGCGAGAATGACGTAAAGTATATAGCGAAGAATTTCCATGGTTTCCTCCGAGGATCGGGTTTTCTTAAGGATGCGGCGCGGAGCCTGCCGGTGCGGCAGAGGAAACGGCGCCTCTTCCGAGACAGTATTCTAACACAAGGACAGTGCTTTTGAATATGAATCGGCGATTGTATTTATATTATATTGTTATTGCCCGTAAAATCGTGTAAAATTACGGGCATGTGAATTCAAGGAGACGATGAAGTATGAGACAGTTTACCTCAGATGAATTGAGAAATACATGGAAACAGTTCTATATCGACAGAGGACACGTCGATGTCGGCGCCGTATCGCTGGTGTCGGATGGTTCGACGGGCGTTATGTTTAACGTCGCCGGCATGCAGCCTCTGATGCCCTACCTTCTGGGCCAGAAGCACCCTCTCGGCACGAGACTCTGCAACGTGCAGGGCTGCGTCCGTACAAACGATATCGACTCTGTAGGCGATAAGAGCCACGTGACTTTCTTCGAGATGATGGGTTCGTGGAGCCTCGGAGACTACTTCAAGAAGGAGAGATGCCAGTGGAGCTTCGAGCTTCTGACGCAGGTATTCGGATTTGACGCCGACCACCTCGCTGCGACGGTCTTCGCCGGTGACGCGAATGCGCCGCGTGACGAAGAGGGCGCGGAGTACCGCATCGCGTCCGGATTTAAGAAGGAAAACATCTATTATCTCGGCGCCGACGATAACTGGTGGGGCCTCGAGTACGGTCCTTGTGGTCCGGACTCCGAGATGTTCTACATTGCCGACCGTCCGGATTGTGGTCCGGACTGCGGCCCGGGATGCTCCTGCGGCAAGTACACCGAGCTCGGTAACGACGTATTCATGCAGTACGAGAAGCATAAGGACGGTACGCTGACGCCTCTGGCGCAGAAGAACGTAGATACCGGCTGGGGCCTCGAGAGAATCCTTGCGTTCCTGAACGGTTCCCGTGATGTCTACCAGATCGACCTTTTCGCGCCGGTCATCGCCTATATCGAGAGCGTATCCGGACAGAAGTACAATGCTGACGAGAAGATGACACGCTCCATGCGTATCCTCGCCGACCACACCCGTACTTCCGTGATGCTGATCGGCGATGCCGCGAAGCTTGTCCCGGCCAATGCCGGCGCCGGCTACGTACTCCGCCGTCTGATCCGCCGCGCGGTAAGACATGCGCGTACACTGGGCCTGAAGAAAGAGAACATCCTGAAGATCGCGACGATCTTTATCGACGAGATCTACAACAATAGTTACCCGCTCTTGCTGAAGAACAGGGAATTTATCCTCAATGAGCTCAGCAAGGAGATCGAGCGATTCGAGAGCACACTCGAGAACGGCATGAAGGAATTCAAGAAGATCCTCGACGGTGCCCGCGCAGAAGGAAAGAAAGAGATCAACGGACGCGATGCGTTCTATCTCTACGATACATTCGGCTTCCCGCTCGAGTTGACTGTCGAGCTGGCGGAAGAAGAAGGACTCACCGTGGATGAGGCGGGATTTGGCGTCGCGATGGAAGAACAGAAGCAGAAGGCCCGTGACAGCCAGAACTTCTCTGCGAAGCTGCAGGCTTCAGCAGGTATCTTCGATTCTCTCGATGAAAGCATCAAGACCGAGTTCGTCGGATATGAGAAGCTCCTCTGCGACGGTAAGATCCTCGCACTGGCTGACCAGGAGACACTGAAGGATTCCCTCTCGGAAAAAGAGCAGGGCACCATCATCACGGATGTCACCTCGTTCTACGGAACGATGGGCGGTCAGGTCGGTGATAAGGGCGTGATCACAACTGAGGACGGCGAGTTCGTCGTGACCGAAGCGATCCACCTCGCAGGCGGACGGATCGGTCACACCGGTTATGTCGCAAAGGGCGCGATCAAGGTCGGATCGGGCGCGAAGATCGCTGTCGAGACCGAGAACCGTCTCAATACCTGTAAGAACCACTCCGCGACACACCTTCTCCAGAAGGCCCTGAAGATCGTGCTCGGAGACCACGTCGAGCAGAAAGGCTCTCTGGTTACACCGGACCGTCTGCGTTTCGACTTCTCTCATGATTCGGCCATGACTGCCGAACAGCTCGAGAAGGTCGAGAAGATCGTAAACGAGGAGATCGCGGCAGCTCTTACGGTCAAGACCGACGAGATGAGCCTCGATGAAGCGAAGAAGACCGGCGCGATGGCGCTCTTCGGCGAGAAGTATCAGGGTACGGTCCGTGTCGTCAGCATGGGCAAGGGCACTTCAGGAAACGACGAAGCAGACTTCAAGGATGCCTTCTCCGTCGAGCTCTGCGGTGGTACCCACGTCAGCAATACATCCCAGATCCAGCAGATCAAGATCCTGTCCGAGTCGGGCGTAGCGGCGGGCATCCGTCGTATCGAAGCGCTGACCGGTGCAGGCGTTCTCGCGTATTACAAGGAGCAGGAACAGCTCCTGCTTGCTGCGGCGAAACTTCTGAAGGCGACACCTTCTGAACTTTCCGCGAAGATCCAGAGCCTGCAGAGCAGCCTCAAGGCCGCGAACTCCGAGATCGAGTCTCTGAAGGCACAGGCTGCGAAGGAAGCGGTCGGTAATTCCCTCGAGCAGACCGAGGACGTCAAGGGCGTCAAGCTCCTGGCCGCGAAGGTCGAAAATGTTGAGATGGGCGCGCTCCGTGATCTCGGCGACCAGCTGAAGGAGAAACTCGGAGACGGTGTCGTTGCCCTTCTGTCCGCGGTGGACGGCAAGGCGAACATCGTCATCATGGCGAGCGACAGCGCCGTCAAGGCCGGTGCGCACGCCGGTAACCTCATCAAGGCTGTGGCGCCGATCGTCGGCGGCGGTGGCGGCGGACGTCCGAATATGGCGCAGGCCGGCGGTAAGAACCCGGCGGGCATCGACGAAGCCCTGAAGGCCGTCAAGACCGAACTGGAGAAAATGTTGTAAGGAGGAAATCAGTATGTGTTTATTCTGTGATATCGTAGAGGGCAAGATCCCTTCGACCAAAGTATTCGAGAACGATAAGGTCCTGGCTTTTAAGGACATCAACCCTGCGACTCCGGTGCACGTGCTGATCGTGCCGAAGAAGCATTTCGACGACATCCTTGATATGGCCGCATCCGAAGAAGGCAAGGCCGCACTCGGTGATGTCCTCGATGCCGTTCCGGAGGTCGTCAAGGCTACCGGTATCGACGAGGGATTCCGCATCATCAACAACTGCAGGGAATTCGGCGGACAGACCGTGCGTCACGTCCACTTCCATATTCTCGGTGGTGTGAAACTTTCAGAGAAGATGATCTGATCCTGATCACCCGGATGCGGGTGTATCTTTTAGCGGTAGATCCTGCCGCGCTTGAACTGAATGACCTCGCGCTTGAAGTCTTCCTCGAAGGTGCCTCGGGCGTGGGATGTCCAGAAGTCGTGACTGATCCTGTCGAGCTCGTCCATGCGGGCGAAGGCAGGATCTTTTGCATAGTGAAGAGCATCCGAAGCGCGAGAGAGGATCGGGAGCTCCGACTGGCCGCGCATGGCCTTTAGGACCGTGCGTCCCTTCTCGGAGAAGCCCAGGAGTCGCAGATATTTCGGATCAGTTAGTGCAGTGAGATCCTCGGCGGTCTGTCCGACGAGGAGGGAAGAGAGCGCGCGGAGGATGCGTGTGTACGCGAAGCACCGTGTCTCCGCTTTCTTCCTGAAAAGCACTGAAACGGATTCGTTTCCGTCGTAGTGGAGGTTTCGGATCGCACCCTTTAAATACCCTGCGAGATGTGGACCCATGTGGGCTGTTTCTGCAAGTTTCTCGGATGAGGATGCGCGGAGGAGCGGAAGAGCCGCCTCGATCAGGTCATTCTCGCCCATAGGACGGGTCTCATGATTCCACTGGCAGAGCATCTCGGCGAGCATCGTATCCGGGATAAAGGGGAGAAGATCCGAAAGAGAACGGATGAATTCCGGCTTCGTAAGCGTATCGTATCTTTCGAGGATGGTTTTCCGAAGCGCGGTCGCACTCGGGAAAGAGTCCTCTTTCAGGCCCTCCTCGTGATAGGCATTCTCGCGGTGAACAAGGTGTGGCTTGATATCGGAGCCACAGCGCTTCAGCTCCCGAAGATAGGAGATCGCGAGGATGTTGTTCGGTTCCTTAAGGATCGCGGCAAGTCTTTCGGAAGAAAAACGAGTGGTTGTAGTCGTTGTGTGCCTAGCATCTAAACATGATTCGGAAGAAGTCGTCTCGGGACACTCTTCGGATGCGGTCTCGGCGCGCGCCTCTAGATAGGCGGTGAAGGCTTCCTGCCATGCCGCGGCGTAGGGCCGGCCCTCTTTCTGAAGTTCTTCGAGTCTACTGTGGAAGAGATCTCCTGCTTCGGAGCCGGAATCGGCCTCGGGGTCAAGCGAGGCGATGTACAAAAGATCCTCGAGAGAATCGTGCTCGGCACCGAAGAAGAGATCCGTGACGACAGTGCTTTTCGCGAGAGAGAGGATCGATCCTCGGGCGAAACGGTCGGCTGAGCCGGTCGCGAAGGTGAAAGGAAGTTCCAGGACGAGGTCCGCGCCGGAAGAAAGAAGTGCGCAGGCGCGGCTGCTTCTGTCTGAGATCGCGGGGATGCCGCGCTGGACGAAGTCGCCGCTCATGATGACCACGATAGCCGTATCCTCGCCGAGCTCTTCGCGCACCTTATTAAGCAGGTACAGATGCCCCGTGTGAAAAGGATTATATTCGGCTACGATTCCGGCAACGCGCATGGGCCCTCCACTGTTCTTTCCTGCCGGCGGATCCATCATCCGTTCCGACAATATCATTTTCGTCACTTTCGGTCTGACCGGCCGAAGAAATGGTACAATTACTATATCCTATTTTGCCCGTTTCGGAAAGGAGAAGGGACCGTGCCCTCGCTTACCTCAGTCAAATACAGCAATAAGAAGGTGATGCGGATCGTCCGCATCGCGGCTGTCTGTGTGGCTGCTGCGGCGCTTCTGGGCTTCCTGATCTATTATCTTCTGACGAGCGGCATTTTCTACAAGAAGACGGATACGGACGGGAAATCCTACGAACTGACCGAGAAGATGCAGACTGCCGTGAAGGAGAGCGATCTTCAGCAGGGCTACATGTTCTCGAGGACGGTCAAACTTCTGATGGAGGACCGCGGGATGGATCCGTGGGTACTGTCGTGGTATGTGATCCCCGGGACGACGAGAAGTGTCCCTGCGATGGAGTCCGCCTATGTCGACACGATGGACCAGGTACTGCTTCTGGCCTCCTATATCAAGGAGGGAAAGAAAAGTAAAGCGGAGTCCCTCATCAAGGCGATCGACGCGTCCCTGACGAACGAGAACGGTATGCTCGTCGCTTTTGCCGAGGCGGACAAACTTATAACAGGCGGGAGAACAAAAGAAGAACGATCCGAACTTTACGAGGATCCGGTATATCTTCAGGTGGCGGAAGCGCCGGTCTCTATGGCGGCGACGACCGAGTATCTCGGCGTGCTCATGGATTATTACGACAAGTGGGGCAAGGCAGAGACGCTCGACCGCATCCGGGATCTCTCGGCGAAGGTGATGGAGAGCGGATATGAGGTATATTACCGGGCGGCGGATCAGCTGGCCATGCCGACGCCGATTCCCGTCACGGAGAAATCACTGGTCACCCCGGTGCCGGAGGAGACTTCAGAGCAGGATGATATAGTAGTCGATACGAAAGAAGAAGGCGGAGAAAAGGAAGAAGCCAAGCTCGTCAGCCTCTCGGGGATCGAGCTTGCCTCTATGGATCTGGACGCGATGCGGCGGGCATCCGTACTTCTTCCGAAGTATCAGGAAAAGTATGAGAACATCGTTTCCATCGTCAGGGACGGTAAGATCTCGGAGACGCTCCCGCTCTATGCCTGGATATATACGGATAACGGCTACATGTACTATACGGGAAGCGACGGGAATGTTGATCTCGTCGCATCTCTTTATGTGATGGTCCATCTGGCCGAGATCGGACAGCTGGATGCGGATGCGTATGCGTGGGTATCCGAACAGATCTACAATAACGGTTTCCTCTATGAGTCATATAACATCATGTCGGGTCTGGCCGGTTCGGATGTGGAAGCTTCCGAGGCGTACCCGCTGGTGCTGTATCTTGCCAAGATCAAGGGAGACGACGATCTTTTTGCTGCGACCTACAGTGCCATGACGAGAAACTATGCGACGCTCAGCACCAGCCCTGCACTGTATACATTCTTCCGGAATGTGGAAAACAGCCGCATCGCCGTCTGCGCCAGAGAGAATCTCCTCATGGAACTTCTTCTGGAGTGATGGAGGTGTAGAAAATGTCATTTATCCTGCTTCTGGCATTTCTGTTCTTCGTGGGGAGTCTCACGGGCTGGGGGATCGAGCTGATCTACCGCCGCTTCGTCTCGCAGAAAAAATGGGTCAATCCGGGTTTCCTTTCGGGTCCGTACCTTCCGATATACGGATTCGGTCTGGTGGTCCTCTATCTCATCGCCTCGACAGAGAGATATATCGAACTGGGAAACGACGTGCTCGAGAAACTGGTGCTCTTCCTGCTGATGATGCTGGCCATGACCGTGATCGAGTATATTGCCGGTCTTTTCTGTCTCAAGTATTTCAAACTGAGACTGTGGGATTACACGGACCAGTGGGGGAATATCCAGGGGATCATCTGTCCCTTATATTCTTTCCTGTGGTCGGTGCTCGGCGCAGTCTACTACTTCCTTATCCATCCGCATATCCTGCGGTCGCTGGAATGGCTGTCGAATAATCTCGCGTTTTCTTTCTTCGTGGGATTCTTCTACGGCGTTTTCGTCATGGACCTGTCCCACTCGACAAGGATCGTCATGGCGATCAAGAAATTTGCGAAGCAGCAGCAGATCGTCCTGCACTACGAGGAAATCAAGGAACGGATCGGGCAGTACAAAGAGAGCCGCCTCATCAAGGCCGGCTTTATCTTCCGCATGTGGATGGACAAGCCGTTCTACCGATTCCTTAAGGATACGTATGAGAATACTAAGGATAGGATAACGGATGTGGCGGAGGATCTTCTGTCCAAGAAATAGGACAGAGCATGAGCTATAAATTAGAGTATAATGACGCAGATAATAGGAGACACAGATGGAAGATCTACTGGAAAAACTTAATCCTGAACAGCAAAGAGCGGTGCTGCACGATGAAGGACCTCTTCTGATCCTGGCGGGAGCCGGATCGGGAAAGACCCGCGTGATCACCTTCCGCATCGCGTATCTGATCCAGGCCAGAGGGATCTATCCGTCAAGCATCCTGGCGATCACGTTCACGAACAAGGCGGCCAATGAGATGCGTGAGCGCATCAACGGGCTGATTGGCGATGTTTCCCGGAACATGTGGGTGGGTACGTTCCACTCCATGTTCGCGCGTATCCTCCGCCGTCACGCTGAGCTTCTCGGCTATACTCCGACCTATTCAATCATCGATACGGACGACCAGCAGAAGGTCATCAAGGAAGTCATCAAGGAGATGGAGCTGAATGATAAGCTCTTCGCGCCTAGACTCGTGCAGAGCATCATCAGCAAGGCCAAGAACGACATGCAGTCTCCGGAGAAGTTCGCGTCTGCGGCAGGTGCAGATGCGAGGCTGCGGACGGTCGCGAAGATCTATCAGCGCTATAACGACAAGCTCAAGGCAAATAATGCCATGGACTTCGACGATATCCTCTTCTATTCAGTCAAGCTCCTCAAGGACTATCCGGATATATTGACGATCTATCAGGACAAGTTCCGCTATATCCTTGTTGATGAGTATCAGGACACGAATCACTGCCAGTATGTGCTGATCCAGCTTCTGGCGAAGCGATACAGAAATCTGTGCGTGGTCGGCGATGACGATCAATCGATCTACTCCTTCCGCGGCGCAGACCTCCGGAATATCCTCGACTTTGAGAAGGACTTCCCGGATGCGGAGGTCATCAAGCTCGAAGAGAATTACCGCTCGACGAAGACGATCCTCGATGCGGCCAACGCCGTCATCGCACACAACCGGAAGCGTAAAGCCAAGGCTCTTCGGACCGAGGGGGAAGAGGGCGATAAGATCACATTTCTCTGGGCGGATCATCACGGGATCGAGGCATACTATTGTGCCGAGAACATCATGAGAGATGCACAGAAGGGGACTTTTCCGTATCACGAGACGGCGATCCTCTACCGTATGAATGCCCTCTCACGTTCGATCGAGTCGGCTCTCCGGGAGAAGGGCATCCCGTACCGGGTATACGGCGGCATGCGGTTCTATGACCGTAAAGAGATCAAGGATGTACTGGCATATCTGCGGCTGATCTATTCCGACGAAGATAACTATGCGTGGGAGAGGATCATTAACGTGCCGAGACGGGGGATCGGCGATTCGACTGTGGCGAAGGTCCTGTCGATCGCGGAGAGTGAGAGTATCCCTGCGCTTCAGGTGTGCAGACAGAGCTCCATGTATCCGGAACTGTCCCGTGTAGCCGTAAAGCTCTTCGACTTCTCGCTTCTGATCGATAACTTCCGTAAGATCATGCATGAGAACGAGGCGACGTTTTCGGAGTTTATCGAATATGTGCAGGATAAGTCCGGGATGGTCGGCGAGATCATCGAACAGCGGGAGAAGAAGGATGAGATGGTCGACCGTGTCGAGAATCTTAAGGAACTCCTCTCCGAGGCCGTGGAATTTGAAGCCAGAAGAAAGAAGGAGATCGAGCTGGCGCAGTCGCAGGAGTCTGCTGTGGACCGTCAGGCAGATCCGTATCTGGATCACGAACCGGATTTCGGAGAGGACCTTGCGGGGATCCTCGGTTCGTATCTTCAGAATGCGGCCCTCTATTCCGAGGGGGATAACGCCGATGACAGTGAGGACTATGTCCGTCTGATGTCGATCCACAGCGCCAAGGGACTGGAATTCGGTTCGGTATATCTGGTGGGCTGCGATGAGACGATCTTCCCGAGTTCCCGCTCCGTGAATGACGGGGATGTGGAAGAGGAACGGCGCCTGATGTATGTGGCCATCACCAGAGCGAAGAAGAAGCTGACGATCATCTCGGCGAGAAGCAGGATGATCTTCGGTAAGACGCAGAATATGGATCCGTCGATGTTTGTCAAGGAGATCCCGTCGCAGTACCTGAGGGCGATCGCGAATAAGAGACAGGAACAGCCGAAGAATGTGGTGAATCCGAGATACGAAAGAGAATCCCGGGCGGCGTCGGGTGGAACAGGATCTTTCGGATCTTCCAGCCGGGGCAGTTCCGGTATTTCCCATAGTGGAACAGGGTCCGCGACCGGCGGATATATGCCCCGTTATCAGGTGCCTAAGGCGAGCCCTTCTGCCGGATCGGACTTTACTCCGCAGACGATCAGCAAGGGGATGCAGGTCCGCCATCCGCGATTCGGTGACGGCGTGGTCGTCTCCTGTGAGCCTGTGGCCGGTGATGCACTGATCTGTGTCGATTTCGACGGCATGAGAAAGAATATGCTTCTGAACAAATCGGGATTGAAGAAGGTTTGAGTATAATAGTAGAGAGCAAAGCGAAGGAGGACGATCACATGGATGAGAAGGAACAGAGCTTATTTGAACAGTTTCCGACAGCTTTTCCCGCTTCGGTAGACCGAAGCGACGGAGTCGATAATCCGCGTGACAGGGAACTCCTGACGATCCTCCGTAATGAACGGGAGAAGAATCTCTCGCCTTATGCTTTCCGCACAAAGGACAGCAGGGGAAGAAGGATCGAAGAGGCGCCGTGTCTCGTACGTTCGCCCTTTGAGCGGGATACGGGAAGGATCATCTATTCACAGGCCTTCAGAAGGCTCCGCCATAAGACGCAGGTATTCTTCAATGCGAAGAATGACCATATCTGTTCGCGGATCGAGCACGTGATCTATGTCAAGTATATCGCGACAACGATCGCACGCGCGCTGAATCTCAACCTGGATCTGGTGGAGGCCATCGCACTCGGGCATGACCTCGGTCACGCGCCTTTCGGACATACAGGTGAGAAAGTCCTCGAGGATTGCGCAAAGAAATACGATCCGGATTTCTCCTTCCGGCATGAATTCCAGAGTCTGCGTGTCGTGGATATTCTGGAGGAACACTCAAAGGGAAGACCCGGAGGAATCAACCTGTCCTTCGAAGTTAGAGATGGCATCGTCTCACACTGCGGAGAAACGTATAGTGAGTATAAGCTTTCGCCGTTCCGGGACAAACCCACGGATCTGATCCTGGATCCGAAGCAGGCGCTTCGCGCCCTTCCGGCAACACTCGAGGGCTGTGTCGTCCGTATCTCGGATAAGATCGCCTATATCGGAAGAGATATCGAGGATGCCCGTGTGGCAGGACTTATGGAATTTGAGGATATCCCCGAAGAGGTCAAGTCGACGCTCGGTTCGACGAATTCCCAGATCATCAATACTCTCGTCGGCGATCTGATCCATAACAGTCTGGATAAGGATGAGATATGTCTTTCGTCGGAGGCCGGACAGGCAATGGAGGAACTCCTTCACGAGAATGTGTCCCGCATCTACCGTTCGGAAAAGATCCGCCGATATGAGGCGACAGTGAGGAACAGCCTCGAGGGCCTTTTTGAGGCGCTGATGGCTGCAATGGCGGATAAGGAGAAAATGGCGCGCTCTACCAATCTGGCGATGGAGGGGCTGTGCAAGTTCATCTCCGATTATCCTGCCAAAGAAGTAAGCGATGTGCAGATCGTGGTGGACTATATCGCGGGGATGACGGATTCCTATGCCACGTCCTCCTACGAGAGCATCTACTGGGTCTGATGCGGGAAAGGACGTCATTTCCGGTCAGACTCCGAAAATAGAAGGAAGGAAGAGTACTATGGCAGAACTGTATAATTTCTATGCGATGCTGGATCGCATGCAGTATATCCAGCGCTGGGGCCTCATGAGGAATACCAGACAGGAGAACCTCAAGGAACACAGCTTCGACGTGGCGGTGATCGCCCACGCGCTTGCTCTCGTACATAACCGTATCCTGGGGAAGGATCCGGTCGACCCGCTTCTGACGATGGGAGAGGCGCTCTACCATGATTGTACTGAGATCATCACGGGAGATATGCCGACGCCGATCAAGTATAAGAACGATGAACTGAAGACCGCCTATAAGGAAGTCGAGGCGCAGGCTGCGCAGAATATCCTGGCGCTTCTTCCTGCTGAACTGAAAGAGGACTACAGAGAGCTTCTCCGTCCGGAGATGCCGGATGAGAAGAGAAAGGAAGTCCACCGTCTGGTCAAAGCGGCAGACCGCATCAGCGCATATCTGAAGTGCTTGATGGAGGAAAAGGCGGCGAACGATGAGTTCCGCTCGGCCAAGGAGACGATCGAGAAGTCGATCCACGCGCTGGAGTGCGAAGAGGCCGAGTATTTCCTCCTGCACTTCGTGCCGCCTTATGGAATGACACTGGATGAGATCAGCAAATAATGGGAGATAAACTCAGAAAACTCTATATCGGACTGGCGATCGCCACAGGTGTGCTGGGACTTCTGGTGCTCGTGATCGTGTGCGGCGCGCTGGTCAGCCTCGAGAAGGAAGCGTCACTGTCTTCAGAAGCGAAGGATATGATGTACCGGACAGCGGTCCTGACATCTACGGAGAAGGCTCTTCCGTACTGGGAAAACGAAGTGGAACAGGGACACCTGTGCCTGGCTGATTATGTGGAGAGCCAGTTTACGTCATACCCGTATCTGCTAAACGGCAAGGATGACAGTGCTTTTGCATCGGATCTGGCGTGTGTCGCGTACAATGACGCGTATAAGACGGAGGAAATCACGGGGCTTCTAAACGGCGGATCCAGACGATATGCGATCGAGAAGATCCTCAGTGATGTGGATCCGAAGTATGCCCCGATCAACGGCTTTGCCGATCCGAAGGGAACACAGTGCGGAAATGTCAGAGTGGACAAGCCTCTCGAGAATGAAGAAGGATATGCCTTCGGCATCCGCCGGATCGACGGGGTCATGGAGGTCGAAGGAAGTGAGCTCCGGGCCGATTTCTTCGTGGATCAGTCGCTGCGTTCCGGTGGGATCGAAGTTCCGAAGACATCCGGAGAAGTGCCCTTTACGATGGACTGGGATACGCACGGGGAGATCCCGGGAAGACATGAGGTCGTGATACTGCTAAGGACTTCTGACGGACGGGGACAGGTCCTGACCGGAGGAGATGTGCTGATCCCGGAGTTCTCCGAGATACAAAACGATACTGTGGTCTCGTCCTCGATCCCGGCAGGAGAGCAGGAATCCTGGTATGCGCTGGATGCCGAAGATCGTGATGCCTACGTGAATCTTCTGGAGGCGTCCTCGGATGTTTCGGCCGCCCTCTATGACCGCTATGGTAACCTCATCGGTGAAAATGACCTTCACGATGTGGACTATGAACTGCTGCGCGGGAAGAACCAGCATGTCGTAAGTCTCCTCCCGGAAGAGGATACCGGCACCGCGAGCAATGCTTTCTTCGTACGAGTCCGAAGAAGTGAGGCTGCGCCGCCGTCTGTCGCGGAGGTATCCTTTGTTCTTGTGCAGAGCAGGGATGTGGCGCTGACGGAAGAAAACGGATATCTTGCCGTACTCACGGATGAGGGGCTTGTCCCGACGCCAAGACCGACCGGGGCGGTTCCGGATAGCGAGAAGGAGCGTATGGTGACGTGCCGGGATGCACGTGGCACGAAGCTTGAGATCGCGAGGGGGAACTTGCAGATCCTCCCGCTGAACGAATATCTCCTTGATCTGAAGTTTATAGGAGAGAACGCAGAGGAATTGAAGATCTATCCGGAGTTCTCCATGGATACTTTCGACTATGCCATCGTCGGCGATGCTTTTACGAAGATCGATATCAGTTATATCGCTTCGGAGGGGTATGCGGCCGAGGTGAATCTTCTGTCAGCATCCGTGATGCTTCCGTGGAATATGGGAGACGATGTCGTTATCGAAAACGGAGTCAATACGTTTACGGTCGAGGTAAGTGGTATAGACGGACTGAGCCGTTGCTATACGCTGCATCTGCTGAACGGACAGGACCCGGAAGGGTTCAGAAGGGATACGATCTCGCAATTTCCGGGTTCGTATGCGGACGGGCTGTGGCTGCTCCATTGTCTCCATCCGACCTACCGCTTCGAGGCGTATCAGACGAACCTTTCCTTTGAAGAGGTCCTCGATAACGAGGATCATGTGGACCGGAGCCTGATCAGTTCTACGTATAATCCGAAGTGGGTCAAGCCGGGAAGTCCCGTCTATGATGGGAATTCGTGGAAGGCGGCAAAGCGGGAGGTCGTCTCGTACTTCCTCGATCCGAGAAATTTCCTGACTCCGACGGGAATCTTCCAGTTCGAGAAATTATCCTTTGACGCATCGGTGCATACGCTCGAAGGGATCCAGGCCGTGACGAAGAATTCATTCCTCGAAGGAGGGGATGATGATCCGGACTACGCTTCGATCCTTCTCAAAGCGGGGCAGGATGCAGGCATCTCTCCGTATTTTCTGACGTCCCGCATCATCCAGGAGATGGGCAGAGACGGCGAGTCCGAGTTGGCTCACGGTACGCTCCCCGGATACGAAGGCTACTATAACTTCTACAACATCGGCTCTACGCCGGATCCGAACGTTAAGAACGGGGCCCGGATCAATGGCGCGAAGTATGCGATGTACGGGTCAAAGCCGGAAGAGAAACAGATCACGCCGGAGGAAGCGGCGATACTGCTGCCGTGGGATACGCCGGAGAAGGCGATCTGCGGAGGGGCGCTCTGGATCGCCAGAAGTTATATCGAGATCGGTCAGGACACGCTGTATTTCCAAAAATTCGATCTGATCGATAATGAAGATGGCATGTATAAGCACCAGTATGCGCAGAATATCGCGATGGCCAGCAGCGAAGGTATCCGCTACTATACAGCATATGCCTCCCAGGACATGCTCGACGCATCTTTCGTGTTTATTATCCCCGTCTACGAGGATATGCCCGTGGAGTATGGAAACCTCCCGTAAATTTGATTGTATTGAGAGGCAAAATCCTTTATAATTCAGGCGAACAGACAAAGAATTTGCCGGGGATAGAAAATATAAAATGACAAAATACTTTCGAAAGATAACTGCGGTTACCTTACTGCCGATACTGTGCGCAGCGCTGGTGCTGTGCTCTTTTGTGTCTACGCGACGGGCAGCCGGTGGTGTTACCGTGAATCTTTCCTTCCGCGAGTCCTCGGCGCAGACGGGCGACGTCATCACGCTGGACGTGAGCTTCAGTGCTTTTCCATCGATAACCAGATTCGGGCCGATCGAGATCGGATATGACAGCCAGTACCTGATGTTCCTCGGGATGGATATCGGCTCGGCCCTCGAGGGCTTCGAGCTGACGCATGAGGAGCCGGAAGATACGGAATTGATCCGTTTCTCGGCAGTAAACGCAGAAGCGGAGGAAGCAATGCTGCAGGGAGGCGCGACCGAGGGAGGCAGCGATCCTACGACCAAGGCCGCCAATCGTGATGCGGTATTCTCTTCCGACACTCCCGTCGTGGTGGCGTCGTTGAAATTCCGTGTCAACGAACAAGCCAGAGGAGATGTGAAGGCTTGGCTGGGTACGATCTCCGGACTTCGTGACAGTGCGCTGGAAAATGTAGTTGCCGGAGCCGGAACGGGCGCTTCGATCGTCGTCCAGGCACAGGTCTCCTCGGATGCGACACTTGCATCACTGTCAGCAGGCGCGCTGAAACTCGAGCCGGAATTTGATCCCGGAATTTTCCAGTACAATGCGACCGTGTCTAAAAACGTTACGGATGTGGCGGTCAAGGCAGTCGCCTTTAATCTCAATTCCAAGGTGACCGTGGAGGGTGAGTCTAATCTCCAGCTCGGGAATAACGTAGTCGAGATCACCGTCACAGCAGAAGATGGAGAAGCGGTGAAGGTGTATACCATCAACATCTATAGAAGTGATTCGGTGCTGGTCGACGGTGTGCAGCTTATCGATCTGGAAGGGGTCACTTATGACTTTGTTGCTTTCCCGGAGTCGCTGGTCATCCCTGCGGAGTTCTACCAGTCGACGTGCATGGTGGACGGCAAGGAAGTGCCCTGTTTCAGAAGAGACGGTGTACAGAGCGTGCTGATCTACGTCCGCGCGCATGCGGAGACTTCGGAGCCGGGCCTGTATGTGTATAATCAGCGGACGGACACCATGAGAAGATATGAGCCGGGTAAGATGCTCCTGCGCTCCTCTCTGATCCTGACCGTCGTGGAGAAACCGGCCAACGTTATGGTGCCGGAGGGGTTTGCTCCCGCCAAGATCACATATGGTTCGACGGAGATCGACGGGTATGTCTCGAAGGACAAGAGTACGAGGATCGCCTATCTGAAGTCTGAAGACGGAACCGCTCGTTTCTACGTCATCGACTCGACCAACGGGGATCTCTATCCTTACAGGAGCACGGCCACATCACAGAATCTGTTTTTGTATTTGTTTATCGTTTGTGCTAGTATAGCTGTGGTGGAGGCGCTGATCATCGGGCATCTGATATATCGGAAAAAGCATGCCATCAGGCGTCAGATCAAACCAAGGAGAGTCTGATGAGTACAAATGAACAACCTTCCGGGCTGAAGAAACTGATGAAGAATAAGAAATTCCAGGAACTGTTCTGGTATTTCGTCTTCGGAGTAATGACGACTCTGGTCAATCTGATCGCCTTCGCACTTCTGGATAAACTGATCGATGCCAAGTGGCCGGTGGAGCTCTTCGGATGGAAATTCGATTTCTATGTGCTCTTCATGCAGTCCGTCGCGTGGATCGTCGCGATTATCTTCGCCTATGTGACGAATAAGCTCTTCGTCTTCCATACGAAGGGAAACGTGGTCAAGGAGTTTATCGGATTCGTGGCGGCCCGTCTCTTCACATTCTTCGCCTTCGAACTTGGGCTGTTCTCCCTTTCCGTCATGATTATGGAGAACGCCTGCAATATGCCGAAAGATGATCTGTGGTTCAGCGCTCTCGGTTTCGAGGTGACCAACATCTATATCGTCAAGATCTTTATCGCGGTCTTCGTTGTCGTGGCCAACTACATCTTCAGCAAGATCTTCATCTTCAAGAAAGATAAGAAGGCCGATCCTGAGCAAATGACCTCGGAGGAAAAGGAACCTTCAGAAAACGCCGAAGCATCCGCAACACAGGAAAGTGAGACATAAGTTTTTCCATGATCGACATCAACGCTCCGGAGTTTCTCCAATCCGCTAATAAATTCGGGATCAAACTGGGACTTGACCGTATGCTGACACTTCTTGAGAAGCTCGGTAATCCGGAAAAATCTCTGTCTGCCATTCATGTTGCCGGTACGAACGGTAAGGGCTCGGTCTGCGCCTACTGCGCCGGAATGCTGGCGTGGGAAGGAAAGAAGGTCGGCCTATATACTTCTCCGTTTCTGGAGAGATTTTCCGAGCGGATCCGTATCCTCGACGGGCGGGAAGGTCTTCTCGCTTGGGAGAGGGATGATGCGTACGGAGAGATCGACCACGATTCTCTTTTCCGCCTGACGGATCTCGTTCGGGAAAAGGTCGACGAGATGCTCACGGAAGGTCTCGAACACCCGACGGAATTTGAACTGGTCACAGCGGTGGCGTTCCTGTATTTCGCGGAGCAGAACTGTGATGTCGTCGTTCTGGAGACCGGTCTCGGCGGGCGCCTGGACTCGACAAATGTGATAGAAAAGCCACTGGCGTGCATCATCACGGCACTGGGCTATGACCATATGGACAGGCTCGGAGATACTCTTCCCGAGATCGCTGCCGAGAAGGGCGGCATCATCAAGGAAGGCTGTCCGGTATTTGCGATGGATACTCATCAGGCGGCGGTGCCGGATGAGGACGCCGAGGAGGCAGCGGCCACACTTGCGAGCATCGCATATGAGAAGGATGCTCCCCTTAAGTGGATCAGGAAGAACGAAGCGGTAAGGATCACGCAGGACCTGGCGGGACAACGTTTCTTCTTCGACAATATGGAATTTCGTATCCGTATGCATGGCGCATACCAGCTCGAGAATGCTTCTCTGGCGATCCTCGCGATGAGTAGCTTCGTGTCAGAAGATGCGCTGCATGAGGGCATCGCCCATGTGATGTGGAAAGGACGCCTGGAAGTGCTGTCACAGGATCCGACAGTGATCCTCGACGGCGCGCACAATCCGCAGGGAATCACGTCATTCTGTGCTTTTGCCGAGGAAATGCCGCTTCTCCAGAAGATGAGACCGTGTGAAGTCATCATGGGCGTCATGGCCGATAAGGATGTAGAGGGCATGCTCAATATCCTGATCGAGAGGTGGTGCGTGCCGCTTTCCCGCATCACGCTGGTCACGCCGGATCAGAAACGTGCCATGAGAGCCGCAGAATTGCGGCATGCGTGGGATGACGCGCTGAAACGGAGCAAATCGTTTTACAATTCAGGGTCGTGTATGTATAATGCTAGAGAAAAGCTGGCTTTTGTGGACGACGCCGAGACGGCCTGCCGGAGCGCGATCGCCCGGGCCCGCAGAAACCGTGCTCCGCTCTATGTGATCGGATCGCTGTATCTCCTAGGAGAGGTAAGATCAGTGATCCTGGAAGAACTGAGAAAGAGCGAGAAGTCCGGGGAGACCTGAATAAAAGAAGGAAGCAGATGGACTGGAAAAACGTTGGACGATCGATACCGGAAATCACGATCCGTGACCTGGTGGTATTCCGTCTTCCGCCTGAAGAATCGGAACAGCTGGCGCACCAGTATAACCGCGCGCTCTTTAATCTGAATAATGACGGCGCGGATGTCGCCATTATTACCCTCAAGAGAATCATCACGGATTACCCGAACTGGGGAGAAGCGTCGCTGTTGTTCGGTATCTGCATGGCGCAGTGTGAGGAATTTAACCGCTCGCAGCAGAGCTTCGAACACGCGCTGACGTGCGGCCTGCATTCTCAGGCACTGACGGAACTTGCCCAGTACTGTCTCGCAGAGGCCACGACGGCAGCGGAACAGGCCCGGGCCGAAGCGGAGATGGCCTCCGATGATTCCCCTCTTAAGGCCCTCTCCTCGGCGATCACACGTCAGGAGTCCCCGCTGGTGGCGGAAAGTGAGCACAGAGAACGTGTCCACGTGCAGGCTCCGATCCTGATCAAGGCGCCGAAGAAGCCGAGAAAGAGAAGGATCGCGACGGAAAAAGAGATCCGCGATGCACTTGCGCAGTCGACGTCCTCGAACGGCGAGATTCCGGATGAGGAGATCCGCGTGGATTTTCCGAAGACGCCGGCGGAGAAGATGAGAATGACGGTCATCGCCCTGCTCGTGATACTCGCGCTGGTGGGACTGTTCTTCCTGGTCCGCTATGTAGTGATCCCTGCAGCAGGAAGTATCTCGGATAAAGCGAAGAACGCTGAGAAGGTCGAGTTCCTCGAAGGAAAGATGGAAGAGAAGTCCGCCGATCCGGAAGTGTCCGCGATCCTGTCCGAGTATAACGAAAAATACGGAAAATAGGAAACTGAATAAGCAAATAAGAGCAATAGGAGTAACTGACCTATGATGTACATAAGCACAAGAGGATATGAGAAGAAGTTTTCGGCCGCAGAGGCCATCAAGCAGGGTATCGCCCCGGATGGCGGACTCTTCGTGCCGGAGACGATCCCGACCCTGACCAAGAGCGAGATCATGTCGATGACCGAGATGACCTTCCCGCAGATCTCCGCGACGGTCCTTTCTAAATTTCTCACCGATTTTACATACGATGAGCTTCTCGACTTTGCCGAGCAGGCCTATAGTGAAGAAAAGTTTGGCGAGAAGCCGGTCCCGCTCGTCCAGCTCAATAAGTACAATCCGAGAGAGTATATCCTCGAACTGTGGCATGGCCCGACAGCGGCCTTTAAGGATGTGGCGCTGCAGATGCTGCCGCACCTCATGACCGCGTCTGCGAAGAAGACCGGCGAAAACAGAAAGATCTGCATCCTCACCGCGACATCCGGTGATACCGGCAAGGCCGCACTTGAGGGCTTCAAGGATCTTCCGGGTACAGAAGTTGTCGTATTCTATCCGTCCGAGGGTGTATCGGATGCCCAGAAGCAGCAGATGATTACCACGGAGGGAAATAACGTCCATGTCGTAGCCGTAAACGGCTGCTTCGACGACGCCCAATCCGGGGTCAAGGCGATCTTCGGTGATCCGACGGTTGCGCAGGAACTGGATGCCGCAGGCTGCGTGCTTTCTTCGGCCAACTCGATCAACTGGGGCCGCCTGGTACCGCAGATCGCGTACTATGTCGCCGCTTATGTCGAACTTCTGAAGTATGAGGAGTTCAACTTCGGCGAGAAGATGAATGTCGTTGTTCCGACCGGTAACTTCGGAAACATCCTGGCTGCCTGGTTTGCAAAGAAGATGGGCATCCCCATGAAGAAACTCATCTGTGCATCGAATAAGAATAAGGTCCTCTCTGATTTCTTCCGAAGCGGTACATACGACAGGAATCGTGAATTCTATAAGACCAATTCACCGTCGATGGATATCCTGATCAGCAGTAATCTCGAAAGACTCCTCTTCGAGGTGACCGATATGGATGCGAAGAAGACAGCCCAGTGGATGGAAGATCTGAAGACCAAGGGAACCTACTCCGTCGATCCGGATACTCTAAAGATCCTGCAGACTACCTTCGTCGGCGGTTTTGCCGATGAGGCGGGCATCATGAAGACCATCCGCGAGGTGTATGACCGATGCGATCACGTCGTCGATACCCATACTGCCGTCGGATTCAACATCTATAACCGCTACTACCAGAGATCGGGAGATGAGACCAAGACCGTATTCGTCTCGACTGCGAGCCCCTTCAAGTTCGCTCCGGCCGTTATGGACGCGCTGAACGGTTCCGGTTACAGCAACGGTCGTTCCAACGAAGTCCTGACAAATGAGCTTTCCGAAGAAAGCGGACTTCCGATCCCGGCAGGTCTTAAGGACATCAACAAGAAGCCTGTGCTTCATAACCTGACGATCGAAAAGGATGCAATGAGAGAAACTGTCCTTAGCATTCTCAAGAAATGAGCAATTCGAAATGAAAAATCTCTGGAGCGATTCCGCAGGGCTTTAGCCCGAGGACCAGCGACAGAGGTTTATTCTTTCGAATGCGGATTAGTTGAAAAGATAAGGAGGAGCTTCCCTATGTCAAAACCAGCGAAAGAGTGTCTGCATTCCGGAGATCTGTATCTTCCGAATGATCCGGAAGTTTTAAAAGAGCAGATCAAGTGTCTGGATAAACTCAAGGAACTGAACGATACGATGCCCTCGGATCTGAAGAAGCGCGAGCAGCTCTGCAAGGAGATGTTCGCGGAGTTCGGCGAGGGCTCTTATATCGAGCTTCCGTTTCACTCGAATTTCGGCGGGAAGCACTGCCACCTCGGCAAGTACGTGTATCTGAATTTCAACTGTACTCTGACGGACGACACTCATATCTATATCGGCGACTATACCATGTTCGGTCCGAACTGTGTCGTGGCGACGGCGGGACATCCGATCGAACCGGAACTCCGCAGCGAGGGGTATCAGTATAACTTCCCCGTTCACATCGGGAAGAACTGCTGGCTCGGCGCCGGTGTCATCGTCACCCCGGGTGTCACGATCGGCGATAATGTCGTCATCGGCGCAGGAAGCGTGGTCACGAAAGACATCCCGAGTAATGTCGTCGCGATGGGCACACCATGCAAAGTTATCCGCGAAGTCAACGAACACGACAAAGAGTATTACTTCCGCGACCGTAAGATCGCAGACAGCCTTGATCTTGATTCCGAAGACAGGTAAAAGAGACATTGTTCATCGTATCTTTACAGATATGCTTGCTCCTGCCGTAGTAAAATAGTTATATATGGCTATGTTAGGGGGAGAATCAAGGATGTTTATCAACAAACTGAACCAGCTCTATAAGCCGCAGCGTCTGCTGTATTATCAGGAGGCTACTGAAGACGAGATCCGGTGCTTCTGCCAAGGGAATGTGCCGGAGATTGTAGCGAAATATGCCAATCGTTTCGGGACCTATGACTACCCGGGTGTGTTTTTCCTAAAGAGCATGGGAAAGCCGGTCATCGGCATCGAGTTCCGTGAGAATGACCCGAGGGTCGAGTATCCGGAGGATCTTCCCTGTGTGAATCTTCCCGGCTCTTTCTTCTATTCCATTGAGATCGACAACGAGATTCCGATCAGCCGGGAAATGATCCGAGAGCTTTTCGACGGGATCGCGCGTGATGACGATGCACACCGGACGTATTCAGACCTCTGTATGCAGAACGATCCGGAGGTGATCGCGGTCTTTAACGGTTATAACAAGATCCGTATCCTCCACGAATGGAGACTCGAGAGTGACCGGGCCCAGGTGATCATCTGCGATGACATGGACGGGCAAGAAAAGAGCGATCTCTATCGTACGGCCTACTTCGACCCGATCACGACGCACTATAACTGGAACCATCTCGTGGCGTTCCTCGAGATGCCGATGGACGACGGGATCCGCGACTATGCTTTCGTGCATTTCGATGTCAAGGAGTTCCGTGTCATCAATGAGGTATATGGGCATATCGCAGCCAATAAAGTCCTGTGCAATATCGTGCGGGCGATGAACGAGGCGGACTTCGTCTATGCCAGCGCGCGCTGCCATAACGACAATTTCGCCATGATGATCAAGGATATGCCGGAGGAGGAGACGCTTGCTGTGCTCGGGAGATTCTTCGAGGATCTCTCGCATCTGGAGGAGGATCCGAATTATAAGATTTACTTCCGATGCGGTGTCGTGCCGATGCAGAGGGCGATCCTGTCCGGCAACCGTGTGGCGGATGCCGCTAAACTGGCCCAGTCGCTGGGACGAAACCATAATAGGACCGAGATCACGATCTATACAGACAAGATGCATGACGATATCTCGTGGGGCAATTTTATCAAGGCCTATGTGGAGACAGCGATCGAGAATGATGAGTTTTTCGTGGTGCTGCAACCGAAACTCGATATCTGGACGGAGACGGTCGAGGGTGCCGAGGCGCTGATCCGCTGGAACTATAAGGGTAAGCAATTCCTCTCGCCGGGACGCTTCATCCCGTTTTTCGAAAAGGACGGCACGATCGGGAAAATCGATGATATCGTCCTGACGAAAGTGTGTCAGGCTCTGGCGAGATGGAAAGAAGAGGGGCGTCGTCTGCATCCGATCTCCGTAAACCTTTCGCGGACGAGGCTTTATGCCCCGAACCTGACCGAGCACCTGACCTCGATCGTGGATGCCTATGGCGTCGCGCATGAACTGATCGACTTCGAACTCACCGAGAGCGCGACCTATGACGATCGGAAGCACCTGATCCAGGTACTCTCTGATCTTCGTGAACGGGGGTTCAAGATCTCTATGGACGATTTCGGCACCGGATATTCTTCGCTTTCCCTTCTGACAGAGATGCCGCTCGACACCCTGAAGATCGACAAGAGTTTCGTCGACAAGGTGGCGTGTGAGCCGGAAAGAAAAGACGACATCACCGTCATCCGTCATATCCTGGCACTGGCCAGGGAACTGGGTTTTGTCAGTCTGGCCGAGGGCGCAGAGGAAGAAAAACAGGTCGACCGCCTCAGAGAACTCGGCTGCAGCGTCGTGCAAGGCTACTACTATAGTAAACCCCTCCCGGTCGAAGAATATGAGAAGAAGTACGTCCGCTAGTAAAACCGGGATCGTAAGCCGGGAAAACAAAAAGACCGGGAAACCTGTTGAGACACCCAACGAGATAGAAAAATCCCATTCGCGCCACGATACCAGAATAAAAAAACAGACCGGGAAACCTGTTGAGACACGAGTTATTTGCCGAAGGCAAATCTTGTCTGAAGTGTCGAAACTGTTTCCCGGTCTGTTTTCTTTATCTTTCGTGAATATCGTCCAACTTGAGTCCTTCGTTATGCTCGAGGGCCCAGCTGATCGCCCACTCTGACTCGAAGAGCACGACCGGCATCTCGTCTCTGTCGAGAACGAGCATGGAAGTGGAGGTCAGAGTGAGTTTGGAAAAGTCGATATCAGCCGATTCGTCCTGCTTACTGCACCATCTGGCGAAGCGGTAGTTGAGGTTGTTTCTTAAGATATCTACACCGTACTCGGTCTTCAGGCGGTGCTCGAGGACTTCGAACTGGAGAACACCGACGACGCCCATGATGTACGTCTCGGTACCGATGCCCGGCTGCTTATAGAGCTGGACGGCACCCTCTTCAGAGAGCTGCTCGATTCCTTTCAGGAACTGCTTTCTCTTCATGGAGTCCTTAGGCTGGACGCGCGCGAAATGCTCCGGCGGGAAGACCGGGATATTGGCGAAGTTGAAGTTCTTCGAAGAAGTCGTCACGGTATCGCCGATACGGAAGATGCCCGGATCAAAAAGACCGATGATATCGCCGGCATAGGCGTCCTCGACGATCGTTCTGTCCTGCGCCATGAACTGCTGCGGTTGGGCGAGCGTGATCTTCTTACCTGTTCTCATATGCTTGACGGACATGCCCTTTTCAAACTTTCCGGAGCAGATGCGCATGAAGGACATCCTGTCTCTGTGGTTCGGGTCCATGTTCGCTTGGATCTTAAAGACGAACCCGGAGAAGTAGTCCTCCATCGGACCGACTACGCCGTCCGAAGTTTCGTGACTCTGCGGGCCGGGCGCGATCTCGAGGAATTTCTTAAGGAACGGCTCGACGCCGAAGTTTGTGATCGCGGAACCGAAGAATACAGGGGTCAGCTCGCCCGCGAGGATCTTCTCAAGATCGAAGGGGTCACCGGCCATATCGAGAAGCTCGATGTCGTTCTTCAAGGTTTCGTAGTGATGCTCGCTCAGGATCTTTCGAAGTTCTTCCTCGTCATTGATTCCGGCGCTGATAGACTTGACCATCGTGGCGCCGTGGTCCTTGGTCTCGTTATCGAAAAGGAGGACCTGCTCGGATTCGCGGACATATACGCCTTGGAAATCACCGTCGGTGCCGATCGGCCAGTTGATCGGAGTACTGCGGATACCGAGGACCTTCTCAAGCTCATCGATCAGGTCGAAGGGGTTCTTCGCCGCACGGTCCATCTTGTTGATGAAGGTGAAGATCGGGATACCGCGCTTCCGGCATACCGCGAACAACTTGATGGTCTGAGCCTCGACACCCTTTGCGCCGTCGAGGAGCATGACTGCGGCGTCCGCGGCACAGAGCGTACGGTAGGTATCCTCGGAGAAGTCCTGGTGACCGGGAGTATCGAGGATGTTTATGCAGTAGCCGTCATAGTTGAACTGCATGACGGACGAAGTAACGGAGATACCACGCTGCTTCTCGATCTCCATCCAGTCGGAGGTCGCGTGGTGCGCCGCTTTTCGCGCTTTGACGGAACCGGCCATGTGGATGGCGCCTCCGTAGAGGAGGAGCTTCTCGGTCATGGTCGTTTTACCGGCGTCCGGGTGCGAGATGATCGCAAACGTGCGGCGCCTCTGGATCTCATTTTGAACATTCTGGTCCATATTCTTCTACCTTCCTGGTTTGGTTACGATTGCAAAATACGGTATAATAGTGACGTGCTTCCCGGGGATGGGGACCGACGGGATCGGACCCGCTTGACTGGCGCAGATCTGCGCATCTTCTCGGACAAGCCACAATATTATATCAGCCTTGCTATTATAGAGCAAGGAAAAGAGGTGCGTATGTCAGCAAAAGATAAAGACGTCAGATTGGCCGTCCTGATCGATGCAGATAACATTTCTGCCGCCTACATCAAGCCCATGATGAGTGAGATCACGCGCTATGGCAACCCGACCATCAAGCGCATCTACGGCGACTGGACCAAGCCTCAGCTCGGGCCATGGAAGCAGGTGCTCCTCGACCACGCGATCTCGCCGGTACAGCAGTTCGGCTACACCTCCGGCAAGAACGCCACCGATTCGTCCCTGATCATCGACGCGATGGATATCCTTTATACCGAGAAAGTGGACGGCTTCTGCCTCGTCTCCTCCGACAGTGATTTTACCAGACTTGCGACGCGTCTGCGCGAAGCCGGGAAGATCGTCTACGGTATCGGGGAGAAGAAGACACCGACGCCATTTGTCGCGGCCTGTGACCGCTTTATCTTCCTCGAGATCCTGGCGCCGAAAGAAAAAAAGAGCCGCTCTTCTAAATCCGCGACTTCTCCCGATCTTTCGGCAAAAGCACTGTCCCAGGGATCTTCTGCGGAAACCGATACAAAGAGCGCCTCCGGAAAGTCCGGGAAGAACTCGCAGAAGGCTTCGGACGGGAAGTCCGTCGGAATGGATGCAGCGGAGACGAAGATCAGCGTACCTGAGAATCCGGAAGGAAGAGCCGGCAGTGCTGATCCTTCCGATACGGGAGCATCCGCAGAGCGGACGATCCTTGAAATAGATGAAGCCACCTGTGAGCTGATCTCTAGTTCCGTTTCGGATCTGGCCGACGAAGACGGCTGGGCATTCCTCGGGGATGTGGGAAACCTGGTCAATAAGAAGAGCCCATCCTTTGATGCACGTAACTACGGCTTTTCGAAGATGAGCAAGCTCATGCAGTCGCTGGATTTCCTGGAATGTGAACTGCGGGTCAACGAGAAGAATCCACAGGTGAAACTCATATATGTTCGCAATAAGGAGGATAATTGAAAGTGCGAAGAAGTGCAGGTGTACTATTACACATTACGTCGCTTCCGGGTGTGTACGGAATCGGCGGATTCGGAAAAGAGGCGGAAGCCTTTGCGAAGAAACTGAAGGAGGCCGGAATGGGGTACTGGCAGGTCCTTCCATTTACCAATCCGGGCTCGGGGGATTCCCCGTACCAGAGTGACTCGGCGTTTGCCGGAAGCCCGCTGCTTATAGACCCGGAGGATCTCTATGAGAGAAAACTTCTGACGAAGGACGAGCTTGAGAAGTGTAAATATCCTGGTTCCTGCTACAGCGTGGACTACGCGTGGGTCAGAGAAAACCGCATGGCCATGCTGAGAAGTGCTTTTGCCAAGGCGGACGAGAAGATCCGTAAGGAAATGCAGGCCTTCGAGAAAGAAAACCCGTGGGTCAGGGACGTCATCGTTTTCCAGGCCATCAAGGAGTCCCAGGGCCAGAAGGCATGGTGGGACTGGGACAGCAAGGCTCTCCAGAAGCATGAGGCAAAGGCCGTCGCCACAGCGGAGAAAGAACTCCGTGAGCTCTGTGACTTCTACCTCTTCATCCAGTACATCTTCTACGATCAGTGGACGAAGCTGAAGGAGAAGATCAACGAGATCGGCATCTCCGTCATCGGCGATATCCCGATCTACGTGTCGGGCGATTCCTGCGACGTATGGGCGAACCGCTCGCTGTTCCAGACGAATAAGGACGGTTCCTTTAAGAGTGTCGCGGGTGTACCGCCGGATTATTTCTGCGAGGACGGCCAGCTCTGGGGAAATCCCGTTTACGACTGGGATGCTCACGAGAAAGAAGACTACGCCTGGTGGCTCTCTAGACTTCACCAGAACTTCCGCCTCTACGACGTCATCCGCATTGATCATTTCCGCGGGTTCTCGAACTACTACTGCTGTCCGGCAGATGCGGAGAATGCGCGTAACGGCCAGTGGGAGAAGGGCCCGGGCATGAAGCTCTGGAACCGTATCTTTAAGGAGTTCGGAAGACATCCGGAGATTTTCGCGGAGGACCTCGGTGAGACCGACGACGAGCTGATCAAGTTTCTTGACGAGACCGGCCTTCCGACGATGAGAGTCCTTCAGTTCGGTATGGTGCCGCACGATGACAGTAAGCATATGCCGCATAACTATCCGGAGAACTGCATCGCCTACACCGGAACGCACGATAACAACACCCTTCTCGGCTGGCTCTGGGAGGCGCCCGAAGAAGACAGGAAGTTCGCCCTCGAGTACTGCCGGTTCCACGGGAATAACTGGGGAGACGGCGGTGTGCACGCGCCGGCTTGCCGCGCGATGCTGACGACTGTATGGTCCTCGGCGGCGAAACTTGCGATCGCGCCCTTGCAGGACGTCATGGGATTCGGCTCCGACACGAGGATGAATGCGCCGGGCATGCCAACGGGACAGTGGCGGATCCGCTTCGGCGAAGAATCCATCAACCAGATGGACACCAAGTGGCTCGCGAAGCTGAACTGGGTCTATAAGAGATTCTAAAAACAGGCGCCTTCGGGGGAGCACCTCCCGGAGGCGTTTTGCCCAAAGGAGGAGCCTATGAGTAAGTACATGCTTTCGATCGACCAGGGAACGACATCGTCCCGCGCCATGATCTTCCGCGAGGACGGCACTTGTGTTGCCTCGGCACAGGAGCCCTTTGACCAGCACTATCCGAAGCCGGGCTGGGTCGAGCACGATCCGGAAGACCTCTGGAGAACGGTGTGTGACTGCATCCGCCAGGCCCTTGCCAAGGCGAACATCCAGCCGGGCGAGATCGCGGGCATCGGCATCACGAACCAGCGCGAGACCACGATCCTGTGGGAGAAGAACACAGGTCGTCCGGTCTATAACGCGATCGTCTGGCAGTGCAGAAGAACGGCAGCCCTCGTGGAAAAACTGAAGGCTTCCGACCCGGAATTCATCGAGAAGGTGAGAGATAAGACCGGACTTGTGCCGGATGCGTACTTCTCGGCGACGAAGATCCAGTGGATCCTCGAGGAAGTGCCGGGCCTTAAGGCTCGCGCCGGTCAGGGCGAGATCCTCTTCGGCACCGTCGATACATGGATCCTCTACCGCCTGACGGGCGGAAGATCCCACGCGACGGACTACTCGAATGCCTCGAGAACCATGCTCTTTAACATCCACGATCTGACGTGGGACGACGAGCTCTGCCGGTATTTCCATATTCCGAAGTGCATGCTCCCGCAGGCGCTTCCGGGTGCGTCGGAGTTCGGCTTTGTCAGCGCCGAGATTCCGGGACTGGAGACGATCTACGGCGTCGGTATCTACGGCATCCTCGGCGACCAGCCGGCTGCACTCTTCGGACAGACATGCTTCGATAAGGGAGACATCAAGAACACCTACGGCACCGGCTGCTTCACGCTCATGAACGTCGGATCCGATCCGATCATCTCGAAGAAGGGACTCGTCACCTCGGCGGCGTGGTCGCTGAATGGTGAGACGAGCTACGCCCTCGAAGGAAGTGTTTTTAACGGTGGATCAACGATCCAGTGGCTCCGAGATGAACTGAAACTCATCGATCACGCGTCCGACTGCGACGTGCTTGCGGAGACCGTGCCGGACTGCGCAGGTGTCGTTCTGGTTCCGGCGTTCTCGGGACTTGGCGCGCCGTACTGGGATATGTACGCCAGAGGCTCGATCCTCGGACTTACGAGAGGAACGACGAAAGCCCATATTGCCAGAGCCGCGCTCGAGGGGATCGCTTATCAGGTCTATGACCTCGTTACCATCATGGAAGAAGAGGCCGACTGCAAGATAACGAAACTTAAGGTCGACGGCGGCGCGAGCGTCAGCCGCTTCATGATGCAGTTCCAGGCGGATATCCTCAAGTGCGAAGTCGACCGCGCAAAAGAACGTGAGACGACTTCGCAGGGCGTAGCTTATCTGGCCGGACTTTTCTGCGGATATTGGAAGAGCATCGATGCCTTGCGTGAACTCCGTCACTGTGATACTCTCTTTACGCCATCCATGCCGGATGACAAAAGAGAGAAACTTTTGAAGAATTGGGCCAAGGCGGTTTCACGTGCCGCTTCCTGGGAAGACAAAGACTAGACCGGACGGTGCGATCCGCCCGGATGAGGGGTTTGCGTGGACGCATTACTTCTGGTATTCATAAAGATCGTCGTGGCGGTGACGCTGGGCTTTATCCTCCGTAAGGCCAAGGTCATCGATTCCCGTCTGCAGAAGGGCCTGTCCGACATCCTTCTCCTGACGATCCTTCCGTTCTCGATACTCGCGTCCTCGAACTATGAAAAGACGCCCGAGGTCGCGGAAGGTATGCTGATCACGCTGGTCGCCGCCCTCATTTACTACATCGTGTCGCTGGTCGCGATGCGGCTTCTTTCCCGAAAGCTCCCGTTCGAAGAAAAAGAGAAGCGAGTATTTGTGACCATGACGGTCTTCGCGAACACGGGATTTGTCGGTTTTCCTCTGATGTCCGCTCTGTACGGAAATGCAGGCCTTCTCATGGCGGTCGTCTTTAACCTCGCGTACAATCTCTTCATGTACACCTACGGCATCCATCTTCTTTCGGGAAAGACCGGAAGCTTCAGGAGCCTTCTTCTGAACCCTGTAAATATCGCATCTGTCCTGGCGATCCTTCTGTTCGTGTCGCCGTTCCGGTTTAACTCTTATGTGTCCGGACCGATCGACCTGATTGCAGCGATGACGGTTCCGCTCAGCATGATCATCATCGGGTCGAACCTCGCGGCGATGCCGTTTGTGAAGGTGGTCTCCGATCCGAAGTCCTATCTGATCTCCTTCGTGCGCCTTATACTGCTGCCGGGACTTGTTTTCATAGGCATGTGCCTCGCCTTCAAGAGCTCTTCCATGGCGGCAGAGACGGCAGCTGTTACTGTCCTCATGTGCGCGCTTCCATGCGGCTCCATGAACGTTATCCTCTCGGAAAAATACGACTGCGCGCCGGAGTTTGCGGCGCGCGCGACCGTGCAGAGCATGCTTCTTTGTATGGCGACGCTTCCGCTGTTCGTCCTGATCTGCGACAAACTGTTCGTATAAGCGCTTCTTCAGAAAAGAAAAAAGCCGCTCACGTCGGAGCCGGCTGAAATTTCCTTATAGTGTGGCAGCTGCTCAGGAAACGAAACCTGCCGTGCCGGGCTCGGCCGTGCCGGCCGGTGTGGTGCGGATCCAGTAATTCTCGTTATAGATGTTATCCATCTCACTGAAATAGGTCTGCTCGTAGACACCGCCGTCGGCGAGGATCGTCCTTCGTGACGGTTCGTTGTCAGTGTGACAGACGACGAGGACCTTGCTGTGACCGAGAAGCTTCGCGTAGGGAAGCGCCATGGCCAGCATACGCTTACCATATCCGCGACGGCGCTCGGAAGGACGCACCGAGTAGGAGATGTGCCCGCCGTGCTTACTCATGTAGTCATTGAGTTCATGCTTGATCTCGATCATGCCGACCGGGATACCGTCTCCCATGCGGAATGCGACAAAAGGAGTCGATGGCATGTAGTAGGTCGGAGCGGTCTTTCTGGAGCCCAGTGTCTCGACGAAGGCGAACCACTCGGCGATATCGTCGAAGGACTGCAGAAGCGCGGAACCGTAGATGTTCTCTTCACCCCAGTTGATGTACTCGTCGCGGAACTCTTCCATCTCATCGGCAAAGTCTGTGGTGGGAAGGGTCAGGATCAGGGCATCATCGGGAACGAAGGCGATACAGGTCATCGGGTCGGAAAAATCAAATTCGTAGACCTCGAAAGGGGCGTCCGGCATGTGTCCGACAACGAAGAGGGTATCTCTGTCCGGATAGTACTCGGCGCCGCACCAGATGAAGTCTGCGCCCGTTTCAAAGGCTGCGTCGGAGTAGTAGCGGTGTTCCTTCAGGGTGTTCAGATTAAAGATAGAGAAACCGAAGCGGTCACGGCGGAAGATGAAGTATACATTCCCGTCTCTGTGCGAGATCATCTCGCAGAGGGGGTGCGTGTTGTCGAGACACTCGTAGCTTAGGATCAGATCGTGATTCGGAGTGAAGAGCGAGTACTTCGCCGCCAGCCGCATCTCATCGCCAAGCTGGCCTTCGTAACTCTCGCAGAGGAGAAAATAGCCGTTGGCGAAGCAGCCCTCTTCTTTCGAACGACGATTCTCATCGCGGAAGAGGAGCTGACTCTGCTGTTCGTACTGCTGCGCATATTCAGGTGAAAATGCGACGTTCCTCATAGCTTCCCTGCTCTCCGGTCGGGTCCTGCGGGATCTTTTCTGTCGAAAAGCACTGAAAAAGAGCCTGAAAACCCACTAAAATATGAATATTAAAAGTGTAGCATACTGAAGAATAATTGACAATCTGACAAACAAATTTTATATTATAGGGTGAAGTAGGAGGGTTATATTATGGAGATAGCATTCCACTGCCCCAATTGTCTGGCGGATCTGATCTACGATGAATCGAAGAGCTATACCTGTTGCTTCTGCCATACGGTATTTACGGGGAAGAACGAAGTAAAAGAACTCGAAGGCGGTTACTATGTCGGTGACGCCTGGAACGATAAAGTGTATCACACTTACCACTGCGAAGATTGTGGAAGTGATTTTGTAGCGAAACCGGCCACGGCCCAATCAGGATGTCCGCTCTGTTCATCGGCTTCCGTAAAGGATAACGGTGGCATGATCGGCGCGATGCCGCGCCGTGCGATCCCGTTCGCACATACGAGACAACAGGCTCAGGAGATGTTCCTGGACTATATCCGTAATAACTCCGCAGTCGGCCGTACGCTCGCGACCGACGAGAACAAGGATCTGCTTCATAAGGTCTATGTTCCGATCTTCCTCTTCAACTACGAGGTCGTAGCACACGCCCGTGTGACGGCCATGCTCAGAAATAAGGCAGCAGAAGGCAAGACTCTCTTCGGTATCAATGGTACGGAGGGAATCGCCGAACAGCTCTCCGTGCTCCGCTCGTCGTTCTCGCGTTTCCAGGCGAACCGCAAGGGCGCGCAGAAGGATGCTTCGAACCAGCCATCCGAGCATGTGACCGGCGGTGTGCTGTCATGGCAGGGGATCCCGTTTGATGCGTCCGGTATCCTTCCGAATAATGTCATCAATATGGTTCAGCCGTATGACCAGTCCAAGATGGTGCTCGTCAATGAGAAGATCCTCATGGACACGCCTATCCTGGCGATCACGAAGGATCCGGTATCCTGCATGCAGGAGTTTATGGAGCGTATCAAGAAGTGGACGCGCCAGATGATTATGGACGCCCATTCCGATTCGTATGACATCTCCTATTTCCAGGATAAGACAGATTATCCTCTGGGTATCGGAGAACTGGTGTTGTTCCCGATATGGTACATGAAGGGTGAATACATGGGCAGAGATTTCTACTTCGCCATGAATGGACAGAACGGAGAAGTAGATGCCAATATCCCTATGTCCAAGGGCACTTCGAAGAACGCCGGTATCACATATCAGCAGTACTGGGATAAGACCCGCTGCACCGCGCTGAACGATACGCACTTCGAGTTCAATATTCACGATCCGAATATCGAGATCCTGGATTATTCCTTCTTCGAGAAGCCGAAGGAGTCGAGAGTTACGCCGGATGGACGAAAGAGACCGGAGCCCAGAGACGATATGAGTCTCGGTTCGATCTATTCTCCTTCTGAGAAAAAGACAGATTCAGGTAAGAAACCTTTCTCGTCTCTTGACGTGGAGGTCGGCGCACCGCTTAAGAAGCGTGATCCGAACAAGAAGATGACGAAGGAAGAAGAGATCGAGCATGAGCGCGAGATGACGGAGCGCCTGAGAAAGGCCGCGCAGGATAAGCCGAAGGGCGATATGGCGGCGGCATCCAGCGTACCGAGCTGGGCCAAGGCCGTGACGCCTCCGCCGTCTGTATCTGCGCCGGGCAACCGTCCGACCAGAACAAAGAAGCCGGGCACATCGAAGATGAGCGCGGCGGCCGCTTCGAGTAAGCCGCTCTGGGAGAAGACAGAAGAAGAACTGGAGATGGAGCAGAAACCGCAGAAGCCGATGTCTATGGCAGACAGAATGGCTAGAGGCGACAGCGATGAGCTCGAGTTTGCCAGCCCCTTTGATACTAAGATGCCTCCGATCGGCGCCTCTTCCAGACGCCGTGTAGAGACGCCGGCAGAAGAACCGGAAGCAGATGCGGATGGAGATCTGTCCGGCATCCTGGCCGAGGCGCAGGCCCAGGCCGATGCTTTTGCTCAGGAGACGACGCAAAGAGGGGAAACGGACAGACCGAAGCCGGATATGGAGCAGGCCTTCCGTGAGCAGATCTCGGCGGGTCCGAGAGCAGAAGTCCAGGCTGAAGATGCATATGAGGTCCCGATGCCGAAGGTAAGTAGACCTGCACGCAGAGCCCCGGAACCGCAGAATACTGTGGAAGAACCGGTCGCCGATACCGCAGATGAGGGTGAGGCCGAGGCCGAGGAGATGGTGGCCAACATCACGTTCTCGTTTAATAAGAAGAAGCCGCCGTTTAGCGAAGAAGAGAAGCCGGTCACGTCTTCTGCGATTCCGAGACAGCCGGAGAAGGCGCCGGAAGAAGCGCAGGGTATGGCGATCATGAATTCCGAATACGATTCCGGCGTGCTGCGTCACTCTGACGGCGATCATGAGATCAAGGAAGAAGACGACGGTGTACGTGAGATCTTCTTCAAACCACAGCCGCGTACTTCCGCGAACTTCAAGGGAAGTGATGAGAATGATCGCCCGCTGGCCTTCAGACCGGCGCCGCCGCTCGCATTCCAGCGTGACGGCAGTGAGCCGGAGATCGTTGACCCCAACGATAATCCGGATAAGATGAACCGTCCTCTCGCGCAGCGTCCGCCGGCCCCGCTGGCTCAAAAGCGTGGAGATGTCTATGTAGAAGAAGTCGAACCGCATCCGGAACTCGATGAGAACAACCGTCCTCTCGCACAGCGTCCGCCGGCCCCGCTGGCCCGCGCCGAGGAGCAGGGCCCGAGTCTGGAATACATGACGGAACAGCCACTGGATGATGAGATCCATCAGATGCCTTCGCTCGAGAGACAGAGCAGATGGGGCGAGATGCCGGAAGCGAAGGAGACTCCTTCGTGGGCGAAACCGCAGGAGCCCGCTGCGACAGCCAAGGCGGCTCCGGCATGGGCAAGACCTGCCGGAAGAACGGATACCAGAGCAGAAGCCCGGCAGGAGCAGGAAACGAGTGCGAACCCCAGAAATAAGGGCAGAAGCCATATGTCCAGAGATGAGCTCCGCGCCGCGGAAGAAGAAGCGGTAAGAAGAGCGAGCAATGCGGCGCATACGGCTCCGAGAGCAAGAACACTTGATGAGAAGAGAAGAGCAACAGAGGTTTCGGATGCCGCTGAAGCACCGTCGCCGTCTCCATTCCGTCCTGCACCGCAGCCCAGAACTCTCGAAGAAAAGAGAAGACTGGCAGCAGAAGAAAGAGCGGCAGAGCAGGAGTCTTCGGAAGCGCCGGCGCATTCCTCTGCTTTCCGTCCTTCACCGCGTCCGCCGGTACGTCCGAGCGCGGCACAGCCGGCACAGCGTCCGCAGGTATCTTCTTCCGGTTCGGCCAGACCTTCGCCGCGTCCGCCTGTAGCCTCAGATGCGACTCGTCCGGCTCCGCGTCCGCCGCAACGTCCCGGAATGGGGGCCCGTCCTGGTACATCCAGACCGGGCACAGGAAGTGCAGGCAATGACAATGGTGGCGCCAAACAGGTCCCGATCTGGGAGAGAGTCCCGGAGACTGACGGTCCGGTGCCGGCGTGGGGAAGCTCCGCCGCCTATACGGAAGACAGACCGCGCGGCTCTCTGATGAAGCCGAAGGATCAGATCATCGACGTCGAGAAGCCGAGAGAGAGACCGACTCTCTGGAGACCGGATGGGGAAGTCAAGGAGATCCTTCCGAGCGGATTGCATCATGCGGATGAAGAGGATGAGAAGCCTAAGGCCCGTGAATTGGGCAGTGGCGCACGTGAAATCAACGTTCCGTCCAGACCTGCTGCTCCTTCCGCTGACCGCCCGCGCACATTTGCGCAGCGCCGCCAGATGGAAGAAGAAGAGAGAAGACGTCAGATCCAGAGTTCTTTTAGTGCGCAACCACAGGAAGATTCCGGCGATGACGAGAGTACGGCCAGATCGGGTCTGGGACGTCCGGGTATGCGGCCGGGAACGGTGAACAAGACTTTCGAGTCTACTCAGTTCGAAGATAAGCCTTCTGTGGTAGCCTCTCTTGATATGCTGCCGGAGCCGCTCGAAGAGGAGAGCATCCATCACCTGGCGAAGGATAGCAGCATCCCTGCACTGGCCAGAGAGCACAGCAGAGTCGATGATGAACTGGAAGAAGCGGAAAAAGCAGCAGAGAAGGCGATCCGCGGACTTCCGGATCTCGACCCGGAAGGACCGAATCCTTTCAAGCCTAACTGAGTTTACAAAACACGTCGGATCCCCTACAGGGAGAACTGTCGGGATCCGGCGTGTTTTTTGCTACGGGGAATTCTCAAAAACAGGGAAGCATCTCGATTTTTCAGAGGAGAAATAGATGGAGAAGGCATATCACTGCCCGCGATGCGGAGCGGATACTATCCTTGATGGAACATCAGAACTCAAGTGTGTATTCTGCAGTTCCCCATTATCCGAAAAAGACATGCTCGCACGTCCTAAGGGAGGATTCTATGTTCGGGATCTGACTTCCGTCAAACACGTATCGTATACGTGCGCACAGTGCGGAAGGAATATGTATCTTCCTTCAGGCGGCACCGAAATACCGGGAAGTTGTGTCTTCTGCGGAAGCGGAGAATTGACGAAGTCCGCGGAGGGAGCTGCGCTTCTTTCCGGTGGCGAGCGGATGCCGTTTCGGTTCGACAGGAAGGAAGCACAGCGGGAGTATACCGACGCTGTCCGAAAAGACAAGAAGCGATTCCGTTCCTTTGGCAGGCAGGAGTATCTCGATGCCATCACGCCCGTATACGTGCCATTTTTCTTCTTTGATTATCACATCTTTGCCAGAACGATCCTCAGTGTGGTGCCATATGTCAAGCAACCGCGCAATCTCGGCGATAAGATCCTCGGAGTGATCCTTCTCAACGATTTTACGCTGGAGCGTTCTTCATCGGTCATCACGCCGTATCCGAAGAATATGAACGGGGAAATGGCATGGAAGAATATCCCGATCAGTGCTAGTCCTATGATTTCCATGCCAAGACTCGATGAGATCTCACCATTTCCGATGAACAGCCAGTATTCGTCCGGGAATGGGAAAATCGGGCAGGCCGTTATCCTCGGTTGCGATTTTTCATCTTCGGAGATCCGGGAAACTTTCCTTAGAAGGATCCGCGAATTTGTCAAGGAGTGTATGATCGTGGAGAACCTGGAGAGTTTCGCGATCAGTTCATATGTAGATGATACAGAGTACGAAGACCCGATCGGTCAACTGGTCTACATTCCTCTGTGGGTCATGAAGAAGAGAAAGAAGAACCAGTGTCTGACATGGTATATGAATGCACTGTCCGGAGAATCATCTGCGCTTTCATGGGAGTCCACGGAACCACAGGTGGTTGAAGAGGTGCCGCAGACGCTCGAGACAATGAAGAAGAAGCGGATCAAAAACTTCTCTTCCGAGGACTTCGGAGGCACTGACAGGAAGATCAATTACAGGACGTACATGATCGATATCGTAGCTTCCTCGATCGCGGCGGAGATGACGCTCAATGAGATGTCCACGGACAAGAGCCTGATCCAGCTCGAACGACAGATGAGGAGACAGCAGCTCACTGTAAATGTGCCGTTATCCGAAGCTTTCCAGGGAGATGCGGAGATCGTGGCGAGAGAAAGTAAGAAAATGGCTCTCCCCAGTAGCCCCGTGCCACTGCCGACGAAGCATTCGCCGCTGTATCTCATGAAAGAGGAAGCGATGGAGAATTCGCTCGGAAGCGGTGTCCGTCTTCCGGAAAGAACACTGGACAGAAGAGTCGGAAACGAAGACCTGTTCGACGAGCCGGAAACGGCAGAACACGTTGCTGTGGATAAAGGTCTGGCCGATCTTCCCGAGTACGATCCGTCCGGCCCGGATCCGTTCAAACACTAACAGGAAAAAAGATGGTTTCTAGTGCTGTCCTTCCCGCTTATGCGGCTGCGGAGGCACGTCGAAACCATCTTTTTCTTTTTTTGTTTGCGGATCCGGTTTACGTCCAGAGCGATTCTCCGTTTGTCTCGATGACTTCTTTGTACCAGTAGGCAGAATCCTTGAGGGTCCTTTCCTGAGTCTGATAATTGACATAGACGAGACCGAAGCGCGGGTCGTAGCCGTCAGCCCACTCGAAGTTGTCCATGAAGGACCAGTGGATGTAGCCGACGAGCGGGATGCCGTCCTCGGCGGCGCGTGCAAACTCACGGATATATCTCTTCAGGAAGTCGATGCGCTGCGGATCGTGGACCTTGCCGTCGAGGTGGACGCTGTCAGTGCAGGCACAGCCGTTCTCGGTGATCATGATCGGAAGGCCGTATCTCTCGTGCATGAACTTCGCAGACCAGTAGAGGACTTCCGGTGTGATCTCCCACTTCAGCGCAGTGAGCGGTTCTCCGGCTTTCACTTCGTTTCCTTCTGAAGCAGAGAGTTTGCTGAGGTCGCGCATCGCGGCATAGATATTCATGCCGTAGAAGTCGATCGGCGTAGTCACGATCTTCCATTCCTCCTCGGTAAAGTCGGTAAAATCATCACCGAAGAATTCTCTGGCGCCGTCCGGCCACTTGCCGAGGATGATCGGATCGGACCAGAAGGAATTGCTGAGCATATAGCCGAAACTGTCGAAAGCAAATGTCTGATGACGGGCCTTCTCGATCGCATCGGGGGAATCGTTTTCCGGGATAAAGGACGGCCCGGTCGGCGCGTAGGATACTTTGGCCGGTTTTTTGCAATTCTTCCGGATCGTCTGCACGGCGGTTCCGTGGGCAAGGAGGACATTCTTCGACATGCGCAGGAGATCTCTGTCAGAGAACTTCATGAACGGGGCGTGAGCACCCATGTAATAACCGAGTCCCAGGAAGATCTGCGGCTCGTTGAAGGTGAACCAGTAGGTGACACGGTCCGAGAGCGCGTCGACCAGAATCTTCGTGTAGTTTCTGAACCACTCGATGCTCTCCGGATTGAGCCATCCGCCACGCTCGAAGATCGTCTGCGGCATATCCCAGTGATAAATCGTCACGAGCGGCTCGATGCCGTTCCTGAGAAGTTCGTCAACGAGATCCGAATAGAACTGAAGCCCTTTCGGATTGACCTGCCCGATACCGTCGGGGATCACGCGTGTCCAGCTGATGGAGAAACGGTATGCCTTCACGCCGATCTCCTTAAGAAGAGCGACGTCCTCCTTCATGCGGTGGTAGTGATCACAGGCGACATCGCCGGTCTCGTGATTGTGAACAGGAGAATTTCTCCAGTGTGTGTATGTATCCCAGATCGACGGGCCTTTGCCGTCTTCGTTCCAGGCTCCCTCGACCTGATAGGAAGCGGTAGCGACGCCCCAGATAAAATCCTTCGGTAGTGACATAGATCGGTCCTCCTTGATATGTAAGATCAGTCAATGTTGTATAAGGACAGCGCGCCCCTACAATTTGATTCGAGTATAACAGACAAGGCGGCTGACGTATATCAAAATAGTGATAGATTTGTCATTTCACAAAAAAGCATTATGGTATAATCAGAATGGTGTGAGGAGAAAGTATGAATATAGCTATCATTACAGATACATATTTTCCGGATATCAATGGCGTCACATCTTCGATCTATACGCTGGCGATCGCGCTACGTAAGAGAGGCCATCGAGTCTATATCTTCGCGACTTCGGAGACCAATTCTCCCGTGATCCGCCGTGTAAGTAAACACCCGCCGGTATTCCGTATCCCGAGTTTTCCGATGCTTCTGGTGCGTCCGTACAGGACGACCATGCCGTACTCCTTCCGTCTGGTCCAGATCCTGAAGAGACTGAAGATCGACATCATCCACACCCAGACCGAGTTCTCGATGGGACTCATCGGTCTGTCCACATCCATGACACTTCATCTTCCGATCGTGCATACCTATCACACGATGCTGGAGGACTATACGCACTATGTCTTAGGTGGCAAGGCGACGAAGATCATCACGCCGGAAAAGGCCAGATGGTTCAGTAAGAAGTTCTGTAACGTACCGACCGGCCTGATCGTTCCTACTGAGAAGGTCAAGAACGCTCTCCGCGAATATGGTGTGACCAAACCGATCTACGTGATCCCGACAGGTATCGATGTCTCACCATTTAACCGCTCGAATTTTAAGACCGAAGAGATCGACGAACTGAAGAAGAAATTCGGTATCAGAAACGATGAGAAGATCCTTCTTTCCCTGGGCCGTGTGGCGAAGGAGAAGAGCATCGACAGGATCATCGATCAGGTGCCGAAGATCTGTGAGAAGGCTCCGAATGTCCGCGTCCTGGTCGTCGGTGACGGACCGGCGCTAGCTGGGCTTAAAGAGCAGGCGGCGAAGTTAGGTGTGACGGATAAGGTGATCTTCGCCGGATCGGCCCCCTATGCCGAGATCGGCAAATACTATCAGCTTGGTGATGCCTTTATTTCCTGCTCGACGTCCGAGACACAGGGCCTCACGTATTACGAGGCTATGGCGGCGGGGCTTCCGGTCATCGCGCGAAAAGATGATGCCGTTAACGAGCTCTTCCAGGACGGTGTAAATGCCCGGCTCTTCCGTGAGGAATCTGAGATCGCCGATATCGTGTCCGAGATCTTCAAGGATCCGGTCACGGCCGAGCGCTATTCCGCCAATGCCGAGAAGACGGTGGCTTCTTTTTCTGCGGAGACCTTCGCGGGACGTGTCGAAGAAGCGTATAAGAATGCGATCTCTCGCTTCGTGCGCGAGAAGGCGATCCGCCGCGCGAACGTCGGCAAGCTGCATCTGGCAAATAAATACAAGAAAGTGAAACTGGTTCCGCCGGAGGATGACCGTCACTTCCTGCAGGAGGCGTACCTGCCTGCTTCGGAAGAGGAAGGATCAACATCACGTATGGGCGCGATCAAGCAGGCCGTGACCGGCAATGCGCGAAAAGCATATAAGACGGCTTACCGTTACGCGTCTCTGATCCGAGTCGGAAAGAAGATCAAGCAGAAAAACCAGAACGACCCGAAAAACTGAATCATTTCTGTTCGTCTTTCGGGACGATTGAAATGTCCGGATATTCAGTGCTTCCGTCGGAGGAATCAGATGGGGCGGAAGATGCGGGTGCTTCATTCTCCTGCACGGTCATGAGCTGTGGAACACTGAAGAAATACCCTTGTAGATAATCGACTCCCGTCTGCGCGCAGAATGTCGCCTGGAAATCGTTTTCCACGCCCTCTGCAACAGTCTGGATATTATTGGTTTTGGCGTAGTTTACGATGCTATGGATAAGAGAAGCGCCCTTCGGCTGATTGTAGGCGGCCGTGATCTCGCGGTTGATCTTGATGATGTCCAGAGGCGTATCGGAAAGAAGCATGAACGGCGATTTGGCTGCGCTGAAATAATCCATGGCGATACGTATGCCGTGCTTCTTGAGGAAGAGAAGGTGATCTCTTACCAGATATTCATCCTCTTGAAAAGTGCCGGCGATCTCGATCATGACCAGATCGGCGTTGAGCCCGGAATTCTCGATGGCACGGACAAATTCCATGACCGATTTCTCCGTGAGCTCGGACGCAGAGAAATTGATGCTGAATCGCTCGCCCTGGTGCTTGGGCGTCTTTGCATGTTTGATGGCTTCCTGTGTCATAAAGATCGTCAGTTGCTGCAGGCAGGAGGTCTTCTGCAGGATCGGGACAAATTCTTCTGCAGTCATTCGTGAACCATCCTCACGCATCCACTTGGCCAGGATCTCGACACCGACCGGTTTCCGTGACACTGCATCGTGAATCGTCTGATAGGAAGCCTTGACCATGCCTTTTTCGATCGCGGTGTCAAATTCACTGGCGATGTTTACGGTCCCCTTATAGTAATCACGCATCGCCTCCGTATAACGTGAGATCCGCTGGTCTTCGAGGAACGAGTACCGCAGGGCGATGTTGGCCTGACGGATACCCTCCGGGATGCTGGCGCCGGGCCGGATCACCGTGAAGCCGATGCGGTAGGAAACATAGACGGGGATCTTGTCGACCGAGATGGTCACGTCATTGATGTTATTAAGCGCGGCCAGGATGTTCTCGAGGCTCTCTTCGCTGGAGTAGTGGTGCACGATGATCGTGTAATTCAGATCGGTGCCCTTGTATAGCCGGGCGTTCGGGTATGAAGACAGAAGTTCGGACAGTTTTACCGAGATATTCTTCACGATCGACTGGTAGAAATCGCTCCCGAAGAGTCCCTGAATGTCTCCGTCTTCGTTAAAGGCCATCATCAGGATCGACATGGCGCCTGAAGAAGGGATGCGCGAATCGGCGATGCTGTTGTAGTTCGGCAGATCCGTGAGAGGGTCATGTGTCGCCATGTACTCGAAGTGCTTCTGACGCTCCCGGCTCCGGGTAGAGATATAGGAAATAACGATACTTACGAGTGCATAGACAAGTACACGGATGATCCATGAGGCGTCCTTAGTCTGTGCGTCCGTCAGGATGTTGATAAGCGGCCCCATAGCAAGTCCGCTCAGAACGGCAAAAAGGACACTATGCCATACCGGCGTGAACAGAGCCGTAAGTACGACCGGGATCAGGATGAGATTCGCATAGATACTCGGCGTTCCGCCCGTCGCATAGACCAGATAGACGATAAACGCGGCACATAGATAATTCACGGGAATAAGAAACGGAAGGATCGATTTCTGACGGGTAGATGACTGAGTCTTCATGGCACGTTTCTCCTTGTGCATCTGTATACTGTCATTCTATAACACCGGACGCGAAAAACCTAGAAGAATTTGACTAAATTTCCATATTGTTGATAATAGTATTGGGCAAATCAAAAAGGAGAAAAAGATGCGTAAACAATGGTTCCAGTCCCTTCTCATGAGGCGGGCAGTGATCATACTGATCCTGCTTGTGGAACTCGCGTCTTTTATTTTTCTCATCGCGGCCGGTACGCTCTATTCTGATATCGCGTCGATCATCTTCCGTGTCATCTCCGTCATCGTGGCTCTCTATGTGGTCAGTAAAAACGAAAAGGGCGGATACCGTCTGATCTGGGTCTTCCTGATCCTGATGCTTCCCGTCTTCGGCGGGATCCTCTACGTCTTTTTGAACTTCCAGATGAGTTCGAATTACTACTCGAAAAACCTGGACGAAGTCGTCAACGAAACGAAGCACTATCTCGGCACGAAAAGCGCGGCGAAATACAAGCTCGGCCAGGAGTATCCGGCATTCCTCAAGAACGCAGAATACTTAGAGAAGACAGAGCATTTCCCGCTTTATCGAAATACGGATACGAAATATCTCTCTCCGGGAGAGGCCGCCTGGCCCGTCCTTCTCGAGAAGCTCCGGACCGCACAGAAGTACATCTTCATGGAGTATTTCACGATCGGTGAAGGAGAGTTCTGGGAATCGATACTGGAGATCCTGAAGGAGAAGGCCGCAGAGGGCGTCACGGTGCGCATCATGTACGATGACATCGGGTGTTTCCTGAGTCTTCCATCTGATTATCCCGATTATCTGAGTTCGCTCGGGATCGAGTGCCAGATCTTCAATCCGTTCCGTCCGTTCTTTACGACCATCCAGAATAACCGTGACCACAGAAAGATCACATCCATCGACGGGAAGATCGCTTTCTGCGGCGGCATGAATCTGTCCGATGAATATGTCAACAGAAAAGAGCGCTTCGGTTACTGGAAAGATTCCGTCGTCATGGTCGAGGGAGAAGCGGCGTGGAGCCTCACTTGTTTCTTCCTGCAGATCTGGCAGGCGCTGAGCTCGAAGATGGAGGATTTTCTGGAGTATTACCCGTGGAAGAATGCCCCGTGTCCGGTCGTGGGAGAGGGCTATGTGCAGCCCTATAACGATATCCCGATCGATAGCGAACATGTCAGTGAAAATGTGTATATGCACATGATCACCGCAGCGGAGAAATCGATCTACATCAGTACCCCGTATCTGATCCTCGACGAGAATATGATCACGGCGCTCTGCCTCGCGGCGAAGAGCGGCATCGACGTGAGGATCGTCACCCCGAGCAAGTACGATAAATGGATGATCCATCAAGCCACGAGATGTTACTACAGAGATCTGGTCGAAGCGGGCGTGCGCGTCTACGAATATACCCCGGGGTTTATGCACAGTAAGACCGTCGTCGTCGACGACAAGGCTGCGATCGTCGGATCCGTCAACTGGGATTACAGAAGCCTGTATCTCCACTTCGAGAGCGCGGTCTTCATGTGCGGGACATCGACCGTCAATGATGTGAAGGAGGATCTGCTTGCTTCCTTTGAAGTGTCGGATGAGGTGCTGCCGGAAGAACTCAATTACCACAGAGGATGGAGTCTGTTCAGACTGATCCTGCGCCTGGTCGCTCCTATTTTCTGACCGGATACTGTTCATTTATTCAGCGCATAAAGAATAACCGCTCTTCCACTCAGACAGTTTGCTTCGCAAAACTCGTGGCCGAGCGGTTTTTTATGCACTTGTATACTCGGATAGATTCCGGTCAGAAGAACGATTCCGCAGACGCGAAACGGCGAGGACCAGCGGCAAAAGAAGGATTTCTCGAACGACCTGAATCGTGATACAATCAAAGTACTGGAAATCTGTTGTTTGAAGGAGGCGGTGACTGTGCTGAAGAACGCATATCTGAACGAGAAGCCCGAGAAGGAAATCCTGAAAGCTCGCCTGAAAGAACAGGAAGATCTTCTGTTCGTAAATCAGAATAAGATCAAGGAGAATAAGCTCCCTGTTGTCGTGCTGGTCGAGGGCTGGGGCACCGCCGGAAAAGGCACCCTGATCGGCCACGTGATCAATAACATCGACCCGCGTTTTTATAAGGTCGCGACCTTCGATATGCCGACGGATCTCGAGAAGAGAAAACCGTTCCTTTACCGCTATTTCGAGGCGCTTCCGGAGGCGGGAAAGTTCCGTTTCTATAATACCGGCTGGATGAATGAGATCGTCATGGGGCGGCTCGACGGAAGTATGTCCGATTCGCAGTACGAGAAGCGGATCGCGAGTATAAGAAGATTCGAGCGGCAGCTCACCGATAACGGATACCTGGTGCTCAAGTTCTTCATGCATATTTCGGAAGCAGAGCAGAAGAAGAGGATCGATAATCTCAAGGGGGACATCGATACGAAGTGGCGCGTGAGCGAGGGCGATGTCTGGCAGAATAAGCACTACAAGGCGTGCGAGAAGATTTTCGAGAAGTATCTCGAGGACACGGATACATCTTCTGCGCCGTGGTACATCGTGGATGCGAAGTCCGAGAAATGGACCGAGCTTCAGGTCCTCGAGCGTATGAACGAGGGTATCGATATCGCGCTTCAGAATCACTCTCTTGCGGTCCCGCTTCTGCAGAATACTTTCCCGCTCGTGAAGATGCCGAAGCTTGCCGAGATCCCTCTTGAGGGGAAGGAACTTTCCGACGAGGAGTATAAGGAAAAGCTCGATAAACTTCAGGATCGTCTGTCCGAACTTCACAACCGCCTTTACAGAAAGAGAGTGCCGCTCATCATCGCCTACGAGGGATGGGATGCGGCAGGAAAAGGCGGCAATATCAAGCGTATCGCTGAGGCTCTTGATCCTCGTGGCTATGAAGTGCATCCGATCGCGTCCCCGGAACCGCACGAGAAAGCACGTCACTATCTATGGCGATTCTGGACACGCCTTCCGAAGGATGGTCACGTCGCGATCTTCGATAGAACCTGGTACGGCCGCGTGATGGTCGAGAGGATCGAGGGCTTCTGCTCCGAGAACGACTGGAAGCGTGCGTATAACGAGATCAACGAGTTTGAAAAAGAACTCGACGACTGGGGCGCGGTCATCATCAAGTTCTGGGTACAGATCGATAAGGACACGCAGCTTCAGAGATTCACGGACCGGCAGAATACGCCGGAGAAGCAGTGGAAGATCACGGACGAAGACTGGCGTAACCGCGAGAAGTGGGATATCTACGAAGAGGCAATCAACGAAATGATCCAGAAGACCTCGACCAAGTTCGCGCCGTGGTACATCCTCGAATCCGTTGACAAGAAATATGCACGTATCAAGGCCCTCGAGATCGTGATCAAAGAACTCGAGAAGAAACTCAAGTAATGAAGGTTATTTGCACGCGAAAAAGCGCAAGTGCAACGAGTCATTAGTGTGCGAAGAAGATGCTCAAGCAACAATGGTCATTTGCGGCTGGCTTTGTGCATCTTCTTTTCTTCGTACATCTTCGCGTCTGCGATGCGGAGGTACTCTTCGGAGTAGGCGCGGATCGCGTCTTCGTCTGCGGATCCGTCGCCGTCGGCATCGGTCTCGGAGAAGAGCTCCGGAGGTACCATGATACAGCTTCCGATACTGACGCGGAGCGGGTATTTCTTACGGTCGCGTGAGACATGATTCGCGATATATTCACAGAGAGTCCTCGCGTAGGAGAGCGCTTTGGCCTCGGAATAATCCTTCGCAAGGACGACAAATTCATCGCCGCCGGTACGCAGGCACACTTCGCCGTTTGTCGCCGCGAAGCGCATGCCATCGGCGATCGTGCAGAGACTGTAGTCGCCCTCACTATGTCCGTAGTTGTCGTTGATGAGCTTTAAGTCATCCATGTCGATCATCATGACCCCGATGGGGATGCGCTTGGCCTGGCATTCCTTGAAGATGTCGGAGAAGAACATCTCGTAGCCGTGACGGTTGTAAAGATTCGTCAGCATGTCGCGGTTGTAGAGGTTCTCCAGCCTCTGGACGGTGAGATTCAGTTTCTGGCGGATCCGCCAGTTCTCGAGCATCGAACCGAGGTTAACGATCCAGGACTTCATGTGCAGCGATTCGTGCGCCTCGTTCTGTGGTGAGACGATGAGGTATCCCATGTAGTACTGCAGATGATGGATCGAGAAGATGTAGTACGGTTTCGGATCGGATAGAAGTGCCGGCGGGAGCAGATCCTTCTTCCGGAAGGTCTCGCGCTCGACGGGCGTCGGTCCGATAAATCCGGCGACCACGGTCATCTCTTCGTCGAGATCGGAAAAATCATCGTCGATGACGCGCTGGGTATCCCATCCGGGAGCGAGGCACAGAAGCATATCCGTAAAGCCCGAATCGATCGCCGAATTCTTCGTGATCTCGGCGAAGCACTCCTCCAGAGAGGCGGCGTTGGAGACGCTGAGGATCAGGTTGGTCTGCGACTGGGCCAGTTCCGAAACACGGTCGAGCCTTCTCGTGTACATGCTCCGGATATCATCGATGTTATAGGTGGTCATGGGCTTACAGCCACAGGACTGGTTACACACGAGATCGCCGAGGATCAGGCGGTTCTTGCCGACGTCGACACCCTCCCACATCTGAAGAAGACAGTAGATGCTCTCGTAGCCGGACTTGAAGAAAGGCTGCGCGCCTGTCGTCAGAGACGGGTATCCCTGATAGGCCTCGTCCAGACCATCATAACCTGTGACGAGAAAATCACCGGGGACCTCGATACCGCGGCGGTGACAGGCGTCGATGAGGCCGGTCGCGGAATAGTCGTTGGCACACACGATCGCATCCGGGAATTTCTTGCCACGTTTTTTGCAGTCTTCGAGGATATAGTCGAGCGCCGGATCGCCACAGTCATGCCAGAGCGTGCCGTAAAAGACCTTCGAGGCATCGTACTCGATGCCGTTCTTCTCGAGTCCGGAGCGGTAGGCGTCGATACGCGTCTGGGTAAAGTTCCGCTCGGGGATGCCGGCTAAATGATAGATGTCCTTGCAACCGTGGACTTTGATCAGATGATCGACGATATTCTCGAAAGTCTTGATCTCGTCGTTGACTACGTTGAAATAGCGCTCGTCGTAGCCGCCGACGTTGATGATCGGGATCGATTCTACTTCAGAAAGACGGGCATCGAGGTGCTTCAGTGTGTATGGACCGTACGTCAGGTCTACGCGGATGATGCCGTCAAAATCATTGAGGTCCGGAAGCTCGAAGGAGACAATGTCGCCCTCGTCGTAGTGGTTGTACTGTTCGTAGATCTTATTGCTGAAATTGTCGCTGAAACTGGCGAAGTAGATGACCTTGATGCCCAGCTCGACCGCAGCCTTGCTGATGCCCTCCTGGATGGCATGTGTCATCGGTTCATAGATATTCGGCGAAAAGACCGCTACTTTTTTTCTCGTGCCCATATGCCACCTCTCAAATGACAAACAGTGTAGTAATTGTACCCGGGCGTCGTAAAGAAAACGGCGACACCCATATAATACACGAGAAGTGTTTCAAAGTTATGAACAACTTTCGATCTGGCGCTGAGAAAACTTGCAACTTCTTTCGATTCCCTTATAATAGGAGTGTTCGTAAAAAAGGAAGAAAGTGGCACTCGATCGAGAAGCACTTGTCCCTGCGAGATATCATATTCAGGAGGATTAACTATGATTTCTTTACTTGATTCCGGCGCATATCTTCTGCGTGGAACTGAAATTATCCCGGATAACCAGGAGGCGGCATCTGCGATCCTTGCCAAGACCGGTAAGTCCCTAAGCAAAGAGGACGCAAAGAAGGAGACCATCGCGTATGGGATCTTAAGAGACCATAACACCTCCGATAACATGGAAAAGCTGAAGATCAAGTTCGATAAGCTTACCTCCCACGATATTACTTTCGTCGGCATCATCCAGACCGCGCGCGCTTCGGGTCTTACGAAGTTCCCGGTACCGTATGTCCTGACGAATTGCCATAATTCCCTCTGCGCGGTCGGCGGTACGATCAACGAGGATGACCACATGTTCGGCCTTTCCTGCGCGAAGAAGTACGGCGGCGTATATGTTCCGCCGCATCAGGCCGTTATCCACCAGTTCGCCAGAGAGATGCTCGCCGGCGGCGGGAAGATGATCCTCGGTTCAGACTCCCACACACGTTATGGCGCACTCGGTACCATGGCGATGGGTGAGGGCGGACCGGAGCTCGTTAAGCAGCTCCTCAACCAGACCTATGACATCAACATGCCGGGCGTGGTCGCAATCTATCTCAAGGGCGCACCGGTCAAGGGTGTCGGTCCGCAGGACGTGGCGCTGGCTATTATCGGCGCGGTTTTTGCGAACGGCTACGTAAAGAACAAGGTCATGGAGTTTGTCGGACCGGGCGTGAAATCCCTGTCTGCTGATTTCCGTATCGGCGTGGACGTTATGACAACGGAGACCACGTGTCTTTCTTCCATCTGGCAGACCGACGACGAGGTCAAGGAATTCTATGAGATCCATGGCCGCGGCGGCGACTATAAGGAGCTGAATCCGGGCGAGATCGCTTACTACGACGGTGTTGTTGAGATCGACCTCTCGGCGATCCGTCCGATGATCGCGATGCCGTTCCATCCGAGTAACACATACACGATCGAAGACCTCAAGGCAAACCTTGACGATATCCTCGAAGATGTCGAAAAGCGCGCGAAGGTTTCCCTCGGTGATAAGGTGGACTTCTCCTTGAGAAACAAAGTCGTAAACGGCAAGTTCATGGTCGATCAGGGCATCATCGCGGGCTGCGCCGGCGGTGGATTTGAGAATATCTGTGCCGCGGCCGATATCCTGAAGGGCAACTATATCGGCTCCGATAAGTTCACGCTCTCCGTCTATCCGGCATCCATGCCTGTTTACATGGAACTCGTCAGAAACGGCTGTGCCGCGACCATCATGGAAACCGGCGCGATCATCAAGACCGCATTCTGCGGACCGTGCTTCGGCGCCGGTGATACACCTGCCAATAACGCTTTCAGTATCCGTCACTCCACGAGAAACTTCCCGAACCGTGAAGGATCGAAACTTCAGAACGGGCAGATCTCTTCCGTGGCGCTCATGGATGCTCGTTCCATCGCAGCAACAGCGGCGAATAAGGGCGAGCTTACCGCAGCGACTGAGTTCGACGGTGAGTTCGGAAAATATAAGTACTTCTTCGATCAGAAGATCTATGCGAACCGTGTATTCGACAGTAAGGGCGTCGCGGATCCGGAATATCCGATCCACTTCGGTCCGAATATCAAGGACTGGCCGGCGATGGTCGCGCTTACCGATAACCTCGTTCTGCGCTGTGTCTCCGAGATCCACGATCCGGTCACCACGACCGATGAGCTGATCCCGTCCGGCGAGACATCTTCCTTCCGCTCGAATCCTCTCGGCCTTGCGGAGTTTACCCTGAGCCGTAAGGATCCGGAGTATGTCGGACGCGCCAAGGAGATCCAGAAGGTAGAAAAGGCAAGAGAAGCAGGCGAGAAGCTCTGCGATCTGTTCCCGGAGATCCATGCCGTCATGCAGACCATCAAGAAGGACTTCCCGGATGTACACAAGACCAATACAGGTTTCGGTTCCACGATCTTTGCCGTGAAGCCGGGTGACGGTTCGGCCCGTGAGCAGGCGGCTTCCTGCCAGAAGGTACTCGGCGGCTGGGCGAATATCGCGAATGAATACGCAACCAAGCGTTATAGATCCAACCTCATTAACTGGGGTATGCTCCCGTTCCTGATCGAAGCAGGCGAGCTTCCGTTTAAGAACCTGGATTACATCTTTATCCCGTGCATCCGCGCGGCGGTAGAGACGAAGGCGGAGGTCATCAAGGCCTATACCGTCGGTACAGATGGTCTTAAGGAATTCGACCTGAGATTGGGCGATCTTACAGACGAAGAGCGTCAGATCATCCTCAAGGGATGCCTCATCAACTATAACCGCGTGTAATATGGAGAAAGTCAGGCTCGACAAAGTCATTATCCGGGATCCGCTCTGGCGGGAGGCGATGGAGAAGAATCTCCGCTTCATTCAGGAGATGGATACGGAGCGCGTTCTGGCAGGCTTTCGGAGAACGGCCGGTATTCCGACGGAGTCGGAGACTTATGGCGGGTGGGAAGACAGCCTGATCGCAGGTCATGGTGTCGGTCATTATTTCTCGGCGCTGGCCATGGCGATCGCGGTCCTTCGCGGTGAAGAAAGAGATTGCACAGAGCTAGAGAAAAAAGCAGATGCGATCGTTACGGGTCTTCGGGAGTGTCAGGAGAAATACGGCTCGGGTTTTCTGAGCGCAGCGACGATACAGGATCCCGATAACACGGAGATCCAGTTCGACGCGCTCGAGGGCAAGGCCGATGTGCAGACGTGGGTGCCGTGGTATGCCCTTCACAAGGTATTACAGGGACTCATCGATCTGTGGGTCTATAGTAGTACAGCGGGTGCAAAGGAAGCTTCGCTGGCCCTGGCCGACTGGACTTCTGAACGTGCGCTTTCATGGGACGAGACGACCCGGAAGAGAGTCCTCTCTGTCGAGTATGGCGGCATGAACGATTCTCTCTACCAGCTCTACTACCTGACAAAAGAGAACAAGTACTTAAAGGCCGCGCAGATCTTCGATGAACCCTCACTTTACAGGGAATTCTTAAGTTTCAGGAACCGCCTCAAAAGTGTCCATGCCAACGCTACGATCCCGAAGTTCCTGGGGTATCTGCGAGGATATGGAGCCGATCCGGACACGCGTGGAGAAGAGATCTCCGAAGAGACGCAGAAAGAACGCCGGAAAGAGCAGGCCGGACGACTGGACCTCTGTGAGAGGTTCTGGGATCTGGTCGCGATCGAGCAGACCTACGATACCGGTGGGATCGGCGATATGGAGCATTTCTTTTTGGATGGCCGGCTCGACGGATCCCGTACGCAGTGTAATGCCGAGAGCTGTTGCTGCTATAACATGATGAAGCTCTCCCAGCTTCTCTACCTCACTACCGGAGAAGTCCAATATCTCCTCTATATCGAGGCGGCGCTCTGGAATGCCAGACTCGGCTCCGTCGGCCCGGAGGGTGGCTATACTTACTTTAACCCGATGGCGACCGGTTACTACCGGCTCTATTCTCCCGCGCATCCGAAGGACAATCCTTTCTGGTGCTGTGTCGGTACGGGACTGGAGGATTTCGCTAAGGCCGGTGACCAGATCTTCTATCTTGATAAGGATACTATCACGATCGCCCAGTGGATCTCGTCGGATCTGAAACTGTCGGATGGAACCGTGCTGGAACTTCGCGCCGACTATGAAGAAGGACGTCTCACGGTGGCCCTGAAAGGCAGTTCTTCACGAAGTCGGGAGATTCGTCTTCGCATCCCGATCTGGATCCGCGACAGAGAGGAGATCCTCCCTTGCGACGAGCACTTCCTCTCGTTTACACTCCGCTCCGGTGAAGAAAAGTCGATCGGCTTTGCTATGGATATCTATCCGCTCGAGCTTTCGGACAGCGAAGAGGTGTTCGGACTGGCCTATGGTCCTTTCGTACTCTGCGCGCCGCTCGGCGAAGAAAAGTGGGGGATCTCGACCGGCGCCGGTATAGAGGTCTATGCTCCTGCGTGGAAGGTCGTCTTTGATGCGGCGGTGCGAAGTGACATCGAATATAGAAGAACGAATAAAGCGATCCTCGACAGAGAGTATCTGACACTTCCGGAAGGGGAGACAATTCCCGGCTTCCGCGACAACCTGGAAAAGTACGTCCGGCCGCTCGGGAATATGCGCTTCCGCCTCGAGGGTTTCTCAGATTATAAGGGAGAACCGCTTCAACTTGATTTCGAACCTTATTACCGGATGGGGAACCGGCGCTACGGTATCTACTGGTACGTGCAGGTCCCGAGGAATACCGGAAGCCCGGTGTCCAGATCGACGATGGCGTAAACGAACGGACGGTCACAGTTCACGTAGTATCCTGCGCCTGCGGCACAGTTCTTGTCCATGACAACTGCTGTAGAGGCTGCTGCAGTTGTGCCCTCGCGATTGACGGAGATGTGTGTCTGGTGGATCACCTTGCCGATAAATACATCGCCGGAGGTCATGAGACTGAAGTCGGCTGTGCCCCCGTCAAACGGCGCAACCATGCCCATGTCCTTCAGTACCTCGGGCAGCTCGACTCTATAGTCCGAATTAAATTCCGGGAATCGCACATCGACCTCAGTGTTATCGCGGCGATTCCACAGATCCCAGTATTCTTTCTCTGACATGCCGGCGAGATACTCGTTGATGTTGACCGTCTCGTCAGAAGGGAGAATGACCATAAATCCGTATTTCCCGCCTTCGTATGGTTTGATGAATCCGGTCGCGCTTTCGCTTTCGAGATAGGTATACTCTGTGCTGCTGAGATAAGTCACTTCCCGCTCGATTCCCTCTGAATTGGTAAAGATCCCTTCGCTTATATCCTCTTCACTATATGCTTCTTTCCAGTCGCCTTCGAAAGTGATGGCATTGATAAGAGCCATGACGGAGGTAGCATCGAGATCCGTGGGCTTTAGAAGATCGGGGATCATGCCGTTTGTCTTCTCCTCGACCCATTTGTTGATCCGATCGACCGCGTCGTTGTTAAAGGGGAGGATGCTCACTTTGGCGTCGAAGTGACGGGTGACGAAGTCTAAATAATCGCTGTAGATTCCGTCGGCATCAGCCTTGTTGATCCAGATGGAATTTGCAATCGACAGGGATTCGTTCTGAAGACTATTCATGCGCTCGACGGCGAACTGGAAACCTTCTGCATTTCCGACTCCGGGCATCAGGGTCTGGAGCATCTGATCGAGTGTTTCTCCGCTGGCGCCTGCGGCTGTCATATCCAGCGCGAGGAGGATCGAATCGGGTGACAAAAGAACATCGCCCGTTCCGGCGGCAGAAGCACAGCGTTTCATCACGCCGAAGATGAACCTGGTATATGCCTCGCGCAGTTCTTCCTCCGTGGCGTTCGATCCGGCGGCGCCTGCCGGCTCGAGGTTGTAGACTGCTGTTGCGCTACCGTTATAGGGGATCTCCGGTACTGTTTCGTAATCAGGCGTTTTCTCCGCGCTGCCGGGACGATGTGAATGTGAAGAGGTTGCTGTCTTCCGGCTGCATCCTGCAGTCAGGGAAAGAAGAACAGACATACTAAGAAGAATACTCACCAGTTTTTTCATTTTTCTATACTCCTATATTCCGGGGAATGGATCTGCTTTTTGCAGATATGCCCCTGATGATCGTTTTTAGAAGTGCCTGGACCCGCGCTTCTTTGGAGGGGAGGGGAGCCGGGTCCAAGCGCCTCATGGAAATTAGACGAGGCTTACGGACGATCTGTTGCATATGCTTGGCAGAAAGAATTGACGCAAGGGGAATCTTGCTCGATAATCAAGAGGGGATGTCTTAAATAGTTTAAAACAGGAGAAGAGAAGCTCGCGATCCGCACCCGGGAAGAATCTCCGGAACAGCGGATCCTGCTGAAGGGGTCAAGCATGTACGAATACGATAAAGATGAGCTTTTCCAGTGGCATTATGGAGAGACCGAGGAAGAGGCAAACCGCATCGCCTCAGAGATAATGGAGGGAAAGCGGCATGCCGTCATCCGTTACTTCGACTGGGCACTCGGCGGAAGCGGGAATCTGACTACGGCAGAGTGCAATAACCTCAGTAATGACCGCCTCCAGGGACTGCTCGCGGAATGCCGGGAGATCTATCCCAAGACGGGCGATATCAATATTCTGACAGACTGGGACGGTGTCCCGCTATGTGTCATCCGCACGAAGGGCTTCGGACTCATGCATCTGGGAGATATCCCGATGGAGGTGGCCGAGCTCGAACTCGGAGAAACAGATAAGAAAGCCTGGCAGGAGAAAAAGATCGAAGAGATGCTGGACGTTCTTCCTGCGAGCGCGGTAAATGACAGGACCATCATGTCCATCGAGATCATCGAGGTGCTCGAGAAGCTCTATCAGCAGTAGTTCTTATCCTCCGTATATGATCCCGTAGAGCGCGTCGTCGACTGCGATCCCGCCGATCTTCATCGGATTGCTGTGCGTATCGACGTCGCAGGAAACGTATGTATCCTGAGACGGATCGGTCGTGCAGACCCGCAGAAGGATCTTCTCATAATCCGGATCATAGTACATGAGATTTACGACGGAGCCGGAAGGAAGTGTCGTCTGACCGACCACGGCAAGATCATCATCCAGTTCGTCACAGGGAATATCCTGTTTCGTTTCCAAAATCGAGAATCTATCGTAGTAGATGTGGTATTTGCGTACCGGCTTTCCGTCGTTCCCGTCAAAATCAAAGTACGCTTGGTAATAGTGTGTGCCCGTGAGACCGATATATTCGGACATAAGAGCATTCTGCGGATCGTATTGATGACCGAAGAAGTATGAGCCTTCATCGAAGCGGCCGAGACCGGTCCATTCTCCGTTGCTGTATTTAAATCCTATGTACTCCATTCCTTCGTCTACACCGAGGAGCAGATACATATAGAAGCCGTCGGAGGTCTTCATGACGTAGTTGTCGTCGTACCAGTGGAATTCGCCCCACACGTCGGTATCGATCGTGTAGTCGTTCCCGTTGTGGTGGATGACGATTGCATCCAGAAAATCACTGTCGTCCGCATTCCCGACGGAGAGGTCTTCCGGGACGCCGTCTCCATCAAAGTCCCACTGGATCTCTCCCTTGGCATCGAGCATCAGGAAATAGTTATCCGGCGTACTTCCGAAGTACCGGGAATCTACGGCATCCGGGATAGCACTGACCGGAATCTTAATATACCAGTAGTCAAGGAAGAAGCAGATGCCGTCGTAGGTCAGCGTGAACGGGCAGGTACCGTCCTTGACAGAGGCTACGAAATCAGGATCGGTGACAGGATCTTCCGAACTGAACATTTCCATAGAATATTCTTTTAAGGCAGTAAGAACAGCATCGGTGTCCGTGATGACATCCTGCAATTTGATCTCTTCCGCAGTGCCTGACCAGAAACTGTGCGCCTCGAAAGTTCTGTCTGCGCCGGGGAACTCATTCGGATACTGGATGGCAGCGGAGAAGATGTAGGAGTCATCACGGAAGATGTCGGTAAGGATGAATGCGTATTCCGAAAAAATCAGGTCGCCGTTGAGGTACTGATCCAGAGTAGTGGTGTAGTAGTCGGCCAGAAGTGTATCTGCTTCCCCCCAATAGTTGAAGATCGCATCCTGTAGATCCTCGTAACCTTCCGCTGTGATAGTGGGATATTCAATAGACGCTTCGACGGAGTGGATACTATGATCATCCTGGTTATATCGCCCGTATCCGGCTTCATCCCTGTCGATCTCGGTGTGAAGACTGATTACGGAATTTCCATCCGGTTTCGGAGTGGCGCCGGATGTCGTATCGGATGTGTCGGAAGACGTGTCTGCTACAGGTTCGGTTGTGTCGTCGGTCGGATCATCCGTCGGATCTTCGGTAGGATCATCCGTGTCCTCCGTTTCTTCGGTCGTAGTTTTCTTGGTTTTCTTCTTCTTAGTGGTTTCCTCTTCCTTGCTGCATCCAGCCAGGGACAGGATCATCGTCGCGGAAAGTAAAACGGCTACGAGCTTCTTCATATGGATGTTCCTCCTTTGGTGTTATCCTTCTCCGGTGCTTTTTCTGACGAAATTATCGAAAAGATAGGCGGCATAACGCTGATATACGGCGTCTCTTCCGATCTCGTTGTGCGGCTCATGACGCATCCCGTGACGGATGTCGATCGTGATCTTCTCCTGACCGCTGGTCGCGAGCTTGTTATAGATCTCCTGCGGTGCTTCTCCGTAGTCGCCGACCGGGTCCTCGTCTCCTGCGATCAGAAGGATCGGCTTATCTTTCGGGATGGATTCGTACCACGAATCGGTATTGCAATCGGTGAGGAGCTTGAATAGGTCGATGTACGCAGAGTGCGTGAAGGTAAATGTGCAGAACGGATCGCCGGTATACCGTCTCACAACATCTGTGTCGTTTGATATCCAGTCGAAACCGGTAAGCGGATCGGAGATCTTCTTGTTATACCTGCGGTTGATGGCTCTTGAGATCATCTTCGCGGGTTTTCTGTCGCCGAGGAAGAAACGCTGGATCTTCGCAAGCACGGTGAGAGGACCGGCGAAAGGATTGGATCTTGCAGTGCCCGACAGTATCAGGCCGGAACAGTCATTGCCGTACTGGGCGTACCAGTTTCTGGCGATGAAGGATCCCATGGAATGACCGAAGAGGATGTAGGGCTTGCCGGGGTAGCTCTCCTTCATGATACGGTGCAGTTTCTCGACGTCTTCGATGAGGTGCTGCGCGCCGTCGTAACGTCCGAAATACCCGAAAGTGTCATTATCTCCGACGCTCTGGCCGTGCCCCATCTGATCGTGACCGCAGACGACGTAGCCCTTATCGGCGAGATATTCAGCCAGATCATTATACCGTCCCATGTATTCACACATCCCGTGTACGATCTGGATGACGCCGCGGGCCGGAATAGATGGAGACCAGATAAAATAGACGATCTCCGTCTCGCCGTTGGTGCCGGTAAATGACGCTTTTTGAAATGGCATGGTGATGATTCCTTTCGAGGCTGTCTGTCAAATGATCCCCTCTATTATACATGATACTGTGATATGATAACCATAAGAATCAGTATAGAGGGGCGCTCTTCGGAAGCAGGAGCCGGATCAAAAGAGAATGAGGATAGAAGAGTCGATCGGAGAAAAGAGAACCGTCTCCCGTGAAAGAAAAGACGCAGGCAGCGTGCTCTTCTTCCTCTGCTTTATTCCGCTTCTTATGTCCCTGACGCTTCGGACGACTGTGCTTCCATATGCACAGTCCGACGCACTCTGGACGTTCAACTATGTGCTGACGATCGTGGTGTGTGTTGCTATGACCGCAAAGGTCCTCTTCCTGGATACATACCGTGATACGACTGCGAAACTGCTGATCATGCTTATGCTCGTCCTGGTCTTCTGCCAATCTGCGTTTCTGGTCCTGTCGTGGGAACTGTCTACTGTCTTTGCTCTCTGCGTCGGATCTTTCGGTGTCGATCTTAAGAAGATCTATAAGGTGTATCTTGTCGAGTCTTCGGCCATTCTCTTTGTCGCGCTGATCCTGTCACTTACGGGAGCGATCCCGAATCTTCCTTTCGAGAAGTTCGGGCGGATCCGGTATGCGCTGGGTACGATCTACTGTACGGATTTCTCGGCCCGGGTATTTTATCTTCTTCTTCTGTTTCTCCTCCTTTTTCACACGCGACTGAAGATCCCGCACCTTTTACTTCTCGCGGGGCTCTCTTTTGCAGTCTTTGTTCCGACCTTCGGGAAACTCGATTTCGCCTGTTCGATCCTGGCGCTGATCCTCTTCGGGATGCACATGTATGTAAGAAGTCATGAAGACAGTGCTACGGCAGTGTGGTGGAAGAAGGCGTGGCCGAAGATCGGTCTTTTGTCTATGCCTGTCGCCTCTGTGGTGATGTTTTTCCTGTCTTATTTTTTTTCGCCGGATAACCGCTTCACGAGTTTCGTCGATCAGGTGATCACCGGAAGACTGGCCCTCGGCAAGAACGGTTTTTCTGAGTTCGGTGTGACCGTGCTCGGGCACTCGGTCGTCTACCGTGGCGCATATGTGACGGAGAACTATAATTTTGTCGACTGTTCGTATCTGAATATGCTCTTTAAGGAGGGCGTGATTGCGGTGCTGGTCGTGATTGCTGTCTATGTACTGATCGCCAAAAAGCACAAGGATCATCTGCCGGTGATGTATATCCTGGCGATGGTATCGCTGAACTGCATGCTCGAGCACCACATCATCGATATGGCCTATAACCCGTTCATGCTGCTGCTTCTTGCCGATACGGGGGCGATCTTCGGATCCGGCCGGACCGTCCCCGGCGAACAGGAAAAGAAGGGACCGGGCGGATCCGAAACTGGTCATGAGAAAATGACATAAGTTCGCATGAAAGTTCTTGACAGTCACGTGACCGTGTGATATTATATCGACAATCAGGGAAACACCAGGGAGCGTGATATGCGATCCAAGTAAGCCGTCCGGGAAGGGACGGCAGAAGATGAAACCCGCGATAATTCAGCGAAAGGAGGCATCTGCTGATGACGAATGAGTATCTTCCCGGAACCTTGATCTCGGTTACGAAAGAGCATCTTCAGAATATCGATGGGATTCTCGATCCGATGTTTCTGATGGATGGGATGCAGCTTCGGCAGGTTACACAGCTTCTCGGGATCGAGGCCCATACCGTACAGAACTGGGTAAAGCGCGGATTCGTGGATTCGCCGGTCAGGAAACTATATAACAGAGACCGCTTCGTACGACTCGCGATCCTCAACTACTTTAAAGATGTCTTCTCGCTTGAAGGGATACTTTCCCTGCTTCGGATGGCAAACCAGGACAGTACCGTTTACAGTGCTTTTTGCGCATTGATATCGGTGGCGCCGGTCGACCCGATCCGGTCGGAGACGAAGCTCTCGGACATCGTGGAAAAGACCATCGATGCACAGAAGTTCGATTACCAGAAGACAAGTCGGGAACAGGTTAAAAGACTGCTGTCGATCCTCTACACCGCACATCTCTCCATACTTCTCAAGAAAGAAGCGGAGAGGCAGCTCTCAGAAATATAAGAAAGGAGAAACAAGATGGGATTTCTAATGGATTGGTTTGAAGCCATGAATCTGCCGGAGCAGATCTTCGCGTGCATCGCGATCGTCTTCACCGTACTTCTGATCTTCCAGTTTATTCTTCTGCTGATCGGCGCCGCGTCACATGCGGCCGGTGATCTTCACGGACATGATTTCGGAGGACACGATCACGATTTCGGCCACGGCCACGACATGGATGTCGGACACGATGGCGATATCGGCGGTCACGATTTCGGACATGTCGGGCATGATCTCGGCGGTCACGGCGCGGACTTCGGTCACGATATCGGAGGCCATGTACATGGAGATTTCGGCCACAGCTTCGGTCATGGCGACGTAGGTTTTTCCGGCGATGCCGGACATGATGCAGGCGTACATGGCGATCTTGGAACGGACGGACATGCTGACTTCCCGGCGCACGGCGAAGCGGACGGTTCTTTCAGCTACGATCACGACATGGATGCGGGTCATACACACGTCGGAAGCATCGCACACGAATTTGCCGAGGTGCAGGGCGGTGTGGTCGTCGATGTGCATACAGGCGATATCTATCTGGCGGAGGCAGTGCCGCACGAGGTCGTACATCCTGGTCCGGACGTAGGGATCCCGGATCAGGATCTGCCGGATGGCAGGACCTACGTCGACCGCGCGGACAAGGTCCACGGCTCCGGTTTCCGTCTGTTCTCGATGCAGAGCATCATCGCATTCTTCTGCCTCTACGGCTGGACGGGCCTGATCTTCACGAAGGCGGGGCTCCCGGTCTGGGGCGCGGCGATCCTGGCATTCACCTGCGGCTTCGTCGGAATGTTCCTCATGGCTCTTGCCATGTGGGGCATGCTCAAGATACAATCAGATGGAACGATGAATATCAGAAATGCACTCGGCATGGATGGTGAAGTATACATCCCGATCCCCGGCAAGCGCGAGACACCGGGCAAAGTCATGGTAAAGGTCCAGGACCAGCTTACGGAATTTGAGGCGGTCACGGACGACGAAGAGAAACTCGGCACCGGAACACAGGTTACGGTGATCGGTATTACAAAGGGTACAACACTGATTGTGACCAAACATAACTAAACAAGAAGTAGGAGGATTTGAAAATGCCAATGAGATTAATGAAAATGCAACTGGCGGCGCTGCCGTTCGAAGTGATTTGCCTTCTGGTAGTCATCGCATTGTTGGTGTTCACACTGTTTTTGATTTTCTTGTCGAGGTACAGAAAATGCCCGTCTGACCGCATCATGGTCATCTATGGTAAAGTCGGCAAGAATGCGGATGGGTCCGCCCGTTCATCGAAATGTATCCATGGTGGTGCAGCGTTTGTTTGGCCGGTCATTCAGTCATATCAATATCTCGACCTGACACCGATCTCGATCGCAGTTGATCTTCGTTCGGCACTGTCCCGTCAGAACATCCGTATCGACGTACCGTCTATCTTTACCGTCGGTATCTCCACAGAACAGGGCGTCATGCAGAACGCCGCTGAGCGTCTGCTCGGACTGAAGCTCTCCGAGATCCAGGAGCTCGCGAAGGATATCATCTTCGGTCAGCTCCGTCTGGTCATCGCGACGATGGACATCGAAGAGATCAACACCGACCGTGATAAGTTCCTCGAGCAGGTCTCCAGAAACGTGGAGACAGAACTGAAGAAGATCGGTCTTCGTCTGATCAACGTTAACGTAACGGATATTTCCGATGAGTCCGGCTACATCAGCGCTCTTGGTAAAGAGGCTGCCGCTAAGGCGATCAACGACGCGAAGAAGAACGTCGCTGAGAAGGAAAGAGACGGTTCTATCGGTGAGGCTCTGGCCCAGAAAGATCAGAGAATCCAGGTCGCATCTGCGAACTCGGCCGCGATCCAGGGTGAGAACGCCGCGAAGATCGAAGTGGCTAATTCCGAGGCTGTACGCCGTGAGAAGGCTGCTGAGGCGATGAGACTCGCGATCGCAGCTGAGAAGGTTCAGGCGGCTAAGGCGCTCGAAGAAGCGTACGCTGCTGAAAAAGAAGCTGAGCTTTCCCGTTCCGCTCGTGAAAAGGCAACTCTCGAAGCTGACGTTATCGTTAAGGCGGAGATCAATAAGAGAGAGATCGAGCTCGCTGCAGAAGCTGAAGCGGAGAAGATCAGAAGACAGGCAGCCGGTGAAGCGGACGCTATCTACGCGAAGATGGAAGCGCAGGCTCGTGGTATGCAGGAGATCCTCAGTAAGCAGGCTGCAGGTTTTGAGAAGATCGTAGCGGCTGCCGGCGGAGATGCCAAGAACGCGATGATGCTCATGCTCGCCGATAAGATGGAAGACCTCATGAAGATCCAGGTAGAAGCGATCCGCGACCTGAAGATCGACAAGGTAACTGTTTGGGACAGCGGCAACGGCGGCGCAGGCGCCGACGGCAAGAGCTCCACGGCGAACTTCATCTCGGGTCTCATGAAGAGTGTCCCGCCGATGAACGAGATCTTCGAGATGGCCGGCATGAACCTGCCGGAGTTCCTCGGTAAGAAGATGGATAAGCCGGAGAACGCTGACGGCGAAGTGGTATCGGCAAACGAAGCCGAGACTGTCGCGGCCGGCGCGAAGGAAGTGAAAGCTGTCGAGGCGCCGAAGACCGAGCCGGTCGTTAAGGCGGAAGACCCGAAGGCCGAGCCGGAAGCGCCGGCAGATACGGAAGATCCGTCCGCTCCGGCAGGAAAGCCGAGCTGGTCGAAGTAATCGGATAACACGAATCAGTAAAGTACAGGGAACTGCCCGGAGGCGATGGCCGAAGGGCAGTTCTTTTTTTCGGAAAGATTACTTCTTCTGCTGGAATGAAAACAGGACGAGGAGCCGGAGCGTCTCGATGATGCGTGCTCGGGATTTGCTGTCCACGGCACGGGTGGCGTCGATGATGTGTGACATTTTTACGGACCAGCTGCTGTCCGGACGGAAGATGTTGCTCGCGCCGGAAGATGTCGCGATATGCCAGAGCATCTCCGTGAAACTCTCGCGATCCTCATAGGACTGGTCTTTGAGCCAGCTGTGGACCGCGCCGATGCGGACCTGGGCGTTTCTGTCCCAGCCGGGAGCGTAGGAGAAATCATCTGTCCCGACTTCCCAGGTAAAAGGACTATGCTGCATGAGCCAGAGAGCCCGATTCTCGATGAAGCGTGTCCCCGGAGCACTCTCGAGGAGCATGCCCACAAAGGAGGAAGAGGGAACAAGGTGGTTGACGTGTTCACTGATCTTCTTATATTGTTCCGTCTCATGTAGTTTAAAAGCAAATCCGGGACCATCAAAGGAATAGATGTTCCGGATCCGGTTCTTGATCACATCGGCACACGATGTCGCTGCGTAGATCGAGAGGTTGCCGCCCTTGGAGTGACCTCCGATGACAAGACCGATCTTCGGATCGAGTTCACGCGACAGGTAATTCAGGTAGCGGGCGGCTTCTTCTTGCGCCGGAACAGGGTACTGATAGGATAGCTGAAAATCTTCTTTCCAGCCGACGAGGGTGCCGTCGGTGCCCCGGTATCCGATGAAACAGAGGTCGCCGGGGATGTGAAAACAGATCGCAGCGAACTGGATCTCCTCTTTGTTATCGGTTCGCGCACAGAGATGGGAAACCGATACGTTCTTATAGCGAGGGCTCTCGCGAAGGATATCGATCATCTTCAGGTTGTTGGGCGTGTCTGCGGCATATTGCCCGAACAGAGGCATCTCGGAGGCCTTCGGCATCTCGGAAAAAAGCATGGAATCGGAGATCTGGTACGGCCACTCACGCGTCCAGATGTTGTGCAGGAGATACTCCCACTGGAAGTATGTCGCCTCGGCGAATACCAGTGCATCAATGGGATTAAAAGGGAAGACGTCAAAGGTACGTCGCTCCTTCTCGACATAGTTCAGTATCGTTGCCAAATCCTTGCCTCCGTTTCGTTAAGAGCACTGTCGTCCCGGATTATCGATGTCTGCTGCGCGTCGCGGAACTGCTAGTCTGTTCCGTGTATCGCTTAACCGGGGAGACATCAGCACTATTGTACCATTTTTCGCCTGCTCGCGCCGCTGCTGTCTCGACTCCCACGGAGGGGCGTCCTGTGCTACAATATAAGCAACAAAAAGAAGGAGGAACAGGACATGAACGCAATGACTTTTTCGTATGCCTATCCGATCTGCGCGCTTCTGTTCCTGCTGGTGATCCTTCTTCATTTTTTCAGCAAACGCCAGCTTCCCGTGATCCGTAACCGCATGTTCACTGTGGCCATCCTGCTGTCCTGCACCTATGCGGTGTTTGAGGTCTTTGCCACCATGCTGACGCGACACTCGGAGAGTGTCCCGCTGGTTCTGGGATACATGGTCCTGACGATCTTTTTTCTCCTGCGCATCGCCTTCCCGGTTCTGATGATCCTGCATACGATCTCGATCACGCAGGATCTTAAGAAGCGGAATATATGGGCGATCGCGATCATGATGATCCCGGCCGGTTTCTGTGCGCTGGTCATACTTACCAGTCCGATCTCGGGACAGTTCTTCCATGCGGACAACGGCATATTCTATCGAGGCAATCTCTTCTCCGGGATCCATCTTGTCAGTGCTCTTGCTGTACTGGCCTGCATGGTCTGCGCCATCCTGCGGCGGAACATGTTCGACTGCGGCCGTTTCCTGACGGTGGCGGCCTATGTGGTACTGGCGAGCACGGATGCGGTGATCGAGTATTTCCGCCCCGGTGCGAACGTCTCGTCCGTGGCGGTGGCCTCCGCGATGCTCGTAGCCTTCCTGTCCCTGCCGGATGAGAAATCCATGACCGATCATCTGACGGGGCTTTTGAATCTCGATGCGATGATGAACTATATCGACGAACTGATCGCCCGCGAGACACGTTACTATGTTATCGTCATGAAGGTCGAGAATATCAGGAGGATCAACTCGATCTTCGGATACACGATCGGCAGTTTGACGCTGCGGAGTGTGGCGGAGTTTCTGTCGACGTTTTCCCCGGACCTTAAGGAGAGACATGGCGGCGCGGCGGATGCCCGGAAACTCCAGAGAGACCTTCCCCCTGCATGGGCGTTCCGTCTCATGAGTAACCAGTTCGCCGTGGTCAGTACCGAGGAGAAGACACATGAGAAGCTCCTGGCGTATCTGCAGAAGCGCTTCGACGAGCCGTGGATGATCCGTGGACTGGAACTGAATCTCACACTTACTTCTGCTGAGATGAAGGATGTCAGTGCGCTGGGATCCGGCGAAGAACTCTATAAGGTCGTGGAGATCATGCTCCCTTCTGTCCCGAAGGGGGATACCGTGACGCTCAGCGAAAGAGAACTCGAACGGGTCGAGATGCATATCCGCATGGAGGCCTCCCTGGAGCGGGCACTGGATAAGGGAGCGCTGGATATACGCTTCCAGCCTGTGCTGTCTCTGGCGACAGGCCGTTTCACACAGGCAGAGGCTCTGGTACGCTTCGACTCGGAAGAATGGGGAGATGTGCCGCCATCGGATTTTATCCCGATCGCCGAGAAGCGCGGACTGGGTGCAAAGGTAGATGAATTCGTACTTCGGAAGACCTGCGAATGGATCCGTGATGCCCGGGATGTGGAACTGGATTATGTCAGCATCAATGTTTCTGTGACAGACTTCATCAGTGAGGCTTTTCCGGGGAAACTCTGCTCGATATTGAAAGAATATGGCGTCCCATATAAGAAGATCATGCTCGAGATCCCGGATGCAGCCGTGAAGACCACGATGGTATTGATGCTGCAGAATATGAGTTTTCTCTCGGCGATGGGAGTCGGTTTTGCGATGGATGGCGTTCCGCTAAGCGCCGGCGATCTGGCGCAGCTGGCGATGCTGCCGATCTCGGTACTGAAACTCGACAGAAGTGTGGTCGAGGAAGCGGAGGCATCGCCGAAAGCCCGCATACTCTTCGAGAACATGATCGACCTTCTGCGGAAGATGGAGATCCGGTCAGTGGTGGTCGGAGCCGAGACAGCGGCCTCGGCGGCGTGGATCGAAGGATGCCGGCCGGATATGGTCCAGGGCTTCTACTACGCGCGTCCCATGGACGGGAAGACCGCGCTGGCGTTTGTACAGAGAACGAATTCCCAGGCTCCGAGAAAACCTGGGATCGACAATGTGATCACGGTGTCTGACGAATAGGATAGAGAAACCGCCCCGCGGTCCATGCGCTTGTGAAGCATGGTAAACACGGGGCGGTTGTTTTTTAGGTTGTTGAGAAATAAGTTCCCGTTCTCTTGCGCAGAGAGAAGAGAGACTTACTTGGCTTCTTCGGCCTTCTTCTCTTCGACTTTCTTCTCGGGCTCAGCTGCCTTAGCAGAAGCAGGATCAAGGAAACGGTAGATGAATGCAGCCAGTGCGCCACCGAAGAGCGGTCCGACGATGAATACCCATACATTCTCGAGGGCGTCGCCACCGGCGAAAATCGCAGGTCCGATGCTTCTTGCGGGGTTAACGGATGTACCTGTGAAGGCAATGCCGAGGATGTGGACCAGTGTCAGGGTAAGACCGATGACCAGACCGGCAATGGCGCCGTTCTCGATTTTTGAGGTGACACCCAGGATCGCAAAGATGAAAACGAATGTCAGGATCACTTCAATACCGAGGGACTTTACGACACTCTCGTCATAGAGACCGTTCGCGCCGAAACCGCAGTCCTTACCGAGAAATGCAAAGAGCGCGAAAGCGCCGGCAGTTGCGCCGATCACCTGCGAGCACATATACAGGACCATATCCTTCAGGTCGAGCTTGCCGTTGATGAACATAGCCAGAGAAACGGCCGGGTTGATGTGGCAGCCGGAAATGTTTCCGACCGAGTACGCCATAGCCACGATGACCAGACCGAAAGCCAGAGCGGTCAGGATATATCCGCCACCCAGTTTGTATTCGCATCCGACCACACATGCTGTGCCGCAGCCGAAGAAAACCAGTACAAAAGTACCGATGATCTCAGCGATGTACTTTTTTAAAGATTCCATATTACAACCTCCTATCAAAATAATCTATTTACCTATGGTATAAGTTTATCACGTTCGCAGGCACAATGACATGTTATAATCAAAATGTAAGATTATTTCAAAGTGAGGGAAAAAGAAATGCTCGATCAGGTCACGATCAACGCCCATAGCAGTATTAAAATCAAGGATAGAAAAGCACTGTACTTTGATCCTTTCCGTATCAAGGATGAATCCCGCGATGCGGACATTATCTTCGTGACCCATGATCACTACGATCATTTCTCGCCGGAAGATATTGCAAAAATCATGAAGGACGATACGGTCTTTGTCGCACCGGCATCCACCGCGACGCTGATCCGCGGAAAACTCGGCATCCCGTCCGAGCGGATCGTTGTCGTCGCTCCCGGAGATACTCTCGAGGTGCTGGGGATCCCGGTCGAGGTCATCGCCTCCTATAACCCCGCAAAACCGTTCCATCCGAAGGCGAACGGCTGGGTCGGATTCGTGGTGACGGCAGGCAGTCTTCGCTACTACATCTGCGGCGATATGGATATCACCCCCGAAGGAAAAGAAGTAAAGTGCGACGTGCTGCTGGTACCCTGCGGCGGTACGTACACGATGGATTATAAAGAGGCGGCCGAGTTCACGGCGATCTTGAAACCAAAGTACGTCATCCCGATGCACTACGGCGATCCCGTCGGAAAGATGAAAGACGGAAGTTCTTTTGAAAAGGAAGCGAAGAAAGTCGCTCCGGGAACTGAGGTAATCCTTAAGATCGGCTGAAAAATACACATGAGAAACGAAAGCACTTTTCCGGATCTCGACAACCGCAAGGTCTTCTACAAGGCCCTGATGGTTCTCGTCGGTCCGATCATATTCCAGTACTTCATGGCATCACTGGTCACGGCGTCCGATGCATTTATGCTCGGATTTCTCGACCAGTCGTCGTTGTCCGCTGTCTCGCTCGCGGGGCAGGTGGCCTTCGTGTTCTACCTTTTTATCAACACGTTTATCACAGGCGCGACCGTCATCGGCGCACAGTACTGGGGAAAGAAAGACTATATGGCGATGGAGGATGTCGTGGCGATCACGCTCCGGTACTCGATGATCGCCGGTCTGACATTTACATTGGCGGCCTTTATCTGCCCGCAGCTTCTGATGCGCGTCTTTACGAGCGATCCCGAGCTGATCGCAGGCGGGGTCAAGTACCTGCGCGTCGTTGCGCTGTCGTACTTTCTGATGAGCTACTGTGATCCGTATCTGTGTATCATGAAGATCTGTGAGAGAACGACCTTAAGCTCGATGATCTCCTCGGCGAGCGTCGTCATCAACATCCTCCTCAATGCCATCTTCATCTTCGGTCTCGGACCGGCGCCGAAAATGGGCATCGAGGGTGCGGCGCTGGCGACGCTGCTGTCGAGATTCATCGGATGTGTGATGGTATACATCGCGGTCAAGACTACGGATATCACGCCGCTGCGGCTGCGTAAACTCTTCAACATCGCCAAGAAATATCTCCACAAAGACTTCTGGAAGTACTCGATCCCGATCCTGATCAACCAGTTCGGCTGGGGCGGCGGTGTCACGATGTACTCGGTCATCATGGGGCACCTCGGCAACGATGCGACGGCGGCAAACTCGATCGCCGGGATCGTCAGGGGCATGATCGCCAGTGTCTGCTGGGCGCTGGCCACGGCCGCCGGCATCATCATCGGCAAGATGCTCGGCGCCGGGGAACTGGAGAAAGCGAAGCGGTGCGGCGGGAGGTTCGTGAGGCTCTCCCTCGCGATCGGCGTGGGCTGTGGCGTCATCATCCTGGCCCTGACTCCGGTCGCGCTGATGATCCCGACGGACATGACGCCCGTTGCTCACGGATACCTGAAGTGGATGCTCCTGATGGGCGCGTACTACATCATCGGCAACTCTCTGAATTCCACTGTCATCGGCGGTATTTTCCCCGCGGGCGGGGACACGAAGTTCGGCATGATCTGCGACTGCGTTACGCTCTGGTGCGTGGTCGTACCTCTCGGCTTTCTGGCTGCGTTTGTATGGAAGCTCCCGGTCGTTGCGGTCGCGGCCGTCCTGACACTCGACGAATTCGTCAAGATCCCGGCTGTGTACATACACTACGTCAAGTATAAATGGGTGAAGAATATCACTCGAGATGAGTAGCGCACGTAGTCATTTTTTCTTTATCGTTTACGTTTTGTTTTCTTTATTTCGCCCCTTGCCTCATGTTAGAATAAGAACAGAGGTGTAAAACCATTTTTATATTTTTTTAGAAGGAGGCGACGGTATGGATTACAGACAAAGTGCGAAAGAGATCCTCGATGCGATCGGCGGTTCGGGCAATCTGGTCAGCGCGGCACACTGTGCGACACGATTGAGATTGGTCATTGCCGATAATGCGAAGGTCAAGAAAGAAACACTGGAAAATGTCGATGGAGTCAAGGGCGTTTTTGAAGCGCAGGGACAATTCCAGATCATCATCGGAACGGGAACGGTAAACAAGGTATATGATGAGTTCATTGCGCTTGCGGGCGTGGCCGCCGCTTCCAAAGATGATGTGAAAGCGGCCGCCGCATCCCAGGCGCCATGGTATAAGCGAATGATCAAAACACTGGGGGATATTTTCGTGCCGATCATCCCGGCCATCGTAGCCACCGGTCTTCTGAACGGTCTTCTCGGCGGTCTTTCGAAGGCGTTCCCGAGTCTTTCGGATTCGTATTTCTTCGGGCTTCTGAATCTCTTCTCCAACGCAGCACTGGTATTCCTGCCGATCCTGATCGCAGTTAGCGCAGCGAAAATCTTCAAAGGAAATATCTACCTCGGCGCGGTCATCGGTATGATCATGATCCATACCGATCTTGTCAATGCATGGGCCGTCGGCGGTGGTGCCGAGACACAGACATTGTGGTCTTGGTTCGGACTTTGGAATATCAAGAATACAGGTTATCAGGGACATGTCATTCCGGTTGTCATTGCCGTCTTCATCATGTGCAAACTCGAGAACTGGCTGCATAAGAAAGTGCCGGAGGTCATCGACCTTTTCGTCACGCCTCTGGTTACTGTACTTTGTACTGGATTCCTGACCATGACGGTTATCGGTCCTATATTCGCGCAGGTCGAGTCGTGGGTACTCTCCGGAGCGAAATGGCTCATCGCGATCCCGTTCGGTATAGGTGCTTTTCTCATGGGTGGTGCATATGCGCCCACGGTCGTTGCCGGCGTACACCACATGTACAACGCGATTGAGTTGTCGATGCTGGCCGATAACGGGCAGAATATCTGGATGCCGATCGCGACTGCAGCGAATGTAGCACAGGGCGCAGCGGCGCTGGCTGTGGCGCTGAAGACGAAGCAGCAGAAACTCAAGTCCATGGCGCTTCCTTCTTCGCTCTCTGCATTCCTCGGTATCACGGAGCCTGCGATCTTCGGTGTCAACCTGAGATTCGTCAAACCGCTCATCGCCGGTATGGTCGGCGGTGCCTGCGGTGCGGCTGTGGCGTCCATCATGAACGTTTACGCGACAGCGAACGGTGTAACCGGTGTGTTTGGATTCCTCATCACGACCGAGAGCTTCCTCGGTTACCTGCTGACATTCGTTGTTGCGACAGCGGTGGCATTTGCCGTGTCCTGGATCATGTGGAAGGATCCGGTCGCGGAGGGCGCCGGCGAGACGTCGCCTCAAGCGGGATCGTCCGGTGAGACAGCCCCGGCGGCAGCAGTTCCGGCAGTAGCAGAGAAGGCTGCGGATGCAGCTTCGGAAAAAGCAGCAGAGACGACAGCGGCAAAAGACGATGTAAAAGAAATCATCGTTGCTTCTCCTCTTAAGGGGAATGCGATCGCGCTGGCAGATGTGCCGGATGCGACATTTGCAGAGGGGATCCTCGGACAGGGCGCTGCGGTAGAACCCTCAGAAGGGAAAGTGGTCGCGCCGGCGGATGCGGAAGTGACGACGCTCTTTGATACGAAACATGCGATCGGACTTGCGCTCGATAACGGAGCGGAGCTTCTCATCCATATCGGCATCAACACGGTTGAGATGGAAGGTGAAGGCTTTGAAGCGCATGTTAAGGAAGGCGACAAAGTCAAGAAGGGTGACGTTCTCGTGACGTTTGATATCGAGAAGATCAAGGAAGCAGGCCATCCGACAGTGACACCGGTCATCGTGACCAATACTGACGATTATTCTGAAGTGACACATGTGACCACAGGTGATATTGACCGGCTTTCCGATCTGGTCAAGATAGTGAAATAAGAGGTTTTCTATATGGCACAGAACTGGCGACAGAGTATCCATCTGGAACCGCAGGCAGGCTGGCTGAATGACCCGAATGGTCTGTGCTTCTCTGACGGTAAGTATCACGTGTATTTCCAGTATTCCCCCGACTCTCCCAAGGGAGCCGGGAGGAAGTGCTGGGGACACTTCGAAAGTAGCGATGACGGGAAGTCCTGGGAATATACCGGCATCGTTATGGAGCCGGACATCCCGGAAGACAGAAGTGGCGTCTATTCGGGCTGCGCAGTCGTGAAAGACGGGATCCTGCATATCTTCTACACGGGAAATGTGAAACTCCCCGGAGATCACGATTACGTTACTTCGGGACGGGAAGCAAATCAGATCTATGTCACTTCCAAGGATGGACGTACTGTAAGCTCCAAGAAGATCATCCTGCGAAACAGCGATTATCCGGAGTACTGTTCCTGCCACGTCCGCGACCCGAAGGTATGGATCGAAAACGGCGTCTGGAAAATGGTGCTTGGTGCCCGAACGCTGGAGAACAAAGGCTGCGTCCTCTACTATGAGGCGGACGATCCGGAGAACTGGCACTACGTGCAGACGCTCTCCATCGAAGATTTCGGCTATATGTGGGAGTGCCCGGATCAGTTTGCCGTGGGGGATAAGGTATTTCTCGGCATCTCTCCGCAAGGGCTCCCACATGAGGAGTTCCATCACCAGAATGTCTATAGTTCCGGATACTTCAAGAAAAGCGGCGACGCACTCTCGGATTTCGAGGAATTTGACTATGGTTTTGACTTCTATGCTCCGCAGACTTTCCTCGACAGGAACGGGGAGAGGATCCTCATCGGCTGGATGGGGATCGGAGATATACCGTATGCCAATCCGACGACGGAACTCGGATGGCAGCATTGTCTGACGGTACCGCGCAGACTCTCTGTATCAGAGGATGGTTTTTTACGGCAAGAACCGGTCATCCATCCGGATCTTCTCGGCCCGGTGGAGGAAGTGGGCGAAGACATAAAGACCGAAGCCGAACTGGCATGTGAGATCGAAAGTACGATAGGCGAAGACCGTTATGAGATACAGATCGGGGAGGCGAAGATCAGCTATGACGGTGAGATCCTGACACTCGACCTGAGTGCGGGACAGTCCGGATATGGAAGAACGATCCGTAAAGTGAAAACGGGACGGATCGGAGACATCAGGGTCGTCGCGGACAGGTCTAGTCTGGAAGTGTTTGCAGATGGCGGAAGATACGTTATGAGTACGAGATTCTATCCGCCTGATACCCGCGTCAGCATAGTGAGCGCGGGTGGCGGTTTTCGCGTAAGACCGATCAGGGAGATGGAGGTGCGCGGCTTTGAGTAAGAGAAAACTGGTTGCAATCGGTGAGGCTCTGATCGACTTCATCCCGGCTCAAAAAGGATGCGATTTCGATGATGTGGATTCGTTTTTTCCTGCAGTCGGAGGAGCACCGGCCAATGTTTGCGCGGCGTTTTCGAAGCTGGGAGGAGAATCCGTGTTCCTGTCACAACTGGGAGATGACCCCTTCGGACATAAGATCATCCACGCGCTCGAGAAAACGGGCATTGATACGTCCCATGTCGTCATGACCGATGTGGCGAATACGGCACTCGCATTCGTGAGTCTGGCCGCAGACGGTAACCGGACATTCTCCTTCTACAGAAAACCGTCCGCCGATATGCTCTATACAGCAGAACAGGTAGATAGAAGCGCTTTTGACGATGCCTTTGCGCTACACTTCTGCAGCGTCTCACTGGGAGATTTCCCCATGAAGGACGCGCATGTGCGTGCCATCGGGTATGCGAAGGAAAAGGGCGCGCTCATAAGTTTCGATCCGAACCTGCGGTTCCCGCTCTGGGAGAGCCGGGAGGCACTGAAGGAGGCGGTCCTGGAGTTTATCCCACAGGCCGACATCCTGAAGATCTCGGATGAGGAGCTTACTTTTATCACGGGAAAAGAAAGGATCGGAGATGCACTTGCGGAACTCTTTGCAAGTGGCGTGAAGCTAGTGCTTTTCACATGTGGGAAGGACGGCATGTATGGATTCACGGAAAAAGTAAGGGCGCATGTTTCCTCGCCGAAAGTGGATGTCGTCGATACGACCGGCGCGGGTGATGCTTCCATCGGCTCTTTCCTGTGGAAACTCATGACGCTCGGCGTCGATCTTGATAACATCTCGGACATCACCGAGGAAAAACTTACGGAGGCACTCTCGTTTGCCACGAAATTCTGCACCATCAGTGTTCAGCGCAAAGGTGCGATCCCATCGTATCCGACCTTGGAACAGGTACAACAATATCAAACCCAATAACAGGAGGTAAAGAACATGAAGACTTTTGAGTATGTGATCAAAGATGCAGTAGGTATCCATGCGAGACCGGCAGGACTTCTCGGGAAGAAGTGCAAAGAGTTCGCGAGCACCGTCACGATCGCCAAGGGCGATAAAGAAGCCGGCGCGACGAAACTGATGGCCCTCATGGGACTCGGAGTTAAGTGCGGTGATACCGTTACGGTCAAAGTTGAAGGAGAGGACGAAGAGGCCTGCGCGGCTGCTATCGAAGAGTTCCTTAACGCCAATCTCTGAGCGAAATAGACGTATCCGGCCGGAAGTCTCGGATCCCCCTTAGAAGGAGGTACATGTATGATTACGTATAACGGCAAAGGTGTCTATAGTGCCGTCGCGATCGGCCGCATCTCGATCTATAAGAGACAGGATGCCACGGTCGCACGCATCGAGATCACCGATAAAGAAGCGGAGTTGAAACGCGTGGAAGAGGCGAAAGCAAAGGCCACGGAACAGCTACAGGCTATTTACGATAAGGCACTGAAGGAGGTCGGCGAAGAGAATGCGGCCATCTTTGAGGTGCACATGATGATGCTCGAGGATGACGACTATAACGAGTCGATCCGGAACATCATCGAGACGCAATCCGTGAATGCGGAATATGCGGTCAGTATCACTGCCGATAATTTCGCGGAGATGTTCGCCGGTATGGAGGACAGTTATTTTCAAGCGAGAGCGGCCGACATAAGAGACATCTCCAACCGTCTCATCGCGTGCCTGACGGATAGCGGTCCGGACTCGGAACTCGGAGCGGAGAAGGTGATCATCTGTGCGGATGACCTCGCTCCATCGGAGACGGTGTCTCTTGATAAGGAGAAGGTACTCGCGTTTGTGACGGCGTTTGGTTCGTCCAATTCCCACACCGCGATCCTGGCCCGGAATATGAATATCCCTGCGATCATCGGGGTCGGTGAAGAGTTCCTCAACAGCGTCAAAGACGGAGATTTCGCGATCGTTGATGGCTTTACAGGGGAAGTATTCGTAGATCCGGATGACGAAACGCTCGCGAAACTTACGAAGAAACGGGAAGAGGATATCGCGAAGAAGAAACTGCTGCAGGATCTGAAGGGCAAGGAGAATGTTACGCTCGACGGTACGAAAATCGATATCTTTGCCAATATCGGCAGCGTGGACAATATCGGCGCAGTCCTCATGAATGATGCCGGAGGTATCGGCCTTTTCAGAAGTGAATTCCTCTATCTCGAGAATGATGACTATCCGACAGAGGAACAGCAGTTCCAGGCGTATAAGAAAGTGCTGGAGAGTATGGCCGGTAAGAAGGTCATCATCCGGACGCTCGATATCGGTGCGGACAAGAAGGTCGATTACTTCCATCTTGATAAGGAAGAGAATCCGGCTATGGGCATCCGTGCCATCCGTATCTGCCTCACCAGACAGGATATCTTCCGCACGCAGCTTCGTGCACTCTACCGTGCCTCGGTCTACGGACATCTCGGCATCATGTTCCCCATGATCACGAGCGTTTCAGAGGTCAAGAAGGTCATGGAGATCTGCGATAGTGTCAGAGCGGATCTGAAAGTGGAGGACATCCCGTTCTCCGACAGTGTTGAACACGGTATCATGATCGAGACGCCGGCTGCGGCAGTGATCAGCGATCAGTTGGCGCCGCTCGTCAATTTCTTCAGCGTAGGCACGAACGATCTGACGCAGTACACACTGGCCTGTGACAGACAGAACCCGAAGATCGAACAGTTCGTGGATACACACCACGAAGCTATCCTGAGGCTGATCAAGATGGCGGCAGAAAATGCGCATAAGTACGGAGCATGGATCGGTATCTGCGGCGAGCTTGGCGCGGATACGACACTTACCGAGACATTCCTGCGGATGGGCATAGACGAGCTTTCGGTCTCGCCGACATTCGTGCTGAAGGTGAGAAACGCAGTCCGAAAGATCGATCTGCGGAAAGAATAAGGCTACTGAACTTAAAGGGTGAGAAGAAAGTATGAATAGTGGTTTTCTGAAAGGCAGTAATATTTTCTCGGTGATCGCGCTGATCATTCTGCCGTTCATCTTTTTACTGGCAAGCATCGAGAATCTCCTGCATTATTTCGGGAATTCCATATTCGGGCTCGGATTTCTGCTTTTGTACTTTTTTCTCACCACGGTCGGTTACTGGGGACACATGATCCAGGGCATCCGTTCGATCGGAAACGGGAAGAAAAAGACCCTGATCTCCGCCGCCGTATTTCAGATTCTCATGCTCATCATGTACATGATCGCATCTGGATACCTATGCTACAGATTTAGAAATTCCAGTTCCGCATTCTGGCCTGGCATGATGAAGGTATTCCTGTTCTTGTTCGCGGCATTCCTTCTTCTTGCGGTCATAAGGATCCATATGGCGAGAAAGTGCCCGGATGAGAGTATGGCGTCGACCGCTTCGAAAGGTGCAGCGAAGAAGGTCTTCATGCTCTGTGTGGTGATCCCGGGAGGATGCATCGCCTTTTTAGTTATCATGACAAAGCTCCTGCATGATAATCCGGTATTGCTCAAGGTCATCACCGCCATCGCCGCGATTCTCATGGGGCTCTTCTATCTGGTCGGCGCACTGTTGCTGATCACAGTTCTTTCTGCTCCGTTCATGGCATTGGGCGCCGGGGCCGCAGGGGTTGCCGGGGCCGCCTCCTCATTCGCTTCGAAAGTACCTGCCCGGAAGTCTTCCGGAGATGATGCGAATGCCGAAAAGAAACAGAAGCTTCTTAAACAGAAGAATTACTTTCAACAGGCATGGGATGCCTGTGAGAGAAGTAACTGGGATACTCTTACATGCGTCAATTACGGCGTATCAGGGAAAGAATCCGGCAGGAAGCATTTCCGAAATGAGATTGACAAGATCGATGCAAAACTTAAGAAACTGAAATAGAAGAACAGAGGTCATGCTGATGTGCCCGAAGACGCGCTTCGGATATATGAAAATCATTTCACCGTGCATTTGCACGAAAATCACATTATTCACAGTTTTTTCGTCTTTTCGCTCTGAAATTTGATTGTAATAAAAGGGATTCTGTTGTAGAATTCTAATCGGTGCGAATTATGTGCACAATCTCATTAATAATCCCCGGATGGGGAAAATATAGGAGGATTTTAACATGGCAGTTAAAGTTGCAATCAATGGTTTTGGTCGTATCGGCCGTCTCGCTTTCCGTCAGATGTTCGGCGCAGAAGGTTACGAAGTAGTTGCTATCAACGACCTCACATCCCCGAAGATGCTGGCTCATCTTCTGAAGTATGACTCCGCTCAGGGTTCCTACGCTCTGAAGGACACCGTTTTCGCTGGTGAAGATTCCATCACAGTTGACGGTAAGACCCTGAAGATCTACAAAGAGCCGGATGCTAACAATTGCCCTTGGGGTGAGCTCGGTGTTGACGTAGTTCTCGAGTGCTCCGGTTTCTACACATCTAAGGAAAAGGCTCAGGCTCATATCAATGCTGGCGCTAAGAAGGTTGTTATCTCCGCTCCGGCCGGCAATGACCTCCCGACAATCGTTTACAATGTAAACCACACAACACTGACACCGGATGACAAGATCATCTCCGCTGCTTCCTGCACAACAAACTGCCTCGCTCCTATGGCTAAGGCTCTGAACGATCTGGCTACCATCAAGTCCGGTATCATGAGCACCATCCACGCTTATACAGGCGACCAGATGCCTCTCGACGGCCCGCAGCGCAAGGGTGACCTCAGAAGATCCCGTGCTTGCGCCGTTAACATCGTTCCGAACTCCACAGGTGCTGCTAAGGCTATCGGCCTGGTTATCCCGGAGCTCAACGGTAAGCTCATCGGTTCCGCTCAGCGTGTTCCGACACCGACAGGTTCTACCACGATCCTCGTAGCTACAGTTGAAAAGTCCGTTACTAAGGAAGAGATCAACGCTGCTATGAAGGCTGCTTCTAACGAGTCCTTCGGTTACAACGAGGACGAGATCGTTTCCTCTGATATCGTTGGTTCTACATTCGGTTCTATCTTCGATGCTACACAGACCATGGTTGGCGCTGACAACCTCGTTCAGGTAGTTTCCTGGTATGACAACGAGAACTCCTACACATCTCAGATGGTTCGTACTATTAAGTATTTCGCTGAGCTGGGCTAATAGAGATTCTCGAGTAATCGTAAAAACAATGAGGACCGTTCCTTCGGGAACGGTCCTTTTTTTGTTCTGCGCGATGCGAGGATCCTCAGATATGCGTGACCTGATCGTTGTCGGGATTCTTGACGGAGCGGGACATCATCTCGTGGTAGCCGGGATTCGAAAGAAGCTCGCGCATGCCGTTCGTGATGTGATAGTCGAAGACATCGTCCCTGTGCTGGATGCGATCTTCCTTGGCGATGATGACGAGGTTGCTGGACCTGGGGTCGTCACGGGCGATCTTGGCGCCGAATACGTTCGAATTCTTGAGGATCAGGGTGAAGATAAAGAATCCGATAGATAAACCAATCGCGAAACCAAACAGAAGACTAAAGAAAACTACTAAAATTACTCTCACTATCATACGATCACCCCTGCCTCTTCTTCGTGAAGTTAAATGTGTCTTCGGCCTGTGTCAGCTCGATCTGACGGGTGACGTTCTTGTAGAAGATGAACCCGATCAGAGAGAAGGCGCCCGTGATGACGAGCACCGGCGCGATCAACGGGATCATTGACGTGAGAACCGTGGCCACGCCGAATCCTCCGAAGGCAAATCCGCTTGTGAATATAAGTCCGATGATCGTAAACAGAAGCGCCGCCAGGATTCCGATGATGCTTCCGACCAGTGCGACCATGCCCTTGAACTTCTTCTTATTCCACGGAACGGCGCAGACGAGTTTACCGGTCTGGCCGTTGACGAGGATCGTGTGAGGCTTTCCTTCGTACAAGGTGGTGACGAACCAGACGGGGAGAAGCGCATACTTCAGATCCTTATCGATCAGCGTCGCGGACTGGCTCTTCTCGAGACGGCAGCTGGAAATGTTGATTCTCTTAAAGACTTCCCACTTGAAGAGATCTGAAGCCCGCTGGTCCGCGATGCGGCGGAGTTCACCGAAAGTGATATCCGAGGCATCGGAATAAAAACCGAGCATGTACTCCTCGTCGAAAGGCCTGAGCATACGAAGATCGTAAGGCTCGAGGAGACGGCTGCTCGAGTCGTTCAGTTCCATCGAGGCCTCGACGAGAAGATTATTCATCTTCATGCGGCCGGTACGGGCGTAGTAATGTCTGTGCGAAGAATCGCCGGATCCGGTCTCGCCGCTGACGATGGCCGACTCGGCGTGATACACGTCGATGAGCCAGTAGGGGATATAGATCCCGCGGATCGAGTCGACCTGCAGATTCTTAAACTCATTCGGGACGAACATACCGTTACTGAAGCGTTGGCGGATGATTTCCGTCGCCTGCTGCTTCGTGACCTGGAACGGCAGGATGAAGTCCGGACGCTTCTCCTTACTGATACGGCTGAAGATAACGCTCGGGCTTCCGCAGTAGATACATGTCGTGGAGGCCTCGGTGCCGGACAGGAAGATCTCGCCGCCGCAGGAACTGCAGGTGTAGACGTTACACTCGAAGAACTCCTGCACAGCGGAACTGCTGACCGGTTCCCCGGTTACAGGATCCACTGGGCGTGGTGCATTCCCTTCTTCAAAAGCCTTGCCGTATGCTTCGATCTGTTCCGCTGCAAAAGAACTGCCGCACGCGTCGCAGACGATCCTTCGGGTCTCCGGATCGTAGACGAGGGGATTTCCACAGTTTCTACATAGTGTTGCCATGGCCTATACCATCCTTTCTTTAGATTATATAACTTACATATCTTCAAAATCACTAAAGTCATCGTCCGGGTTGCTGTTCAGCCACAGTGGGCGTGTGGCCGTCGGGGCCTCGTAGATCGGTTCCTCGACCGGTGTCGGCTCGGCAAGTGGTGCAGGAGCAGAAGCGGCATCCTCCGGTGTCACAGATGAAACGGCAGATGACTCGGAAACGTCCGGTATCTTGGCGCCCCATTTGTCATCGCGCCCCCACGGGCTCTCGCTTGCTGCTTCCTTTAGGTTCTTCCTTCGTGCCATAGCCCAGGCACTCTCTTGTGGAATCGAAGCGGCTCCTGCTGCACCCTCGGAAGCTTCGAACTCTTCGCCGGTGTCATTTTCCGAGCCGGGGATATAGCGCTCGACCAGCGCCTGCGGAGGCGCCTTGATGGCTTCTCTTGCGCGGTCGGCATATTCGCGGGAACCGATCATGGTCTCCATGTTCATCTCCGCGTAGGCGGTGAACTTCGCAGCGCTATGCGACATATGGTTCTCCTGCGACAGATAGAAGATCTCCGAAGTAAATTCCTCGTTCTTTGACCGGCTGTCGCCTAAGTTGTTCGATTTATTCAGCATGGATCCGAAGAGCAAAAATGCGATGCCGATGCCCAGAGGTGCGCCCATGATAATGGCTACGGTCCAGTAAATCACACTCATTTGCTCACCCCTGTCTCTTCTTCATGAAGTTGAATATCGAAGAAGACTGCGTCAATTGCAGCTGTTTCTTGACTTTGTTATAGAGCCCGAGTCCGGCGCCCAGAGTGATCAGACCAATGACGACGACAACGATGATGAGACCTCCGGGATTATTGCTCCTGCCATTAGCGCGACGCCGTGTCGTGGCCGTGAGAAGAACGGGGACGACCTTGAATCGGAAGAAGATCGTCAGAAGAACGGTGAGGATGCTCGAGAGCGTCGCCACGGCAGCTTTAAATGCCTTCTCATGCCACGGAACACCACACACGACCTTCCCGGTCTGGCCGTTGACCATGATGGTGTTGTGCCGGCCATTGAAATCGTAGGTGATGAACCATACCGGCAGCATCGCATAGCGCACATCGCGGTCGACGATCGTCTGTGAGCGTGTGCACTCGATTCTCTTTCCGGAGGCGTAGAAGGTATTCATCGCCTTCTCCTGAAAAGCTTCGCGCGCGCGTTTTTCGACGACGCTCGTGAGGTCTTCATTTCGAATATCCGAGATATTGGAATAAAAGCCGAGGAGATAATCCTCGTCGAAAAGCTTCAACTCCGAGAAATCATAGGGCTCGAGGCGCTGGGAACTTTCATCCGAGAGCATCAGCGAGCCGTCGACCGGAAGATTTGTGACCGCCATCCTGCCCGCGCGTCCCCAGTAACGGGTCACGGTCTGCTTGCCCCGCTTGACCTGGCCGGAGTATACGTCTGCCTCGATGTGGTAGGCGTTCGCCAGCCAGTAAGGAATATAGATGCCGCGCACAGCGGTCGGCTCGAAATTCTTGACATCCTTCGGTATAAAGATGCCTCTCTTAAACCTCGCCTTGATCGAGTTAACGGCCTCTTCCTTCGAGATTTGGAACGGGATGATGAACTCCGGTGCTTTTTCCTTGGAAATACGGGAGAAAACGACACTCGAACTGCCGCAGTAGATACACTTGGTCGACACTTCGGTCCCGTTGATGTTGATCTCGCCTCCACAGGAACTGCATGTATAGACATAGCAATCGAAGAATTCATTTGTCAGGCTGTCATCGACGCCGAGGATCTCTTCCTTAGAGACCGCCTGCCGGTCCTCAGTATATTCCTTCGAGGTGGACTCGATGTCCTCCGCTTCCCAGGAGCCTCCGCAGGCCTGGCATACGACCTTCTGCGTGACCGGGTCGAAAACCACCGGCGCGCCGCAGTTCTTGCACAATGTTGCCATCGCTGATACCGTCCTTCTTTTCTTGTCGTAAGTACCTATTCATTATACGACAAAAAAACTTGATGTCATCGTGGGGGTCTTCGGAATTAGGTCCTTGTATTTCCTTTCTTACGCATCCTTTCACGTACCTTACAAAAGTGTAAGTGCCTCGTAAGTCCCATCGATGGGACGGGAAGGCCCCGGAATCTAGAATGAAATCATCAAGAAACAAACGGTCCGCAAGCACAGAGGCCGACAGGAATTCAGGAAACGAGGTACAGGAAAATGAGAAGAACGATCAAGGTTATGGCAGTAGTTGGAATCGCAGCAGTAGTGATGATGAAGTGCGGAGTCACCAAGATGAAGAAGGCAAACTTCGTAGAGCATACCACGATCAAGACCATGAACATCGGCATCGATGAGATCGCTCTGGATAAGGATGCATGCGTGACCGCAGCAGAAGAAATCTCCGAGAATCACCTGATCGAGGGTATGTCCGAGAAGTCCATGGCGAAAGAAATCTACGCCCACATCTTCATCCACGACGTCATCGAAGCGATGCCCTCGTTCCTGCAGAACAACAAGATCGTCTCCCGCATCTATAACAGCACCACCAACGGCATCGACCTCGAGGACTTCGGCGACACCTATGTACGTCAGTTCATGTACGAAGTGATCTGGCTCCTGGGCTGATTCCCTATCTCGTATTCCTCCGATACAATATACCTCCTATGAAAAAGCGCCCGCAGCAGGGCGCCTTTTCATGTTTTCGTGTTCTGTGTGCTTTGAGATATCTCTATCCACTGCTTTCTGTAGTCGCGCGGAGTGCTTCCGAAGAACTTCTTAAAGGTCTCACTCATATAACTGACACCGGTAAAGCCCGAAAGAGAAGCGATCTCCGTCATGCTCAGAGAACTCGAACGCAGATACTCCGCCACCTTCCGCGCGCGGAAATGCATGAGGTAACTGATCGGCGATTCACTGACGTACTGCTTGAAGAGCAGGTTACAGAGGGATTTGCTGATGTTGGCGGATCCCGCGATCTCCTCGAGTGTCAGCGGACGCTGGAATTCGTTACTGATGAATCCCATCATGGTCTTAAAAGTCTGCATACGTGCATCCGGCGTTTCTTCCGGAGCGAGCGCGCCGATGATCTCTGAGCGCTTGATTACGTTATCCCAGATCTGGAAGTACTGCTTCGTCAGTTCAAAGGCACAGTGCCGGATCGGAAGAAGCGACCGCATCAGGCGTTCGACCTCTTCGGTCATCTCGTCGATATCGCGGAAACGAAGATAGGGAAGATCCTTGTTCTCCGTGATCGGGCGGATCGCCTGCATCTCGACGGCGACCGAGGCATTGAGGATGCCGGGGTGGAAAACAGCAATAACATACCGCGCGCCGACGTCGTCGATGCACATGCTATAATGGATCTGGTTACTGTTGATGAAGATCGTATTGCCTTCATGGAGCATGACAGTCTTTCCGTTTACGGAGTAGGCCATCTTTCCTTTCGTTACGGTGCACATCTCTATGTCCTCGTGAAAATGCGGAACGCGCTCCCAGGTGACCTTCGGCTTCACCCAGCCCTCAAATACATAGGAAGGAAACTGCGGATCATCGTAATTGACGATCTCGGAGCCGTCATCTCTTTTTACGATCAGACCCATGATGTCACGGTTCATAAATTACCTCGTCTTTCAGTCGATATTCCACAGAATTATAACTATATTCCAAAGTGGTAGAAGATTGTTATAAAATATTCGCACATTTCGTCTATAAATGCACTTCTACATACAATATACTTGCAAATGTAAGGAAAAGCAAGACCGAATTTGAAATCGACGCTCCAGCGCCGGAGCGGAAGATAAGCGCCGGGGAACAGTGCTTTTCGAACATGAAAAGAAAGGAGAAGGATCATGATACGAACAATCACTAAAGAAGATATTAAAGAGTGCGTGAGCGTCATCACGGAAAGCTTCATGTCCGTGGCGGACGAATTCGGATTCACCAGAGAGAATGCGCCGCGCTTCACGGCCTTCGCGACAACGGAAGACCGTCTGATGTATCAGCTCGAAGTCGAGAAACGGCCGATGTACGGATTCTTCTCCGCGGGAAGCGATGCAGCTGGCGCAGAGTCCGACGGTGCGGCAGGATCCGAAAAGATGCTGGGCTATTATTCCCTGGCAAAGCTGAGCGATAAAGAGTGGGAACTGAATAACCTCTGCGTGCTTCCGAAGCATCGTCACGACGGCATCGGAGATAAGCTTCTTCAGGATGCATTCGCAAGAGTACGGGAACTCGGCGGAACGAAGATGAATATCGGCATCGTGGAAGAGAATCAGCGCCTGCGCAGCTGGTACGAGTCAAAAGGCTTCACGCATCTCGGAACGAAGAAATTCGACTTCTTCCCGTTTACATGCGGTTATATGGAAAAGCAGTTATAACGCAATCACTTATTTCAGGTGGCCGCGTTATGCGGTCACTACTTTTTTCGAAATACGCGTTGATCCCGAACTGCGTCAGATCAACACATAAAGAAACATGTTAGGAAAGTATATTTGGAAAACACATTTAAAGTTAGAGAGGGAATGAAATGGAAAACGCAATTGTTATGAAGAATGTCTGCAAGGATTTTAAGATCCTGAACCGCCACGAAGGGCTCCGTGGCAGCATCCGCGACCTGTTCTCGCGTGACTATAAGACGATCTCCGCGGTAAAAGATGTGACGCTTGAGATCGGAAAAGGGGAGATCATCGGCTACCTCGGTCCGAACGGCGCGGGGAAGTCGACGACCATTAAGATGATGACCGGCGTTCTCGAGCCGACATCCGGCGAGATCCTCGTCAACGGCGTCGTGCCGTATAAGGAAAGAACGAAGAACTCCGAGCATATCGGAGTTGTTTTCGGACAGAGGAGCCAGCTGTGGTGGTCGCTCCCGTTGATCGAATCTTTCCGGCTTCTCCGCGACATCTACATGGTGCCGAAGAAGGAGTACGAAGACATGATCGAGCTATACCGTTCGCTCGTAGATATCGAGCCGATCCTCCACAAGCCTGTTCGTCAGATGTCGCTCGGACAGAGAACCCTGAGCGACATTCTGGCGGCGTTCCTCCACAACCCGGCCATCGTTTTCCTCGATGAGCCGACTATCGGTCTGGACGTTTCGATGAAGTCGAAGATCCGTGACCTCATCAAGGGCCTCAATCAGGAGAAGGGGACGACTGTTATCCTGACGACACACGACATGGGTGACGTCGACGCTCTCTGCAAGAGGATCGTCATCATCGACGAAGGAAAGAAGATCTACGATAACGACATCGAGCACCTGAAGTCCTACTTCGGCTCTTATCGGACGCTTCGTATGCGCCTCTCCGACGACACGTGGGAAGAGCGCGTCATCGACGAATCGAAGGAAGACGTCATGGAGGTCATCCTGAGAAAGCAGAAGGAGCATAAGATCAAGGACATCCAGCTGCAGGAGATCTCGACCGAAGAAGTCATTAAGAAGATCTACGAAGGAGCGTGAGTGACATGAATATGAAAAGACATCTGGCGCTGACCCGGGCAGGGATCATGGAATCTCTCCAGTACCGCCTCGGCACCGCGGTCACGCTCTTTGCCAACCTGATCTACCTGGTACTGGTTTACTTCCTCTGGAAGGCGATCTACGCTTCGGCGGGAACGGACGTCGTGAACGGCATGACCTTCACCGATACCATGATCTACCTGATCCTTGCGACGGCTCTTTTTAACTTCCTCGAGATGTTTGTCGTCTGGGATATGAGCCGGTCGATCCAGTCGGGAAAGATCATCCTCGATCTTCTCAAGCCGATGCGCTTCCGTGAGTACACCTTCTGGAGCTACTCCGGATCGCACGTAGTGCTCTTTGCACTGACATTTGTGCCGACATTCATCGTCGTCCTGATCGTCACAAAAGGCGCGATCCCGATGGGCATCAATCTATTATGGTTCGCACTTGCGACAGTGCTGGCCCTGATCGTCAACTTCAGCATGGAGATGATCGTCGCCACGATCTGCCTCTACACCGAGTCGACATGGGGAATCAACATCGTGAAGGAAACCATCGTCCTCCTCCTTTCCGGTGCTTCGATCCCACTGGCATTCTTCCCGGAGGGTCTGCGTCAGGTCGTGGACTATCTTCCTTTCCGTGCGGTCTACGACATCCCGCTTACGATCCTTCTGGAGAAGAACGGCTCGGATACGATCGAGGGACTACTTCCGATGTTCGGACTTCAGGCTGCATGGGCGCTGATCCTGACACTTGCGGGCACACTTTTCTGGAATTATTCCGTCAGGAAAATCACTGTTAACGGAGGCTGATATGGAAAATGTATTAACAAAACAGAAGCACAGGAGAGGCTTCCGCTTCTATGCGAGCATATACAGGAAGATCCTAGTGCAGGACTTAAAGAGCAAGATGAGCTATCGTGCGGATTTTATCATCTCGACGATCGGCATGATCATGACGAATCTCTCGGGATTTGTAACGTTCCTGATCCTCTTTAAGAACTTCCCGTCCATCAACGGCTGGGACTACCATCACATGCTGTTTCTGTACGGATTCTCGCTTCTGGCCCTGACGCCGGTGCAGTGTTTCTTCGACAACAACTGGAACCTCCGATTTCAGGTGCAGAGCGGTGACTTCATCAAGTACTGCTTCCGCCCCATCAATGTGTTCTTCTACTTCATGTCGGAAGTCTTCGATGTCAAAGGACTCGGCCAGTTCGCTTTTGGAGCTGGTACACTGATCTATGCATGGGTCAATATCGGTATCCCCGTGACACCGCTTCTGATCCTGAAACTGATGCTGTTCCTCCTGACAGCATCCCTCTTCATGATCGCCATTATGAACGCAGCGGCGGCGACATGTTTCTGGATCGTCGGTTCGGGATATGTCATGGTCATCATGTTCCGTTTCAAGGACTTTGCGAAGTACCCGTCGAGCATCTTCCACGGCGTCTTCCGCATCCTCTTTACATTCGTGATCCCGATCGCATTTGTCGCGTACTATCCGAGCCTTGCGATCCTGGAGTCGGACAGTGTTCCGGTCCTCACATGGTGCGCACCTGCACTGGGCGTACTGTTCTTCTACCTGAGCTATAAGTTCTGGATGCTGGGTGTGAGAAAGTACGATTTCACGGGATCCTAAGTTGATAAAAAGAAAGAATACATCTCTCTTCGGCTTCAAACAGTTTGCTTAGCAAAACTCGCCGTCGAGAGATGTATTCTTTTCTTTTCTTTTCTTTTTGCAAGGCTGTGTCACCTTTGCGTGTTGATATCGATGATTCATCATCACACAACTCAGTCTCCAAGTTGTCTCTTTTCAAGGCAAAAGGAGACCCAAAAGAGACTGAGTCTCCAAGTTGTCTCTTTTCAAAGCAAAAGGAGACCCAAAAGAGACTGAGTCTCCAAGTTGTCTCTTTTCAAGGCAAAAGGAGACCCCAAAGAGACTGGAACCCAAGGAGCGATTCCGCAGACACGAAGTGTCGAGGACCGGCGAGAAAACATATTCAAATATAGAGTTCACTCATGTAGTATTGTTCCTGGAATTCTGTGGTGCGGAGGATGGTGTCGCGATCGACGGGATTGCCGTCTAAGGAGACGATCCATTTGTCTTCACAGTCGTTGAGACGGTGTATGACACCGACGACTTTTCCTTCGAATTTTGAAAGCGGTTCTTCAGTTCCGAAGACATATACATCCTGTTCATCACCGTCGGCTGCGAAGATACCGTCGACATATCCGTAGTTGATCGGATAGATCATGTCCGGATGATTCGGATGCGCGGAGTTGATGGGACGGTCGATCGTTCCGCTTACAGTTTTTCCGATGACATCACTGTAATCCCTATTGACGATGGGCATACGGTATATGCGTGTTTCTTCACTCCATTTATTCTTCATCATCTTCCAGAAAGTGAAGCCGTATTTCTCATAAAGACCTTCTTCTTCAGAAGAAATATAGATTATTTTGAAACCATTTTCTTTTGCGATCATGTAAGCATGTTCGAGAAGTTTTCCGACGCGCCGCATCCCGCGGTATTCCGGAAAGGTATACACGAATCCGACCCAAGGTGTGAGGGAGGAATCGTCGATCTCATCCTTATCTGCGTATGTACAGAAGGAAATCAGTTTCTCGCCTTCGACGAGGAGAAGAAACTCGGTCGAATCACCAAATGATTCTTTCAGTTTTTCTTCGCGCAGAATGCCGGCGAGAAATACTGCCGCGCGCCAATCGCTCTTGCTGATCTCCTTGATCCAGTGTTCTTTGTTTTCTGCTTTTGAAAAGTAAATGATCTGCATCTATACCTCGTACTTTTTAACTAGATTGGTGTGTGTGGATCTGATTGTTTCTATACTCATCTTATCACGTAGGATGCTTTTCTGACAGGTGATTCTACTTGTGGTATAACCATGTTTTTGATTAGTTCTTTTGCGTGAGCACAGGTGTTTTTTTACAATCAGAATACATATTCGATCCGCCTGTTGCGTGACGAATGAGCACATGTTAATCTAATCATGAACAATCATTCAGTCAACGTTCAGATAGCCTGATATCGTGCTTCGGGAGCGCGAATATATGATTCCGGGGGAGGGTGAGATCATGCCGAAATCGAGAGAACAAAACGAGAAGATCAGAAAAGAATCGAAGAGGAATATCCTTCTGAAATCGATCCCGTTTTTTGCAAGAAACGGAGTCGAAGGAACGACGATCAGTGAGCTGACGAAAGGGATCAAGATCTCTCAGGGCGCGATCTATCTGTACTTCCAATCGAAAGAAGATCTGTATTGTGAATCGATACATTTTGCACAGGAGGTTGTTGCGAGTGAAGAACTGCTGAAGATCGGCGAGATGGATGTGCCGGCGATCCGGAAACTCCGTTATGTTTCTGATCTGATCTTAAAGAAAATCGTCGAAGATAAATCATATGTTTACTACATGATCCTTGCGACTTCGGATATGGCAACCGGTCGCGGATATGAAGGAAATGCGATGTTTGATATGATGTGTGACATCGTGAAGAAAGGCCAGAAAGACGGCTCTTTCGCCAGAGGAGATGCGGGGAAGATCGCGGAGTATTATTGGAGTGTCGTGTACATTCTCAGCGTGAAAAGATGTAACGATCCGAAGTGCGCGATGCTGAATTCATCTGAACTGGAGCGCATCGTGATTGGCTGATTTTGTAGTAGAAATTACTTCACGAAAGTGACGAAAACCCCTTAAATAATCGGCAGATTGTACATAGTTAAAAAAATATGACTGTGCTATAATTAGTTCGCATCTGGAAACAGATGCGAAATTATTTTGCATGATTTTATATCATATAAAAACTAAATGGAGGATTCTCGAAATGGTTAAAGAGAGTGCAAACAAAGATGCAGTAAAGGCTGTTGCTGAGGTTAAGCCGGTCGAGGCTGCTAAGAAGGAAGAAGTAAAGGCTGAGGCTAAGAAGGCTCCGGTTGCTAAGAAGGCTCCTGCTAAGAAGGCTGCTGCCAAGAAGCCTGCCGCCAAGAAGCCTGCCGCTAAGAAGGTTGCTGCAAAGAAGGCTCCTGCTAAGAAGACAGCTGCTAAGAAGGCTGCTCCTAAGGCTGCTGCTAAGAAGCTCGGCAACATCATCTTCGAGGTAGAAGGCCAGCAGATCGATATCAAGGCGATCGAGAAGAAAGCTGCGAAGCTCGGTGGCGATGTTTATGTAGTTGCTGCTGAGAAGAAGATCTATGACACCAACGGAAACTCTGTAGATCTTTTCTAATTCGAATCACGATTTCGATGCAAATGAGATCGGCTGTCAGAATTGGCAGCCGATCTTTTTTTGCTTATATCTTGTTTTCTGATAAACGATGTGTCCTTCGGATGGACACTTTATCAGCAAAGTCCAGCGTTAAGAGAAACTGTTTTATCCTCGAAGTGCGCCGCGGATCGCCTCAAGAAATTCGTCGAATTCTTCATAAGCGGGGAGGTCCGGATATGCCTTCTTGATCCGCTCGGTCGAACGGAACAGAAAGCCTGCACGGCTCGCCTGGATCATGGCCAGATCGTTGAAACTGTCGCCTGCCGCGATCGTATCAAATCCCATCGACTGCAGGGCCTTTACAGTGGTAAGTTTACTGTTCTCGATACGCATCTTAAATCCGGTGATCTCGCCGTTGTCTGCGACCTCGAGAGTATTGCAGAAGAGTGTCGGATAACCGAGCTTCTTCATGAGTGGCATCGCAAACTGTGTGAAAGTATCGCTGAGGATGATGACCTGAGCTTCCGCACGGAGAGCATCGAGAAATTCCTTCGCACCCGGGAGCGGATCGATCGTGGCGATGACATCCTGGATCTCCTTAAGACCGAGACCGTGCTCCTTCAGGATACCGATCCTCCATCTCATGAGCTTATCGTAATCAGGCTCATCGCGGGTCGTTCTGCGCAGTTCGGGAATGCCCGAGGCCTCCGAAAAAGCGATCCATATCTCCGGGACCAGTACACCTTCCATATCCAGACAAACTACATCCATGGTCATTCTCCTCTTGTCTTCTGCCACGTGACTCCTGTTCGCAGTTTCCATAAATCGTCTCGCGGCAAATACTCACCGAGAAAAGCCTATACGAAAAATGAAAGAAATGCAAGTTTTTTCAAATCAACGAGAGGTTCAAGAATACGCCGACCTCGTAACTTCCCCCATGTCCTTGCTTTTCTCCGGAAAATATAATAGCATTTTTGGAGAGGGGGCAGGGATTATGAAAAGAGTAGGAATAAATCACGCAAACAGATCTATATGTGTGTCGGTTGCAGTACTGCTTAGTGCTACTGTGCTTCTGTCAGGGTGTTCACTTATGAAAGAACAGACAACGACGACTACCACACAACCTGTATACACCACCACCACTACTACAAGCGAGACTGAGCTTGCGACCGTGACGGAAGAAACCGAGTCCACTACATCTGAGACGGCGCCGCTACCGACCGGTACACCGGTCCCGCTGGAAGCTTTCGCGAATATCAACGATGAATACACACTCGAAGATATCATCAACGAGGTAGGCCCTTATGCAAGACAAGAATGCCCGAATATATATATATGGACGATAGATGATGGATCCGAGGTATGGGTGTGCGATATCGCGGCCAAGGAGACCACAAACAAATTACATGAACCCATACTTTCTCAGGCAGGTATTGCCGTTGCACATGTCGAAGGACTTAAGGAAACACTGCTGTTCTGTTCCAGTTCACTCGATTCGATCGCAATAGGGAATACTGTTCAGTTTGACAAGTATCAAGTCTCCGATCTGCTTGGCAGAGAATTTGAGCCTGCGTTAGAGGCCGGTTATTATATCCTGGAAGAAAACGGCTATGTCTATTTCATAATCAGTATCGGACAGCAAGATGCCCGAGGCAAATATGTCCACGTGCGCGAAGTAGCCATCACAAAGATAGCTTATGATATTGACGGTTTAAAGATCGAGACTGAAACAGTGACATGTGATGTGGAACTGCCGGATATCGGAAGACCGGCATGCCCTTGCTGTATCTTCCGATTCGATCGGATGCCGGATAATTTTGTGGTGGTAAATGAATATAGAGTGGATGTCCCGTTCATGGGGTATATCAAGGATTCCAAGACATGGGAAGTGATCCCGCCCGAGACCGATGTGACGGAAGAAGCGGGCTGATACTTCTGCGTGAAGTGAACGTTCAGAGCTTGCCGGAAATCTTCAAGATCAGGTAAATCACACCGAGAAGAATCGCGAACCTTACAAGCATATAGATAAGGACGCGTAAACAACTTGCGGACTGGGTCTGCGAATTCAGATAGTAAAGAGAACAGTTCCGGTTCGGATCTGAGGGGTCATAGCAGATCGTCTGGGTCTTTCTTCCCCTAAATGACGCGGAAGCCTCGCCTTCGCCCCGATAGGTCTGTCCGTTCGCTTCAAATTCGTATGTGACCATGAAATACGAATCAACATCGTCTTTTCCCGTCTCCGGATCACGGCGTCCGGAACTGACATGGACCCAGTGATGCTCGAGGATCCTTCCCTCAGCCCGGCCGGTATAGTCTTTATACTTTTCCTGCGCACGAGCCTTGGCTTTCTTTTCTGTAGATTTGCTCCACCACATCAGAAGAACAAATAACGCCAGCATGCCGCCCAACGCGAGGATCACTTTTGGCAGGTTCTCCGTTTTTATCTCCGAACTCAGATTCATAAACAGATTCATGATCAGATTCATAGAAACCTCCGACGCCACGCGCCATTTCCGTTCTTTCCCGGCGCCGCGCGCCGGCTTGCCTATTTTCTCTGGTGTGAAGCACCATTTCTATCAGATGTAACCGAAGTTAGAAAGCTCCGCCAGCACGACCAGTGCAAGGATCGAAAATGTGATGATCAGGGGCTTGATCAGATACGTATTTCCTATATTCCGGATCTCGTAGATCACCCAGTCCTCGCATTCCACTTCGCTTTTCGTTCCGCAGTACGGACAGTTCCTGGACTTAAATGCATTGAAGCTCGCGCCGCAGTTCCGGCACTGGATCTTCGCGATCGAGAAGTTCGATGTAATCGGCACATCGGTCCTTCGCCCCGCCTTGATCCGGTAAGCTTCGCGACCGGCTTTGATCCGATCTCCCAGATCACGCGTGTTTTCCACGAACAGATCGCCTGTGACATAGACATGGTTGCCTTCCTCTTTGACCTTCTTACAGGACATCCACCCGCTGAAAGAACAGTCGATCACGTTGTCGAATTCCTCTTTCATATCGCCGCCTTCGTAGAACGGAAGGTTTTCGCGGCTGCTGGAAAAAACCACGAGCTTGAAAAGGGAAGTGATCCTCGAAGAGAATTTCTCGAAGGTATATTCCGAGCTGATCTTTGCCATCTTCGCGGCGAATCTCTTTCTGGAATTTCCCACGGAAAATGCCGGTGCGCCGGTACTGATCTGACGGCCTGCGGCGCCGAATATCGAGAGGATCCAGATAAAGTATCCGAAGATGGGACTTGTGATGACCATTCCGATGATATAGAAGATGAGCCATTGGGGAGTGATCTGGAATTTACCGCCTGGCAGCGCGCCGAAGTGGTCTTCCAGAACGAAGATAAGAAGAAACAGCGGTATCGTCACGGGAAGGGCATACAGACCGAACTTGATAATCGTCTTCCAGATCGGATCCTTCCTTCCGCTCGGGTCATAGGAGAAGAAGTAATTCGTTACCTTCGGATACAGTTCCGACATCTTAAATGAGGTGCCGCACTGGCTGCATCCTTCCTGAAGTTCCCTGATCGTGGAGACCGATCCGCAGTTCGGACAGCAGTATGTATCCGAACTGACATCTTCGCCCGCACGCACGTCGACGACCGTCTCGTAGATCGCCTGCGGCTCTCTGTGCTTATACGTCTTCATGTTGGCGCGGGAAAATGTCTTCTTGTGATCGACGAAGCCGACGGACCATGAGGTCTCATACTGACCATCGGTCCAGGAACGGACTTTATTGAGGCCTTCCTTAAAGTTTGCGCCCGGGGTCATCTCGTCTTCGAGAACGAGGCTTCTGTCCGCGATACGATCTCTCTGCAGCTCCAGACAGTAACGAAGCTCTCTGTCGGCTGACATCACCTTTGCACCCGGCTCACCGGCGTGCTTTAATTCCTCGCGAAATGCGGCTGCCACCGCATTCCTTTCTTTCGTTCGGTCTTCCGCGGGAGCGCCTGCGACCATCGCCGCCGCTTCTTCTACGCTCACGCCCGATGCCAGAGCGATCGCCTCTTCTTCCGTCCGCCAGTTCTGATTCGGATTCGTATTATTCTCACTCATACACACAACTCCAATATCCCCATACCCAAGTTTGCCATATCTATATCATACCATGTAAGTTTCATTGGACAAAATAATGTGGTCAGACTCAATTGACGATATGATGTGCCTCTTCGATCAGAAGCGCTTAGCCGTTGAGCGGGAAATCGAAGGAAATCACATAATCTCCCACATGATTAACTTGCAACGTGCAGGTTTTTCTGTCGCATTGAAATCCTACGTACCAGGAGTCTTCCCCTTTTCTGTCTGCGTTGATCTCAAAACCTTCCGACTGGATCTTGGCTACGATCGCTTCCGCTACCTCGAAGGCATAATCCTTATCTTCTACATGCACCTCCAAGGCGATATGGCCGGTCCCGTCAAAAGTCGGATCACATTTCATGCCGGAGAAGACAGAGATCCTGCTGATATAGCATGTGGTGTCAGAAGAAGATCCATAGAAGAACCAGCTGAAATCGTCATCTTTTCTCTTGGTAAGCGTGCAGCCGTCCGTGATGATCTTCTCGTAATACTCATCGCTATATGTGCCTTCTTGTACATTGGTCGCCCGCCAGAGATCGTCGACGATCTCATCCGTTGTCATCCCGTCCAGACGGAGGATGATCGAATCGTCGGTGATCGCTCTGGTCTCCGCAAGAACTTCGGTCGACTCTGTCAGCGGCGGAAGATCTGTGTTGTCAGAATTCCCGTTTCTTGTCGATTCTTCGATCTTGGAGCGGGTTTCCTTGCCTGAATTCTGTTTTTTACAGGCGGTGGTGGCTCCGATGATCGATACTACTGTAAATGTTACTGCGATGATTCTGATGATTGATTTCGTTTTCATAATCTTATTCCTTTCCTGCTCACTTATAGCGTTAAGGGCTTTCTGCTTTCCGAAGAAGCAGCTTCCATCGATACGGGTAACAGGCTGCGTTTTTGCCGCCTGTTTATCCGCATCTGCCCTATAGACGAATAACTGATGTGAAATATTGGATGTTTTGAAAAATTTTTCGAACAGTCTTTCCGAAACGACTATTTGCCGGTGAGCGGGATGATAAAGTCGATGACATAATCGGTCAGGAAGTAGGCCCGCGCGTCAAAAGCTCTTCCGTTTCCCTTAAACCGTACGGTTCTCTGGGTCGAAACTTTTCCGTCATCATTTTTGACTTCGTATCCTTCTGCCAGAAGACGGTCGATGATCAGTTCGAACACTTCTTCTGTGAATGCTTCGTCATCGAGATGAATCAGAATATGGACATACGAATAGTCATCGTCGCAATGGAATGTCGGATCACACTCGTCTTTCGAGTACACTTCCACTGTAGCGATAAAGCGCTTTGCGTCGTTTCTTCCGAAAATCCAGGAAAACTTATCATAATAATGCAGGTTAAGATCGTCCGATAATACGATCTTCTCGCAATATTCTTCACGTGTCATACCTGTATGTACATCGGTGGTGTTCCAGAGGTTCTCGACGCACTCCTCCGGGGTCATATCATCCATGCAGACATGGATCGAACCGTCCGTGAGCGTCCCGTAGATATCTTCTTCATGTTTTTCCGAGAGGATCGGGGCAGAGGACCCGTCATCCGAGTCGATCGATCCGCGCCCGTTTTGACTCGTTCTGCGTGCATTATCATCATTCTTTTTAGAAGATGAATTCTGTGTAAATCCTATTGTGATGCCTATTAAAGCACCGACGACAACGACTGCCGCGATTGATCCGATAATTGCTTTTTTCATCATGATACCTGTCCCTTTCTTTACTGCTTCCGAAGCATTTGACATGGCTTCCCCTGTGGAAGCCTCAGTAGATGCGGACAGGTGACTGAGTAAGGAAGCGGGCATGGGCTTGAAGGGCACCTGCTCGGCTTCTTTGATAAACAGATTGGTTAAGAACGGCACGACCATAAACAACTTGGTGTCATTATCTTTTTCATATTTCTCTACCTCCTTCTTGATTTTCTTTTTGGCGTAACTGAGACGCCACAGAATTGTTCCCAGGGGAACACCAAGAACTTCAGAGATCTCTTTCGTCGTCATCTCGTCGAAATAGTAGAGTATGAGCGTTCTTCTGATGTCTTCCGACAAGGAATTCTCGATGATGTCCATGATCACCTTTCTCATCTCGGCTGACTCGACAAGAGAGTCCGGAAGAAAATCTTCCGGAACATCCTCGACGCTGTCGAAGAATTCGTCCTCTACATTGACTGTCTTCGTCAGTTTGATCCGATCGAGACACTTATTGGCCGCCGTCTTCTTCAGCCAGGCGTGGACCTTGCTCTTATCCTGGATCGTGTCGTAAGACTTGATCAGGGAAAGGAAAGTCTCCTGGACGATGTCCTCGGCATCGGCCTCGTTCTTAAGAAGAGACATGGCCGTCCAGTACACCGCACGGTACGAGTCATTGTAGATCTTTTCGAGTTCCTGGTTTGTCACTTTTTTCACCTCCTGAATATCCGCATCTGCCCTATAGACGAATAGCGGAAGAGGTTTATTGGGTGGTTAGAGAAATATTTTTCTTTTCTCATTTTATATCTTTTTCGCGAAAAGCACTAACGTGGTTAACGAAGTACCGTGAGAGTCCGCGAGAAGCAAATGGGGCAGTACTTGCTTTTGAATTACAGGCCCGTTAAACTGAATAAAGGAGCAAGTCCTTTTCGATATAAAATGAAAGGCGCTATTCCAGCTAGTGGTGAAAGGGGAGAATAACATGTACGAGAATAATTCCTATATACCGCCAATGATCGTAAACTCCCGTGCCGGTCAGGAAGTGGCAGAGGCCAACATCAAGATCGGAGATATGAGCAGCAAGCTCGCAGAACTGGAAGTAAAACTGCAGGCCATGTATAGCGTGATGATCGAGCAGGGCATCGACCCCAAGCTCTTCGATGCGAAGATCGAAGAGATCGTGAATAACCGTTCCGTAAAAACACCGGCTTCCCAATCCCGGGTTCAGAAACAGTCCAAACCATGCCCGGAATGCGGGGTGGATGTCAAACAGTCCACCGATGATCCACTGGTCGGAAGATGCCTGTATTGCGGGGCAAAAGTGACATTCTACCCTTCGTTTGACTGACGAACACAACATTTTTAGAGCCATTCCCCGGAGAAGCCCGACATTTTCAGAGCCAATTCCTGTTTCCGCCGGCGTGCTCGCCGCAATTTATATCCAAAACGGTTCTTAGCGGGTCGACAAGCGAATCCTCGTACTGGACCGGCCATTGCGGAGTCGTCTGCATCCTTCCGTTTTCGTCAATGCTGTCGATGGTGTCGCCGCTCTTGATGGGGAAGTCATTATTGAACTGATAACTTGCAATGTTATACACATAGTTCACCACATGGTTCGGATCCATATCCTTAAAATGCACCTGGACGTCCGCGCCGCCGAAGACGTGAAATCCCAAGGTGTCAACGAGCATTTCACCGGAGTCCGGTATGTTGAAGAATCTGGCATTCACGAACAGTTGGATGAAGCGCCCCGACAGGCCGGAGTCTCTTTGCGCGCGAAACATTTCCGGTGTGATCAGTTTGCCGCTTTGATGTACATATAACCCGGTGCAGTCCGGATAACACTCCAGCGCCGCATCTACCTGAGCCAGAAGGATCTCTGCCTGTTCCTGATACGGAAGGGCAGCACCAAGTACCGTATTCACCAGAACCGTATGCCGGCATTCGTTGATTATGTCATTTCCGTTCGGTACGTCCCAGAATTGCTGCCGTTTCATATCGTCGATCTGGATTCCGGACTCGGGCATTGCCGATAGAAACGAGGCAATAACCGGAACGCCTTCCGGCTTGCTCTCCATGATTACTTTGTGTTTCGGAATGGGAAACATAAACATATCTCCGGTACTATCCTTCGATGGTTCCACGTATGGCGCTTCTCCCAGATCCCCGAAATACTTTGACATCGCATCACGGAATTGTTCTGCTGTCGGTGTCGGCGGTTTGGTCCTAAACAACAGTTGGACCATCATCATCTCGATTTTCTTTTCGCTCTGATTCTCCATAGTTACTCTCCCATTCGTCGGCATCAGTATTCGGTTGCGTGCTTGATTATTCTAATGACAGTATATCAGAGGAAGTTTCGGAATGTTTCGTTGATTTTTCCCGTTTTATCGTTATGAAGATTGCTTTTCGGATAGAGCCGCGTCTATAATGAAATCGGGTATGGACGATATGGTTTCGAAAGGAGAATGGGTGGTACTGTTTTTCTATGAGAAAGATGAAAAGAATCATTGCGTTCGTACTTGCAACGATGATGTTATCTGCAGTCTGCCTGACTGCGTCTTCCTGTAAGAAAAAGGGCGCGAAAAAGAAAACGGTCCTTGAAACAGATCCCTTTTATACTACAAAAAGAATTACGCTAGATCCCGAGTTCGTCGCAGAAGAAAACTTTTACGTTATGCCGATTGGCATGTGGATGTGCAATGACAGGTTTGTGACTCTATATGACGTAGAAAGAAGAATCGAAAACGACGATATATATTATTATGATGCGATGTGCATCTTCGATATGGAGGGGAACCTTCTTCAGGTGGTCGATCTCTACGAGGTAATGTACTCAGTAAGGGGGACGGGTGCAGTAGCGCTTGCTTTCTGTGAAGGTGAGCAGGGCCTGCGTTTCTATTTTGAGAACTTTGCGACGACGCAGCCGTTTGATGGAACGATCCAATCGGAGGACCAGCTCATGGACATGACGATTAAAGAGTTCGTTTACTATTGTGAATTCGATCCGGATAGTGGTGAATTGATCGTGCCGCCACAGGAAGTCCGCACCGATCCGGATGATGTATATTTTTTCAGCATGCATTTTATTGAAGGCTATGAAGTGGGCAGTATTACAAGCTTTAAAGAAGATAAGAAGGGCTGGTTGGCGATCCATGTTTCCAAGGATGGAGAACCGCTCTACAATGTCGAATTCGATGACGTCTTCGGCCCGGGAGTTGTAAAACATGTGGAGGGTCTTTATGGCGCGGGTGACGGTACGGTCTTGATCGATTGCATAGGAAATGGTCCGTTACTGGCCAAACTTGATCTGGCAACGGGAAGAATGACCAAGGTCACAGAGGCGAAACCGATCAGCAGTAATCAGAAGATCTCCTCGACCAGAGAAGGAAAAGGATATCTGACCAAGGCAACCGGGATTTATGAATTTGATCCGACAAGTGAGAACGAAGTATGTGTGCTGAACTACGATCACTGTAATATCAACCGATATGAGAGCCAGTCGGCAGATGTGCTTTCCATTGATGAAAACAGGGTGATCATTGGCTGCAGTCCGGTGATGGAAGGTGAATTTTTATTACCGGACCCTGTGGTCGTCTATGTCCTTGAGAAGGCCGAGAAGAATCCGAATGCAGGGAAGACCGTGCTTACGGTGGCAACTCTCAGCGACTCTGTCTCGTATTTCGAGGGCGAAGCGCTAAAGACCTTTAACGAGCAGAATCCGGATTACTTTGTGCAACTGGTGCTTTACGAGCAGAACGCATATCAGAAGACAGGTGACGTGACAGATGATATCGACACGAGTGACCGTCAGATGTACGATGCCATGGCGATGGTCAGCGGGAGCCTATCCATGGACATCCGTTCCGGAGACGGGCCGGATGTAGTTCTTGGCGCGGCGCAATCGCTCGACCTGCTGGACAGCCAGTATCTTATGGATCTGACGCCGTACCTGGAGGGACAGTCGTACGATGCCTCTAAATACTATTCCCAAATCATCGATGCCTCTAAGATCGATGGGAAGACGTATTTCATCCCGACGTCATTTTCGATCTGCGGCATGATTATGGATGGATCCAAAGTCGATGAGAATCAGGTGGGCTTTACATACGAGCAATACATTTCCTTTGTAGAGAACCAGCGAAACGGCAGCGAGCCGGTGACGGAATATATCAGCCGGATGCACTTCCTGAATCTCTGTTTCGAGAGAAATTATACGCAGTGGGTAAAAGATAAGAAGATGCATATCGACCAGGAAGACTTCCGGGAGATGGTTGCGTTTTTTAAGGAGAAGATTCCGGTGGGCGTTTCCGTGGAGCCGCTGGATATCAGAGATCTCTTCGATCCTGAGGCAGAAGAAGTGCTCAAGGATATAGTATTCGTCGAAAACATCAGTAGCACTCAAGACCTTGGGCATGCCAACTACTACTTCGATGATAATCTCAGGATCTTCGGACTCCCGTCCAAAGACGGTACCGGTCCGTCTGCCAATATCATGAATTCTTTCTCGATCACGGAAGGGTCCGCGGTGAAAGACGGCGCGTATGCACTGCTTGATATCCTCCTCAGTGAAGAGATCCAGAAAAAAGCGATCGATACGATCCCGATCAACCGGGCGGCAGTTTCATATCGGTTGGAAAGACAGACAGAGAATAACCGGAACGGATATTCGTGTCTGTTCTACCCATACTCGATTAATACTATGGCCATCGCCCGCAATCTCTCTGTTTATCCGCCGGAAGCGAAGTTCCCGGAAATACTCCTTCAGACGCTCGAATCCGTCGATACGATCTTCCTGTCCGACAATGCGATCATGATGATCGTGGACGAGGAGATCCCCGCGTATCTTCTAGGTCAGAAAGATCTCGACAGCGTGATCGCGACGATCAACAACCGCTCGCAAAATGTCTTTAATGAGAGGTAGAGTGTAGGAAAATGTTGGTAGGAATGTAATCTCCGAATCAGAAAATGCGGGAAGAAATCCCAAGAAAACAATAGAAGGAAAAGAAATGAGAAAAAGAGTAATACATAAAGATACAGTAGTAGCATGCAGCCGCCTGACAAAACAGATCATAGCAAGCATGTGTGCTTTTGCGGTACTGGCGTCAATTACAGGATGCCATAGATCCGGAGCGAAGAAACAGAAAGAATACCGCGTCGTGAAGGAGACGGATCCTTATTTTTCGGCGCAGGAAGTGGAACTTCAGATCCCACTGAAAGAGGATAAGGAACTGCAGCAGCTTCTGGTGCATGAACCGAAGATCACGGGGGATCAGGTGCGCTTCAAGTTCGATCTGAGTTACAAAGTGCCGAAGGAACTGGATGACAAGCAGTATCTGTGCGCACAGGGGATCGACAACTTTACGGACGAAGAGAGACTTCTGATCTGGGAAGAGTGGATGACCTATTTCGATGAGGGTGTCGCGATCTTCGATCTCGATGGGAACTTCCTCGGCGTAGAAAAAGAGGCGGATCAGGATGTGGAGCTCCCTACGGACGCACAGGACATGGGACTGTTTTACTCCGAGTCGCTCAAGGATGGAAGACTCTTGTGCTGGAGCTATGAGAAGGTAGGGCTTTTCAATCAGGAGGGAAAAGAACTGGCAAGCTATTCTCCGGAGCTTTTCGGCGGGAAAGTCTATCTGGTAGGTGATCAGATTTTTATCGGCGGACGGAATTATGACGACGAGAACCCGGAGAATACCTATGACTATCTTCAGGAACTGGATCAGAAGACACTGAAGGAAAAGGGAGATCGGATCCGACTCTCAGGCTCGAATGGTGCGGATAGTATCTGCGCGGGTTCACAGGGGATATACGCGATGAATTCCGACGGGATCCACCGGATTAATACCGAGATAGGAAAGGAAGAAGACTTCCTTCTCTGGAGTGACACGGATCTTAACTACGTGGGTATTGTCGGGGAAGGCGCGATGATCGGTGAAAATACGTGCCGCCTCATCAAATACACTGATGAGACAATCGATGAACAGGGACATTTCGTTATGCATGTTTCACTCGTTACGCTTACAAAAGAAGCAAAGAATCCGCATGCCGGAAAAACCGTGATCGTACTCGGTGACGCGCGTGAAAATGATAACGATCTCGTAGAAGCCGTTGTCGCATATAACCTTCTTCCGGAAAAGAAGGTGCGTATTCAATTTCGTGATTATTCTGCATACGTGAATGCATCCGGTGCCTATGAAAAAGCGATCTCTACAATTGCAGATAAGGTGTATCTGGATATGCTTGCGGGGACCGGTCCGGATATTCTTGTAAACTTCGGTAGTTCCCCGTCCTTTCAGTCCGATGGGATCCTTATGGATCTGATGACGTTTCTGACAGGGGCGACGGGGCTTTCGGATTCTTCCTACTACGGTGCACTTTTACGGACGTACGAAAAGAACGGGAAGATATTCCATATTCCAACGAGTGTGGAGCTTTATGGTTTCTGGGGAAACAGGAAATATCTTTCGGATACCACGGCAGTTTCGGATTCGGATCTTGATGTGATCAGCGCGACTCTTCCAGAGAACATGCAGATCCTTCCTGAAACGGAATATGAAGATCTTCTGGAAGATCTTCTTTCGCAGAGGCTTGGCCGATATATCGATCCGCAGAGCGGTCGTTGTGATTTCTCGGAAGCATCCTTTGCGGCGCTTCTTGAGACGGTGAAAAAGTTTGGTTCGCATGTGGAAGAGCCTGACGTCGAAGTGTATGAAGAGGCCATGGCAAAAGAACCGGCCACGCTTCTTCGTGAAGAGATGGTGGCCATGATCCCGTTCATTATTTCCTCTCCCGGTGACTACAAGAAGTGCCTCTCTCTTCAAAACGGAAAGGGCGGTGTATACGCATATGGGGATCGGGACGTGGCCGGGGCAGACATGGCAAAACCCGATAAAGCGGCGGCCGGCTCCGATGGAAGCGATACACAAAATAGCGTGGCCGGAATGTCGGTCGACAGCCGGATGACTGTTGCGATCTCCGCGAATACTCCCTATGCGCAGGAATCCTGGGATTTCATCCGGACGCTTTTTAGCAAGGAGAACCAGATGAACTTCGCGGAAAGTCTCGGCGGGATCCCTGTATCGCGAAGTGCGGTGGACATCCTGTGTGAGGAAAGCGGGATGACTGAACAGGAGAAGAGTGCTTTTGCCGAAGAACTGGAAAGAACGCATGAGGTACGTGTTCTTGACGATGCGGTCATGGGCATCGTGAAAGAAGAGGCGGAGGCGTATTTCCTGGGTCAGAAAGATATAAATACCGTAGTCAGCACGATCCAGAACCGCGTAGCGACAGTTCTCAAGGAGAGAGGGTAAACACCAAATGGTAACCAAATCGGCGAAAACCGGCCTTTTTTGATCACCTTTTATCACTCTTAGGCACAGACTCTGCATAATTCCGAATCTTTTCAGCATTAAGCTGTGGCAGTATTCTCCTGTAGTTTCGCAGTATTTCCTTGTAATAGTTGATGGGGATTTTACTCCTATATCTAACCAATTCGATAAGCATCCGCTCACGATCAAATATCTGAATATCGTACCCTTTGTAATCCATTGTAGTCACACCCAATCCGAGCAACTCCGTGGGCATGAAAACCTGTTTGACACGAGAGTCTGCTATTGGAGCTGATTCCCTTTTGTTGCCATGGTACAAACATTCGGGACCTCGTCAGTAAGGCCGTACAAATAGAACGCCGTTTCCATCGTAATAACCGCTTTCGGATACTTGTATGAAAGTAGCGCCAATTCTGGAACATGTTCGGTTTCAGAAAAAATGCCCTTATCTACCCGGAAGAGTTT
>JAFZLF010000004.1 GCA_017551625.1 Clostridiales bacterium | reverse complement strand
TCTTGGAGAACCTTTCTTTTTTCTTGGCCATTTCCTCCAGATAGTTCAGAACAAGAAAATAGTTTCGGATCTCCTGCTCAGGTTTGAGAAAATGCTTTCGCTCATCACGTTCAATCACTTCATCAACTTGATTTTCAGAGAGAGGATTCCCTTCAATTCTGTTAGATGAATATGTACTTTTTTTCTTGGAGTTTTTACGAAGTCGGTTGACAACCGACGGAGCCAGTTTGACCGAAGAAACCTTATATCGGTTTTGATCGATGTCCGTTATATATTTGAGAATTTCATTGGATAGCGTAACCTTGATCAAGACAAATCACCTCAGCAATAGTATATCAAAACCGGTGGATATTTTCACTATTTTTACACTATTTTTTCACTATTTTCCATTAGCAGATTTCTGAAGATGACTGCACTAACCACATTTTCAGACTTTCAATATCACATTTTCGAGAAAGTGCGCGACCGCATCTTCTTCATTACATCCGATGACTTTTGTCGCCAGTTTCTTCAGTTCATCGCGCGCGTTAGCCACGGCATAGGCTTCATCTGCGATCTTGAACATGGATACATCATTTAAGGAGTCCCCGAAAACCACTAACCGGTCGAATCCGTAGTCTTCTTTCAGCTTCAGGAGCGACTTGGCCTTCGTGCAGTTCTTCGGGCAGATCTCGAGCCAGTACTCATCTCGATACGTATCCTTCTGGAAAAGCACTTCCCAGCAGTCATGCGCACGTACGCGGTCGTAGATCGGCTCGATCTCTTCCTTTTCACCGATGCAGGTAACATATCCCGGAAGACCGCAGAACATCTCCTCGTACGTGTCCATATACTTCATGGTCGGATCATCTTTATAGTAATCGAGATAGCCTTGAAGCCCGACGGTATGCTCTCCCGCCATCGTCGTGCGGATCATCTCCTCGCCGATAAAGCAGGAAACATAACCGCAGTACGGAATGTCCGTGAGAAGTGCTTTTAGAAGGGCCACTTCCTCATCGGTGAAGACCGCTTTCCTGATGTGTTTTCCCGTGGCATTGTCCGCCAGGACCGCACCGTTTCTCGTAACAACGGGGAGCCTGAGTTTCAGCCCTCCTGCGATCGGCCGCGCACTCTCGACCGAGCGTGCCGTCGCGTATGTGAAATCCAGACCTCTTTCGACCAGTTCGTTAATGATCCGAACCGTCTCCGAAGAGAGTGTCTCATCGTTTCTCATCAGCGTTCCGTCCAGATCGGATACATATAAAGTTTTCGGTTCCGCTTTCTCCACCACGATCATTTCCTCATTTTGCGTTTATTCGCTCTTCTCGTTCACGAGCCACTGGTGCATGCCCGCGCCGACCGTCTCATTCGGACGGTTCTCGAATCCGAATTTCTGATAGAATTCTTCTTTCCCTTTGGCGGCCAGAAGGCTAACCATAAAGCGGTATCCGGGCTTGAGCTGCTCGTGGATGAATGCCATGATGCTCTCCATCAGGACGCGCCCGAGTCCCTGTCCTTGATACTCGGGAAGAACGATGACATCCGCGATATAAATCACATATCCGTGATCCCAGATCGCTCTTCCGATAGCGATCGGACGGTCCTCGTCACGGATACACCATACATAGGAGTTACTGAGTCCCGCAATAGCCTGTTCGACGGGAAAAACACTCCATCCGACGGCAGCGCGCATCGCCAGATACTCTTCCGGCGTGATCGTATTTGTCATCTCATATTTATCCATAACTGTTTCTACCTTCATGTCAGAACTGAATTCAGTATACCATTTCCGGAAGCCTTCCTGTGTATACCACAGGACTACTTGTCGCAGTGCTTTTCGATAGTTACAATAAAAGAAAATACGAAAGAAACGAGGTGGCGCGATATGCATTTCCCTAAAAGAACGATCACATTGAAAGATGGGAGGATATGCGTCTTGCGCCCGAACGGACCGGATCTTGCGGATCAGATGGTCGAGTATCTGAAGAAGACCTCCGGCGAAACAGAATTTCTCATTCGTAACGCGGATGAAGTCAACGACACGCGCGAGGACATAGAAGTGTTCCTCGGAAGAGGCCTTGAAAATCCTTACAATATCGCGATGGCCGCCATCGTAGACGGGAAACTCACAGGTGTCGGCAGAGTCTTCGGTATCGGCGCACAGAGAAAATACCGGCACCGCTGTTCTCTGGCGATCGCTCTCTACAAAGAATTCTGGGGCTTAGGCATCGGCACCGCCTTGATCAACTACCTGGTCGAGCTGGCCAAGGAGGTCGGCTGGGAGCAGATGGATCTGGAAGTGGTCGCGGAGAACGAGCAGGCACAGGCTCTCTACAGAAAATGCGGCTTCATCGAGACCGGCCGCCGTCATAACGCCATGCGCTTCGATGATGGGACGTACCACGATGAGATCCTGATGTATCGGGATCTTAAGGCAAACCCGTAGTAGTTCATAAGCAGCCTCCCGCTATTCCGACTTCGGAGGTTCTGACAGTTTTAGTACCTTCGAAAAGATAAAGTTATAGAGTTTGATGAGTGTTCCGACCAGGATCGCCGCGACGATACTGCCTTCTCTGACACCCCGGAGTTCTCCCAGGAATATCAGGCAGATCAAGGCCGACAGCGAGATATAAAAGACATCGAAGAAGATCTTCACGTTCTCATATCGCTTCTTCGTCACCTGACTGATCGCGCGGTTCATGGCCTCACCCGGAAGCATCGCCACGCCTCCTTTGAGCTGTACCCAGATGCCGAGCGCGAGGATGACGCAGCCGAGCAACATGAAAACGAGCTGTGCTTCGTACCTGGTCAGAGATATATCACGAAGGAGCCAGCAGGAAAAGTTTGTGAGATAGCCGTACACGAATGCAAGGATCGTCTGGATCAGGATCTCCAGCCAATCGCATGCCGATCTTAGAACAAGTATTTGCACGCCGATCTGGATGAGACTCAGAAGATTCAGCCATCCTCCGAAAGACAGAGTCGTTCCTCCATCTGCCAGGAAAACCGAATACGGCACCGATGCGACCGGTGAGGTACCCAGTTCAGCCACGGTCGAAAAGGCCACACCCATCGAGGCGATAAACAGTCCGAGTATGAAGATAGTATACCGACGGAAAAGGTGATCTTTCGGGATCGGCTTCGGTTTTGCCGCATCTTTTGCCAGAGCTTTCTGAAGAGAGGCATGCTCCTTCTCTTTGCGCTTGAAAAAATCGAAGTAGTCCTTTATCCACGTTTCCACATAGGAGTGGCATTCCTCCGGATCCGCCACTTCTTCCACGATGCCGTACACGCCGGAATGAGAAGAGGTCTTCCACTCGAGAAGATCCGTAACCGTCATACTTCCGAAAGCCTTGGGATGTAAACCGCCATCCATTCTCATATCCTTCGGAAGATCCACTGGCAGATCATTCCTCAGAAGCATGAAATACAGATGGTAGTGTTCGTAATCTTTATCCAGATATACATGCACAGAGTACTCTTCCCCGAATTGTTCCTTGATGCACTGATCCGCACACTCCTGCGCGATCTTTTTCGTCTTTTCCAGAAGAGGCGCGAGTTCTTCTTCCGTATACGTCTTCTCGTGAAAGTCTTTCAGGAAGTGATCGATAAAGGCGATGTTATACTGACTAATCGCGTTATATACATGCGGATGATTCAGGATGTCGCCGAGTTTTTTATCTGTGAAATCTTCGTGATCCTTCGTGATGAAGAACGATTCTTTTTCCTGATCGATCTCGATACGACGGATCTCTTCAAAGGGAATCAATCTGGTAGTGAGATCTTTCACTACATTTATACCTTCCGCCGTCACGGAAAACTTCATAGTCCCGCCCTCCTGTCTACTTGATTATATCATCGTTTTCTCAAATGACGGGAAAGATACCGTCACAGTATTTACAGAATAGTAAAAGCATATTCATTCCGAAATTACATTGTTTCCTTATGATTGTACTATCTAAGGAAATGCTTTATGTGGGAGAGCGTATCATGGGCCGGCGGAAAAGAATCGCATTTTTCGGGAATAGCCTTACCAGCAGGTACAGGAGGAATCTGTGCCGGGCCTTCAGCATCGCAGCTGAAGAAGCAGATGCCGACCTGGTGTTCTTCAACAGCCTGGGGAGAATCGGCATCGTCAATTCAGTTGTCGGCGATTACGATACCGAGTTGCTCGATTATATCGATCTCGATCAGTTTGACGGGATCATCTACGATGGCGAAGGTTACTATGAGGACGGTGTATCCGTCAAGGTCGAGAAGAAGCTTCGCACCGCACGATGCGCCGTTGTCTCCATAAGCAGTCATGTTGACGGTTTCCACAACATTGATTTTGATGATGCGGAAGGGCTTCGTGCGATGGTGGAACACTTCATAGACCATCACCACTTCACGAAGATCGCATATATGTCCGGTTACTTCTCCCATCCGGATGCGCAGATCCGTCTTTCCGTGTTCCGGTCTGTGATGAAGAATCACGGTATGCCTGAAGATGGCGCAGGAGTTTTCGAAGGTGATTTCTGGTACAACAAGGGCGGCGAAGCGGCTGACTATTTCCTGTCTCTTCCGCAGCGCCCCGAGGTCATCGTCTGCGCTAACGATTATATGGCGATGTCACTTCTCAACGAATTTAAAAAGCGCGGGATCCGCGTTCCAGAAGATATTGCCATATCCGGTTTTGACGGTACTGTGGAAGGACAGGAATTTCTTCCTCATCTTACCTCGGTCACGAGAGAAAGACTCGATGTCGCCAGGAAAGCCATCTCCCTTCTGGTCGATCTTTCGGAGAATAGAAACGTATGCGCGCACGATCTTCGCGTCCTCCCCAAACCGATCTTCTCCCAGTCCTGTGGCTGTGATCCCCTGGATTATCAGCACGTTATGGATATCATCTCCAGGATGCACGAAGAGACGAGAATGTCGGGCATCGCGCTTTTTGATTCCGAATCGGCCATGCTGAAACTGAACAAGGTAGACAGTGTGCGAGCCCTCGAGAGTGCTTTTGCCGCGAGTGCCATAACCTTTGGCGAGTACAGATCTTATTTCATGATGGTCCATACGGATGCGAACGGATGCCCTGCCTATGACAGTGATTTTACCGCGCCGTCCGGGAACTTCGTCCCGATCATCTGGATCGACAAGAACAGGGAATATACGAATAGTCCTCACCACTTCACCGGTTCATCGATGTTTCCGGTCCCGGATTCGGACCGTCCTCATATCTACTATGTGATGAGCCTGCACTGCGCCGAGAAGATCTTCGGATATGCAGTAGTAGAGATGGCATCGAAAGATATCTTTAACGAGTATCACAATGTCCTTCTGCTGAATGTGGCCACCACGCTCCATACGCTTCAGAAGAATAACCACATCCACAAGCTGGTCCGAAAACTCGAGGATCTCAGTATCCGGGACGGCCTTACCGGTATGCTGAACCGGCGCGGTTTTGACGATTCTTCGCGCAGTCTTCTCTCCAACATGCGCGAGAAGACGAGTGTCTGCGCGATGGTCATCGATATGGACGGGCTCAAACAGATCAACGATGCTTACGGGCACTACGAGGGCGATCGTGCGATCAGAGCCCTCGCGGACAGTATCACGGCCTGCTGCGATTCCGGCGAGATAGCGGGAAGAGCCGGCGGGGATGAATTCTATATCTTCGCACCGTATTACTCCGAGACGCACCTGTCACGCTTTCTCCTGAGGTTACGGGAACTGGTCGATGCGTTTAACAGAAATAACTCCGTGGGATATAATATGGACTATAGCTGTGGAGCCTATATCACGGAGACGGACTGTTACGGACGGATCGAGGATTTTCTGAAAATCAGCGACTCCATGATGTATGCTCAGAAGCAATCAAAACCCGGAAGAGAGAATCAGGAACCGAAGACATGAATATACACGAGCAAGAACATATCCTGACCAAAGAAGATATCTGTTCATTTCTGAAGAATAACGGGATACGCCATGACGATAAAGTGACTGTACACGCTTCCCTTCGTGCAGTCGGACCGATCGAGGGCGGGGCAGACGGCCTGATCGATGCGATGTGCGCCTATCTCAATCAGGGGCTCCTGATTATCCCGACACATACCTGGGACGAAGTCGTCCGGGCCACCCCATATTACGATGTGAAAACTTCGGTACCCTGTATCGGAACACTCGCGAAGGTAGCCGCATTCCGTAAGGACGGAGTCCGTTCCCTGCACCCCACACATTCGGTCACCGTATTCGGGCAGGGTGCAGAAGAATTCGTCAGGGGCGAAGAACTCTGCGCATCTCCCGCACCGGCAAACTCCTGTCTGAGCCGGCTCTATGAAGAACACGGCAAAGTGCTTCTCATCGGCGTAGGGCACGAACGGAACACATATCTTCATGCCGTAGATGAGAGGCTCGGGATACCGGACCGCCTGAACCCGGATCCCTTTGTGATCACCATCCGGGACTATGACGGAAACCTTCTGCAGTCACCGCCCTTCCGTACGCATTATTGCGCCATGTCCGACCGGTGCGTCTCCGAATATTATCCGAACTATAAGGAAGCCTTCGAGTACACGGGCGCGGTCAAGTACGGCAGGCTCGGCGATGCGCTCGTTTACGTCTGTGATGCCAGATCCATGACGGATACCGTCAGAGAACTCTGGAAAAGAACTGATCACGATCTGTGCATCCGAAAAGAGACGATACCGGAATCTTACTACAAAGACATTAACGCCTGACCAGAGATACCTTCTCCTCCGAGATCCTCATATGGACGTCTTCGCCCTTGAGATACTTGTCGAAGAACATAAGATGGCACCTGCACAGATTCTCGTGAAGGACCATGGGAGGAAGTTTCCCGACGTGCTTTGGGATGAAGAACTTCAGATCCGCAAAGCCCAGGTGCTTCATCTCCTGAAAAGTAGCCGCGTACACGTCCGTCTTCGCATCGATATATGCACCCGTGACCAGATTTCTGTGTTCCTCACTCGTGATATTCATAAACGGAGATGAGAGCGTCGTGTCCTCATACTCTCCGAAGAGACCGCCGTCGATATTGATCCCGCACGTATAGTGCTCCGTCTTCCGAAGAAGCGAGTAGCTGACCGCTCCCCCGAAGGAAAGCCCCGTAAGTCCGATCCCCTTCTCCATGTCGATGATATCCCCATACTCGCGGAGCACATATTCCCGGACGAATTCCGTATCTTCGCACCACGCATCCAGACGCCCGATCATGAAGCGGCTGTATTTGTGCTGATAATCGTCAAAAGCACGGCAGACCTCCTCGTCAGTTCCCTTTTTCCGAAGAAGTTTCATACCGCTAATAAGCGCCGGAATCATCGGCTCATAGCATCGTTTCGTGATTGACGTATCCTTCCGGATCACCGTCCCATCATCGTAGACCGTAGCCTGGCTTTCATAAGGATGCTCGGGAGCCACTACAACATAGCCGTGCGAAGCCAGATCGATACAGAGAAAAGAATTCGTCTCCTTATAGGAAGTGTAGCCGTGGTTATAGATGAGAAGCGGATATTTACCGCCCTCATATTCTGCGTCGGCATAGCACTCCATACTGTTTTCACCAGATGCCGTACTCTTGTCATAGTCCGCCTTCACGGCTTCTGCCAGATGCCGGTTCATATACTCGGCTTTCTTCCTGCCCTTGACATCCTCCGGATCCGCAGGATACCAGATCCGGCACGAGAGTCTCCGGATCTCATCCGTATGACCGGGGAGGATCTCTTTTACCCCTGTATTCACTGTAAAGAGTCTGGTCCCGACTATATATCTTCCCGTCGGCTTCGGTCTTTCTATATTCATGGCATCTCCTCAATGAAAGCTGGAGTGTATGTGCTGCGATATCTTCGATCTGAATTTATTCGGCACTACGAATATTCTAACATAACCCATCTTTCGGAGCAGAAAGAAGCCCTTTTATACGACGCGGCGCCTTCTGGAAAAAGTGTATAATAGAGTATCTAGCCGATATGGTGATTCTGATAAAGTGAAGGTAGATCTGATGATTAGAAATATAGTGCTCGACATGGGAAATGTACTCCTGGATTTTAATCCGGAGTTTGTTTTAGATGCTTTCTGCTCTTTTGACGAAGAAAAAGACGTGATCCGGAAAGAGCTCTTCGAAGGGCCGGAGTGGGCACTGGGCGACCGCGGCGACATTAAGGATAAGGACCGCTTCGATCTGGTGAAAGACCGTGTCCCCGAGAAGTACCATGAGGCTTTAAGAAACTGCGCCGACCGCTGGGACATCTGCATGGAGCCGCTTACGGGAGCACGGGAATTCTGCGAGTATGTGAAGTCCCACGGGTACGGAATCTATGTCCTGTCGAACGCCAGCGACCTCTTCTATACGTACTTCCCCCGCTTCCTGCCGCTCGACTTCTTTAACGGCGTATTCGTCTCTTCGGACTACCTCATGCTGAAACCGGACGTAAAGATCTACGAGACTTTCCTAGAAAAATACGGTCTGAAAGCCGAGGAATGCCTGTTCGTGGATGACAGAGAGGATAACACCGAAGGCGCGAGGAAAGCCGGCATGAATACCTTCCGGTTCGAAGGAAACTACGAGGACGTCATAAAGCGGATCACCGAAAACTAGAACAGATCCAGCATGCTGTCCAGATAGATCTCCTCCCGGACCTTAAGCTGGTACTCCGGTTTTGTCATGTAGTAAAGAAGAAACTCGAGAACGACTGCGCTTCCCAGACTTCTTCCCTCGATCTTGAAGTGGGAAAAGCCTAGAGGAAGATATGTATCCCGGATATCCCCGATTCCGATGAATGCGGGATTCTTCATGGCGTCGGAGAAGCGGTACCCTCGTTCTGCATCCGGCGAAACGCATACGTGATCCGGGCAGTTTTCTCCGAGACTCTTGCGGCTCACATTTTCGTAGCAGTTCTTCCTGTCGAAGCAATCGGGCCAGCAGCACTCGTTACAGAGGAATTCCACCTTCTGCTTCTGCTCCGGCTCCAGTGTTTTTCGCTTGGAAATATCTTTATTCAACCGGAAATCCGGCACAACGAAACGGAAATCTTCCCGATCGAGTTCATCCACAAACCTGTCGAAATCCGGGATGACTTTCGTCGTGGAAGAAACGAAATAGAATCCGGGATACTTCGATCTGATGTAAGAAAGAAGCAGATCCGAGTGAACGATGATGCCGTTTTCCGCCGAACCATTCTTCTCGAAAAGAGCACAGAGATCATTACACTTCTTATCGGAAAGATGCTCTTCCGTCAGAAGAGAATTACTGAACGTCAGGCGTGAAGAGATGCCGTATTCTTTCATAAGAGAGGCCACGGCTTCAGGGTCCGCATCGCCGAAACCTACGCGGCCGCCACCCCAGATACAGTCACCCGGCGCGCCATAGATCGAGCCGATCTCGCACCAGTCGTAGAAGTATTCTCTGTGCTCACGGAAAAGAGTCAGAAATCTCTTATAGAGCTCGTAGAACTCGAAAAGCCCGGGCAGATGATAGTACGCCTTGTTTCCTGTCATAAAGGTCATCCTTTCTGCTTATCGGCCATGTAGTATCTGTACGATGCCACTGAGCAGACGACCGCCATGACCGTGATGATCCCGAGCATCACGAATATATTCCACTCTCCCGGAATGAAGAGAGAAAGAAGGATCATCAGCAGTCCGCAGATCACGCATGTGATCCCGCCGAAGCGCTGGGTCTTCTGCCAGACCGAGTCGTTGGCCATGCTCCACGAGGTACGGATGCCGAACATGGAATTCATTCTCGCCTTCGGCATGATGTTCCCGAGCACGACCAGAAGAACGCCGATCCCGACATTCATGAGTTTATTCACGTCGCCGAAAGAATCCTTCGACGAATCGCCTCCGTCATACCGGCTTGCCTGGAGCATGAAGTAGAATCCGAGGACCGTAAGAAGCAGGATCGTCCCAATCGCGCAGTAAAGGAGGATCTTCTCATTCGACTTTTCCGCCTTCTTTTGCTCAAGCTTACCCATGATAAAGAAGAACAGACCAAGACCTGCTCCGATCGCCGGGAACACCAGATATTCGTACTTACTTCCGATACGGTCCACCTCTCCCGAGAAGTTCATATGTACCGGGATCTGATCCGGTGAAAGGATCAGAAAGATCACCGTGCCGGTAAGAAGGATCAGAATCGTAAAAAACATGATCGTATAAAGCTTTCTCATAGTCACTCACCTCGAAGGTCTTTCAGCCACAGCAAAGCCTCATCCAGAACGGATGCATTCAGTTCGTAGAAGATGTACTTACCTTCCCGCTGGTCCCGGATCAGGTCCGCTTCCTTCAGCACCGCCAGATGCTTCGAGACAGCCGGCAGGCTCATATTGAAGTGTTCTGCGATCTCGCCCGCGGAGAGGCGGCTCTTCTTCAGAAGGTTCAGGATGGTTCTGCGGGAAGGGTCAGCCAGCGCCTTCATCGTATTCTGAATGCCCACAGTATCACCCCCTTATCATTTAACCTTTTGGTTAATTGTATTGCGAAAAGATCTCCCCGTCAACATATCTGTGATTCAGCTTTTTACTCACTCTGATAGCAGATCGCTTTCTTGATCTTGCGGATGGGCTCTTCTCCGACCAGCGTTCTCACGATCTCAAAAGCGAATTCGAAAGTCGCGCCCAGTGCCTGTCCGGTGATAATGTTTCCCGAAACCGTGACCGGTTTGCCTGTATAGGTGCCTTCCGGAAGTGTACTTGCGAAATCAGGATGGCAGGTCGCTTCCATCCCGTCGAGAAGTCCCAGTTCGGAGAAGATACTCGGCGCAGCGCATATCGCTGCGATGTATTTCTTCTTAGAGAATTTCAGACACATTTCGCGAACGATGGCGCTTCCCGCCAGATTGTCTCTTCCGACACGTCCACCGGGAAGAATGATCATATCCACATCCGAGAAGTCCACATCTTCCGCAAGCACATCCGCCATCACCTTGATCTTTCTTGAAGACCATACTTCGAGACGTCCCATGATGGAAGCCATGTCGACCTCGATCTTCGCACGACGCAGAATATCGACCACGATCAGTGCTTCGCACTCTTCAAAACCATCTGCCAAAAATACGATCGTTTTCATGTTACACCTCCACTTTTATACTTCTTCGAACTTACGAACATTTTACCATTTTCAACCATCCTGATCTGTCTTCCGATATCTGTCCGAATGGCTTTTGCGAAGAAGTTTTATCCCCAGGGCAAAGACAGCCGTACCCAGAAGGATAAAGAATCCCCATATCAGATTCCAGTAAGAAGACTTCGTGTCGAACATCTTATTCAGTATATCCTGCCAGAAAGCCATCCCGGTCGCGATCGCAAACAGATCGAAGAGGACATATGCGCCGCCGCAGAGATAGATCCATCTCCACCAGTAATTGTTCTTTCTTTCACGGACAAAGGTAATGATTCCTACGACACAAAGAAGTGCCAGGATCCCCATAAGGATGAAATAGAAGGCACCCTTTTCCTCCATTATCCCCATCCAGAAAGAAGCATAGGATTCACGCGCGACGAGCGCCCATATCCTGTGCATATGAAATACCCCGAAAAACAGGAAAAACCAAGGTTCCCATGCATAGATCTTCTTCATGGCTGGATCCTCACTTTTTCTTCTTCGGCTTCGGTGCCGGAAGCTCGGGAAACATATCTTCCAGAAGTTCCTCGAGAAACTCCTTATTCTCGACATTATCGACCAGCAGCATCTCTTTTGCGCCCTCGTACGGAAGTTCCCGCTCCGCGTCCGGCATCTTCTTTCTTGCAGAAGGGACATCCTTCACCAAAAACCGATCGTCATAGATTCCGCCGATGATCTTCCCCTGGTAGTAGAGGATAAATTCACCCATCATCGCCTTATATGTGATGTCCTCCAATCCGGACAGTTGCTCCAGAACGAAATCCAGATACTCTTTACTCGATGCCATTTTTCAGTCCTCTCTTCCTGTGAACCGGTACTCCATAAACACATCTGCTTTCTGATTTCCATTGTACCGCTCGATGTGCGTAAATCCATACTTCTCATAGAGTTTCAGCGCAGAAGTATACTTCGACATGGAATCTAGTACGATCCTCCTGTATCCCTTTTCCCTCGCGAAAAGCACCGCCAGATCGAGCATCTTATACCCGTATCCTTTTCCTCTAAGCTCCGGCGAAAGATACAGCGCTTTCAGCTCGGAAGTCGTCTCGTCCAGGCGCTTGACCGCCACCGTTCCCAACACCTTGTCTTCAGAAACCAGGCACCAGAAACGGTCGAAATTCTTCTTTATATCGTTATAGTCCGCATGTCTCCCGTCAGGCTCGAACTCTTTCCCGACACTTCGGAAACACGCGTCCGTAAACGTAAATACTGCCTCCTTCAGGGAAGCATTAAAAATCTCGATCTTTTCCATCTGCCTCTTCCATTTTAGGGAACTTTTTTACTCTTCTCGACCGCAAAAGTTCCCTAAATCTATCTCCATACTGTTCTGATACGAAATTACTCTTCTGTCATATCCTTCTCTTCGTATGGCTTATTCCAGGAACCGATCTCAATCAGGTTGCCTTCCGGATCTGCGATATAGCATGTTCTCTGTCCCCACGGTTCGAGCTCCGGTTCAAGTACCGGTGTCGCGCCTTTTCCTATCGCGTTTTTATATGCCGCATCCACCTCGTCAAAAGTGTCCACATAAAGTGCGATTTCGAAGTGTCCGTTTAAGCCCTTGACGTACTCATACTTGCGGCTTGTCATCTTCTCAAAATCATTTCTGCCATACAGAAGGAACAGCGTCCCGTCCTTCACGAGATACACATTCGACGTATCCTCCGCTTCCTTGATCTCAAATCCCAGTACATCTCTATAGAAACGTACCATCTTTCCCATATCTTCAACGAGTAATCCAAAACCATCTAATCTCATTTTCACTTTTTCCCTTTCTGATCAAGCTTGCTCGTGATGCGGCACATCGCCTCGATATGCATGATCCAGTGCCGGCTGAACGGCATCTTCAGAAGCCCGCGGAGATCTTTTCCGCACCAGTAATCGATCAGCCAGATCGCACTCTCATCGGTGCTCACGCTACCACTATCGAGGATTCTTTTCTTATCGTCCTCCGTGAACTTCCGCTTCAGATCCTTATACGTCAGATTGCGAAGGATCTCGTTCGACGATTCCATAACTGCCTTGCAGTATTCATACACCGCCTGCACGTCCAGTTTCTTCGAAAACTCTACAAGCCCCTCATCGTGAAGCTCATTTCCCGTCGTGATGATCGGACTCTTCGTTTTCTTCAGCCAGTTCTTCGTGAAAAGCACCTGTTTGTCTTTAGCAATCAGCTCATGTGCCACGATATCCTCGATCCGGAAGATATGCCACATCGAGTAGATGAGCGTCTTACTGTGGTATCCGTCTGCCCCGGCAAACGGCATCTGATAGAACACTTCTTCCGGATACTCCTTCACGATCGATGCGATTCTTTCGAAGAGGTCTTTCCGAAGATCAATGAGCACATCGATGCCTTCCGGAAAAGTCGCTTCTTTCCCGATCAGGGTCTGCATTTTCTTGTTCTTTTCTGACCAGTCTTTATTCATACGTTACCTCCATACATCTTCTGCAGTGCATCGACAATGCTTCGTACTCTTTCTCTTGCTTCTTTCGGCTCGAGGATCTCTGCCTTCTCGCCAAAGCCTAATATCCATGTGATCAGATAATCCACATCTGTGTAGTCTGCAGTAAACAGCAGTTTCCCATCTTCTGTTTCCGTGAAGCACGTAAGGCCGAATTCCTCGATCAGCCGCCACTTCACTTCCGGCTCGAAAAGCACTTCAGCCTTGATCGCTTTCGGAAAGACCTTCTCTTCCGACAGATCCGGCAGCGGGACTTCTCTGGTTTCGAACGTCTTTTCTGACTTTTTCACCTGATCCATACGGTTCAGTTTGAAAAGCCGGTAGTCTTTTCTCTTTCTACACCATCCCCATACATACCAGCTCGTCCATTTGAACACGATATAGTACGGTTCGATCGTCCGCCTTCCTTCTCCGGAAGAAGAATAGTAATCGAATGTCAGCAGATGCCTTTCTTCAATCGCATCCTGGATGGTACTGATCTTCGGCGTCAGAGAATCCTTATACCAGGATGACAGATCGATCAGCATCGAGTCATTTCCGCTGACCAGATCCGAGGATCCTATCTTCAGTTTCTCCATCAGCTGACCGTAGTAACTGCTTCCGCTGACGCTGTCGAGACCTCGAAGTCCGGCGAGGATCATCTGCATGTCCTTCGAAGTCAGGATCGTCCTGTCCATGCGGTACCCGCTCACGATACGGATTCCACCGCCCGTTCCCTGGCGCGTCTCGATCGGTATTCCGGCATAGCACAGGGTATCGATGTCCCTATTGATCGTCCGCCTCGATACCTCGAAATGCTCCGCAAGTTCCGGCGCTGTGACCGTCTCTTTCTGAAGCAGTATAGACAGTATCCCGATAAGCCGGTCTATCTTCATCTGATCACGCTCCAACTACATGCTAACATCTTAAACATGACATCTGTATGTCGTGTTTATTGTAGCATTTCCGTCTTCACCTGAAAACGGATTAAGGAATTTATGCGTGTGAAAGATCCGGGAAATAGAGTTTTCCCTGTTCGATAGATTTCAGCTCCTCTCCAATATAGAAAAGCCGGTAATCGTCTCCGCCATCGTATACTTCGGAGATGCATTTTTCTTTGTCCTCATCAAGAGGTGTAAATCCCAGTCTGCATCGGGAAATATCCATACGTTTGAGAACCTCAGTAAGAGCGACCTTCTCTTTGCACAATACAGACTGCAGAATCGCGAGATCTTCCTCCATCTCCAGTACGATAAAACAATCGATATCTTCCGCATAGAATAAATTGTCGAACCACGATGTATAGAACATCTGAAGCCCGTATTTATTCACCTGCTCGAAAGATGAATGAAGCGCACTTTCTCGGACCCGATCCAGATACTGCTTCTTTTTCTCTTCCCCAAAATCTTTGATTGGCTTGAATCGAACATCCGCCTTCTCGCATGTACAGAATTCTTCTTTCACGGAGTATCTGTACTGGTTTATCGTCTTAAAACCCATCTTCAGATAAAAGCCTACAGCATCCAGATTTCCGAACAGATAGATGCCATCGCACGCATTCTTATATTCTTCGATCACGCGCTTGATCAGGTCAGCAGCAAGGCCCTGCTTTCTATAGTTCTCATCCGTCATGACCGTGCCGATCTGAATATAGTTTTTCAAAACACCATTCTGCATAAACTGCATCCGGTTGGCAGACACATTGGAGATGATCTTTCCTTCGTGCTCGATCGAATACGGGATATAATCGCCTTCGAAATACCCGTTTGTGACCCAGTTCTCGAAATCAAATCCGAAAGTTTTCTGCGTCAATTCATTCAGCATATGACGGGATTTCTCATCCCTCATGTAATTACTTATCTGTTTCATTTTTCACTCCTTAAATAGGCATACAGATTTCTTCCCGGAGTTTTTGACTCGTACGGGATAAGCTCAAATCCCTCTCCCGTAACCGCACATCGGATCATCTTCTTCGTCAGATCCGGAACGGTTTCATCGGTGAGTGCTTCCTCTATATCCATCCACACGACTTTGTCGTTCTCGTCGCCATCCGACCTGGCTTCACCCTTTACATACTTTGCTTCAAACACCGCATACCAGTCCTTCGCGCTGAATCGCATTCCGATAAGCTTTCCTGCCTTTACAGTAACACCTGTTTCTTCCAGATATTCGCGAACCAGAGTTTCCTCCGGAGTCTCTCCGAAATCCACATATCCGCCCGGGATGATCAGCATACCTTTTCCTGCTCCGTAAGTATGGCGCGCCAGAAGGACCTTCCCATCCTTGATGCACACTCCGCCGACAGACTGACTCCAATTCGTTTTTCCAAGATCTTCTGTTGCCATGTTTATTCCTTTCCGAGATCACATACCATGATGTATTCTTCGCTGTTTTCATCTACGGTTTTAAATCCGACTTTCTCATACATTCTGACTGCATAGTTACTCTTCTGGACAGCCAGAGATGCATTTTTGAAACCCTGATTCTTCAGATGCTCCCGCATCTTTTTCATCAGCTTTGTTCCGATCCCTTTACCACGATATTCCTTGATGAGAGAGATGGCAAAGGATGGTGTCTCTGCATCCACAAACCCGTAATCGTGCATGATACGGGTCCATACCGCCCCCACTACCTTTCCATTATCATCGGCAACGAAACAGAAGTCTGCGGGACCTGTTCCGAAATCCTCGTAATACAGTTTCAGTTCCGGTCTCTCGATGATGTCCTTCGGTGGTGGTTCCATCCCTTCCGGAACGAAGATCGCCTCATACAGGAAATCCTGCAGCAGATCTTTCTCCTCTTCTTTCAGTTCTCGTATTACCATATCTGACTCTGATCTCTGTCCTTTCGGAATCAATCATCAAACCGGAAGGACATAAAGTCCGCCGATCCTGCTCCTTCGTATGTAAAATAGATGGCATGTTTTCCGTTTTCTATGGTAAGCGGAGCAGAAAAGCTTGTCCAGTCTACTGATGGTTTAATCGGGATGCGGGAAACGACAGGACCGTTTCTTCCGTCTCGTACTACAAATTCCCCGTCTGCTGTACCTCTTACCTCAACAGAGATTTTCTTCGCCGTTTTAAAGTCGAAATAACGGTATCCTGCGGTCGCTCCGTCCACCATGTTGTTGATGTACTGGTTCGGATTATCTTCTCTATCTTCACCCTCCTGCGTAAAGGCCGGGTGACTACTATCCTGCTGCTCAGCTAGGCTCTCGGTCGTGCCGTTCTTGCTGTAAAGATGGCAGGCGATTCTTGCTTCGTATATGCCCTCATCCAGAAGCGGTCCGCCATTCAAACCGCACGATGTGATCTCTGCCTGATGGAAAGCCTCTCCGTCGAAATAGATCTCCTCGGCACATGCCTGACGGGAGAAGAAATGACGGTTGGTCTGGCGGTGATAGAACACATACCATTTTCCGTTTACAAAAGCGACGCTGCCGTGTGTATTCCCGCGGTAGTTGAGTGCCTCGGTATTGCCGTTCGCGCCGATGTCCGCATTCGAGACGAGAACTCCGCCGTAGTGATACTCTCCGAGTGGAGAGTCCGCTACCGCCCAGCAGAGTTCATGCATCCAGCAGGACGAATAGATGAAGTAATACTTTCCGTTGATCTTACGGACCGAACTTGCTTCGAAGAAAGGATGCGCCTCGTACTCCGTGCCATCCGCATCATTGATGATCGGAAGGTTATGGAAAGGACCGTCTTTGACCGTGATCATGTCCTGCTCCAGTTCCATCTTCAGACTATCCTTATCGACCGGTGTCTCCTTGTAGCGCGGACTGTTTCCGGAGAAGAGATAGATCCGCTTATCGTCATCGATGAAGATACCCGGATCAAACTGGCGGATCTCATCCGGACGTGAACCCAGAATATCCCCGTTCTTATAGCGAACAAAGTCCAGAAACTCGAAAGGACCGACCGGATTATCCGCGACGGCCACACCGATCTCCTTTAGAAAATCCAGGCAGTAGTAGAGATAGTATTTTCCGTCGTTTCCACGGCAGACATCCGGTGCCCACAAAGCGTGCGAACCATCCGCATTTCTCGGGTCCTGGGTCTTTTTGAAGATCACACCTTCATAACGCCAGTCCGAAAGATCGTCCTCCGGCGCCGACCAGCAAACATAGTCATTCGCGCAGTACACTTCGCCGTTAAAACGGTCGTGGCTTCCGTAGATATAGAGGCGCCCGTCAAAGACACGCGGCTCCCCATCCGGGATGTATTCATAACTGGGAAGATAGGGATTAAAAACTTGTTTCTTCATGGTCGTTTCCTCATTTTTGCCGGTGTTCGCCTAATTACTTTACGCGAATGGATCTGTATATTCCGAGTTCGCCATTTACGCCATTTTTTCCTCCTCGATCTTATACGATTCGACTTCCACCCAGGCAGGACGGAAACCTGCGTTCAGAGCAATCTGCTGGGAATGGATATTGGCCGCGGCAGTTCCGTAGAAAGGCACATCACCCTGCTCAATGATCCTGTTCTTCATCAGTGTGACCAGGTAGGAACCCAGCCCTCTCGAACGATATTCGGGCAGCACATCGACACCCACCTGCATCCAGTGCGGGGCATCTTCAGAACAACCGGCCATGCCCATGATGGTCTCTCCATCGAGTGCCACCACGACCATACGGTCACGGATCGTCGGAGACGGCTTCGGAAAACATATTGCATTCGGGAATCTTACGTCTCCGTAGAAGTCATTGATTTCGTCGTCGTAGAACCAGCTTACCGGATAGCGTTCTTCCACTTCCACCTTCCGGCAAGGAAGAAACATGTGATGTGACCCGGCCATCTTATAGCCGTACTTTCTGATTTCCTGATCGAGTTCAGAGAGCTTTCCAACCTCGAAAAGTCTGTGTCCCTCTACGTCCTTGATGAAACCACGAAGGAAGTCGTGAAGGCACTCGTCGGCAGTAACAAGCGTATTACCGCCCAGTGTGACCATATCCAGGAACGTCTTCTCCGGATCGTACATCCGTCTCCCCTCATTATCCGCTGAAACCGTGATCTTGTTCTCTCTCGCCAGAAGGTCATCCGGAGTACAGTTGAAATCGATAGACAATTGATTCAGAAGTTTCTCGTAGTATTCCTTAAACATAGTATTTATCCTTCAATTCTTCGACACGCTGTTCATGCGTGCTTTGCTTTCATTCAGTGCGTCCGTTCTTCTTCGAAGAAAGCGCGCAATGCCGCTGTCATCTCGTCGAGGTGACGTGTGAAGTTGTGGTCATCACCGTGGATCGGGACGAGCTTGGCATTCTTATAAAGTGCCCGTGCTTTTTCCGCATACTGAACAACCCTGGCATCATCTTCATCGCCTTGGATCAGGAGCACCTTTCCCGTATATCTATCGATCTGGTCTTCCGGATGGATCATCTGCGCCACACGGACATAGTCGCCGGACAGCACCACGCCCGATTCTTCAAACTGCTCAGGAATATGTTCCGGATCAAAGGAGAAACCAAACAGACTTCCATCTCTTGCCGCATCCGGGATCATCCAGGCCGAAGAAAGTGGGATGATCGCCTTGAAAAGATCGGGGAACATTCCGCCGACCAGCATCGTAAGAAGACCGCTCTGGGAATGTCCGCAGACATACAGATCCGTTACGAAATCGAGCGTCTTTACATAGTTGACCACCGAGACCGCATTGGTCACCCACTTAAAAAGTGTATGGTCTTTAAACTCGCCATCGCTCTTCCCGTGACCATAAAGTTCCACACGAAGGACCGCAACACCTGCTTCATTCATGGCCTTCTGCGCAGCAACCAGATGCGTTTCCTCCATATTCCCGAATAAACCATGGAACAGGATGCAGAGCGGACCTCTCTTCTTTCCCTCCGCCATATCCAGTTTTGCGTGAAGACGGATTCCGTCACTGTCGATATAAAACTCTTTCATACATTCACCATCCTATAATCTATTGCAAAAATGCACCAACCTAGTAATAGGATAGTGCATTTTCATGTGAAGCGAAATAGAATATTTGCCACGTTTTTTCAGTTTTTTGTTAATCGGCCGGCGCATATCTCATATGCGTTCTGCCACATCGGATTTCACATTGTTAAACAGTTCAGAAACGGAAGTTTCCATTGTTTTAGCCGTACGATTATTCGACCGGTTGATCATAAGAGCGACGCAGAGATCCTCCTTAAGAGAGAGTCTCCAGTTCGTCAGAAATCCTTCGTTCCAACCGCCATGACTTACGATATCCGCCTCTTTCTCTTCCCCGCGGACGATACAAAGTCCGTAGTGATTGAGGACCGGCGTCACCATGCGTCGTGCACTCTCCATACTGAGAAGACCGCCCTCGCGATAACTTCGGCTGAGCTCGATGCCGATTCTGGCAAGTTCCGAGGGTGTTGACCAGAAGCCGGCCGCCGCATATTCCGGATAGTAGTGGTATCCATGTTCAGGGTCTTCCTTTATCCCGAGTTTCCCTCCAAATGCCGCGTTTCCTGTCTTATCTTCAGAAAGCGGCTGGAAATATCCGCTCCGTGTCAGACCCAGGGGATCTGCCACTTCTTTTTGAAAAGCCTCCTGAAGCGTCATGTCTGTGATCCGGGTAAAGGCCAGTTCGGCAAGTGTGATGCCCCCACCGGAATAGCAGAACTGCCTGCCATAGGGGCGGATCCTTCGAAGCGGGGGTGTATTACCACGTCCCATAAGGACATCCTCGAGGGAAAGCTTCGGCGCATCGGCCCGATATCCCGGAAAGCCATGGACGTTAAAGCCCGCCGTGTGAGACAAAAGTGCAGAGAACGTCATCGGGATCCGGATAAAATCCGAGAGGATCCCCGAGAGGTCCGCATCCAGGTCGATCTTTCCCTTATCCACAAACCGGAGAAGCGTCATGGCGAAGACAGGTTTACTTACAGATCCCGCTTGAAAGAGCATATCCGGATATACCGGAAAGTTCTCCCCGAAGCGGCCGCTTCCCGTACAGTATGTCTCCACGTTCCCATCTCTTGCGACAGCAACGCTTACACCGTATCCATCGGCCTTTTTGATCTTAAATATCTCGTCGATATCGACTCCGTGGAAGTATTCTTTTTGTTTATTCTCCATTCCCCGTTTGTTCCTTCAGTACTTTTTCGGTTCAAAAAGATCCCTTTCCATCTCTACCCGTCCTGATTATCCCGGTGTTATTCTTCCGCTCGAAAAGCACTCCACTCGGAGTCTTTCGTTTTTCTTTCCGCACAGCATCCACACGGCAGACTCGCGATTTTTCCGATCGTCTCGTCCAGCGAGAAGGCTTCGAATATCGATATGATCCTCGCATCTTCTTCGAACTGATCGTCTCCGCATAGGAACTGCCACCAGCCGTCCTCATCGTGGGACACGAAGAGAGCCGGTCTCTCCCCGTCCATGAAATGCCTGCACACGATGCACGCGGTATTCTGTTGTTCTGAAAACGGGTACTGCATAAGATTACTTCCTCGCCAGTTCCAGATCCAGTGTATCCTTGATCGTGATCGTCCCGCCGTGCTTTTCGATCGCTTCTTCGATTCTACTAAAGAATGCAGTTCGGATCTCTTCTCCGAGCGCGATGTGATCGGAGTATGTTCCCAGAAGCTGCGTATATTCCTTTGCTGTAAAGACTCTCTCCCGATAGAAAAGGTGATACCGGATATCCCGGAAGCCGTACTTTTCCGGTATCAGGGAGATCTCCTTCGCATCTTCTTCCGAGAACCACTTTCTCGTGCCGGAGCGAAGTCCGTAGTGCTTGTTGTAATACTCGTCGTAGATCTCATTTATCTCTTCTATAAGCTCGGGCGTATCCGGACTGATACACGGGCGGTTCGCGAACCGGGCAAATGCACCGCCCGACTTCAGGATCTCGTACACCTTCGGATAGCCGATCTCCTCCGGTACCCAGTGAAATGCTGTCGCAGAGAAGACCAGATCGTATGCATCCTTTTCAAGTTCAACATCTTCGAACTTACCCGTTACTACGCTGAATCTGTAATCCTTGAACTTCTCTTTCAGAAGCTCGGAAAAGTTCTCTCCGTATTCAACAGCCGTGACTTCACAGCCGCTCTTAAGTACCGGAAGTGTCGCCTGACCGCTCCCGCTTCCGACTTCGACAGCACGACTGTTCTCATCGATCTTCACGTACCCGAAGATCGCCTTATACAGGTCTTCCACATAGCCGGGGCGCATCTTCTCGTACAAGGACACTTCCGTATCAAAGGTAGCACCTAATTCTTTTCTGTTATCCATTTCCCAAACTCCTTAGAAGAATAACGGTTTGATTATATACCCTAGAAGGATATCGCCAAAGAACAGTATTGCAGTGGGGATCGATACCGCAAGGATCCTCTTACTGCCCCACTCTTTAGAAAGTTTGAAGAAGCCCGGGATCGCCCAGAGATTGAAGAGCACGCCCAGCACGCCGAAGATCAGCACGGACCGAAGGCACACATATCCGCCGATATTTCCCCAGTTCCAGATCTCTTTATTGTAGTCCCAGAGGCGAAGACCATCCATGAAATTATAGAGAAACCATCCCGTAGTAAACTCGATGATGCCCGCGCCGATGACCGTTCCGAAGAAAACGACCAGCGGGTGTACTTTTCTTTTATACGTGAGGAGCGTCAGAAACAGCCCGCCGAATCCATAGATAGGAAGCCACGGACCATAACCCTGTCCGCGCTTGATGAAGTGCCCCATATCGATCCGATAGAAGAGCATCTCATAGACCCATCCGATCATGCAGCCTAATACGGCCAGCATGAAGATGGTGATGATCGTCTTGGCTTTCGGACTCAGTTCCTTCTCCATTTACTCCACTACCCCACGTATCCGATTACTGTCTCCATTATACACGACCTTTGAGATAGTATCGCCCGTCCTCGGACCGTTCGCCTTTAGGGGATGATTCCGAATGCTTTTTCGAAACTCATTCTCATAAACATGTCATCTATCCTCCTTCTTTCTTCTCACGATGACCAGTACAAGGATCATCACTATGGGAAATATGCAACCCAACCTTATACCCGCACGAAGGTCATCCCCTGATCTCTGCGTCATGAAGCCCACGATACTTGGACCGATGGCCCCACCCAGATCTCCAGCCATCGCCAGCAGAGCAAACATCGCCGTACCGCCCAGAGGGATTTTCTTAGACGAGATACTGATCGTGCCAGGCCACATGATGCCTACTGAAAAACCGCAGAGGATGCACCCGATAAGTCCGAGGACCGGTTGACTCGTCATAGAAGCCAGAAGATAGCAGATCAGACAGAGCACGCCGGAGCCCAGCATAAACTTCGAAAGGTCCATTTGGTCTCCCCATTTTCCGAAGATTACCCTGCTGATTCCCATGGCGATCGCAAACATACAGGGACCGGCTAGATCACCCACAGTCTTAGACAGACCCAGCGCTGATTCCGCGTATGCAGATGCCCACTGTGCCATGGATAGTTCAGAGGCTCCGGCACACACCATCAGAATAATCACAAGCCAGAACATCGGTATCGTGAAGAGTTTCCGGGAAGTCATCCCTTTGCCTCCTTCAACGAGAGGTTCTATCGGACAGGTAGCGAAATTCACAATGTTAAAAAGCGGTATGATCGCCCAGATACAAGCCAGTATACGCCAGTTCTCTACCCCGAAGAGGAAGAAGAACAAAGTCGTAAGAAGGATCACGCCGACACTCCCCCAACAATAGAAGGAATGGAGAAGACTCATGACCGATTCCTTGTTGTCGAATGGGCAGGCCTCCACGATGGGACTGGCAAGTACTTCGATCAGCCCGCTCCCTATCGCATAGATAACCGCACAGATAAGAATCCCCGCGAAAGGATCCGGAAAAATCTGCGGAAGAATCGCAAGTCCGATCAATCCGGCTCCAGCGAACACTTCCGATGTGATGATGCTCCTGCGATAGCCAATGCGGTCCACAAAGTGCGCGCAGAAAACATCCACCACCAGCTGTGTCAGAAAAAAAGCCGTAGAAATCAGAGCGATCTTTCCAAGCGGGATTCCGTATTCGGTATGAAACCGCAGGAACAGGAGCGGCGCGAAGTTCGCGACGATCGCCTGTGTAATAAAGCCCAGATAACAGGCAATTAGAGTCTTCCTGTAGTTCTTCCGCAAAAGATCCGCACCCCTTTACTCTTTCGTATACCTCATCGCGACATACTTTTCCGTAAAACCCAGACTCCTCCAGAATGCGACGCCGGCCTCGTTCCACGGAAGAACATCGATATCGATTCGGTCTGTTCCCAGATATTCCAGTAATGCCCGAAAAGCACTTTCCCCGTAGTGTTTTCTTCGCTGTTCCCGCTCGATATAGAACTGCCTGAGATATAGAGGATCCGACGTTCTGTCGACCAGCGCATAACCGACGATCTCGTCCTCGTCCTTAACGAAATACGCATCGTAATCCCCGAGAAGGAAGCCCTGCATACGCTCCTCCAGCTGCGAAAGATTCATCGGGTTACTGCTTCTTTCATCCTCGATGAGACACTTGTTCATGCGCGCCAGAACTTGAATATCTTCAATTGTGCATTTCTCGATTCTCATACCTTCTCCGTGATTTTGATCCTGCATTCCTTATCGCCTGACTTCACCGCTGTGATCAGCTCGACTTCGACCTTTTTGCTAAGTACATACTCGAACATTTTCTTTGTGTATCCAAGCGTGCAGTAACACCATGCTTTCGGAAGCGTCTCCTCGACCAGATTGACAAAATCGCAGTAGCACTGCGGGTACATCAGATAGAACGAAGACCCGTCATATTCGAGCCAGTAACCTAAGTTCAGGGCATTTGTCTTCTCGACAAAATCCTCCGGACCCATCGAAGAATCGTATGCGTCTTTCACGCTCTGGATCCACTCATATTGCGGTCCGCAGGCGCAGTCCATACGGATGGCTTTTACGGTCTTCTCATCAAAGTTTTCCGTAAGGAAAGCACACGTCTTTTTCGCCCATGCAAACTTCTCATTGATGTCCGCAGTTTCTTCGAGAAAACTCTCGTTAGAATACTTTTCTCCTGCATCTTTCTTGCCATGTTTTTCCATGCTTTCCATAAGACGGATCGCATTCGGATCCATGTGATTTGCCATAGCTCGTTCCTCCTTAATTCTATTTCTTGATTCTCATGAAGAAGTGCTCCTCATCAGTCCGTGAACCGCAGCAGATATCCGTTACCGTTAATTCCGGTATTAATGAATTGAACTTCATTCGTGTTTCTCCTTTACTCCACGGTCCACTCCGTCCAGTCGATGTGATTGTACTTCATGACCTCATCGGCATGCTTCATGCCCAGCTTCTCATAGAAAGGAATTGCTTCCTCGTTCGCGATCAGATACACGGCGATATCCTTCTCGCCTCCGGCCAGTTCATGCGCCAATTTCATCATCCTCGTCGCGATCCCCTGCCGCTCATATGCTCTATCCACACCCAGGTCCGTGATATAGAGCCAGTAGCAATAATCCGTCAGCGCGAAAAGCACTCCGACGACGAGTCCTTCTTCGTTTCTTGCCACCAGACTGATCGTCACGGTCTTAACGAGTTTCGGGATCCTCTCATAGAAACGCTCTTTCGGATACTGCGATCCCAGATCCGTCCGTTTCAGAAATCCGATATATTCCTCGGCCGAGATGCGTTCCTCGCAGATTCTTATCTCTTCATGACTCATAACATACCATCCTTATCGGATCACATCGCAAGTCGGATCAGGCTTCTTAAGTGGATCTCCACAGTATCGAAGCATGCGACCGGACAGTTATCGGAGTTAAGGATCAGCGGCAATTCCGTACATCCGAGGATCACGCCTTCGATCCCATCTTCGCTCTTCATTCTCTCGATGATGTCCGTCAGTTCTTTTAAAGTAGACTCCTTTACGATACCGAGTTCGAGTTCCTCCAAGATCCTCTTTCCGATAAGCTGTCTTTCCTGCTCGTTCGGGACAAATACCTGAACACCGGCATTCTGAAGATCTTTCTTCATGTAGTCCTTCTCCATCGTGAAGATCGTGCCGAGAAGACCGACCTTCTTACAGCCCTTCGAAACAATCTCCTCGCAGACGACTTTCGGGATGCTTACGAGTGGTCTTCCTGCTCTTGCGGCAAGTTCATCGTATACGATATGCATCGTTCCTGCAGTCAGCGAGATCACCTCCGCGCCGCCTCGGATCAAGCAGTCGATCTTCTCATAAAGATAATCCGCGAGAAGTTCGTATTCCCCTTTCGTAACGTAGTCCCATGCTTTCCTGAAATCCACGCTTTCGATGGCGATATCCGGCATTTGTTTTCCGCCGGTAAGTGCATCGATCTCCGTATTCAGTTTCTTATAGTACATCACCGTGGATTCCGGTCCCGTACCGCCAACAAGTCCTATCTTCTTCATATCTTCCTGCCTTTTGTTTTTCACTTCTCAACATCCATGGAGCATCAATCTGTTTCTATGCTCACAATGAAATTATACATCTTCACACATGATTTATGGGTCTTCTAGACGAGTGATATAATGATTTCACACTTTGCGTGACGATCGTCCTCAGTTTTCCGTCTATATAGGTGAAAGACAAAAACACATGATCAGGAGAACTTAATATGCGTAAGATAATCAGCATTCTACTTGCTTTCACCTTCATCATCTGCATGTCGAGCGGATGTAAGTCCAAGAACAACGATACATCATCGGCAAAGAACCCTCAGGCTTCCGATAAGGATACGTCAGAGGATCCGGATTCCGGCACTCCGGAAAGCGAACCTCCCTACTATAGCGAGATCCTGGATAAGGATGGAAAACTACTGGGCCGGATCGACGGTCGTGCAAGCGTCAGCGCCGCAGATGAAGGTGTCTTCTACAGCGTTTTTGCGCCGGCCGAAAACGAATCGACGGCACCTGCGCACTACCATCTCTTCCGTGCCTCTGACGGAAAAGATATCCTTCTGGGCACACTGGAAGATCAGGGTTATGAGACGATCTATTCCCGCATGGAGATGAACGGGATCGTCTATACTCTGGCCCTGACCGGGAACCCCTATGACGAAGAGCCGGATTCCCTCTGGCTTCTGGCCTTCGACCTGAAGACCGAAAAGATGGAGAAGGTCCTCGTCTCTGAAAATGCCTCTCCCTACGCAGCCATGACGGCAATAAACGGAAAGGTACTGATCATGGTCCACGAGTTTGGCTCTCCGAAGTGCGATAAGGTCTACGAATTCGATGTATCTTCCGGAACGATCCGTGAAGTCCTGTCCTTTTCTTCCGAAGGGGAAAACAGCGATTCTCTCCGTGGCGTGTATGCAGACGCAGAACATCTCTATCTGCTGCGCCTTACGCTCAAGAACGGAATGGCTGACGAACTATATCTGGACACGTACGATACCGCGTATACGAAGTCTTCCGAACTCTCCTTAAGAGAGCTCATCTTCTCAGAAGAATATCACGGTGTGGCCTCGCCTGACGATGAGAAAGCCGAGATCGGCATGATCGTAAGTGGTTTTGCCGTCTGGGAAGACCGCTATCTCTACTACGAAAACTTTGCCGTCACGCGTGCTCTTCTGGATCTAAAGACCGGTAAGAACCTCTTCGCATCTGACGACAACTATTCCCTTTCGAAAGGCAGCGGCATGCCGTTCTTCTATTTCTTCGATCTGGGACAGGCAGAACCGGATCAGGACATAGCGGGTATTTATGAACTTAAGAACGGCGCAGTCGAGAAAAAGACTTTAACCCCACCGGATACGCGTACCATGATCCGCAACATCTCCGTCTCTCCGGATGGAACATGGCTGGTGACATATTCAGACAGTGCCCCGAGAGATGCCGGAACCGATGCGCTGGTACTGTGGAGGGAGTCGTAAACAGATACTCTTTCCTATCAGTGATCGAGCCAGAATCCGTAGAAATTCCCTTTATACCTTCCTTCAAATTCTTCAAGACTTGAGAAGCGGACATCCCCCATCTTACGGCCTTCCAGGCCGGGGAGACTTCCGAGAAGGTCACTGATCGCATCGCGGATCTTCGTCGATAATCCGCTTTTCTCATAGTTTTCGATATCTGCATCAGTCTCATAAAAAACATGGACAGTAGGTATAGAGAAACGATGGTTTTTCACTTCAGGGAAAGTGCGAAGCAACGCCGAGATCTTATCCATCATCTCTTTATTCATCAGCATCTGTTCCACCTCGTGTTTTAGAGGCGTTACGACAGAGAAATAATCCTTCGGGTCATAGTATTCTGTATTCAGACCGTGCTCTCTACATGCACGGCTGAATCTGTCTTTGATCATATTCTCGAGTTCTCTGTCCGGTCTGCAGAAAAAAGGCCTCATATCCTTACCATCCCACACCACGATACGCATACGCAGTAGCCCGGTCTTTGCGCGTTCGCAGATATAATCGAAGATATTGATACCGAACTCTTCCTTAAAGAAAGCCTTCATATCCTGAAGGACGGCATCTTCCGGGATCCGTCCGTTTATCATATCGAGGATCTTCCGGATCTGATGTTCTTTTATATACAGCATATGCTCAACCCTCCTTCAGAAATTCGTCCTTCCAATAATCGATATTGCCATCATAGGATTCCGACCAGCTGGCTCGCCGATGCGAAGTTGTATGTCGCCCATCCGTTCTCATCACTTTCGCCCTTCTTATTGAGCCACGCGGACTTGATCCCGGCACCATGTGCCCCGGCCACATCGGTCTCATAGATATCTCCAATAAAGACGATGTTTTCCCTGGCCTCATGCGGGTTTTCTTGAAGCGCCGTTTCAATCGCCAGTTCGAAGAATTCCCTGCAGGGTTTGATCCTTCCAAAATCCGCACTGGACCAGAGGTGCTTGAAGTATTCGCCGATCCCGAATCTATTCAGGACTTCCATAAGTGCTTCCGCGCGAAAACCACTGTTCGACAATACATACATCGGCATATTCTTTTGGTAGCATTTCTGAAGGAATCTTTCCAGCTCCGGATCCAGTTCGAAGTCATTACAGCGCATAAGGAAATCCGCTTCTTCCTCCGTGCTCATCTCTACCTTATCTCCGCCGAATCTCTCTGCGAAAAGAGGAAGTTCCACTTTCACGAAAGGATACTCTTCCCCGCTTTTGTGCTTCTCAAGGAGCACCTGGAACAGATCCTCGCCGTATTTCTTCATGTCCTCGAACAGACATTTATCCTGATAGTAGTTTTCCCAAAACACATAAAGACCACGGTTAAAATCCATGCTCCGCGTGTTCAGAAGTGTCTCGAAATAATCGAATATCAGAACCATGATCCTCCACCTATTTTCACTTCTCTACCCAGTACACCGCATACTCGGTCTCCGGGACAAAACCGTGCCCGATCGCCATCTGCGATGACATCGGATTCTGTGCATCCCAGTGCACGGTCAGACCCTTACTATTGCTCTGTCGGATCATCTCAAAAACACAGTGATCGGCAAGTCCTTTTCCCCTGTGTTCCGGTTCCGTAAACACATCCAGTTCCACGTGATCTTCGAATGTCAGAAAACTCGATGATGCAGATACGACCTGTCCGTCAAACAGAATGACCGCGCCGGCCGCTCTATTGGAAAAGTCCTGAAAATCTGCGTATCCTCGTCCGTGATCGAAAGGATGCTTTTCAAATATCTCTTCCGTAAAAGCACTGATACTGTAGCCCTTCGGAAGTGGCTTCATCTTCTTTTCAGATGCAGCACAAAGCGGCTTCATCAGCTCTCTTCGAAGAATGAACTTTATGGGTAATTTTCGAATGCATTCTTCCCATTCAGAACTCATGCACACCAGTCTCGAGTTATAGATCAGGTCCGGGTTTTCAGCAAGAAAGTGTTCGTCGGGCTTTCCGCACAAATACGTAAATATCGTCTTGTAGATCGTGCCACCCGGATACGAGAATGCCGACCCGAGTTTTCCTTCTTTGCATGCAGTAAGGATCAGCGGTTCTACCGAAAGAACACCGCTTCCATCCTTGTTCCAAATCTCATATATATCCTGTGTTTCCATAACAGCTCCTACCGGTTCAAATTCTCCCATTCAGACTTCAGCAATCTGTATTCCAGGCGGTCCTTCATTTTCCCGTCGTGCCACTCATAGTCTTTGTGCTCGGCTTCTTTGATCAATCCGTTCTTCTGCATGACACGCTCCGAGCCCTTGTTTTCCGCAAGACAACCGGTCGTTACCCGATACACATTGTCCTTCGTGAATGCATATTCAAGCACTCTCTTTAGCGCTTCGGAAGTATATCCATTTCCCCAGAATTTCGGATAGGTGAAGTAGCCCATATGCACGATCTTTCCGACCGGCGTTCTGTCCACAACGGTATACCCGATGCTTCCCACCTGCTCATGCGTGTCTTTCAATTCCATGTGAAGGAAGTAGAATTTGCGGTCATCTTTTGCCATGTCAGCTAATACGTCCGCCAACTCTTCCTTCGCCTGCTCGATCGAATCAAGTTTAATATCCTGCATGTAATACATCGTCTGCTCATCCGTCTTTAACCGGTAGTAAGCATCCAGATCATCCGCCGAATAATCCCGCAATATCAGTCTATCAGTTTCTAAATAAATCATTTTCACCCTTCCCGGAAGCACTGCCCGGCAAACCCTTGCGCGCGCTCTTTCCATTTGTTCAGCAGGTAAAAGCACACTGCTTCCACATATTTATCATAACACGATGTGCTGACGAAATGGATCATTTAGAACACTGGTATAATTGTTTGCACAAAGCATCTCCAAAATAGGTTTAAGCGTATCAAAATCAATAAAGTCGACCTGCTTGTTGTAAGTTTCCAGCATGGCCCTGACTTCAGCGTTCTTTTTTTCTTCCGGAAGGTTTGCCGCTTTTTTACAGAGCAATCCCATCATCTTCTTATGGAGAAAACTGATTTTAGAATAATCGATCGCACCTCGCAGATGGAAGATCTCTGCTTTCTCATAAACTTCACCGGACAACTGCCTTCTCATATTGGCTCTTATGCTTTCGATGTTTTCCTTATCCGTCGGATCGGCCAGTCCGACAGTTGCGATCACGATCTTTTTGTTTTCTACACTGCTGAGTTTTTTCAGTGTTTTCTTCATCCCCTGAACACCACCGGCATATAGGGATCCGACATAGATAATCGTGGAATACGCGTTTATATCTTCCACATCCTCATAGCGAATACAATCGTATCCGATTCTTTTCGATAATTCCTTTGCATATTTCTCTGCCGATCCATATTGTGAACCATAGATGATGATCTTATCTGTTTTCATTTCTTCCACTGTTCCTCACAGATTCGCTTCAATTCTCGTAATGGTTTTTATTGTTGTTTCGATATCTTTCTTCGGGATTCCACCAAACATTTTTCCCATGATCATTCTGGTCATGTCATCAGATCGATTGCAGAAATCAAGGCACTGCTTCGTCAGAACGATGCGTTGTTTTCTCTTGTCGGCTTCATCCGGCCGAAACTCAATAAAATCCTTCTTTTCCAGTTTGATCAGGATCTGTTTCAGGTTCTGATGAGAGCTGCCGAAAATGTCTGAAAGTTCCTTCAACGTCGGTGGTTCCTTACACATATTGATACATACGATCGCGAAGAACTGCTTCCAGCTGATCTCCTTCATCGCACTGTCCGCGACTGCCTGAAATCTGTTTTGAAAAGCACTGAGAAGTCCCAGCAGATAGTATTCTTTCGGGATCTCCGTCACATCAACTTTTCCGCCTTTAGTTACTTCATCTATAGTCATAAGCCCTCCTAAACGCAAAAGGTAACATATTACTCATTCAAAGTAACATGTTACCCTTTTCTTGTCAATAGAGTCCGCTTATGTTTTGAAAACTACCTGTCTATCAATTCGTAACATAGCACGCAAGTTCCAGCGCGATATCAAAATGTCCCGGGTCGTGCTGTGTATGTTTCTTCTGGTTTTCCGCCTTTCTTTGGTCCCACTTCGGTGCATCGAGAAGATCTCCACAGGTTAGAAAATAGTAAACATTTAGTCCTCTGAAATCACACATGGCCTGCACCGCGGCGCACTCCATCTCGACCGAGATGCAGCCTTCACTCTTTCTCTTTTCGAAATTGCCTCTGGTCTCACGGTGCGGTGCATCTGTCGTCCAGGTCTTTCCCTGAATATATGGAAGTCCCGCTTCTTTCATGAATGCGGCAACAACATCGCTGTTTTTCACATCGATATAATCCGATGCCGGCGCGAAATGATACGATGTTCCTTCATCGCGATAGGCAGCTGTCGGTACCATGACTTTGCCTCTGGCGATCTCTTTATTCAGACATCCGCTTCCACCGAAAACGATGTATTTATCTGTTTTAATGACAGACATGGTATCTTCCATATCGCCCACACATCCGGGGCCTCCGACAAAGGACATATACACGGCGAATTCTTTTCCCTTATACGTAAAACCATATACAGGTTTCGCTCCGTTGCTGGAATACAGATCTCCGATCTTTTCGCAGTCAAATGCTTCCAGCACATACTGGAAGATTTCATTCGAAAAGGTCAGAATACACGCATCTACTTTCTTCGCTTCTTCATTCTTCCAGACCTTGATGATCTCCTCTGTTTTGTTATCAAATGAATCCGTGATCATGACTCATCACCTCCGCTATCTGTGATCTCCTTAACACGCCACCTACGATCATTTATTACTCATCTTTTTCATTCATCTCGGAGATGATCTCTTCGAGAACATCCACCGCATTAGCGACCATATCCGGACAGAATTCCGTAAAGAGGTTGTTCTCCAAGCAATACGCTCTTCCTTCCGGCGTTGATACATCGCACTTCAGAAGCTCGTTACAGATATAGGACCCGCTCACCTTCGCGAAGCGCTCCATCATCTTATCATTGACTTCATTGGCGCGGATGCGGCTCTCCGTATCGTCCTTATCGTACTGTCCGTATAAAGCGCCGAGGACCATCAGTGCGCCTGTACACGCGCCGCATACTTCACCCTTTCGCATGCCGCTTCCGAAACACGCACCGAGCTTCAATGCCTGTTCCTCAGTCAGACCACACTCCGGTGCAAACGCCGCCAGCACTGCCTGTGAGCAGTGAAACTTCTTTCCGAAATACGCAAGAGCTAAATCCTTATGTGTCATATCCTTTCTCCAATCACTTTCTGATACCACTTCAAGTCATACCATCTGTCGAATTTGTATCCCACTTTCTTCATGTAAATCCACCTGATAAATATAATAAACTCGCGAAGCTGTCAATCACAAGAACCCGCTAGTTTAATGACTCTTGATCAGTCAGCATAACTGCATCCGGATCTTTCCGGTCCTTCATTTCCGGACACATATCGTGCGTTAAACTCCATGTTGATCTCACGGATCTCTTTCTTACCATCAATGTAGTCCTGATACATCTCAGCCAGTCCGGCCATGCAACCGTCACACTGTCCCTCGAGATTTCCAAGTGACTCCGCGACGATCCTCTCACGTTCTTCTCTTGTTGTATCTTTAATCAGAATGCTCATTTTCCATTACCTCTCATTTCTTTATCCGTTTTTCTTCATTTCCTCATAATACGCTTTGTAACGGTAGATGCTCCGCTCACTTATTCCATTCCTCCTGGCGATCTCAACCATAGTCATACCTTTTTCATAGCAGATCACGAAGTCGTTATAGATCGCCATCCACTTGGCATTGTGGCGCTGTCGCCCACTCGCCTTCCGTTTTCTTAAGTATGCGATCTCCTCTTTCAGATCAGCGTTTTCCTTCTCCAATTCTGCTATTCTTTTCAGCGCCGATTCAAGTGTTGTTATCTTTTTCATATTTGCCCTCTTCATCTATATCCGTTTCAATTAATCCTGTTACTATATCCTGCAATTGAGCCGCATTTTTACTTGTAATCACTGTTTTTCCTGTTCTCTTTTCTACAGCTGCTCTCGCTTCACCTGCTGCAGCTCCTCCTTCTTTCGCGATAGTTCTACTTTCCTCGAATGATTCCGGTTGTTTCTGTTTGGATAATTCAGTAGTTGTTGCTTCTGCAAGCATATTCAAAACCAATTCCAGAGTAGACATATTATCTCTCAGATTTTCTTTCTTTAGCCCTTTAAGATTCTTGTATTGCCGCGTCGACATTCCAGACCACGCTTTCGTGATCTCATCTGTAAGAATAGCGTATTCCACGCCCTTCTTCACACCTCGCTTATCCCATTCATCGGTCAGTTCTTTTCTGACTTGAATCGCCTGCAACCGCTGATTGATCCACTCACGCGAATAGCCTTTCTTGGCATAAGTTTCAAGCGCGCGTTCAATAGTGAGTTCAGGATCAATAACCTCTTCTATCCGCTCTTTTCCAACCTTAGCCAGCCATAACTTAAACGGTTCTGCTTTCTTTGAAGGAATAGATTGAATCAATCTTAATAGCTGTTCTGTGTTGGCCACGTCGGTAAGCCTCTTCCTCCCATCCTGTGCAGTCATTTTCAACTGGTGACAATTTGTCACCAGTTGACTTCCTTCTTCACTAAGGCGTTGTTTTAGTTTGTTCCAGTATTTTCTCGATTTTTGATAATCGAGTTGTTCTGTTAGCACGCCAACCACATCCACCACCGAGAAATACCACTCTTCCTCGTCTTCAACCCATGCGCTCCTAATAGGCAGATCCTCAAACAGATATACTTTATCCTGATCCATTTTTGCTCCTTTCTTCCGTCCTTTATGTAAGAATCAGATCCGGATTCTTAAGTAACTTCTTGATAATCGGATCATATTTGGGGGTTCCATAGTCCTCCACAATACTCGTGATCCTGGCACCGGCATCTTTGGAAGATGCACCACACAGGAACACTCGCTCATCCTTAGTTCCATAATCCAATACAATAAAACGATCGTGGAGGATTCCGCAGGTTTTCTTCATAGTTATTGGAATCCTCGGGTATTCCCTACAAAAGTCATTATACTCAACAATGTGCAGTTTCCCATTTCCGATATTATCACTGAATATCTTGATATCGACTCCTGTGGGGGCATTCTTTAACATCACCAAAGTGCGAAGGCCAATGTAATTATCGATTAGAAACAAGGATTTCTTCGCCTGACTATATATGGAATTGTATGCAACGTCCGCACTACAGTATTTGGTATTAAACATAAGCCAGCCGTTATCATTGTCATTTACAAAACTATACATCATATCCGCAAGATCCGACTTTGTAACCACGTCACTAAGCAGATCCATGACATCCGACATCTGTTTTTCTACAGAACCGATATCCATACGAAGTCTGCAGATTTCGGATGTGTTCTCCGTAGTCAGCATCGACAGTTTCATGACCTCACGTTGCCCAATAAGTCCTTGATTACTGAGAATGTAGTCCTTCATCATCTTGAAAGTACGTATCAATGCTCGACTCTGTCTTACCGCCAATTCTCCTTTTAAGACAGTCATAAGCATATAAATACCTTGTTCTGTAAACGCATATGGAGTGAATCTCGTTCCGCCCCAACTTGAGGTGCATTTTTTGCACCTCAAGATTTCTTGATATTCAGTTTGGGTTAATTGAAACATAAATTCATCACCAACAAACTTATCTGCATTGTTTTTAACCTGTCGGTTGAGATTCTTGGTTTCATATCCATATATTTCCGCTAGATCAACATCAAGCATGACTTTAACTCCACGTATATCGTAAAGCTTTTCTTTGAGGAATGCCTCTGTTACTTCTACCGCTTGTATCTCTGTTCTATCCGCCATAGATATATCCTCAATGTGTTACAAAAATACGAATAATAGTCGAAATCCTAATATAAAAAGAGTAAGTCACCAAATATGCCATTCCCACTTTGTCATAAGTATACGCATATAAGCGCGATATGTCAATTCCATTTTGTCATTTCATGAGCACAAGTAAACAGATGGATCCGCCTGTTTCTTCGCTCAGTATATTTTTCTGTGAAGTTAAAACTCCGGCACTTTTCACTCCATATAGTGTAATCCCGTCTGCCGGATCACTTCCAGATCAGATGCCTTCATGCCGGCTCTATACAGTTTTAGGTACTCTTCCGATAATGTGGAATTGAATATCAGCAGATCGTCCGTATTAATCGTGACCTTCACGCCGTTTTCGCACAGCGTATGAATCGGGTGGGTCTTGTAGTCGGCACACACTTTCAGCATCACATTACTTGTCGGGCAGACATTGAGCTGGATCTGGTTATCAGCGAGGTACCGCATGACCTTTTCCGACTTCGCTGCAAGCACGCCATGCTGGATCTGATCGAGTTCCAGTTCTTCCGCATACCGCCATACATCATCGGCCTCACCGAACTCCCCGATATGCGCTTTCAGAAGCAGTCCTGCGCCTTTTGCTTTCCTGCAGATACGCTTCAGTTCTTCCATGGTGTATGTCCCCGTGTAGTTATTGATATCCACGCCGGAAAACCACTTGCACGAAAGGATCTCGTCCAGTGCTTTTACCTCTTCGGGAAAGTATCCGAGTGCCAGATCCGGATACAACTTTGTATTCGGTGCAAATCTATCGCGCAATCCGTCTATCGTTTTCCTGAATGATTTCATTCCGCCGAGCAATTCGATCTCATCGACACAGAAGCTCAAAGCCAATACGGTAACGTTATCTGCAGATGCCTGCGCAAAAGAAGCTTCGATCTGCTTAAGATATCCTTCCGCGCCATCGGGAAGGTGACACTTCACATTCTCCTTCAGCCACTGATTCATTTCAAAAAGACTCTCGAACGGATCTTCGCGCGGCGTGATCTTTACACCCGCATATTTCTCGAAGAACGAGATATGCCCACCTCTTCCCGCATGGCTGTGAAGGTCACTCTTGGGGATCTTCGCAAGATCAGAAAGAGAGTCCTTTTCCAGTGCGAAAGCAAGAGTAATCTCATTCTCATTTTTCACCGAATTATCACCCATATCCTCTACCCCTGCTTCCTATACTCGGCATAGAAGAACAACGGAAGGTCTTCGTTCTTTGCCGCCTCGTGATACGCTCTAGGCTCTTCGGAATGGACCAGCATGAATCTTGCATCTGACGCACGATTCAGATAATAAGAAAGTGGCCGGTGAAAGTGTTTCGTGCTTCCCCAGAAATGATTCTCGCTTTCACCAGATGTGATATAGGACGTGATCAGTTTCCCTGTCTTTCCTTCCGCATCGGTCTTCCATTCGCCCTTATAGAAAGCCGGATGCACGATGGAATAATAGAAGATCCCGCCCGGAGCAAGCACCCGATGACACTCGGTAAAAACACTCTCGATATTCTCGATATCCATCAGCACCAGGTTGCAGAAAACGACATCAAATTCACCTGCTTCAAAAGGGAGAGGATTGGTGATATCCGCCACGGCAAAAGCACTGTCCGGATATCGTTTCATCGCGATGTCGATCATGGCCTGCGAACCATCTACGCCGACGACCTCCGCGCCGATACTTCTGAAATAGTCGGTAAAGTATCCGTAGCCGCATCCCAGGTCCAGCACACGCGTTCCGTGGAGTTCCGTAAAGCGCGCTTTCACAACCGCCCGGTTCGCATCTGCAAACAGAGAATTCTCCTGATTTTCAGTGTAAGTTTCGGCTACATCATTCCACTGTGAAATAACAGATCCGTTCATACCACACCTCCCATCTTTCTTCCTCGAAAAGCACTCGTCAACGAGTTTTACAAGTACACCTCGATCGTCTTCATCTTCTCCGCAAAGCCCTGGCGTTCGTAGAACTGCATGCCTCTTACATTCTGAGGAAAGACCTGCGTCCGCATAAAGTCCGCGCCGTTAGCTTTTCCGTATTCTTTACTTGCCTCGATCAGCTTTGCGCCGATCCCCTGACTGCGAAGATCTTCAGAAACATCCAGATCCTGCAGATAGATCACTTTTTCCGGTTTTAGACACGGTACCCTCTTCTGTTCCAGTATCATCACGTGCGCAAAACCAACCACTTTCTCATCGATCTCCGCCACCAGAATATCCTGATTCTCACTCTGAAAGATATGCGCGAAGAAATCATCATCGCGCTCACTCATAACGAAATGCTCCGGCTGGAATCGGACCGCATCTTTCTCGAGTTCCTCGTATAACTTTCTTAATATCTCAATATCGTCTGTCGTTGCTTTTCGAATAATCATTTTCTCTTTTCCTTCCTGTTCTATTCCGATATCATCAGAGCACCAGTTCCATCAGCATATTGATATCCGTCCGAGATCCGGATATATGCGCGGATATGCTCGTCGATCGGGCGCTCGATGATCCCTGACCGATTGTCGATATTTCCTTCTGCTGCGAGGATCGAATCCTCTCTTTTTTCAATGACGATCCCGATATGATCATGCTCCCGGTTTTCAAAAACACGATCGTAAATCACGATGTCACCGGCTTCCGGAACAAAGTCTTCTCCGCTTTTATGATACTCGATTCGCGGATCTCCGATGGCGAACTCTTCCCACGCGATACAGCCTGCCAGATGACAGGATCTGCACTCTTTCGGACGGATCGGGATCGCAAAACCGGCCTCC
>JAFZLF010000014.1 GCA_017551625.1 Clostridiales bacterium | reverse complement strand
CATGTCAGAGTATAAGGCTGTCCCCTATGCTACCTGCAGCCAGATCTGTATTCAGGAGAAGTGCAGAGAGTGGAAGTCTTTCTATATTGCACAGGAAGAGTATCTGAAATCTCCTGATAGATTTTGGGGAAGACCGCATGCACCCGGATATCTGGATCCGAAAGACGGAAGAGGTGCGCTTGTGATCACGAGCCAGAACTTCCACGTAGACGAACGGGGCAACATCAGGATGCCGAAGTTCCTGGATGGGATACATATCCGTGCAAGACATAAAGGAATACGTCAGATCAGGATCAGAACATGTGAGGATGCCATCCTTATCTCTCTTCTGTATGAGAAGGCGGAAGCAGGATCGGTTGATTCAGATATAGTCATGGGGATCGATCTGGGAGTGAATAATCTCGCAGCAGCGGTGTGGGATTCGGACATGGAGCCCGTGATCGTGAATGGCAGACCGTTGAAATCGATGAACCAGTATTTCAACAAGACAAGAGCACGCTTACAGAGGGAGGCCAAGAAAGGAAACAAGCGTGATATGACAAGAAAGATAGAGAGTCTGACGGCAAAGCGAAACAGGAAGGTCAGAGATTATCTGCATAAGACAAGCAGAAAGATCGTGAACCTGGCTGACGCTACAGGTGTAGGCGTCATTGTGATCGGCAATAACCCGGGATGGAAACAGAATGCGGATATGGGAAACAAAACAAACCAGAACTTCGTATCCATCCCTTACAAGACGCTTATAGACATGATCACCTATAAGGCAAAGCTTTTGGGGATCGATGTCAAGATAGTGCGGGAGAGCTATACCAGCGGAACGAGTTACCTTGACGGAGAGAAACCGGATGTGTCATGCTATAACAAGAGCAGAAGGATCAGGAGAGGCTTGTTTCGGAGCAATACCGGCGTCTGCATAAATGCGGACGTAAATGCGGCATACCAGATAATCAAGCGTGGCAGCATAAAAGAGCTCCCAATCAAGGAAGGAGAACAGATCTCCAAACTACAAGTAGCCTGAATTAGATCAGGTAGAGGCATCAGGCTAGTGCCATTAAAGTTCTGATAGGTCCTAAGCTTATCGGTGATTTATAAATCTCAACTACCAAGTTGAAAATAGCCAAAGTCAAAGAGGCTTTCTTTTTTGGCGTAATATAGGTATAATAAGGTGTCAACAAGGGTAATAGGTACAATTTGATACGGAGGTTTGGGTTATGAAGAGCAAGCGATATCTTGCGGCGCTCCTGAGCGTTGTTATGTTGGTCAGTTCCTGGTCGGTCTGCATCATGGCTGAAGGCGACTAAGGCGATCCCGGTGATCCCGGTGCTCCTGTTTCGGGCGAGACGGGAGAAGAGGGAACCACTCTCGATGCACTTACGGAAGGCGAGTATTACCAAAAATCAGGACTTGATTATGGTGATGTGCTGTGCGTGACATTTACGCCGGAAACGACCGGGAAATACACGTTCATGGTAACAGATGCGTATGATGTGGATGTTACTGTTCAGGATGCAAACGGAACATCGATCCTCCCGATGAAGGCGCAGAAGTACGCCTGGTCGGAAATCATGGAGCTGCAGTTGACGGCCGGGTCTACTTACACGTTTTCTGCCGAAGCAAGTACTTACGGATATAATGAAATACCGACCACATGTGTTATCTTCAAGGCGCGAAATCAGTTCTCCGTCGGTCATAATTCTGTTGCTTTACGACTCAGTGAAAACGCGAACTATTCATTTACGCCGTCAGAAAGCGGAGCATACATGTTCGAGATAACGGGCGAAACATTTAAGGGTGATTCGTATGCATACGCTTATATGAATATATACTCAGGTAAGGCAGAGATCTCCCAGGCTATACAGAGCTCGGGGTTGAAACGGTACTATTATGCGGTTATGGACGCAGGTGTCACATATGATCTGAAGTTGTACTGCTCCGGAGGAGGCGAGTTCTGCGGGGTTATTGACAGTAACATTTCAAAAGTCGACTCTTCTCTGGCTATAGGTGACTATGAGATCTCTGGCGGTGAGGATTATCCCGAGAAAATCTATTCCTTTACACCTTCTGAGAGTGGCGTGTATGTATTCTCTTCGGAAGGCAGCTATACCCCTGAGTTCTATGTCTATGACGGTTTGGGCAATAGTTTAAGCTCCACTTCCGGAGGCCCCGACGGGAACTTCCGTCTGGGCGTTGCGATGGAAGCGGGGGAGACCTATTACTTGAGAATGAAGGTCTGGTCATCTAATACGGTTACATTTACGCTTAAGATCAAGAAAGCGGCCGCGTTACTTGAAGACCACCAGTGTGATGTTAACGTGAATCCGGATGAGAGGGTATACGCGTCTTTCTCACCGGCAACATCCGGATACTATATGATTACGACGAATGCCGATAACTGTAGTGTCAATTCCTATCTTTCGAGTTACTACTGCAAAAACGACTACGAGAGTGTGTGCTATTTTGAGAGAGGAAAGCAATACACGGTTTCCAGTTATAATAACACAACGAAAGGCTACGTCTCTTTCTTTATTTCGAAGATCCCGACGAGCTTGTCTTTAGGTGAAAATTCAGTTACAAGAAGAGCCGACGGCCGATACTATATGACATTTACGCCTTCGGTAAGCGGCATGTATACATTTACACTCCCTTCCGAGTATGGAATGATCGATAGATCTGTATTGATCGGGCCAGATAACTACTCAATAGGTGTGCTCGATTTCGACCGGTACAATAACGATTATGACTTTAATACTGAATTGGTGGCAGGCAAGACCTATCTGTATGAAGTGGCATTTACTTCACCCGGAACTGATCCCATCAGTATTTCGATCGCGAAGAAACAGAATCCGGCGCTTGCTATCGGGGAGAACCCGGGTGTCTTTGCCGGCGAGAAGAAGTATGTCTCTTTTACACCGGGCGAAACGGGTATGTATGCTTTCTATAACTTCTCCGGAGCGGATTTTTCTGTCTCATCTGAAGGCGCGAGGTGCCGATACTACTTGGACGGTGATTCGTATGAAGAGCAGTTCGTTCTCCGCGGATATGTCATGACAAAAGGACAAGAATATACTTTGGAACCGGAATGGACTGTAAATGGTGCTGTTGATCTCACTGTGGCAGAGGTTCAGGAACTGAGCATAGGCAGCACAAACATCGCAAGATGGGGAACAAATACATTTGCCCTCTTTACGGCTCCTGAGACGGGCATATATACATTTGGTTGCGAGGGCGCATCGGTTAATAATGTGTACGTTGTAAGCGACAAAGGTTTCGAAACGATAACTGACCGGATATTTAAGAACGGGAAGTGTATAGCTATTCTTGAAAAAGACGTGACGTACGCGGTTGTCATTTATGCTAAGTCGACCGATATATCGACATTGCCTGTTTCGGTTGACCATATGAGAGAACTCGAGGTCGGAACCAATGAGAACGTCTTCGTCGAGAAGAAGATCAATTACAACGATAATTACACTTACTACACGTTCATTCCGGAGAAAAGCGGAACATATACTTTCCATGCGATATCTCCCGATGGTATTTTTGTCCGTGCGCTACTATATGAGGGGATGGATGCTTACAATCCGGTTGCCTATGGATATTGGCATGATTGGGATGGGACGATGGATGTATACGATGCCACTCTGGAGGCCGGGAAGATCTATCGATTGGCGATATATACCGATCAGAAAACTACGGATGTGAGTGTGACAATGACCATCGAGCAGGCTTTGTCGTACCGATTGGCGGGCTATTCCCTGAGCCTCGATGGTTCGATCGCCGTGAACCTCTACTTATCTCTGGCCGACTATGTCGTTAACAGCAGCACTGCAGTTCTTAAGTGCACTTTTGAGAATGGCTCAGTCGTCAACTATAAGGTGACAGAAGCGACAGTCAAAAACATGAACAACCAGACCTACTACGTATTCCGTCTCCCGGTCGCGGCCAAGGAGATGAGTGATTCGATCTGTGCGCAGATCCTCGACACGGACAATGGCATCGAAGGGGAAGTGTACAGTTTCTCCGTAGCAGAGTATGCGAGTGCTATCTACAATAACGCATACGATGATGACGGGAGTGTCCTCAATCAGGAGTATGCGTATGCGCGTCCTCTGGCTATTGCACTTCTGAACTACGGTACCTGTGCGCAGAAGTACTTCGGACGACATACAAATGATCTTGCAAATTGGTACATCGATAGTCAGGATCGCGCTCTTTCTAATGTCGATTGGAGATCGATCCCGAAATACGTTGCTGATACTGATTCGAACCTACCGGCGGGCCTGACCTTCTACGGCGCCAACCTGGCAGTCGAATCCGAGACGAAACTGACATTCTATTTCATCAACGAAACCGGAAAGACAGTCACTTTCTCTGAATCGACGAACGGGATCTCGAACTACAGCGGACGTACATCAGGCGTATTTACGACCGTTTCCGTCTCCGGCATCCCGGCGCATAAGCTCGGCGAGAAGATCCGCATAAACATCACGGTCGAGGGCGATGATACGGTGTACTACGCAGAATACAGTCCGCTCAATTATTGCTATAATGTTCTGAGTAGGGATACTAACGAGACTAGAACAGCAGATCTTAAGAATCTCATGCAGGCGTTCTATATTTACAATCAGGCTACACTGAATTACATGCTTTATAAGCAGAACTAGGAGGTAGAGATATGAAGGAACTAGATAGATACGAAGAATTGGAAGTGGAAGTGATCGTTTTTAAGTCGAAAGATGTGATCACGAACAGCCTGCCGATCGAGTCGAACGAATAAAATTCCGTCGCCTCTAGTTGGTGTGCGCTTTCTAAAAAGGCCGGGAGTTTTCTGAAAAGAACGGAAACTTTCGGAAACGACGCGAGATATCTGGAAAACGAAGTCGAACTGTCTCAGAGGGGAGGATCATCTCCTCTGAGGCAGTTTTTCTTTACGAGCATATAGGGCATGCCGTGTTAAAGATTCTGTCAATATGAGTGTAGATATCGGAGCATCACTTTATGGTGCATCGGGCGCGAGGTCATTGTATAATGCTCGTATATGATTTCGATGTAAATGGAAGGTTCACAAGAATATGGCTCTTGATGAGGATCAGATGAGAGAACTGGTCAGGAAACTTTCGGAGACGCGCGACCTCACGGACGAGGAGCTCATCGCGCTGTTGGAAGATGACAGCCCGGAGACAAGTGCTTTTCTAGCGGAAAAAGCGCGCAAAGTGCGCGAAGCGGTCTACGGGAAGGACGTGTATACCCGCGGGCTCGTGGAGTTCTCGAACATCTGCAAGAATAACTGCAAATACTGCGGCATCCGCAGGGACAATAAGAATGCCGAGCGCTACCGCTTGACGGAGGAGCAGATCCTCGAGTGCGCGGATATGGGATACGATCTGGGGTTCCGGACGATCGTGCTACAGGGCGGGGAAGACCCGTATTTCACGGACGAGCGGCTCGTGCCGATCATCCGGGAGATCAAGAGGCGGCATCCGGATGTGGCGGTGACGCTGTCGATCGGCGAACGCACGAAAGAGAGTTATCAGAGGCTCTTTGAGGCGGGGGCGGACAGGTATCTTCTGCGGCACGAGACCGCGGATCAGGCGCACTACGAATCTCTGCACCCGGCGGAGATGTCCTTCGAGCATAGGATGAATTGCCTGCGTGAACTCAAGGAGATCGGATATCAGGTCGGGGCCGGCATGATGATCGGCTCGCCGGGGCAGACGACGGCGAACCTGGTCAAGGACCTGCGTTTCCTCCAGGACCTCAAGCCCGAGATGGTGGGCATCGGACCCTTTATCCCGCACCACGATACGGAGTTTGCGGATAAAGAGGCGGGGAGCGTCGAGATGACGCTAAAGCTTCTGTCGATCATCCGGCTGATGCTGCCGGAGGTGCTCCTTCCTGCGACGACGGCGCTCGGGACGCTCGATCCGCGTGGGCGCGAGAAGGGGATCCTGGCGGGGGCGAATGTCGTGATGCCGAATCTATCGCCGTCAGATGTGCGCGGGAAATATCTGCTTTACGATAACAAGATCTGCACGGGCGATGAGGCGGCGGAGTGCATCCGGTGCATGAGCGCGCGCGTCGCGAGCGTGGGATATCAGGTCGTCGCGAACCGCGGCGATCACGTGAGGTTTAAAAAATAGGAAGCGCCTGCCGCGCGGGCACTTCGAGAGGATCGGAGCCGCGCCGCTCACCCGCGGGCGTTTCGGGAGAATCGATGCCCCCGCTCTAAAGCGGCGGGCGCTTCGGATAAAGGAGGACGTATGAGGCTGGGAACATCGGCGCCGCTTGCGCACAGCAGCGCGAAAGAATGGGCGGAAAACCAGATCAGACTCGGCTGCGGGGCAGTGGTTTTCCCGCTGGATTCGACCGCGCCGGACGACAAGATCCGCGAGTATGTCGAAGAAGCAAAGGCCCACGACCTTCTCATCGCGGAGGTCGGCATCTGGAGAAACGCCATGTCCCCGGATCCTGCGGATCGCAAGGCCCAGCGCGACTACTGCGTCGCGCAGCTGAAACTGGCCGAGAGGATCGGCGCGCGTTGCGCTGTCAACGTCGCCGGCGCCAAGGGCTCGAGATGGGACGGCTACTATAAAGAGAATTTCGCGAAGGAGACGCGTCGCGAGATCATCGGGATGGTCAGAGAAATCATCGACCGCGCCGAGATCGAGAAGACTTTCTTCGCCCTCGAGCCGATGCCGTGGATGATACCGACCGGGCCGGAGGAGTACAGAGACCTCATCGAGGAAGTCGACCGCCCGCAGTTCGGCGTGCACATGGACGCCGTCAACATGATCAATTCCATCGGGCGCTATGCCGACATGGAGGGCTTCATCGACCGGTGCGCCGTCGTCCTCGGCGATAAGATCAAGAGCTGCCATATCAAGGACATCCACCTCCGGGGCGAGTACACGCTCCAGCTGGAGGAGTGCGCGCCGGGGCAGGGCGAGTTCCCGCTCCGCCACTACGTCGAGAAGATGAGTGCACTCGATCCGGACATGCCCATCATCCTCGAGCACCTAAACACCGACGAAGAATACGTACGATACATGAATTATCTGAAGGAGGTACTCCATGGCATACGAGAGAATTTCTGACGCGAACGAGATCACCGCGCGGTACATGGACCGCATCCTGCTGACCGAGCGGCTCATCGGCTCGAAGGTCGCCGACACGAGCATCGAATTCCTGGGCGAGCGCTTTTCAAGCCCCGTCATGACGCCCGCGTTCTCGCACCTCATGGCTTTTAAGGGCCGCGAGATGACCGGCCTCGAGGAGTACTCGACCGCGGCGAAGAACCTCAACATCCTGAACTTCGTCGGCATGATGGAGAACGACCTTTTTAGAAAGGTCGCCGCTACCGGCGCGAAGACCGTGCGCATCGTCAAGCCCTACGCCGACAACGGCAAGGTCCGGGACCAGATGAAGTTCGCGGAGGAGGCCGGCGCCTGGGGCATCGGCATGGACATCGACCACATCTTCGGGCCGCAGGGCAGAGACGTCGTCATCGGCGAGGAGATGGACGTCCAGACTGAGGATATGCTGCGGGGCTACGTCGAGTCGACCCGGCTTCCGTTTTTTGTGAAGGGCGTGCTCAGCGTGGAAGACGCGCTTAAGTGCGCGGAGATCGGCGCGGCGGCGATTATCGTCAGCCACCATCACGGGCGCCTGCCGTACGCGGTGCCGCCGGTCGCGATCCTGCCGAAGATCCGGGAGGCGCTTCTTTCCTCGGGAAAAGCACTGAAGATCGTCGTGGACTGCGGGATCTCTTCGGGCGCGGATGTCTACAAATGCCTCGCGCTCGGGGCGGACGCCGCCGCTGTGGGGCGTTCGATGCTGCCGTTTCTTGAAGAGTGCGGCGTCGAGGGCGTCTCGAAGTTTATCACGGGCGTGACCGACGAACTGCGGTACGTCATGAGCTTCAGTGGTTTTGCCAAGGTCAGCGACATCGACAGCTCCTGCCTCGTGCTGCCGCGCGACATCGTGTGATACAATCAAGCATAGAAACAGCAGTTCGCTGAGGTAGGAGACGACAAACATGCTTAAGGACATTCAGATAGAGAGCTCGATGGATGCGTCGGGTTTCGTGCTGCTCTCGGACTACGTGCCGGGCATCATGCAGGAGATCCGCTATTTCTCGACCTATAACTTCGTCGGCGACCGCGTCGACGGTTACGAGGAGCCTGTCGCGATCATCACGCGCGAGGCGGCCCGCGCCCTGAAGACCATCAGCAACCTCGCGAACGTCCAGGGCTACCGCCTCAAGATCTTCGACGCGTACCGCCCGACGACCGCGGTCAAGCACTTCGTCCTATGGGGCATCGAGGACCTCGACCAGCGTATGAAGCCGTTCTTCTACCCGGACCTCCCGAAGCAGGAACTCTTCAAGCAGGGCTACATCGCCAGTAAGTCGAGCCACAGCCGCGGCAGCACCGTGGACCTCACGCTTCTCGATATGAACACGGGAAAAGAACTGGACATGGGAAGTCCCTTCGATTTTTTCAGCGAGATGTCGCACCCCGATTACCGCGGGATCACGCAGGAGCAGTACGAAAACCGCATGATCCTCCGCGACCTGATGCTGAAGAACGGCTTCCTGCCGATCGACTGCGAGTGGTGGCATTTCACGCTCGAAAAGGAACCGTTCCCGGATACGTATTTCGGGTTCCCGGTCGCGCTCGATGTGCTGAGCAGGTGAGTGCGGCGCAGAAGGTGCCGAGGGAAAGTGCATTTCGCGCATCGATGGCGACAGGAACGGAAGATCTTCGTGCGAAGGTCTTCGCAATAACTTAGAAACTGGAGAATTTGATTCATATGCAGAAGCACTTGGACATCGTTTGTATGGGCATGGCTCTGGTGGACTCGATCATCAAAGGCTTCGATCCGGAGCCGATCTCGGCGTCGGGCTATCGCGCGAAGTCGGGGTCACTAAATGTCGGCGGGGAGGCGGTGAACGAAGCCGTCGCGGCCTCGCGCCTCGGCATGAAGACAGGCATCGTCTGCTCCCTCGGTGCGGACGCCGCCGGCGATATGGTCCTCGCGCAGCTTTCGCGCTGCGGCGTCGACACCTCCGCCGTCCTTCGCTCCGAAGAGCACCCCACGCCGGTCACGACGATGTTCGTCCGCGACGACGGCACGCGGAAGTCCATCACGAACGGGTCCCACCGCTATAACTTCCATCCCGAGAGATATCCCGAGAAGTTTACCTGCGCCCGCGCCCTGATCCTGGGCTCGCTTTTCCGCGCGCCTTTCGACGATCCGGAGATCATCCTCTCTGTCGTGAAGGCCGCCTCGGATGCGGGGACGCTGATCTTCGGCGACACGAAACTCCCGAATTTCAGGAAGCTCGGTCTCGACGACATTAGGGAAGCACTGCCGTATCTCGATTTCATCACGCCGAACGAAGACGAGGCGAAGTATTTCACGGGAAAGGACGATCCGGAGGAGATGGCCGACATGTTCCTTTCTTACGGCGTCAAGAACGTCGTCATCAAGCTCGGCGCACAGGGCTGTTTCTTCAAAAACAGCGAGATGTCTCTGATGCTTCCGGCTTTTCCGATCGACGCGGTCGACGCGACCGGCGCAGGCGATTGCTTCGTCGCCGGACTCGCATCCGAGATCTTAAGGGGCGCAGACACTCTCGCGAAAAGTGCTTTTGCCGATGGGGTTGATTCTTCCGAACTCCTCCGCTCCGCCGACATCGCAGACGCACTCCGCTTCGCCAGCGCTTGCGGCGCGATCTGCACCACCGCCGTCGGCGCCGGCACCGCGCTGCGGGATCGCGAACAGGTCCGCGCGTTGATGGACGCGTATTCCATGTAATTGGATCTTTGTAGCGGGGCCGATGCAAGAGGTTGAGCGGGAAAAGCACTGACCTCTTGCCTTTTTTCGCGCTCCGATGCAAGAGGTTTTCTCCCAACCGCCATGACCTCTTGCATTTATTCTCCTAAAGAAGCAAGAGGTTTAGCCCAAAGCGCGCCGACCTTGCATTTATTCTCCGAAATAAGCAAGAGGTTTGCCTCTACTCGTGCCGACCTCGTATTATTAGATTTGTAGTTTTTATAGACCCTCCTCAAGGCCTTATAATGCTCACAGACGCTGTGGATTAGTCTGCCGACCTAACGCTTTGACGTTTTGCAAGAGGCAATAACCACAGTTGTTTGTTT
>JAFZLF010000013.1 GCA_017551625.1 Clostridiales bacterium | reverse complement strand
CCACGAAGTGTCGGGTGGTTCGGAGAGAGGGATCTCTTACGGAATTCCTTGATTGCATCATAGTCAACGAGGGAACCGAGTGTATCGTAGTCGATGACTTCGATCTTCTGGATCTCGTGAGATGTACGGAAACCGTCGAAGAAGTGAATGAACGGAACTCTTGTCTTGATCGTAGCCAGATGAGCTACTGCAGCGAGGTCTGCGACTTCCTGTACGGAGTTGGAGCAGAGCATCGCAAAACCGGTCTGACGGCAGGCATATACGTCTGCGTGGTCACCGAAGATGTTAAGAGCATGAGCGGCAAGCGCTCTTGCGGAAACATGGAATACGCAAGGGAGAAGCTCACCTGCGATCTTGTACATGTTCGGGATCATGAGGAGAAGACCCTGGGAAGCGGTATAAGTTGTGGTCAGTGCGCCTGTTGCGAGCGAGCCGTGAACAGCACCGGAAGCACCTCCCTCAGACTCCATCTCGACGATATTCACCGTCTGTCCGAAGATATTCTTTCTGCCCTGCTGTGCCCATTGGTCGGTGTGATCAGCCATAGGCGAGGACGGTGTGATCGGGTAGATTGCAGCGTTCTCAGTAAATGCATACGAGGTATACGCAGCAGCTTCGTTACCGTCCATGGTCTTTTTTGTAAGTTCGATTGCCATACACTTTCTCCTTTATATAAAGATTTAACTATAGTTTGTGGCCCGTTCATGTGCGAATGGGCACACGCCGAGCGCATATATTATAACACATATATAAGGGGATGACGCTTTTTCTTATGACGAAAAACACGTCACAAAGAAAAACTCCCGGAGAATCTTTCGCATAGCGGGATTCTTCGGGAGTGACAGGTCATTCTTACTCTGCCGGTTCATCAGAAAGCTCCGGAGGCTCTGTAGTTTCCGGTGCTTGTGTCTCCTCCGGCGGTTCTGTCGTCTCCGGAGGCGGATCCGTATCCTGTGTCGGGGGCACATATCCGGCCGGCGCCGATACTTCGCCCGTGTCCGGATCCATATAGAAGATCGTGCCGTCCGAGGCCAACGTGCCGACACGGTACTTGGCATTGATCATGCGGTATTCGGTCTGGATCACCTCTCGCGCCAGCTCATTTCCATTCGCATCGTAGGTGACCTTATAGGCCTCTGCCAGCTTGTGGTTATGCGCAGATCTCTCCTTGACGACCTGACCTACAGGAAGCGTCGGATCCGCCACATATTCGGTCTTAGTCGGTTCCTCATCGATAAGCAGTTCCGGAGCCCCGAAGAAACGGATATACTGTCCATCCGGCAGGAGTCGTCCAAAAATCTCCACCGTGACCCACAGATCTCCGTAATATGCATGGATCGCGATCGGATAATCAGTGTTGTTCGTAAACTTAAAGTCCGGGTACTCCCATGATACAGTCGCATCCGTACCCGGATCGACATAGTCACTCGGCCAGGAATGCGCCACGCGCACATCGACCTGAAGACCGGCCTCCATAACGCTGTGATAGAGCATGGTATTGGCCTGGCAGATTCCTCCACCATACTCAGGCCCTGAGATTCCGTTTGTAATGCCTGCGGCCTCTTTATATCCTTTTTCCGGGGTCCTCTCGCCAATCATGGCATTAAAGTCGAACTGTTCACCCGGTTGCAGCACCATTCCGTCGATGGCTTTACAGACCAGCCAGATGTTCGTATTCCGATTATCGTCATCTTTCGTCTTTGAACTATTAGAAGATACCTTTCCGAGCTTAGAACGAAGGCCTTCTGCCGTAGTCGTAGGCTGGATCTCGCTAACGGAAACCGGAATAACTGCGACATAATTCTCCTGTTCAAAAGCACTCTCTACATCCGAGATCGCCTTGTCAATGTCCACGGATCTTCCAGGCTTGGACTCCTCGATGATAAACGCCAGTGCTTCGACGTCAAAGCCGGTTGCCTTTGCTTCCACCGGGCTGTAATTAAACTCATCAAGCGCTTCATGCGTCAGTGTCTGGACATTATTGTCTCCGATCGTATACGCAGAAGTGAACTCCTTTGGTGTTTTCTTCAGCGCCGTGATCTGATTATACCGGTCGATCAGGCCATCCACTCCGTCCAGCGCACTCGACTTTCCATAATAGAAAGCCTCCGTCAGCACCTGGTCTATGTTGGAAGACAGGCTCATCCCATCAGTTTTCAGCTTGATTCTCTCCTGTCCGACCTGAAACTCTATATCCACTACGTCATGCACCTGCTTGCTGCGGGTATCGCTGAACATAGCCTTAGCTTCCTCGAGCGTCTTGCCGGAAAGATCCACACCGTCGACACGGATCCCGTCATAGAACTTATCGCTGTTTACTTCTTCCGCCAGCTCTTCTTCCGTAAATTCACGTTGCGCACCCAGGACATCCGTGACCGTATATTTCTTTGCGAAGAAGCGGTCTACCTGCGACTTAAAGACCTGCGTATAAAGGATCGTGATCACGAGACAAAACAACAGCACTGCCGTGATCACCGCCGTGATCCTCGTCAATACCGCATTCCGTCTGCGTAGATTTCTTCTCTTCTGACTCATAGGTCTCCGCGCTGCCGTGTCACTTCTGGTGCTCCTTCCACGGTTCGCAGTTCTCTTCGTCGTTTTCTTTCCGCTTAACAAAGAACTTAATGCGGTTCTCCAGCCACTTTTCGCAGCTCTTTGCTTCATTTCTCCTCAGCCTCTTTTACACGATAGTTTTTCCTTCAATGTAAAATAATACGACGATACCCCTCATCATTCAACCCTAAAAATCAGAGATAATTGCGCACTAATTTCCAGACATTTTTCGTTAGTTTTATCCAGATTGCAGGTCGTGCATAATCTATACACCGTCAATGCTCCGGCATATACAAGAAGAACAAAAAAAGCCTCGACGGTTACTCTCCCATCTCGACTCAAACGAATTTGTAAAGAAATAGATATAGCGTCTCAACGACGAGTTTTGCGTTAGCAAACTGTTTGAGTCGGAGAGACGCTATATCTATTGTTTACAACTATCGGATGAATTACTTCATCTTGATCATCGAAGACTCCCAGCAATCCGGCTTCTCGACGCCGAGAAGATCCGCGATGGTGGCCGCGATGTTCGCCAGGCCGTAAGAATCGGAGTCAACGACTTCGTACTTGTCCTTATTCTCGGTGTTATCGTAGAAGATGCACGGAACCTTGTTGAGGGTGTGGCTGGTCTTTGCCTTGATTCTGCCGTCCTTATCGGCCTTCGGGGAACCATCCTTAGCAAGCTCGTACATTTCCTCGGCATTACCGTGGTCAGCGGTGATGATCGCCATACCACCGACTGCATCGATCGCCGGCAGGATTCTCTTCAGAGCGATGTCGACAGACTCGACACCGATGACAGCAGACTCGAATACGCCTGTATGACCGACCATGTCGCCGTTCGGGAAGTTCACTCTCATGAACGGATACTTGTTCTCGGAGATGAGTTCAACAAGCTTGTCTGTGATCTCAGCGGACTTCATCCACGGACGCTGCTCGAAAGGAACGATATCGGACGGGATCTCGATGTACTCTTCGATGTCATCGTTGAACTTAGAAGATCTGTTACCGTTGAAAAAGTAGGTAACGTGTCCGTACTTCTGTGTCTCGGAGATCGCCAACTGAGCGATGCCCTTGTTGGCCAGAAGCTCACCGAGAGTATTTCTGATGACCGGCGGAGAAACGAGGAACTTTTTCGGGATATGAAGGTCACCGTCGTACTCGAGCATACCGGCATAGTTTACATTCGGAACACGTACGCGGTCGAACTTGTCGAATTCCGCGCCGCTCTCGAAAGCCACTGTCAACTCCTGGGCACGGTCACCACGGAAGTTGTAGAGGATAACGCTGTCGCCATCTTCGATAGTGCCGACCGGCGCACCGTTCTCAGCGATAACAAAAGCCGGGAGATCCTGGTCGATCACGTTCGGGATCTCAGCGCGGTATGTCTCGATCGCTTCTTTGGCTGTCGCGAACTGTCTGCCCTCACCGAGAACGTGAGTCTTCCAGCCGGCTTCGACCATACCCCAGTTTGCACCGTAACGGTCCATAGTGATGACCATACGTCCGCCGCCGCTAGCGATTCTGTAATCGTGGGAATCATCGGAAAGCTCAGCAAGCTTTGCTTCGAGCTGGTCAACATACTGCAGGGCAGATGTCTCACCAACGTCACGGCCGTCGAGGAGAATGTGGATGCGGACCTTGGCTACGCCCTCTTCCTTTGCTTCGTCGAGCATCGCGAGAAGGTGATCGATGTGGGAGTGTACGTTACCATCGGAAAGGAGACCTACGAAGTGCAGCGTGCCGCCCTTCTTGGCATCCGCTACGAGGGACTGCCATACTTCACTCTGATACATGGACTTGCTGGCCAGAGATTCAGAGACGAGCTTCGCGCCCTGGCTGTAAACCTGACCTGCACCGATTGCGTTATGACCGACCTCGGAGTTACCCATGTCGCCGTCAGACGGAAGTCCTACTGCCGTACCGTGTGCCTTCAGCTTCTGCATCGGATAGTTCTTCATGCAGTTGTCCAGGATCGGCTTCTTCGCGCCGGCAACAGCATTACCTGTCTCGATTTCCTTGATGCCTACGCCGTCCATGATGATCAGGACAACCGGGCCCTTGTAAGATGTACTCATATTCTCATTCTCCTTTTCTATAAAAAGGGCACAATCTCGTTTCACGATTTGTGCCCAAGTTTTACTTGTTCATGCAGATCGTCTTTGAGGCTTATCTGCTTACTCCTGTGGAGCTTCTTCGCCGCCGCCTTCTTCGGAGCCGCCTTCCTGCGCCCCGCCTTCGCCAGAGCTGCCCTCTTCAGATCCACCTTCACCGGAACCACCTTCCTGTGATCCGCCTTCGCCCGATCCACCTTCACCGGATCCACCTTCACCGGATTCCGGTGGAGCCGCAGTCTCCTCGGTATCTGTCGGCGGCGGCACATCCGTAGGATCACCGGGGGTGGTATCTCCGGTCGGATCAGACGTATCTCCGGACGGGTTCGTCACATCCGCAGGCGCATCGACCGCACCTGTTTTCGGATCCATGTTATAGATCGTACCATCCGGTCCGAGTGTACCAACATGAACTTCGGCGCCTCTCATCGGATAGTGGCTCTGGAAATACTCGACACGGTTGATCTCGTTGCCATCCTTATCGTAGTAGACCTTATAGGACGTGTAGTCATATCCTGTTCGGGAAGAAGTCGAGTAATCCTTGGTGCCGACCGGCAAAGTAGGATCTGCTACGTATACCGTTCCCGACGGCTCAATGACTCTTATCTGTTCACCGATCAGCTCGATATACTGTCCGTCCGGGAGCGGACGTCCATAGACCTCGACCGTGACATAGCGGTCCGCATATGTTGCATGGATCGCGATCGGATAGTCAGTATTATTGGTGAAGCGGAAGTTCGGGCTCTCCCATGTAACCGTCGCATCTGTTCCGTAGGGCACGTATGTACTCGGAATGGTGTGATTCTTACGTTCATCTACCTGAAGATCAGCCTTTACGACACTCTGGTACAGCATGGTGTTCGCCTGACAGATACCACCGCCGAGCTCATCACGCATATCTCCGTTAAAGATACCGTGAGCCATCTTGAAGCCCTTCTCTTCTGTTCTCTCACCGAAATACTCGTTAAAGTTGAAGCTTTCACCCGGCTTAAGGAAAAGTCCGTCAAGGCCATCGAACTTGCCCGGGTTACCTTCGCAGATCAGTCGGATGTTGGTGTTACGGTTATCATTATCACTTGTGTGCGAAGTCGTAGAAGAGACCTTGCAAAGATATCCCTTCAGGAAGTCTGCCGATGTCGTCGGTTCGATGATGGTCATCTCTACCGGAACGACCAGCTGATATTCCGCGTTAGACAGAGCCGTCTTTACTTCCGAGATCGCCTTGTCGATATTTACCTCACAGCCTTCCTGTGACTCTTCGATGATGAACTCGAGTTTCTCTTTATCAAATCCGCTCGCATATGCCTCGACCATCTCTTTCTGATACGAGTCGAGTGCCGCGTGCGTCAGCGACTCCACGGCAGCGGTGTCGATCGTGTAAGCAGAGGCGAACTCCATCGGAGTTTTCTTAAGCGCATTGATGGTGTTATAGCGGTCCTTGAGGCCGTCATTTCCGGCAAGAGTGCTGGTGCGTCCGTAGTTATAGGCCTTTTCAATGACTTCATCGATATCTGTGGTAAGCATAAGGCCGGTCGTATCCATCGGAACGAGATCATCACCGACGGAGAACTTCACATCCACGACATCCTCGATAGATTTGTCTTTTTCTGAAGCAAAGAGCGCGGTCACTTCTTCTTTTGTCTTGCCGGAAACATCTACTCCGTTGATGACAATACCCTGATAGAATGTGGGTGTATCGATCTGAAGCTGGAGTTCTTCAGGGGAATACTCCAGTTCACTGCCGTTAACATCGTAAACGACGATCTTCGTCTCTTTGGCACTGAAAACATCCTTCAGCACGGTCGCATAGAGTACGCCTCCGATCGCGCCTACTGCCAGAATTGCCGCCACAACGCCCAAAACAGTCGTGACTATTTTTTTCTGCCTTCTCTTTGCTGCATTTTTCTTCATTTCACTGACGCCTCTTCGTTAGAGATAATAACAATTCCACCACGTAAAAGATTACTATATAGAGGTTCTTCTTTCAAGGGATAAAACGTGGTTTTTTCCTTACAAAATATGTAAATCTTTGTCGCTTTTTTTGTGTAACAAAATCGAATTCTTTGACATTTGCGGTGTGGTTCCCAAAGGAATCGAATCATGCTACTATTACACATGCCGGATCCGGTATTCGAGAACCATTGAAATGGAAGGAAAGCACGTGCTGAAACGTCTGATCATATGCGACATCGATAATACTCTTCTTCCCCCTGGAGGAGTCATCTCGGATGTGACGAGAGAAGCACTGGCGGAGCTTCCTCCGGACACCGGTTTTTCTATCGCTACCGGCCGGTCTTTCCATGTAGTAAGAAAATTCGTCGAGGATCTTCACCTCTGGTTTCCCGTCATCACGAGTAACGGCGCTCAGGTGTACGACTATTCTTCCGGGAAGCCCGTCTATGAGTCCTGTTTTACGAAACGGGCGGCCTCCTTTGTCTTCTCGACCCTTTTGGCCATGGATTTCGACTTTGTTGCCTACGGTCTAAAGGGTGTCTACTTCCGCCGCGGAAGTACGCATATGGATTTCTTTTTAAACTACAATGCTTCTGTAAGAGAAGAGATCCGTGCCCCCCTCATACCTTTTGACGAAGACCACCTCGGTTTTGTTCCGGAGAATCTGACGAAGATCCTCGTGTATTTTCCGACGGACTCTCTGCGTCAGCAGCTGGCCTCGGATCCGGAGCTTGAAATCACGGCCTCCATGCATCACGTCATAGATATCATGCCGAAGGGAGCCACGAAAGGAAACGCTGTCATTGCGCTAGCCGAATACCTGAAGGTGCCTCTTTCGGACACGTATTGTTTCGGTGACAATGACAACGATATCAGCATGTTTACTTGCGGAGCCGTAGGTGTCGCGATGGGAAATGCCACAGAAGAAGCCAAGCGGCACGCCTCCATTATCACCCGTACATGCAAAGATGACGGAGTCGCCTACGCGATCCGTCATCTGCTCTGACTTCCTTATTGAACCCGATCCGCCTGTAGAAAGGCTACCCTTCTGTTTCTCCGAACCTTTTAGCGGATGGAAACATGCATGGATCTGGCGATGATGAAGAATCTCCTGTTCTCCACCTTGATCTTAAAGATGTGATATCCCTGACCGATGTGATATCTCTCATTCATCTGATAGAACTCCTCCTGCGGAGCCAGACCGATGAAGTCCCCGCCCTCGTATGTGAAGTGCATCGGACAGGAGATCATAAAGGGCTGCACGAAAACGATTTCCAGCATAGGCTCTGCAAATTCATCCGGCTTACCAACCAGAATGACCTGCTCGCTGTCAGCAGACTGGATCTCAAAATGCATCCACAGCACTTCCGATAGACATTCTTTGATCGAGTTAAACTTGGTAAGACACTCATTTGCCGTCATTTTACGCATCCCTCCCTATTAAAATCACCCCGAGTATACACGCATTCAGGAAAGAAGAAAATAGAGAAATCCGCCCGAAAATCGACGTTTTTGTGGACAATTGCGAAATTGTTCACATTTGTGTCACATTTTAAGAGTTTTAGCTGGAAATTTTCCATTTTTCGACGTAATTCCAACAATCAGGCGCCCGTTAGAATAAACTAACGAGCGCCTTTCTGACACGATCTATAGGCGACTCTTCGCGTATCCCGCAGAAACTACAGGACAAGATTTACAGTTTCGCCTCGACGCTGGAAGTAACCTTCTTCTTGGTTTCATCGAGTCTTTCTCTGGATACTTCCTCCGTATTTCCGTAGATACCGAAATAGATCTTCAGTTTCGGTTCCGTACCGGACGGACGCGCACATGCCCAATCCAGGCCCTTGTCACCGCCCAGTTCGTACAAAAGGACGTTGGACTTCGGAAGTTTGATTTCTTCTTCTTTTCGTCCGTCATCTGTGAAAACATAGCGTTTCGAGGCCTGATAATCACGTACTGCCTCGACCGGCGCGCCTCCCAACAGAGCCTGCGCCTCCGCTTTATTCTTGCAGTTTGTGAGATCTTCACGAAGCGAAACCATCGCGCCGCCGATCTTCTCGATGCCTTCTTTTCCCTCGAGAGTAACAGAAACGGACTCTTCAAAACCGTAGCCGAAGCGCTCGTAGATGCTGTTTAAGCGGTCAAGGAGAGACTGTCCGCGCTCACGGGACTGGGCATACATGCCTGCGATGAGCATCGCCGCTACGACGGCATCCTTATCACGCACATCGAGCCCTGCCAGGTATCCGTAACTCTCCTCAAATCCGAACTGGAAGTGTTTGTTACCGAATTCATCATCCAGTTTGATCCTCTCACCGATGAACTTAAAGCCCGTCAGCACCTCCTGAAGCTCGACGCCGTAATAATTACAGATCGCTCCGGCGAGCTTACTGGATACGATGGTCGTCACGGCGAAAGAACCCTCCGGCAAAGTGCCGGCGCTCTTCTTGGAGTCGAGGACATAGTCGAGGAGCATCAGGCCGACCTGGTTCCCCGAGAACGGCATATAGGTCTCCTGCCCGTCTTTTACTGTGCGGACGGCGATACCGATACGGTCACTGTCCGGGTCGGTTCCGATGACCAGATCTGCATCGACCTTCTTCGCCAGATCGATCGCCATGGTCAACGCAGCCGGATTCTCCGGGTTCGGGACCTCCACAGTCGGGAAAGCACCGTCCGGGAGCTCCTGCTCCGGCACAACGTGTACATTCTGGAGACCGATCTTCTTAAGGATGCGGCGCACCGGCTTGTTCCCGGAGCCGTGAAGCGGTGTATATACGATGGACATATCCTTCTGGTTAATGATTGCCTGACGGTCGATCACGAGTGTGTCAAGCATATCGGTGTACGCCTCATCGACAGCCTCGCCCCAGTAGGTCAAAAGTCCCTTTGCCTTCGCATCTTCGAGAGAATCCGGTTTTACGGTCCGGATGTCCTCGATTCCTTCGATGAAGCTGAGGATCTTTGACGCAGCCTCCGGCGGGACCTGTCCGCCATCCTCCCCGTATACCTTGTACCCGTTATACTTTGACGGGTTATGGCTCGCAGTGATCATGACACCGGCAAAAGCCTTGAAGTAACGAACTGCATATGACAGCATCGGGACCGGACGGAGCTCATCTGACAGATAGACGCGGATGCCCAGTGATGTCAGCGTTCTAGCCGTGACCTCAGCAAACTCGGTGGAAAAATGACGCGAGTCGTAAGAGACGACGACGCCACGTTTCATGGCTTCTTCTCCCTCGCTTACGATATATTTCCCCAGACCTGCCGAAGCTTTGGCTACGACGTACACATTCATGCGGTTGGTGCCGGCCCCGAGGATACCCCGAAGTCCGGCCGTGCCAAACTCGAGATCACGGAAGAAACGTTCATCGATCTCCTTTTTATCTTCACGGATCGCCAGAAGTTCTTCTCTTGTTTCCTCGTCAAAATACGGATCCTCACTCCAAAACTTGTACAATTCATCAACGTTCATGTTTTCTCCTCCTCATTATCTGTTTTCGTATCATTTTTCTCTTCATGGCTCTTGGGACGCAGGCATACGATCGTCATCGCCACGAAAAGCAGAAGTCCGGCCGTACTTGCCAGAAGTCCCGCCGTCCATCCGGGCGGCGTGAAACGCAGTTCCACAGTATGTGCACCCGCAGAAAGCGGAACGGCTAAAAAAGCATCCTCATAGGCAACGATATCTGCAGCCTGTCCGTCAACAAAGGCCTTCCACCCCTTCTCGTACGGAGCAGTGATGATCAAGAGCCTGTCTTCATCCACATCCGTCTTCACAACATAGTGTCCGTTCTCCACCGTCACGTCCGAAAGGCCCGACATAAGTGCTTCCTTATGCTTGGCCATGGCCTCAGGCTCGAGATAGGCGAATATGGGAGCAAAGGATCCGAAGATGGCATCGTTCACTCTGATGTCGACCTTAACGCTGTCTCCGGCACGGAAGGACCCCAGATCCAGAATCTGGCTGAAGTACGAATTGGAATCGGCCGTAGAGATCAGCTCATCATTCACATAGACATCTGCGATCACCTGAAGATAGGAATACGGGATCAGGAAGTAGATGGCTCCGCTGCGCTGCGCTTCAAATGTAGTGCGCAGGACCATCGGGGCTTTGTCGTTATTGCGAAGGTAATAGGTCAGCGCCCTGGCCGCTGTCGCTTTTTTCTCCAGGTCCAGAGTATTGTCGATCTTATCCCCGCGGTGGATCACTTCCTCCGGCGGAATATCCGTCTTTTGACCGTTCATGACTTCCCACTCGGCCGTCCATGTTTCGTAGATGTCAGAAGCATCCAGACCGGAAAGTGAACCGATCCAGTCTTCCTGGAAGGCAAAATAGTCTTTCTCTTTCTCATCCTTCTCGAGTCTGTATCCGTCAAACTCTCCTGCATCTCTTCTGGCCAGAAGGACCGGAGGAAGGGCATAGTCGTTCTCGTAGAGGTAATATCTGTCGACATTCGACTTATACCGAAGCTCCGAGATACTATGGTCTACGGATACGATATACCTTACGCCGAGGATCGAGTCCGCCGGAAGGATCGTATTCATATGCTCCATCGCAAAGTAATTGTAATTTGAGCGATAGCCCAGCTGTTTGAGGAAATGATTTGTCTTTTTATTCGCCATCGATGCGAAAATACTGATCCCCTGCGTATCCAGATAGTAGGGAACATTGTTCGAATAAACCAGGTGATGCCATGGATCATGGATCTCTGTGCGATATGCGCGATCTTCGATCCGGGAAGAGAGCTCATCAAGATCCCCGAGCATCTCTTCAAAGTCCGTGGCATCCTGAGTGCCGCTATAGATCTCAGGCAGATAGCACCTCGGATTGAAGATCACGATCTCGATCACGATCACGCCCACCAGGAAAACCGTCCCCAGTTTCTTGAGATTGTAAATCACGTCCGGCCACTTATCCAGTGTTTTTCCATACAGAAGGGCGCAGATCAGTGTGGACAGGAGTATCGTCGCAAAGAAAGTGTTATCTTTCTTCGCCATAAGTCCGAAGCTCTGGGAGAAGACTGCTATACCGGCAACGATCCCCAGCGATGCAAAGAAGTGCTTTTTCGGTGCCGAAGACATATGCATGTAGGAGTAAAACGCCACCATGATCATGACGAAGGAGAATACATACGAGTATCGGAAATTGAACCAGTTCGGTTCATCAAAGAGATGCCAGGCCCGGTTCAAAAGCGGGAACTGGAACGAAAGAAGTCCGAATCCAAAGGTCGCACCCAGAGCCTTCTTCAGCGATTTCTTGATACTCGGATTGAAGAAAAGAAGGATGCACAGGAAAAGCGCTGCCAGCCCGCAGAAAATCTGCGGAAGATTGATCGACAGATCCTCGACCTTCTTCTCGACCAGCTGATCGAGTATCGAGACCAGCTTGAACTCCGGATTCATCGAAAGTCCGCCGTCATTTACCGTATAGTCCGGATTTCCGATCGTATTCAGACCGGCCGGCAGGAGGATACAAGCACTCATCATCGCAGCCGTGACCGCGGAGAGAACAAAGAGCCCGACCGTTTTAAGGCCTTCCTTCTGTCTTTCCTTAGAAAACCACCCGTCATAACCCATGACGCTCATCAGGTAAATAAAGGAGAATGCACCTACCATGTAGGCCATGTAATATCCGGAGACGAAGAGCACCAGAAGAACCAGCGTCAGTGCCGGCCAGGTCTTTCTGTTCACGATGAACTTCTCGGCAAGGAGGATCAGTAGCGGCAGGAGGGCAAATCCGTCGAGCCACATGATATTAAACATAAATACCATCGCGAAGGAGCAAAGCGGATACATCATCCCGAACAGCACCGTCATCTTATCTTGGGACTGGAATTTCCGATCCAGAAGCCACGTCATGAAAGCACCCGCGAAGGACAGTTTCAGCATGATCAGGATCGTTACCATCGTCTGGATCTTCTCTATCGGGAAAAGGAATACGAGCAGGTTCAGCGGACTCGACAGATAGTAGGCAAACATACCCATCGTATTGCCTCCGAGCCCCAGCGTCCGACTGTAAAGGAGCGACTGCCCGCCGGTTAGTGCTTCCTTTAGTCCGACAAGATACGGTCCGTACTGCGCGCCCAGATCGGAAGTGAATATATTTCTCTCCCCGAAGGGCACGATCATGTTAATAGTGAAGATGGCAGCAAGCGAAACAAATGTGAGCAGAAACGCTATCCACGGACGGAGATCGACATCGATCCTTTTCTTCTTCTCAAGCGAAGTCTTCTCGATCATGTTGATTCTCCTTCATCTTTCGTCTCTGCGAAAACCTTCCGCAACGATATGATTATAACACCAAAACACCGTTCCGTGGAGTAAGCGGAAGTTTCCAAAAGGTTCACGAATGGGCATTTCGTATCTTTCTGCGAATGTAGTATACTGTAAATACAGTTTTTACATACTTCAAGAGGTGAAAAGATGCTGATCAGTCTGATGGTCCCCTGCTATAACGAAGAAGAGGCTCTGCCTTTCCTCTACGACGCACTCTGCAAAGTTATGGAGGAATGCTCGCAGTACGAATACGAGCTCATCTTCGTCAATGACGGAAGCCGGGACAAGACGCTCTCCGTCCTTAAGGATATGGCCGGTAGAGACTCCCGCGTCCGCTATATCTCCTTTTCCAGAAATTTCGGAAAAGAGGCTGCGATGTATGCCGGACTTGCCGCCGCGAAAGGTGAATGGATCGGACTTCTTGACGCCGACATGCAGGATCCGCCTTCTCTTCTCCCTCAGATGTTTCAGGCCCTGGAGAATGACGAGTGTGACATCATCGCCACACGTCGTGTGTCACGCAAAGGCGAACCCCCGATCCGCAGCTGGTTCGCCCGCCGTTTCTATCACTTGATCAACCGATTCACGGACGTCGAGATCGTTGACGGCGCACGTGATTTCCGCGTCATGAGACGACCTGTCGTCGATGCGATCCTTTCTCTCGGAGAGCGCCAGCGCTTCAGCAAAGGAATCTTCGCATGGGTCGGTTTCCGCACCAAGTGGCTCGAATATGAAAACGTCGAGCGCGTCGCAGGCGAGACCAAGTGGTCCTTCTGGAAGCTCTTCCGTTATGCGATCGAGGGCATCGTATCCTTCACCACCGCACCGCTCCGTCTGGCCACGATCATCGGCTTCCTGACATCGCTCGGAGCCTTCATCTATTTGCTCTACTACTTCATTCACGCCATCATCTACCGGATCTGGGATAAGGTCGCCGGTTATCCGTCCCTCCTGTCCTTCATGCTCTTCCTGGGCGGCATGGTCCTGATGGCCCTCGGCATCATCGGTGAATACCTCGCCAAGACCTACATCGAGGTCAAGAGACGTCCGCTCTACGTCATCGCAGAGGACAGCGAGAAACAAAAAGAAGAAATCTAATCCAATCAGTCTATCGCGATTTGAAAAGAAGTTTTCTCGTGCTGTCCTCGAGCTGTGCTCTGCGGAGGCACGTCGAAAACTTTTTTCAAACTCGCGAGATACGATACCTCTTTATTCCTTCTCCTTTTGTCACACTGCTGCGAGAAGTAAATCGAATGATTCAGCGAATAAAAAAGCCCCGGAGCGATTCCGCAGGCGTGTAACGCCGAGGACCAGCGACGGGACTTTATTTATTCGATGAAACGATCAGACGATTACTTCACTACAGTAACCTTCTTCATTTTCTGCTCTTTCAGCGGTCTGTCTTCATAATCGGTCTGTGTACCTGCGATCTCATCAACAACTTCAATACCTTCGATGATCTTTCCGAAGGCTGCGTAGTCGCCATCGAGAGCCGGATAGTTCTTGTGCATGATGAAGAACTGGGAGCCGGCAGAGTTATAGTCTCTGGATCTTGCCATAGAGAGCACACCACGCTCGTGGGAAAGGTTGTTCTCGACACCGTTCGCTCTGAACTCACCCTTGATGTGATGGCCCGGACCGCCCATGCCTGTACCCGTCGGGTCACCGCCCTGGATCATGAATCCGGAAATGACACGGTGGAAGATCAGTCCGTCATAGAATCCTTTTTCAGCCAGATCGATGAAGTTCTGTACGCTGATCGGAGCGATATCCGGATAGAGCTCCAGTTTCATGATGCCGCCGTTTTCCATCTCAATAGTTACGATTGGATTTGCCATATTTCAAATCTCCTTTAAAAGAATCTCTCCTTCAGATAGTACGGGAAAAGGACTGCTTTTGCAAGTTTCTACGAAATCTGAAATGAACAATCGCGCATGAAAAAATCTTCGCAACGCCTCCGCAGGGCTACGCCCGAGGACAGCGCAAGAAGATTTATTTCTGCGCGATGATTACCATACAAGATTTTCGTAGAATACTTCTTCTAAAGTCAGTCCTTTTGCCGGCATTGTCTTGCCGGATTCTTTTCGTACTCCGTCACCAGTAAGAAGTCTCTCGATTTCTGTGCGAGTCATCTTCCCCTGCCCGACATATACGAGGGTTCCCGCCATGATGCGGACCATGTTGTACAGGAAAGACTCGCCGATGACCGTGATCTCGATAAGGTTCGGATCCGCGGCATTTCTTCTTACGTAAACATCCTTCATAGTGCGGATCGGCGTGATGTCCGGGCCGCCCTGCGCGCGGAACGCAGAGAAATCATGGGTGCCGATAAAGGCTTTTGCCGCGTCATCCATCGCGTCCACATCCAGCACACCCGGCACAAAGGCCTCGGTCCTTCTGTTGATGGCAGACGGCACTTTCGCATTTCTTACACGATAGCAGTAACGCTTGCCCTTGCTGTTGAAACGGGCATGGAATTCTTCCGTGACTTCCTTTGCCGCAAGTACAACGAGGTCATCGTCGAGGACTGCGTTTAATGCCAGCGGGATCTTCTCGGAAGGAATCGAAAAAGGCACATCCACATGAGAGACATGCCCCTTAGCATGTACGCCGGAATCCGTCCGGCTGCACCCGTAGATACGACAGAAGCGCCCGTACACCTTTTCCACTGCTTCTTCCAGTGTCTGCTGTACGGAGCGCCCATTATCCTGTCTTTGGAAACCGACGAAATCGGTCCCGTCATATTCGGTCAGCAAAGCGATGCGGATATCCGTATTCGTTCTGCCTTCCTCACTCATATTCTTATCCCTGGATCTTGTCGTCGAAGCAGGCCTTACCCATCATAGCGGCACCGACGATACCGGCGTCGTTGCCCATCTTGGCCACACGGATCTCGGTCTTTCTGACGCCCGGGCCGAAGAAAGGCTTGTTTAAGGTCTTCTCACGGAGCGGCACCATCAGCGGATCACCTTCGTTACAGACGCCGCCGCCGATCAGCAGGACCTCCGGCATAAAGGTATTGATCGCATTGGCCAGACCCTCGGAAAGATAGTCGATGTATGTATCTACTACGTTTGCCGCGACTTCATCGCCGGCTCTCATACCGTCAAAAGCGATTCTCGCATTAGCATGACCATCATTCTCCTCAATAAGTTTACCGAGGATCGATGTCGGATTCGCCTGCGCCGCTTCTTCAGTCATACGGGCCAGAGCCGATGCGGAACCGTAGGCCTCGAAACATCCCTTACGACCGCAGGAGCACTGCTGGCCGTTGACCATGATGACGTGATGACCGAACTCGGAACCGGCCTGGTTAAAGCCGGAGAAGATACGGTTGTTGACGATGACACCGGCACCGATGCCTGTTCCGAGAGTGATCGTTACAGAGTCGGCCACATCTGCCGCCGCACCGGAGACACTCTCCGCCATCGCCGCACAGTTCGCGTCATTATCGATATATACCGGAAGATCGATCACCTCTCGGATGATCTTTCTCATCGGTGCATTTACGAAAGGAAGGTTGGTCGCATAGACCAATGTTCCGGCCTTATTGTCCGGCGTTCCCGGGGAGCCGATACCGATCGCCGAGACGTCTGTCTCCGAGATGCCAGCCTCCTCGATCGCCTGCTTAGCCAGGTTGCCCATATCGGTGATGATCTCCTCCATCGGACGGTCTGCATTCGTCTTGATGCTGACCTTATTCAGAAGTTCACCCTTTTCCGACACCACGCCGGCCTTGATATTCGTTCCACCAAGATCGATTCCTACAAAATATGCCATTTCAAATCTCTCCTCATCCTATTTTGAAATCCATCTGCATTTACGGTCTTTGTTCTCGCATCACGGCTTTTCACCGTGCGTCACGCGAACCATTTTACTTCAAATTCCATAAGAAATCTACAACCAGCGGCAGAAATGCCATGACCGTCAGGATCGCCATCCACATCCAGTCGAAGCCCTTCATGCGCAGCGGATGCAGTTTCGTCTTTCCGACTCCGCCCTGATAGCATCTCGCATCCATCGCAACCGCCAGTTCCTCCGCTCTTTTAAAAGCACTGACAAACAGCGGCACCAGCACCGCCACATATCCCTTCGCTCTCTGGAAGATGTTTCCGGTATCGTACTCCGCGCCTCGCGAAGACTGGGCCTTCATGATCTTATCCGTTTCCTCCACGAGCGTCGGGATAAACCGGAGCGCGATCGAGATCGTCATCGCCATCTCATTGACCGGCACGCGCAGGACCTTCAGTGGCGACCCCAGAGATTCCAGCGCATCCGAGAGCTTCAGCGGTGTCGTCGTCAGTGACAGAAGAAGGCTCGTCGCCAGGATCAGCAGAAGAAGCCTCAAGGCCAGAAGTATAGCTTTCCGAAGGCCTCCCAGCGTCATCGTGAACACCCACCACGTCCAGATCGTCTCTCCGGAGCGGATCGTAAAGATATTGATCAGAAAGATGAACACCATGATAAATACGATCGGCTTTACCGACCGGAGCACTTCGATCACCGGGATCTTCGACAGTACGGCGAGGAACAATACCACTGCCAATGTCGCCAGCATAGAGACCGGGTTATCGGCCAGAAAGATCGTGACCATATAGAGGATAAACAGGAATACCTTGACGCGCGGGTCCAGGCGGTGGAGCACGGAATTCCCCTGTACATAGCGGCCGATGGAGACATCTTTCATCATGATTTCTCCACCTCCTCCGACCCGGAAGCAGAAGACGCCGAACCGGCATCTTCCGTAGGAACCGCCTGTTCCTCATTTCCGAATACCAGTACCTGCGCGGCTTCCTTAACATCGAAGATGAGCGGATCCAAACCCGGACGATCCTTCGCAAGATCCAGCATAGTCTTGATGAGACACGGGCAGTCGAGCCGCATAGAGAGATACTCGTGTTCCGACGAGAACAGTTTCTCCGGTGTACCGAAGAATACCTGCTGTCCCTTCTTCAGCACCAGTATACGGTCCGCGATCCGCGCCGCTTCGTCCATATCATGAGAGACAAGCACGATCGATTTGCCCTGATCGCGCAGCGTCTCGATATAGCCGAATATCTCCTTTTGTCCTGCAGGATCCAGTCCCGCCGCCGGTTCGTCGAGGATCAGAACATCGGGGGCCATGGCCAGGATCCCGGCAAAGGCGACTCTTCTCTTCTGTCCGCCTGACAGTTCAAACGGCGATCTGTCCAGCACATCTTCCGAAAGGCCCACCAGCGGCAACGCCTCCCTCATGAGCCTGTCGCACTCCTTGTCGTCGTAGCCCATCTTCTTCGGTCCGAACTTGATATCCTTCGCGACAGTCTCCTCGAAGAGCTGGTATTCCGGATACTGGAACAGAAGACCCACATGCTTACGGATCCTTCTGATGTCTGCATTTTTATCTGTGGAGATATACTTTTTTTCCTCTTCGTCCCATACTTCTACGCTGCCCTCGAGAGGACGAAGGATGCCATTTAGCTGCGATATCAAGGTCGTCTTTCCGGACCCGCTGTGTCCGATCACCGCGACGATTTCCCCTTTTTTGACGTCAAAAGAGATATCCGAGATGGTCTTCTTCCCCTTCTTCTCGTAACTGTACGATAGGTCGCTCACACGGAGCATGACCTGCTCCGATACCGCATGGCACGGACGTACTTGCCGCTTGACGCCTTCCGGTACCGGTGTCATAAGTATCTCTCTGATCTTCGCTTTCGCGATCTCTTCCGATACAAAATCACTTTCCTTCGTTTCGATCCCGTATATCCCGGCGACCTCATAGAGGAGTTCCGCCCACTTCGGAAGCTCGAGTCCGAGTTCGCGTATCACTTCCACCTGGGAGAACACTTCTGCCGGAGTTCCGTTTAATCTGAGTTTCCCGTGTTCCATGACCAGAACACGGTCAGCCAGGAAAGCTTCGTGCATATCATGGGTAATATGGATGACCGTGATCCCCTTATCATGACGCATTCTTCCCACCAATTGCAGGAATTCATCACGTGCCTTCGGGTCAAGCATGGAGGTGCTCTCGTCGAGGATCAGGAGCTGGGGCTGCATGGCCAGCACACCCGCGATCGCGAGTTTCTGTTTCTGACCACCGGACAGTGAAGAAGGCTGTCTGTCCGCCATTTCCAGAAGGCCGACATATCCCAGCGCTTTTTCCACACGTTGTTCAAGCTCCGGAAGCGGCACGGAGAGGTTCTCCGGACCGAAGGCCACGTCCTCCTCGACCGTCGTCCCGACGATCTGGTTGTCCGGATTCTGGAAAACCATGCCGCAGTGCGAGCGTATGCTCCAGAAGTGATCTTCCGACGATGCGTCCAGTTCAAAAACAGAGAGCTTGCCCTTATCCGGGAATTCCAGAAGATCGATCATCTTCGCCAGAGTAGATTTGCCGGAACCGTTTCTCCCCAGGATAGCGACATACTCGCCCTTTTTAATAGAAAAAGAAGCATGATCCACTGCCACGACATCCTCGCCTGAATTGGTCGGATAGGAGAACAGAATGTCTTCTGCCTTTACTGCCACACCGTATTCAGAAATGTCTCTAACTTCGGGATTCATCCTTCTTCTTTTACTCCCTCTACGAGATAATAGACAAAGTGACGGAAGGGACCTGCCCATCCGTCACCATGAATCATGTTAAGATTGTCGGGCGTCTTACTCAGCGAATGTGAGAAGAGCCATCTCAGAAGCGTCACCGCGACGTGCGCCGAGCTTCACGATCTTGGTGTAACCACCCTTGTGGTTGACGAGAGCCGGTGCGATCTCATCATAGAGGATGTTTACCGGATCCACTACGTGACCCTCAGCATCGTGACTCTTTCTGAGCCAGTAAGCGGCGTTCTTACGAGCAGCGAGACGGGAAGGAGCGTCGACCTGTACGGTCTTCTTGCTGACTTCACGATCAACTACATCGTACTTTCTGCCATTCTTGGAAGTCTTGGAAACCAGGACCTTCATGCCCTTCGCATCCAGCTTGGCCGAAGAAACGGTCACTTCCTTTGTAGTAAAGTTGTCTTTCTCACGGATGGCATCAGCGATGAGCTTGTCCATGATCTTACTGACTTCCTTAGCGCGCGCAACAGTTGTTACCACATGCTTCTTATTCTCAGCCAGCGCCTTTCCGTCTTCTTTTACCGGGCAAACAACAAGCGATGTTGCCAGGTTTCTCAAAATCGCGATACGCTGATCGCTCGCTCTTCCTAATTTTCTGTAACCTGCCATGGGTTCCTACCTCCTGTATATTTAAAATATCCTAGCTGACCCTCGAGCCGCTATTCAGTCCTCGACATCTGCGAGAGACAATCCCATACCCTCGAGCTTCAGGATGACTTCATCCAGAGACTTCTTACCGAGGTTACGGACTTTCATCATTTCATCTTCCGACTTGGCAACCAGATCACCGATCGTGTTGATACCTGCGCGCTTCAGGCAGTTATATGTACGAACAGAGAAATCCAGATCCTCGATCACGACATCGTGTGTCGAGTTCTTGCTGGCGGAGTCATCCGAATCACGGAAGCTCGGTCCGTTCGATACATCTGTCAGCGCCGTGAAAAGGCCCAGATGCTCACGCAGGATCGCTGCTGCGGAAGAAAGGGCTTCGTCAACCTTGATGGTAGAGTCTGTCCATACTTCCAGTGTAAGGCTGTCGAAGTCAGTACGCTCACCGACACGGGTGTTCTCGATCTTGTAGTTCGCCTTCTTTACCGGAGTAAAGATGGAGTCGATCGCGATAACACCGATGGTCTGTGTCGCCGGCTTGTTCTGCTCTGCTGTAGCATATCCGCGGCCCTTGCCGATCGTCATCTCGATCCACAGACGGCCTTCACCGTTCATGGTCGCGATCACGTGATCCGGGTTCATGATCTCGACTTCCTCGTCGTGAACGATATCGCCCGCGGTCACAACACCTGTCTTGCCTTCATCAACACTGATGTAGACCGTCTTCGGTGTATCGACGTGAAGCTTGGCACGGATGCCCTTGACGTTGAGGATGATCTCAGTCATATCTTCGATGACGCCCGGGATAGTGGAGAACTCGTGAAAAACACCTTCAACACGGATGGATGTCACGGCTGCGCCGGACAGCGAAGAAAGCAGTACACGACGGAGGGAGTTACCCAGAGTCGTACCATATCCACGCTCAAGCGGAGCTACCACATATTTACCATAGGAGCCGTCTTCGTTGACTTCGACACACTCAATTGTTGGCTTCATAATTTCAATCATATTTATCCTCCTAGCTCTTCGTGCAAAGCGGAACGGTTACCGATTACTTCGAGTACAACTCGACGATCAGTGTCTCCTTGACATCGAGATCCACATCCTCACGAGCCGGTTCTCTTACGATAGAACCTGTGAGTGTCTCTTCATTGAAGGACAGCCACGCCGGTACCGGACGGGAGTTGGAAAGTGTCTCGAACTTCGGAGACTTTCTGGATGTCTCCTTAACAGCGATCGTATCGCCTGCCTTCAGTGTCATGGAAGGGATGTTCGCCTTCTTGCCGTTGAGCAGGAAGTGTCCATGTGTAACAAGCTGACGGGCTTCATTTCTGGAAGAAGCCAGACCCAGACGATATACGACATTGTCGAAACGGAGTTCGAGGAGCTCGAGGAGCTTCTCACCGGTCTTACCCTGCTTACGCTCAGCGCGTGCATAGGTAAGTCTGAACTGCTTCTCAAGTACGCCGTAGAAACGCTTAGTCTTCTGCTTCTCACGAAGCTGTACGCCATATTCTGAAATCTTTTTTCTGCCCTGACCATGCTGACCCGGAGCGGCACTCTTCTTAGCAAGTGCGCACTTTGCGGAATAGCATCTCTCACCCTTGAGGAAGAGCTTGTCTCCTTCTCTGCGGCAGAGACGGCAGGTTCCTTCTGTATATCTAGCCATTCTCTATACCTCCGAACTCAGACTCTTCTTCTCTTAGGCGGTCTGCAACCAT
>JAFZLF010000003.1 GCA_017551625.1 Clostridiales bacterium | reverse complement strand
TACCGTTTAAACAAACAACTGTGGTTATTGCCTCTTGCAAAACGTCAAAGCGTTAGGTCGGCAGACTAATCCACAGCGTCTGTGAGCATTATAAGGCCTTGAGGAGGGTCTATAAAAACTACAAATCTAATAATACGAGGTTATGAAAGATGAATATCCGGCATGGATATCTGATATGGACGACGGTACACCCCCCTGTTTCAGTTTTTGGCGCAGCCGCCTGAGTTTTTTCTCCAGGTGTGTTACTTTGTGCAATGATATCTCGTCTATAATGGTAGAGGAGGTAAAAGGCGGATGGAAGATGCAAAAATCGTCGAACTATACATAAACCGGGATGAGCATGCGATCTCGGAGAGTTCGAAAAAGTACGGGCCGTACTGTACTTCGATTGCCGGGAATATTCTCGATATCCGTGAGGATGTTGAGGAGTGTGTCAGCGATACGTGGCTGCATGCCTGGAACGCGATTCCACCTGCACGCCCGAACCGACTCTCTGTTTTCCTCGGCAGAATCACTCGCAATCTGTCCATCGACCGTTTCCGCAAGGAACATGCAGAGAAGTACGGCGGCGGACAGACGGCGATCTGTCTCGACGAACTGTCAGAGGTCGTGGGCGGGGATTCCCGGATCGAGGAAGAGATGATCCAGAAAGAGACGCTGGAGATATTTCTTCGCAGACTCCCGAAGCAGGATAAGGATATGTTCCTCCTGCGCTATTGGTACATGATGCCGGTCGAGATAATAGCGGGGCGTTTTTCCCTTTCCGAGGGAGCGGTGAAGATGCGGCTCCTGCGTATCCGGAAGAACCTGCGGGAATACCTGGAAAATGAAGCATGAGAAAAGGAGGCGATCCTTTATGAAGAAAGAAGAGAAACTACTGGAAGAGCTCGGAAAGATCGATGAAGACCTGATTCCGGAGGTGACAGTTAATGGAAACGAGGAAGAATCGGTAAGTAAGGATACCGGTGCGATCGTCGATTGCACGAAGAAGATGGGAAAAAAGAAGCGGGTGAACTACCGGGCGATCTGGCTCTCGGTCGGCGCTGTGGCGGCGGCTGCGCTGTTGGCCATCGTGATCCTGCCGAAAACGCTCTGGAAGAATAAGGGGGACAGCACTATCACCTCAGGAACACCCGGTGTGCAGACCAGTGATTCCGGACCGGTTGCCGGTGGACAGGTGGATGTTGTTGATGAAGTCTACCAGGCTCACCTGATGGCCTCGCCGATCTACCCGGAGATCCCTCCGTATCCGGATCTGTCCGATCAGGAATGGAATGAGGCTCACCGCGCATGGAATGAAGCGCTGAGCGAACTTCGGAACCAGCCCCATGGATATAAGGACGGATACGATGAGTACTGCAAGAAAGTACTGACCACGGTCTTCGCCGACGTCGGCGAAAATGACAACCGGGTATTCTCGCCGCTCAGTCTCTACATGGCACTTGCGATGACGGCTGAAGCCTCAGATGGCGCGACGCGGCAACAGATCCTGGACGTGCTGTGCCAGCCGGATATCGAGACATCACGTGCACACGCAAGATCGATCTGGCTTGCCAACTATATGGACGACGGGCTTTCGGAATTGCTGCTGGGAAATTCTCTGTGGCTGAATGCGGATCGCACGTATAAGCAGGAACTTCTGGAGATCCTGGCGAGTGAGTATTTCGCATCGTGCTTCAGCGGGGATCCCAATCAAGACGCATATAGCGAAGTTTTCCGTCAATGGATCAACAAACAGACCGGTGATCTTCTGAAAGATTTCACGGATGACGTGAATCTGAACCCGGCGATGACGATGACGCTGGCTTCGACAGTCTATTTTTCCGGGCAATGGTCTATGGAATTCAATGCCTATGATAATACAATCGCGCCTTTTCACGCGGCAGCCGGAGATGATTTGTGCGAATTTATGAAGAACTCGGTTAGTTGTGTATATTGCAATCAGGGAGAAAACTTCGTGGCCGTGACACTTGACATGAATGGAAATGGGGAGATGCGACTACTTCTGCCGGCGGAGGGGATGACACCGGAGGAACTGCTGCAGGATGAAGAGGCACTTCTGTTCTTGAATACGGCCGAGCGTGAGGTAGACATGGATGCTTTTGAAGATTGTGTCGATGTGTATGTTCCCAAATTCGATTTTTCTTCTACGATTGAGCTTCGGTCCTATCTTGAGAAACTCGGCATCCGCGATGCCTTCGAATCCGGTATGGCGGACTTCGGACCGCTGTCGCCAGATTCTGCCGGACTTTGCATCTCTGCGATTGAACAGGACACGCGTGTCATGATCGATGAGAAAGGCTGCAAAGCAGCATCGGTTACCATTGTGACAATCGGCATGGGCTGCCCGCCGGAACCAATCGGCGAAGTGCGATTTGACCGGCCGTTCGTCTTCGAGATCATGAGCGAAAACGGGCTTCCGCTGTTCGTCGGTGTGGTGAATAATCCGAACGCATAAAAATTGTACTAATCCGGTATCTCTGATGAAGATGGAGTGAACGCATAAGAATCGTCGCTCCATCTTCTCTGTTTTGTGAAATCTGGCGAAAGTGGGACGAAATGCTTTCTGATATAAGAAAGGGGGTTGCATTCTTCAGACGGAAGGTTATAATGAGTTCGATGTTCAATTTTGAAGTGTTTGTGATACGAAAATGAACATGCTGATTATCCGCTGAAGATCAGAGCGGCGCCTCCTTACTGACGGGCCGCCGAGATCAGACCGAAACCACGAAGGGAGAAATAACGGATGGCACTGAGCCGTAAACAATTTGACGTTCTCGTCGCGATGAAAGAGTCGGAAACGACTTTGTCGCAGAGGGAACTTGAGAAGATCACTGGCTTCTCACTGGGTACGATCAACAAAGTGATCAAGGAATTAACGGAAGAAGGACTCATCGAGAACGGAAACGTTACAGAAAGCGGAACTGAAGCGCTCGAGCCTTATTGTGCGAAGAGAGCCGTGTTCATCGCGGCGGGTTTCGGATCGAGAATGGTCCCGATCACACTGAACACCCCGAAGCCTCTGGTGCGTGTTCATGGTAAGCGCATCATCGATACACTTCTGGACGCATGCCTCGCGGCGGGGATCGAAGAGATCTATATCGTAAGAGGCTATCTCGCAGAGCAGTTCGACCAGCTTCTGTATAAATATCCGAATATCCGTTTCCTCGACAATCCTGTCTATAACGAAGCGAACAATATCAGCAGCGCCGTCCTGGCGAGACATCTGCTCTCGAATTCGTACGTTTTCGAGGCGGATCTTCTGCTTTCCAATCCGAAGATCATCACGAAATATCACTACACTTCCGACTTCCTGGCGATCCCGAAGGAGCGCACCGATGACTGGTGCTTCGCCGTAAAGGACGGTGTCATCAAGGAAGAGAAGGTCGGCGGCGAGAACTGCTGGCAGATGGTGGGCATCTCCTACTGGAACGATGAGGACGGCAAGAAACTCGAGGAAGACCTGCCTTCTGTATTTAAGGGCCCCGGCGGAAAAGAACGCTACTGGGAGCAGGTGCCGCTCGTATATAAGAAAGAGAACTATAAGGTTGCGGTCAGGGAGTGCCGCGAGGAGGATATCGTCGAGATCGATACTTTCCGCGAACTCAAGGAGATCGACAAGTCTTATGACGTATAAGGAGGACGAAATGGAACCGATCAAGAGAAACATCTTACTGAATCCGGGTCCGTCGACAACGACGGATACCGTCAAGTACGCGCAGGTGGTGCCGGATATCTGCCCGCGCGAGAAGGAGTTTGCCGGGCTCATGAAGGGCCTGCGCGAGGACCTCGTGAAGATCGTACACGGCGACCTTGAAAAGTACACATCCGTACTTTTCTGCGGATCCGGAACGATCAACATCGACATCTGCATCAACTCCCTTCTTCCGGAAGGAAAGAAGGTCCTGGTCATCAATAACGGTGCGTATTCTTCCCGTGCGGTCGAGATCTGTCAGGGCTACGGCCTCCCGTATATCGACCTGAAGTTCCCGGTCGATCAGCGTCCGGATCTTTCGGTCGTGGAGGAGACTCTGAAGAATAACCCGGATATCGGACTGGTGCACACCACACATAACGAGACCGGTACGGGTATCTGCAATCCGATCCGGGAGATCGGCGCGCTGGTCCATAAGTACGGTGCGACTTTTACTGTCGATACGACGAGCACCTACGCGATGGTGCCGATCGATATCGAGAAGGATAACATCGATTTCTGCATGGCTTCCGCGCAGAAGGGCCTCATGGCCATGACGGGCCTTTCGTTCGTGGTCGGCAACCGTGCGATCCTCGAGGCTTCTGCCAACTATCCGAAGAGGAGTTTCTACTGCAACCTTTTCCTGCAGTATGATTGCTTCGAGAAGACAGGGGAGATGCACTTCACTCCGCCGGTACAGACCATCTACGCGACGATCCAGGCGCTGAAGGAATACTGGGCCGAGGGTGAAGAAGCAAAGTGGGCGCGCCACACTCGTGTCTTTAACGCCATCAACAAGGGCCTCGACGAACTCGGTTTCCGTCAGGTCATCAAGCCCGAGTGGAGAACGGGACTCGTGTCCTCGGCGATCTACCCGGACGATCCGAACTGGAGTTTCGAGAAGGTTCATGACTACTGCTATGAGAGAGGTTTTACGATCTATCCCGGTAAGATCTCAACGACCAATACATTCCGTCTCTGCGCACTCGGCGCGATCGACGAGCCGGATATCGATGCATTCTTTAAAGTATTCCGCCAGGCGCTCGACGAGACCGGCGTGAAAGTACCCGTGAATTATAAGGAGGTTTGATTATGAAGACTGTTTACACTTGTTTCTGTACCGATGTGATCCATGAGGGTCACCTGAATATCCTAAAAGAATGCAGTAAGCTCGGCCGCGTGATCGTGGGCTGCCTTTCCGACAAGGTGCTGATCCGTTACAATAAGTTCCCGACGATCTCTCAGGAAGAACGCATGAAGCTCTACCGGACGCTTCCGGGTGTCGAGCAGGTCGTGCTGCAGGAGCAGATGCACTATGACGATGTGATCTCCCTGATCCATCCGGACTACGTCGTTCACGGAGATAACTGGAAAGAGGGACCGGAGAAGTCGATCCGCGACTATGTAGAGAAGCTCCTCTCCGAGTATGGCGGACAGCTCGTGGATGTTCCTTATACTTATAACGAAGATGTCAAGAAGATCGACATGCAGCTCCGTGAGAAGCTTGCGATGCCGGAATACCGCCGTAAGAGACTCCGTCAGCTCCTGGAGATGACACCGATCGTGAAGACCATGGAAGCACACAGCGGTCTGACGGGACTCATCGTCGAGAAGACCGTCGTCGAGCACGAAGGCAAGCTCGACCAGTTCGACGCGATGTGGGTCAGCTCCCTCTGCGACAGTACCGCGAAGGGTAAGCCGGACATCGAGCTCGTCGATATGACCTCTCGTTTCAGAACGATCGAGGATATCACGGAGGTTACCACGAAGCCGATCATCTTCGACGGCGATACAGGCGGACTGACCGAGCACTTCGTATATACGGTAAGATCTCTCGAGAGACTCGGTGTCTCCGCAGTCATCATCGAGGATAAGACGGGTCTTAAGAAGAACTCTCTCTTCGGTACTGAGGTCAAGCAGACCCAGGCAACTATCGAGGAATTCTCCGATAAGATCAGAGCCGGTAAGAAGGCCCAGCTCACCGATGACTTCATGATCATCGCCCGTATCGAGAGCCTCATCCTCGAGCGTGGCATGGAGGATGCGCTCGAGAGAGCTTTTGCCTTCGTAAAGGCCGGCGCCGACGGCATCATGATCCACAGCAGAAAGAAAGATCCGGCCGAGATCTGCGAGTTCTGCGATAAGTTCCGCGCGCAGGATCCGAAGACACCGATCGTCGTCGTTCCGACATCTTTCAACACAATCACGGAAGAAGAACTCGCGCAGCATGGCGTCAATATCGTCATCTACGCGAACCAGCTCACCCGTTCCGCTTTCCCGGCGATGCAGCAGACCGCGATGGATATCCTCAAGAACCACCGCGCCAAGGAAGTGGACGACCGCCTGATGTCCATCAAGGATATCATCACCCTGATCGACGAGATCTGAGAGGAGACACCATGAAAGTAGAAAAACTTGTAGAGATTATCGGTTCCGATTTTTATTCCGGCGTGCCGGATTCCCAGTTAAAAGCACTGTGCAATTACCTGATGCATACCTACGGCATCGATCCGCATCACCACGTGATCGCGGCGAATGAGGGAAACTGCACGGCGCTGGCAGCCGGCTATCACCTCGCGACAGGCAAGGTACCGGTCGTCTATATGCAGAACAGCGGTGAGGGCAACATCATCAACCCGGTAGCGAGCCTGCTGAACGATAAGGTGTACGCGATCCCGATGGTATTTATCATCGGCTGGCGCGGTGAGCCCGGCGTACACGACGAGCCGCAGCATATCTATCAGGGCGAAGTGACCGTCAAGCTCCTCGATGATATGGATATTGCGAATTTCGCGATCGGTAAGGATACTACCGACGAGGAAGTCGCCGCGAAGATGGACGAGTTCAGAGCGATCCTCGCAGAGGGCAAAGATGTCGCTTTCGTTATCCGTAAGGGCGCGCTCTCCTTCGACGAGAAGGTCGTCTATAAGAACGATAACGTCATGGTCAGAGAAGAGATCATCAAGCACATCGTCGCAGTCAGCGATGAGGATCCGATCATCTCAACGACGGGAAAAGCTTCGCGTGAGCTTTTCGAGACGCGTGTGGCGAACGGCCAGAGCCATAAGTACGATTTCCTGACTGTCGGCTCGATGGGTCACAGCTCCTCGATCGCGCTCGGTGTGGCGATCAACAAGCCCGAGCAGAAGATCTGGTGCGTGGATGGCGACGGCGCGGTCCTGATGCACATGGGCTCGATGGCTCTCCTCGGCGCGAACCAGCCGAAGAACCTCGTTCATATCGTGATCAATAACGGCGCGCACGAGACGGTAGGCGGCATGCCGACGGTCATGGGCGACATCGATCTCGTCGGCGTCGCGAAAGCCTGCGGGTATCCGTACGCTGTACGTGTAAATGATTTTGAGGAACTCGATCGTGAGCTCTCTCTGGCTAAAGGATTAAATGAACTCTGCCTCATCGAGGTCATGTGCTCGATCGGCGCGAGAGACGATCTCGGAAGACCGACGACCACGGCTCTTGAGAACAAGCAGAACTTTATGGAGTATCTCGCGACACTGTAATAGAGAAAGTACACAGAGAATAGAAATCGAAGAAGAGCCAGATCCTGAATGAATCACGGCTCTTCTTCTTTCTTCCAGTTGCTCTTGTCGAAGATATTCTGATTGCTGAGGGAATACCAGTTCCGAGAAGTGAAGATGATGTCCGTGGCGCTGTCCGGAGACCAGTTGTCCGAATACATGACGTAGATCTTCTCGGCCTCTTTCTGCTCGGGCTGGAAAAGCGGGCGTCCGGTGAAGGGGCTTCTGGGATCATCGAGCAGCCCGTTCATCGCCAGATACGGCGTATCCGCATTGGTCATAAACGTATAGTCGGTCGTGACCTGTCCGTGCTCGTTGAAATCCTTATAAAGGAGGAGAGGATTATATCCCATCGCGTCCTCGGAGTTATAGAGCGTGTCCGGATCGCCTTCACCGAAGAGCAGGCCGTCGAACTGCTCGAGCGGCCAGCCGTGGTCGGCCACGATGATGATGCGGGTATTGTCATATACGCCCAGTTCGCGGAGCTTGTCGAGCCAGTTGCCCATCTGGATCAGGGCCGCCATGTTTCCGTGATAGAACGCCATCCGGTATGAGGAGTCCACATCTATAGTGACGCCGTCGTAGGTGAAACGGTCTGCGTGTGCGAGGTCGTAGTCGGTGTTGTCGACTTCGAATACCGGCACGTAATCCGGTTCCTGCAGGGGGATCACGTTATGTGAGGCACAGTTCTGCATCATGAAGAAGGTGTTGCCGGTATTATCGGCGGTGGTGATCCCGGGGAGCGCGCGAAGTGCTTCGTAGGAATTCAGATACAGATCCATCAGACCGAACGAGACGGCGTATCTGCTGGGGTTATTCGTCTGGTCGGCATGAGCGAAGGAATTGCCGGGGTAGAAGTATGTGCCATCGGTGTAGATATAAGGCTGGGCGACTAGCGGACAGACCTTCATGAGACTATAACAGAAGAAGTTCCTGTTCCACAGGCTGATGATGTTCTCGTTAAACTCCCCGGGCTCGCGGAACATGCCCCACTCGGTGCTGTAGGCATCGATGGATGGATAAGGATCGAAGATCGAGAGATCGGGGATCATGCTATAGCCGGCGTAAGGCGGGTCACAGACGGTAACATCGTATCCGGCCGAGTCAAAGACAAGGGGCATAGTCAGGAGCGCTTCATCATGGCTCTCTTTCGATGATTTGTCTGAGTGTAGGACTGTGTTGACCGGCGTATATTCATATCCGCCGAAGAGAGCCGGCGCGGCAGCGAGAGTACGTATCCCATAAGAGAGGGTGTTCGGATACCATGTAAATCCATCGAACTTCGCCGCCAGCTCGGGGTTTTCCTGGAAGATATACGGCACATACGAAGAAATCGCGCGGTCGAGCATGAAGACTACGACGTTTTTGCCGTCTCTGCTGAAGGATAGCGTCGGCTTTCCTTTATCGTTCTCGGAGATGACTCGCCGGATCTGCGGCATGTCGGCGTTGATGCGGTGGATATTAAGACCTGACATGAAAGCGACGGTCGCCACGAGGGCCAGTACGACGAAACGGACGATCTGAGGCTTCCTGCGGATCAGGAGGATCACTGCGCCGACGATCACCAGAGTGAGCAGGAGACTCATCACCCGGTTGTGAAATGACAGATCCTGTGCCACATCGAAGATCAGCTCGGTATTTAGAGAGTTAGTGTTTTTGCCGTAGACCAGATAGTTCATCACGCCTGAGAAGGCCCAGGCGCAAAGAACGGTCGTGAAGATGTTTCTGCCTCTTGTGCCCATGAGGTAATAGAACAGTCCGCACCAGAGGAGGAAAACGCCTGCGGCCGTCAGAAAAGAGAGAAAGATGTAACGGACCGGTGAGTGTACTGAGGTAACCAGTACGAATTCGGAAGTGGAAGAGGAGATGACGGCCGAGGGGATCAGTACGCCCAGAAGAAGGGTCAGAAAGGCCGCGACTCCGAAGAAAAGCTTCCCGTCGGAAGAGGAGAGCGAAGAAACGGCGCCGCTTCCTTCCTCTTCTACAGAACGGATCTCCTCTTTTTCGTGACCGGTTTTTTCCTCGTGTGCATGGCGGTTCTTAAACCGGGGAAGGGAGACGATGATGTTCTTTATGAGAGAGAAGACGTTGTTTAGTGTCCAATAGAGCACCAGAGCGCTCGGTGAGCGGTACAAAAGGATCAGGAAGATAAGCGTAATGGCGTAGAGGGGTATCTTGTCCTTGAGCTTCCGGCCCCGGGTGTAGATCGATCCGGATATGATGTTGATCACGGTCATAAGGATCGGCAGGACATTGATGGTGATCGTGCCGATAGAAATCAGTCTGTCCGGCTCGCCCAGATCCTTGAGAAACCACAGGGAAGCGCCGTGTAGGACCGAAAGACCGGAGAGGAACCGGTATGCGGCGATAAAGAAGGGGATCTGGAGAAGAAGTGACAGAGAACTCCGGAGTGCGTAGATGGGTCTGTATTTCTTCTGGCGGTAGTATGTCTGCAGGATCATGTACCGCTTGTCGCCCTTGAAGGTCGCCTTAAAATGCTCGAGGTCAGCAGCCATCTCGTCCTGCTTTTTGCGTTCTTCTTCCTGGAGCGCGTCAGAACGGTTATAGAAAGGAAGGAGCAGCAGACTGACTGAAAGGCTCAGAGGGAAAATCGCGGCGCCGAAGTTCCCGAGGATGCGGTACGAGAGAGTATAGACCGCCTGAAGAAGAAGCGTGATCGGCGAGATGATCAATTGATACAGTATCCCACCCAATGACATCAGGTATTCTCCTTCTCCGCGTCCGTTTCAGAGGCCGAGCGGGTAAGCTCTTCGTATTTGCATGTAAGGTAATCGGCCATGCGGCGGGCGCCCTCGCCCTGGAAAGCCCAGGCTTCGTCTCTGACTTCGTGACGGCTCTTTCTGAAGGAGTCGTCCTCGAGACAGTCGTCGATCATCTTCTTCAGATCTTTCCGGTTTTCAGATGTGAGCTTGGCGCCGAGTCTCGGAACGACGCTCAGGCCCCACGGCAATCTCTTCAGCCACCAGGCGTCGTACGGTGAGGTGTCAAACTCCGTTTCTGCGCAGATGACGGGTTTGTCGAAGACGAGCGAGAAGTCGAAGATAACGCCGGAGAAGTCGGAGATCAGGATATCCGAACGGTTCAGGGCATCGAAGTTGTCGGGATCCCTGTTCCACTCGAGTTGCTCGCTGTCGGGGAATTGCGCCATGAGCTTGTCCATCAGTTCTTTTTCCGAGGTGAAGGACTGCGGGTGCGGTCTCACGATGATGTGATATCCGGTCGAAAGAAGGTCGGAGATGAACTCCGCGCCGAAACGGCTCAGGATACCGGAAGCGCCCCATGACGGAGCGAGAAGCACGGTGCGTGTCGACGGTTTCTTTTCGGCGGAAGCGCCGGCGTCGGAACTGTCAGAAGTTTTCTTCTCTGCGGCTGCAGCGGATCTCTCCTTATATTTTCTCATCTTCTCATCCATAAAAGGACTACCCACGAGGACGAGTTCTTTTGCCTTCGTGTGGCGGACCTCCTCGAGGTCACGTGTGTCGTCGATCTGGAACTGGCCGGAGCAGAGGACCGCGTCGTAGAAGTCGATGCCAAACATTCTATAGGTCGTCATCTCGGCCGGGGAGTGAGGAATGTGCACGTAGTACTTGACGTCCGAAGAACGCTTCCACTGGTAGACATCGACTCCCGGCGTGGTGGAGAGCACGATCGTTGCCTTCAGGAAATTGAGCTTGGCAAAGGCCTTGTTGCCGGGGCCGATGCACTCGGTCCTGACGTGCTCCATCTCGGTCTGCTTAAGGCCGGGATCGTCCTCGGAGGCCGTCATGTAGACACAGTCAAAACCGCGCGAATCGAGCTCTTTCAGAAGCGGCTCGAAGACGGACCAGTAACGCTTGTCATCGGAGAAGATCGCGAGCGGGATCGCCTTGTCGGAAGTGTCCTTCTGCTTACCACCTGAGAAAAGGAAGCGGAGCTTGACCCACAGGCCCTTAAAGGCGAAGCGCGCTACGCCCAGAAGACCGATCAGGATCGCAAATAGCATGGAGCCCGTGCCCGGGTCGATGTATAGTCTCATGTGTGTCATGGTTCACCCTCCTCCTTCTTCCAGTTATTCTTATCCAGGACGTTCTGATTCACGACGGTGAACCAGATGGAGTTGGTGAAAGTGTTGCCGGAATTGGACTCGGCGGACCAGTTGTCCGTGTAGAGGACGTACATCGGCTGATCCTTCGCATCGGGCTGGAAGATGGGATTTCCCGTGAACGGATTGACCGGGTCGTCGAAGAGTCCTTCCATCGCCAGTGTCGGTGTATCGGCATTCGTCATGAAGGTGTAGTCCGCATGGAATTCTTCGTTGGAGTTAAAGTCCTTATAGAAGAGGAACGGGTTGTAGCCCATCGCATCCTCGGCGTTATAGAGTGTGTCGGGATCGCCGTCGCCGAAGAGCATCGAGTCGAGGGAGCCGAGTCCCCATGCGTGGTCGGCCACGATGATGATCCTGGTATTGTCATATACGCCGAGCTCGCGGAGGTAGTCCATCCAGTTTCCGAGCTGGATCAGGGCCGCCATATCGCTCTCATAGTGCGCCATCTGGTAGGTGGTGTCCATGTGGAGCGTAACGCCGTCATAGGTGAAGCGGTCAGCGTGCGCGCGGTCATACTCGCCGTTGTCGATCTCTTTTTGCGGCTCATACGAGGGTTCCTGCAGCGGGATGATGTTGTGCGTCGCGCTGTTCTGCATCATGAGGAAAGTGTTGCTTCCCGTATTCTCTGCAGTCGTGATCGACGGCAGGGCGCGGAGCACTTCGTAGGAATTGAGGAACGTATCGAGGAGAGCATCCGGCACGGTGTACTTATCGATATTTCCGCCCTGGATGAGCGCGGTGCTCGAGGTGCCGGGCTGGAAGTAGATGCCCGTGGAGTAGACGGCGGACTGTGTAAAGAGCGGGGCGACCTTCATGAGACTATAGCAGAAGAAGTTTCTCTTCCAGTTGCTCTGCATGTTGTCCGCGATGTCGCTCGCTTCACGGAACTGGCCGAACTCGGTGTTATAGGCCTTGATACCCTCGTACTTCTCGTAGATCGAGAGGTCCGGGATGAGGCTGTATCCTGCGTACGGCGGGTCCATGACGGTGACGTCGTAACCGGCCTCTGAGAAAATGACCGGCATCGTAAGGAGGGCTTCGTTGTGCTTATCGACAAGCGACATATCCGTGCGCTTGTTGGTGTTACTAGGCATATAGTCATACCCGCCAAAGAGAGCCGGGGCGCCGACGAGGGTTCTGGTGCCGAAGGAAAGGGTGTTCGGGTACCAGGTGAAGCCCTGAAACTGCTGCGCCAGAGTCGGGTTCTCCTGGAAGAGGTAAGGCACATAGGCGGCGACGGCGCGGTCGATCATGAGGACGATGACGTTTTGTCCGTCCTTGCTGAAGGTGAGCGTCGGGCGCTCGGTGCCGCTCTCTGCGATGACTCTGCGGATGTTCGGCATCGCGGTCTGGATCGAGTAACAGTTAAATGCTGTCATCGCGCCGATCGCGATGAGAAGGACAGGGGAGACGAACTTGATGATTGATTCTTTCTTCTTGAAAAGCACTATGATCAGCGCCGTAAGTACGATGATGACGAGAAGATCGAGGATCTCGCGCTTCAGGGCGAGATCGAGCGCCACGTCGAACCGGAGATCCGGGGTCAGGGAGTTGCTGTTCGCGCCGAAGATCATGTAGTTCGCGGTGCCGGTGATGGCGCAGATCCAGGTCGCGATGGTGAAGATCCGCTTGGCCTTGTTGCTCGCGAGGTAGTAGAAGAGTCCCCACCACACGAGGAAGAATCCGGCTGCAGTCAGAAATGCGAAGAATACATAGCGGTTCGGGGAGTGTACGTTCGAGGTCAGGACGAATTCGGAGACCGAAGACTTGATGACCGCGGACGGGATCAGTCCGCCGAGCAAGATCGTCAGGAACAGCGCGCCGCCGAAGAAGAGACGGTGGTCGGGCTTCTTTTCTGTGGCTGCGGGAACAGTGCCTTTGCCGTCGGAAGAAACAGAATCAGCGACAGCTCCGGAAGATGTACGCTTACTTCGGATCGTCTGGAGAACCGTGCTGATCAGGAGCGGCAGGAGCATCGCGACGCCGACGCCGTTGACCGCGAGGCGGAATTCGGACGGGCCGTGGTAGAAGCCGAAGCCGAAGACCAGTACGCCTAAGCCCGCGAGTGCGAAGAGGATGCCGGCGGTGCGGCTCTTATTCTTGCTGCCGTTTACGACATTCTTCAGAAGCGAGAAGATGTTATTGAGTGTCCAGTACAGGACGAGCCCTGACGGGGAGTCATAGAGAAGGACGAGGAAGATCAGCGCCATGCCATGGAGGGTGATCTTGTCCTTGAACTTCAGGCCCTTCGTGTAGATCTCGGAAGAGACGACGTTGATGAGCGTCATCAGGACCGGAAGGACGTTGATCGTAAATCCGCCGATCGTGATGAGGGCGTCCGGCTTACTTAAGTCGGAGAAGACGAGAAAGCGCGCGCCCTGCAGGTCCGGGAGCTTCGACAGGAAGCTGTACGCCGCGATGAAGAACGGAACCTCGAGGACGAGGGCGATGGAACTTCGCACCGCGTAGATCGGTTTGTAGTTGTTCTCGCGGTAGAAGGTCTGGAGCATCATGAAACGCTCGTCGCCCTTGAAGGTCTTCTTGATGTGCTCGATAAACGGCTCCATCGCTTTTTCTCGGGCGCGTTCTTCCGCCTGGATCGCGTCTGCGCGGTTATAAAACGGAAGCAGCAGGAGATTGACGACCAGACTTAATGGGAAGATCGCCGCGCCGGAGCTTCTCAATATGTGAAACGCAGTGCTGTACACCGCTTCGAAGATCAGTGTCAGCGGGGACAGGAACAGTTGGTATAGGATAGATCCTATTGACATGTAGATAGCCTTCTTTTTTCTTGTGTTTTTCTTTTCTTTTTCGTTTGCTTCTTTTGCTTTTCCGGACTTCCCGCGGGGTTTTCCGATGAGACTTATGCCGAAGCAGAAAACAAACGCGAATTATTATAGCATTTACAGGAGAGTAACTCAACTATATACGCGTATGCACGCGCGCACACGTGTGCGTATACAAACGTTTCGTGAAAAGAAATCTTCCCAAAGCCTTGCGCGAAGAGTAAGATGAATCTGTACTATCTTTGGCGGAGGAATATCATGAAGGCTTCTGAAAATCCGAATATTCTCTTTTTTGATGCGCCGGCGAAGGCGTGGGAAGAAGCGCTTCCGGTCGGTAACGGCCGGCTCGGCGGCATGGTCTTCGGTCTTCCTTTTACCGAGCGGATCCAGCTGAATGAAGATTCGGTGTGGTCCGGCGGCCCGCAGGATAGAAACAATCCGTCTGCTTCGGAATATCTTCCACGGATCCGGAAACTGATCTTCGAAGGAAAGATCACGGAAGCCCAGGAACTGTGCACGTTTGCACTTTCGGGTACACCGGAGGAGGAACGACACTACGAGACGCTCGGGAATCTTTTTATCGAGTTTGCGGGAAAAGATACGAACGTTAGCGACTACCGTCGTGAGCTGGATCTTTCGACTGCGACGGTGACCACGACGTTTACGCTCAGCGGCGTGCGCTATAAGCGGGAAGTGATCGCGAGCTATCCGCAAAATGCGCTGCTGGTGCATCTTACCGCAGATAAAGCGGGATCGCTGAGTTTTCACGCCCAGCTCGGTCGCGGCGGGAAGCCGTGGGAGGAGATCCCGTATCAGATGCAGACGCTGCGGAGGCAGGCGTATAACAACAGTGTGGATGCGATTACGGCGCGACCCGGGAATGTCCAGCTGATGGAGGCTTCAACTGGCGGCCGTGACGGGATTTCTATTGCTTGTGGAGTAAAGGTCATTCCTTCTGGTGGAACCGTCGAGGTGATCGGGAATTCGACGATCGTTAGAAAGGCGGATGAAGCGCTTCTTATCGTATGCGCGGATACGTCGTTCCGTGAGGCGGATCCGGCGGCCTCCGTGCTGGAAAGACTGGAGAGAACCGCGTCCACTTTTTGGCAGGCGCTCTATGAAGAACACCTCGCCGACTATCAAGCGCTTTTCGAGCGGGTGAAACTTGAGATCGACGGGCAGGAGGACATCGTGAGATTTTTCCAGTTCGGACGGTATCTCATGATCGCCGGTTCACGTGCAGGTTCACTGCCATTGAACCTGCAGGGGATCTGGAATCAGGACTTCACGCCGGTCTGGGGGAGCCGCTTTACGATCAATATCAACACCGAGATGAACTACTGGCCGGCGCTTGTGACGAATCTTTCTGAGTGTACGGAGCCGTTGATCTCGCATCTTCACCGTATCCGCGAAAACGGCCGTATCACGGCACGGAAGATGTACGGCTGTGGCGGCTTTGTCGCGCATCACAATACCGACATCTGGGGCGATACTGCGCCACAAGATGTTTGCCTCAGCTCGACCTACTGGGTCATGGGCGGCGCATGGCTGTCGCTTCACATCTGGGAGCAGTACCTCTTTACGCAGGATATCGGCTTCCTTCAGAAGAACTATGGGATCATGCGCGAGGCGGCGGAGTTCGTGATGGACTATCTCGTCCCTGATGGTGAATATCTCGTGACCTGTCCGACGCTTTCGCCGGAGAATACCTATATACTCGATAATGGTGAGAAGGGCGTGGTCTGTAAGGGCGCGTCGATGGATAACCAGATCATCACGGAGCTTCTACGTGCCTGCATTTCCGCGGAAAAAGCACTGAAACCCAACGGAGAGCCGGATGGGCCTTCCGGCGAGAGGAAAGATCGCGTTGATTCTACTCCTGAAAACGATTCTCAAAGCTTCGGTATGGAAAAGAGCATCTCAGCACGTGCGGAGGAAGTCCTTAAGCGCATCGCGCCGATCCGGGTCGGAAAGCACGGACAGATCATGGAGTGGAACGAGGACTATGAGGAGGCCGAGCCTGGACATCGGCACATCTCTCAGTTATTTGCTCTCTATCCCGGAAGCCAGATCAGAAAGGAAGCGACGCCGGTGCTTTTCGCGGCAGCAAAAAAGACGATCGAGAGAAGACTCTCTTACGGCGGAGGGCATTCGGGCTGGAGCCGCGCGTGGATCATTAACATGTACGCGAGGCTCGGGGAAGGGGATCTCGCATATGAGAATCTCCGCACGCTTCTGGAGAAGCAGACGCTCCCGAATCTTTTCGACGACCATCCGCCTTTCCAGATCGACGGGAATTTCGGCGCGACGGCCGGCATCGCGGAGATGCTGGTACAGAGCCATGAGGAGGAAGTCCGGCTTCTTCCGGCACTTCCGGAGGCGTGGAAAAAACATGGCCGCGTCGAGGGACTTCGCCTTCGCGGAGGGAAGATCCTGACGGTTCTCGAGTGGGAAAACGGAGAGATCACGAAGGCCGTGATCGAGTGACTCGGATTCTTTCCGAACGAAAAAGAGATCCATCCTTTATCCAAAATTCTTCCGTGACTCTAGCATTTGCGCCCCATCTTTGCTACTATGGATATGTTGTGTGAAACCACAGCAGAAAGTGGTAATTTGAAGTTCGCGGCAAGCGGGCTTCGGAAGAGGGGGTATTTATGACAACGACAAATATTGTCATTATGATTGCTATTGGTGCATATCTCATCATGATGGTCGTCATCGGTGCACTATTCAGCAAGAAAAACAAGAACACAGACGACTTCTATCTCGGCGGCAGAAAGCTCGGCCCGATCGTTACGGCGATGAGTGCCGAGGCATCTGACATGAGTTCCTGGCTTCTCATGGGACTTCCGGCTGTTGCCCTGATGACCGGTATTCCGGAGGCGTTCTGGACGGCGCTGGGCCTCGCGGTCGGCACCTACCTGAACTGGCTCTTCGTAGCGAAGAGACTCCGCGTCTATACCAGTAAGGTCGAGGCCGTGACGCTGCCGGACTTTTTCAGTAAGCGTTTCGGGGATGACAAGCACATCATCACACTGATCGCGGCGCTCTTTATCGTAGTATTCTTCATCCCGTATACCGCATCGGGATTTGCGGCCTGCGGTAAGCTTTTCTCTTCACTGTTCGATGTTTCCTATACGACGGCCATGGTCATCAGTGCCATCGTTATCGTGGTGTACTGCACACTCGGCGGATTCCTCGCGGCATCTACGACTGACTTTATCCAGTCCATCATCATGACGGTCGCGCTCCTCGTCGTTCTCGGCGTAGGTGAGGCGGTCACAAACGGTTTTGAAAATGTATTCGATAATGTTAGAAATCTCAACGGTTACCTCGATGTCTTCAAGGGCTTCAATGTGGCAGACGGTACGACCGGATCATACGGCGCCCTGCCGGTAGCTTCGACGCTGGCCTGGGGTCTCGGCTATTTCGGTATGCCGCATATCCTCCTCCGCTTCATGGCGATCGAAGATAAGAAGAAACTGAAGGTCTCCCGTCGTGTGGCTTCCGTCTGGGTCGTCATCTCCATGGGTATCGCCGTTCTGATCGGTGTGGTCGGCTATTCTCTCATGAAGGCCGGTATCGCTCCTGCCTATGAAAATGCATCTGCTGCCGAGACGATTATCGTTGATGTCGCGAAGTGGATCGCTTCCCACGGTTACATCCCGGCGTTCGTCGGTGGTGTCATCCTCGCGGGTATCCTCGCATCGACCATGTCCACCGCGGACTCCCAGCTCCTCGCTGCGGCTTCCTCCATCTCCCAGAACCTCGTTCAGGAGACATTTGGTAAGAAGCTCTCTGAGAAGAAGGGCATGTGGCTCGCCCGTATCTGCGTTATCGTGATCTCCGTGATCGCGGTCTTCCTCGCACTCGATCCGAGCAGCTCCGTATTCCGTATCGTATCCTTCGCATGGGCCGGATTCGGCGCCGTCTTCGGACCGCTGGTTCTTTTTGGTCTGTTCTGGAAGAGAACGAACAAGTGGGGCGCCATCGCCGGCATGATCTCCGGCGGCGCGACGATCTTCATCTGGAAGTTCGTCATCCGTGTACAGTTTGCGGACACGATCCTAAATATCTACGAACTGCTGCCGGCCTTTATCGTAGCCTGCGTCTTCATCGTGGTATTCAGCCTCGTGACCAAAGCGCCGGAACAGGCGATCGTCAAGACATTTGATGATGTGAAGGCGGAGTGCAAGGGCTAACTCGATAGTCTGAAATACAGAAGAGAAAAAGAATCTCTCTTGTGACTCAAACAGTTTTTCGCTTTGCGAAAAAACTCGTCACTTGAGAGATTCTTTTTCTTTTTTTAGATCCATCGATTTAGAGATGATTACTCGCGACCGAGTGGTTTTCTTTATGTTCAATTCTATAAATGGCTTGTTTGTTCCGATTTGTTTCGCTGGGAGCTCGTTTCGAAAATTATTCGTAAATGGCTCCGGCAACTGCACGAGAAGCGCTTCGCGCTTGCGAAAGAAGCACCTGGCGTTCCTCAGGAAGACGGCCGATCTTCTTCCCGCGGCAGGTCCAGAAGACGGAAGTTTCCGGTGATCGGATCTCTTACGGAAGTGTCGATCCGCCCGGCAGGCGGGACGTTTTGAACGAAGTCCGGCCGGCTCTTGGGATTCTCGCGCAGATAGTAGTCGAGCGTCAGCGCCTCGCGGATGTCATCTTCGTATAACGTAGTCCGCTCCTCGGCGAATTCCAGAAGGATCTCGTAGCGGCGGGCCCGGGCGGGCGTCATCGTGAAGTAGCCTTTCTCCTTATAGAAGTCTGCCAGCGCGCTGAAAAGATCGAATGGCGTCTCAAAGGCAGGGAGAAGAAGCGGCAGCGTCACTGTGAACTGGGCGCTGTTATAGTAGAGTTCCACCATCTCTTCGATATGCTTGAGCTCACAGATCTCGTCGAACTTGAGCCACCTTGTCGAGAGCACCTCGTACGGCGCCTCATCAGAATACAGGATCCCGAATCGCTCGCAGTCTTTCTCGATCGGCGCGCCCTTTAAGACCTTCAGGAAACCGAGCTGGATATTCGTCGGCGCCATGGCGTATACATCGTTGAAAGAATTCCGGAAACTGCGGAAACCCTCGTAAGGCAGTCCGGCGATCAGGTCGAGGTGCAGATGAAGGTTATTGTTCTTGCGAAGTTCTTCGACGGCCTTGGCGATCTTGTGGATCTTGGCCGGGCGGTTGACTGCCAGAAGAGTGTCGAGATTTGTGGTCTGGATCCCGATCTCGAGCTGCACCTGGCCTGGACGCATCTGCCGTAACAGATCGATCTCCTCCTTATCGAGAAATTCCGCCGTGATCTCGAAGTGAAACTGTGTCTTACCATTGTCGTGGTCGCGGATATAGTTCCAGATGGCCTTCGAACGCGCCTTGTCGCTGTTAAATGTTCTGTCGATGAACTTTACCTGCGGTACCTCGGCGTCCAGGAAGAACTGCAGTTCGCGGAACACGAACGGGAGGCTTCTGTAGCGCACCGTCTTGTCGACTGAAGATAGGCAGTAACTGCAGCGGTACGGGCATCCTCGCGAAGATTCGTAGTAGACGATCCTGTGATCGAAGGCATCCATCCCTTCTTCGTAGATGAATGGCATCGAGTCCATGTCGGAGAGTACCGTGTCGGCGACGGTCGGCCGCTCGCGCAGGGCGATGTTCGGGATGCCGGAGAAGTCTGCCGCTTCGTAGTTTCCGAAGTCGGGAGTCCGTGTATCGGATTTGCCCGCTATGCGGCCCGGGAGACTCCTGGATGAAGGGAAGCTCGGATCGGCATCCGTACCCATTTCGGCTTCGGCCTCGGACCATGCGTGCTGGAGGACATATTCTCCGACGATCCGGGTAAAAGCACTTTCGCCTTCGCCGACGATGATCCCCCGTACGCAGGAGTAGTCCCGGAAGTACGACTCATATTCGAAGGAGACTTCCGGCCCGCCGAGCCAGACGTCTGTGCCGGGCAGGACCTTCGGAAGATCCGACAGAAGTTTTTTCACGATATCGATATTCCAGATATAGCAGGAGATGCCGATCACGTCGGGGCGGCATTCGCAGATATCGGAAAGGATCCTGTGGAAGGGCGTATTGATCGTCGTTTCGAGGATCGAGACCACACCGGGATATACCCGCTCGGCATATAGCTGAAGAGAGTACACAGCGGGATTGGAATGGATGTATTTGGCATTGACGGCAACAAGAAGAAAATTCATAAGCGCCTCCTTTCATATCACGCCGGAACCGCAGTTTCGTTAGGCGTGGATGGATGATCTTGTTCGTTTTTGATGTCACGCGTGAAAACATAGGTGCGTGACTGGGGATAATCTTCGTAATAGAGGGCGTAGCCGCTCTCGAGCATGAAAAGCTTTACATCCTCCATGTATTCATCGCCGATGCCTTTGCTTCTGTGGAAGACCACTACGTCCGCAAGACCTTGCTGGACATAGTCGTACTGCGCGCTGCGCATCTCCTCCGTCGCATTGCGCGGACGATAGAAGTATCGGAAATCGGGATCGGCCGATGAACGATCGTAGAAGAAGGGCTGGCAGAGCGTATAGAAGAAGAGAGTCTGGGCATCCGGGTGCTCCCGATAGTAATCCATCATGGAAGATTCAAGTGCTTTTGCCTCGTGAAAATGAGTGGGAGAGGCCTTGATCTGCGTATAAGAGAAAATAGACGAGACGACCACCAGCATGGCGGCAGCAGCGACCGGAAGTGTACGGTATGGAAGAGAACGAAGGACCAGCTCGGCGAGGATGCCGAAGGCGGGGAGGTAGAGCGGGATGAGTACGCAGAACGTATAGGAAAAGATGATGGGGAGTGTGATGAAAAAGTATACGATCGCGCCCAGCGTGTAGAAGATGCACTGCTGCCGTCTCCTCTTTCCGGCGATGAGCGCGATGATCGCGGCGGCGCACATCATTGCGAAGCTGACGGTGATGAGGATCTGGTTGTGTTTCGAGATCCATGTGCGGTAGAAGTGAAGCGTCACGCTGCCATTGGCGGCGTAATAAGTGTTAAAGACGAAGTAAGATTCCCAAAACTCGCGAAGCGCCCCGTGGAGAAGGAAGTAGAGGAAAAACGGCGCAGATACCGTTACGATCCCGGATAGGAAGATCCGGAAGGACCGAAGGAAAGCGCGCCAGGCTTTCCGGCTCAGGAGCCACAGGTAATATGCGCCGACGAAGCAAAGATAATAGATGCAGATATTCATTTTGGTCATGAAGACTCCTCCGGCGCAGAGCCCGAGAAGGTACATGTCTGTCCCGGTAAAGAGCGCCGGATCCTCTTCCGCTTGATCGGCGTATTGTTTCACGCGCCTGGAGTAGACGTATTCGGAGAGAAGGAGCAGGAGCAGGATGATATGCTCGGGCTTTGACCCGGAGGAATAGAGTATCGCTCTTTTCACGAAGAAGAAACACAGCAGTACGGCGATGGCCGAAAACGACCGGTCCGGGGCAAAAAAGAGCCGTAGATTCCTATACAACAGCGTGAAGATCCCGATGTTGATCCCCGTAAAGACGAGCCAGATCCCCCAGTTGCTGCCGCCTGACAGAAGAAGCCCCAGTGCATAGACCACATATGTCAGTGGACCTTTGTGGTCGAAGAGATCGCGGTAGGGGATCTTCCTGGAAAGGAAGCCTCGTGAAACCACGAAGTAAGAGATCTCGTCCGGCTCGAAACAGTAGCGGTAGAGCGGGGAAAACGGGCAGATCACGAACGTAAGACCTACGGCCAGAAGCATAAGTCCGATCAGGATGATCCGGTCCGCCTTCTCGTGCGAGCGGAGATCGGCATGTGCCATTTTCTTGCATCGCTCTGTGTCCATTTCCCGTTGCCTCAAGACCTTCCACGTGCTGTCATGTCTATATAGTAAGTATAGCACACAAAAAAACCCGGGGCCCGCATGGTAAAGAAACACCGCCGCGGACCCTCCCGATCCGTGGCGGTGTTTCACCAGATATGTAGGGGATTGCGATATTACATAGCGGTGTATCCGCCGTCGACGGCGAGGTTTACACCCGTTACATAAGAAGAATTCTGCGAAGCGAGGAACAGTGTCGCGGTATCGAGTTCACCTTCCTGACCATAGCGCTCTTCCGGGATCATGGTCTTCGCGTTCTGCTGGAAGAAATCGCTGTTGAGCGTGTCGCGTGTCAGGTCGGTGTAGAAGTAACCGGGGCAGATGGAGTTGACGGTGATGTTGTACTTGCCCCACTCAGCGGCCAGCGCACGTGTCATGTTCGTGACACCGCCCTTAGCAGCGTGGTAGGGAGCGGAACCGCAGATCTTGTTCCCGACGAGACCATACATCGAAGCGATGTTGATGATTCTGCCGTAGTTGGCCTTGATCATGTACTTCTTTGCGACTGCGCGGGCGACGCGGAAGGAACCGAAGAGGTCGATGTTCATCTCGTTTCCGAACTGCTCGTCGGTAATATCTTCAGCAGGAGCCACTGCGCCGGTGCCGGCGTTGTTGATGAGAATGTCTACACGGCCGAACTTCTCGAGGACCTGATCGACCATCGCGTTTACTGCATCGGTATCTGTGATGTCGCAGCGGATGGCCAGTGTCGGCACTTCGTACTCTCTGGCGATCTCCTCGGCGACGGCGTCGATCATCTCCTGACGACGGGCAACCGCGACGATCGTCGCACCCTGATTGGCCAGTGCTTTTGCCATCTGCACGCCTAAACCTGTGGAACAACCTGTTACAATAGCTACCTGTCCCTTAAGATCAAAATAATTCTTCATACGCGTGTCTCCTTTTCTTTCTGTTATGTGTTTCAAGTGTTTTTACGGTTAGAAGTATAGCATGACGCAAATGTAAAATACGAAATGAAATCGTTCGCCGTTTCGCCAAGAATAAAATGTGTTATCCTAGAATCACCGTCAAGAACACAAGGTTTTTGACGATTTGATTTTCATATTGATTTTCATTTCTTTTCATATGAAAGTCGCGCCTGCGCGGGAAGGGAGTATACTGCCATGAAACGATATGAGACGACGCTATGCTACATCTATGGCCCAAAAGGGGTGCTGATGCTCCATCGGACGAAGAAAGAAAACGACATCAATAAGGACAAGTATATCGGGGTAGGCGGACATCTCGAGCATGGCGAGTCGCCGGAGGAGTGTGTCCTTCGCGAGGTCATGGAAGAGACGGGGCTTACGATGACGTCGTTCCGGCTCCGCGGCGTGATTACCTTCGTCATCGATGATATAGACGAGATCACGTTCCTTTATACCTGCGATGCCTTTGAAGGGCAGATACCGGCTTCCGGGGACAGCGCTTCAGTCTGCGAAGAGGGAGAACTGGTGTGGATCGCCCCCGGGAAGATCCCGGAACTCCCGATATGGGAGGGCGATAAGATATTCTTCCGGCTCCTTGATGAGAGGGAAGATGTTTTCTCGCTGAAGCTTCACTACGTGCATGACAGGCTCGTGGCAGCCGCCGTCGACGGAACACCTATCATGTGAGCATGGCTGCCGCGTAAGAGACAGCCATGTGGTTTTCGTGGAAAAGACGGAAGAAAGATCTCAGCCGCCGAGGGCAAGCGAAGTGGTCGCAGTGGAGATGGTCTCTTCCGGCGGGTCGTCCGGGTCGATGAACTCGAAGAGACTCCCGGTCACGACTTCTACGAGGATGTACTTATATCCGTCCTGATAGAAGATCATGGAACCGGCGTCGATGCCTTTGCTGGCGAGCTCTGAGGCCGGAATACCGCTGTCGTCGCGGTTTTGAATCGTCGCGCGGGACTTGAGGTCTGTCCAGTCAGCCGGCAGATCGTAGACGATGGTCTTGCCTTCCCAAGTGTAGACCTTCCCTTCGAACATGACATACATCTCGGCGTTCATGTAGGGTGCTTCGCGTTTCTTGGCCGAGATCAGGAGCCGGCAGCTGTAGATTGTGCCGATACTGTACGTAGTCCACAGCAGGAAGAGGATGACCGAGATAAGCTGAAATCCCAGCCATTTACGGAAATACGCGATGAGCAGGAGGATCACGAAGATCCCGCCCGTGATGGCGAAGAAATAATAGAGCTCGTAGTAGGAATCATACGTCGTAAGCTCGTGCACGTTCCAGATACATATTGCGGAGAGTATGGTGATCACGGAGATCTCGACGATCGTCAGGATCAGTGCCGCGCGGTTGTTCTTTTTCTTTTTCTCGGAAATCGTACTCATGAATGGATTACTCGACGAACTCCCGGAGCTGCTCCTTGGTCTTAAAGCCGAGGGTCATCTTCTTGGCTTCTCCGTTCTGAAAGAGAATCAGTGTAGGGATGCTGGCGATCCGGAATTGCATAGCCAGTTCGCGTGCTTCGTCGACATTGACCTTGCCTACCTTGATCTTTCCTTCGTTCTCTGCGGCGAACTCCTCGAGGATCGGCGCGAGCATCTGGCACGGTCCGCACCAGGTCGCCCAGAAATCCACGAGAACGGGCAGGGAAGACTTCAGTACTTCAGATTCGAAATTATCAGATGTTAACGTGATCTCAGCCATATTTTCTCTCCTTGCGGTTTCCTATTATCCTGCAGAAGCACTGTAGCCTAGGGGCATATGAGTGCTTCTTGTTTCTTACTTGTATTTATAGTATAGCATACAGTGACAGAAGCCTTCAAAGTCGGGATCTTTGATCTGATCTTTAAACTCCTTGCACATACACTTTGTCTCTTCGGTCCTCTCGAGACGGCAGGGGCAATACCCGCCGGTCCGCTTAAGTCCTTCCTTGATGTTCTCGACGATCTTCTCGTCGGGGTTAAGTTCGATACGCATGCTTTCTGTTCCTCCTTATTTACTTGTCAAGGCGTCATACCGCCGGAACAAAAAAGAGGACCGTCTTTATCGAAACGGTCCCCCTCATGAAAATCTAAATCTCAAAATCAAACAAGACGCGTTCTCATCTTATCGTACGCTTCTCTTGCTACCGCACGAACACTCGGATCAGAATCTGCGAAGGCCAGCTTCTTCAGATACTCTTCGGTATGCTTCGCGTTGATATTGCCGGCGGACTCTGCCGCAGCAGCGCGAACCATCGGGGAAGGGTCACGGAACAGCGGGATAAGATGCATCCCTGATTCATACGTGCTGATCTGCCCCATCGCCTTGGCAACCGCGAGACGGATCTCGTCTTCCGGGTCATCAATCATCTTTAACAGCGCACCCAGATTCTGCTTCTTGCCCAGTTTTTCGATTTTTTCAGTTAATCTATCGATCTTTGCCATCCGGATCGCCCCTTTCCTATAAGATTACATGTAGCTTCTATATAGATTATGCACTTCTTTTAGAAGAAGTGCTAGAGGTATTTGCTAATAAGTTCGAAAAAAAATGTTTCGAAATTGTGAACACTCTCTAAATCTTCCTACCTGTTTCCTATATGCTATATTAAATGCTTTTTTTGCTTTAGGCAATAGTAAAATCGTTTTCTTTGGTTAATTTTTCAAAGTTTTTCTGTGAGCTTTTCACTTAAAAAATCTTTGGGAATTCCGGCCTGCGAAATCTTGACAAAAATGTGATTTTTCTGTTTCTTCTTTTCCGCTCGTCTGCTAAACTAATAAGGTATTCTTTTAGAAGGTGATTGTTGAGGATGAGGAAAATCAGATTTCTGGCGCTGCTTCTGACGATGTCCCTGGTTCTGGCTTCGTGCGGAAGCGGGAAGACGGGCGTTTCCGATACGGTTTCCGGATCCGGCATTTCCGGAACGGCGGGTGTGTCCGGTTCTCCGGATGGCAGTGATACGACGGTAAAACCGACAGATACGCCGACACCGACGCCCACGAATACTCCGACCCCGACGCCTACCCCTACACCGACGCCTACGGAGATCCTCATCAGCTTCATCGGCGACACCACTCTCGGTGAGCAGAGATCCCACGCCGGTGCATCCTATTGCTTCACGAGTGTTGTCGGCGACAACTATTCTTATCCGTTTTCCAAGGCACTTCCATATTTAGAGGCCGATGATATGACCCTCTGTAATCTCGAAGGTCCGCTGACGTACTCCGAGAATCTCCGCCCGGAGCGCGAGATCTACCTCAAGGGCTCGCCGAGATATGTAGAGGTCCTGAAAGAAGCGAGCATCGAGTGCTGTAATCTCGCGAATAACCACGCCTATGACTACTCACAGGAAGGACTCGATGAGACCCGCCGTGTCCTCGAGGAGAACGGGATACTCTGGAGCGACAACACATCCTATGCGATCTATGAGACGAAGGGCGTCAAGATCGGCATGGCCGGTTTTAACTTCACCTACGAACGTCAGCCATACTACGATGCGATCTCCTGGCTCCGCGAACAGGGATGCGCGATCGTCATCATCTCCTGCCATATCGGTATCGAGCGGATGTACGAGCCCGAAGATGACGCGATCGAGCTGGCGCACGATATCCTCGACTACGGCGCGGACATCTATGTCGGTTCACACCCGCACCGCCTGCAGCCCGTCGATTACTATAATGGTAAATACATTATATATAGTGAGTCCAATTTCTGTTTCGGCGGCCAGCCGTGGCTCAGTGACCCCGATACGGCGATCTTCCAGTGTACTTTTACCGTGGATGACGGACATCTGGTAAGTTCGCGTATGGAGTGTATCCCGTTTTCCATGCGGTCCTGCAGTGAGGGCAACGACTACTGCCCGATGCCGTACGAGAAGGGAACGGATGAGTACAACCGCGTCATGAAGAAACTGCACTGGTCGGACGCGAACGAATAGTAAAGAACGAAAAATGGTGTTTGATGAAGAATATCAAAAAACTCTTCTTCCAAAGCACCGTTTTTGTTTTATAATAGGTCTGTTCCATTTTTGGAGTGACCTATAGGGTCTGTCCCGAGACGAGAACCGGGCAAGGCCAATTTGTTTGAACGGAGGAGAAAAACATGGCAGAAGCAAAGGTTCTGGTCGTCATGGGAAGTGATTCTGATTTCCCTGTGATGGAAGGCTGTTTCAAGCTTCTTAAGAAATTCGGTATTCCTTTTGATGCGAAGGTATGCTCGGCGCATAGGACGCCGGAGCTCGCCGCATCGATCGCATCTTCGGCGAAAGCGGACGGCTACAGCGTCATTATCGCGGCGGCGGGCCTCGCGGCGCACCTTGCGGGTGTGATCGCGGCGCATACGGTGCTTCCGGTCATCGGTGTGCCGTGTAAGGGTGGCGCGCTCCACGGTGTCGATGCGCTCTATGCAGTCGTACAGATGCCGACGGGGATCCCGGTCGCGACGGTCGCGATCGACGGCGGAAGTAACGCAGCGATCCTGGCAGCACAGATGCTGGCGCTCTCTGATGAAGCGCTCAGCAGCAAGTTAGTAGAGTATAAGGCGGGACTCGCGGCCTCGGTGGCCGACAGAGATGCCCGTCTTCAGGAAAAAATAGCAAATCTGGGGGAGTAACAAGTATGGGTAGAAAGTGGCAAGAAGAATGTGGAGTATTCGGTATCTTTGACACGAAGAAGCAGAGCCCCGATATCTCCAAACTGACGTACTACGGGATCTTCTCACTGCAGCACCGTGGTCAGTCCTCGGCGGGAATCGTCGTCAACCATGACGGACAGTTCCTGTGCCATAAGGCGCCGGGTCTGGTCGCGGATGTTTTTGATGACCTGCATCTCGGGACACTGACCGGACATGCGGCGATCGGACACGTCAGAACACCGGCTCCGAATGAGAGCGGCTATGATGTGGTCCAGCCGATGCAGATCAAGTCCCACAGCGGACAGCTCGCGATCTCCATCAACGGCTCGATTCTGAACGCCGATCAGCTCCGTGATTCTCTGAAAGAGATCGGCGCGATCTTCCAGACTACGGCGGACTTTGAAGTCCTGCTTTCGATCCTGGCCAGAAACCGCGTCTCTACGGATTCCCTCGAGGGCGCGATCCAGAAGATGATGGGCGAGATCCGCGGAGCCTATGCCATGCTCCTCATGAGCGAAGACCGCATCATCGGTGTGCGTGATCCTCTCGGACTTCGTCCGCTGGTCCTCGGCAAGAAAGACGATATGTATCTTCTCGCTTCCGAGAACTGTGCTTTTGACGCGATCGGCGCGGAGACCATCCGCGACGTGCTGCCGGGCGAGATCATCACGATCACGGAAGAAGGTTATTCTTCTATCTACACGGTTCCCGAGTGTGATGCGCATAAGAACGGCAAGCTCTGTATCTTCGAGTTCGTATATCTGGCCCGGCCGGACAGCTACATCGACGGTACCAGCGTATACGAATCCCGTGTCCAGACCGGCCGCGCTCTGGCGCGCGAAAACCCCTGTGACGCCGACCTCGTCGTAGCAGCGCCGGACTCCGGTATCGCGGCGGCGATCGGTTATGCTTTTGAGAGCGGCATCCCGTACGGACAGGCGCTCCTGAAGAACCGTTATGTGGGAAGAACGTTCATCGAGGGGACACAGGCGGCCCGTGAGATGGCCGTCCGACTGAAGTTCTCTGTTCTGAAGACAGCTGTAAAAGATAAGAAGATCGTGATCGTTGACGACTCCGTCGTACGTGGTACCACGACCAAACATATCATCTCCTTCCTGCGTGAGGAAGGCGCGAAGGAAGTTCACCTCCGCGTAGCTTCACCGCCGGTCAAGTATCCGTGTTACTACGGTGTTTCGGCCTCCGAGGCGGAGATGCTCCCGGCCCGCTCGATGAGCGTGGAGGAGATCCGCGACATGCTTGGCGCCGATTCACTCGGCTATGTCAGCCTCGAGGGACTCCGTGCATCTACACAGGGCGCGCTCTGTGGCCACTGTGCGGCTTGCTTCGACGGCGTGTTCCCGGCAGGTGTTCCGGAAAATGTGGGAGAAGATTCTCCGCATAAGATCTGATATGCGGAGCGAAATGCGCTTGGCCGTATGGCCGCGCGCGAGATACGCGCCATATGCGCGTGTGAACAGACGGGAAGGAGTTCGGCATGAAGATAGCGGTATTTGTCAGCGGTGGCGGAACGAACCTGCAGGCGATCATGGATAAGATCAGCAGCGGAGAGATCCGGAATGTCGAGATCTCCGAAGTTATCGCCAGCAACGACAGTGCTTTTGCCATCGTAAGAGCGACGAAGGCGGGGATCCCGACGAAGGTCATCAGTAAGAAGATCCTCGGCGACGCGTATGACGATGCGACGCTCGAAGAACTCGACCGCCTTGGCGTAGACCTCGTGGTGCTGGCCGGGTTCCTCTCGATGCTCGGACCGAAGACCGTCGCGGCGTACAGCAACCGCATCATCAATATCCACCCGGCCCTGATCCCGGCGTTCTGCGGAAAGGGTATGTACGGCATCCGCCCGCACGAAGCGGTTCTGGCTAAGGGCGTCAAGGTATCCGGCGCGACCGTGCACTTCGTAAACGAGAACTATGACGAGGGACCGATCATCCTCCAAAAAGCGGTAGATGTGCTCCCTGATGACACACCGGAGACCTTACAGAAGCGTATCATGGTGGAGTGTGAACAGGTTATCCTTCCGAAGGCGATTCAGCTCATCGCCGACGGTAAGATCGAAGTTGTTAATAATTTGGTTAGAGTCAAGCCTTAAGACTCGGAAAGGATGTATTTATGATTAGAAGAGCGATTATCAGTGTATCCGACAAGACAGGCATCGCCGATTTTGCCAGAAAGCTCGTGGAACTGAATGTGGAGATCCTCTCTACAGGCGGTACTGCGAAGCTTCTTGAGAAGGAAGGCATTCCCTGTAAGGAAGTTTCCGAGATCACCGGTTTCCCGGAGTGCCTCGATGGCCGTGTAAAAACACTGCATCCTTTGATCCATGGCGGTATCCTCGCGATGCGTGGTAATCCGGAGCATATGAAGAGAGTTGAAGAACTGGGCATCGGTCTGATCGACATGATCGTCGTTAACCTCTATCCTTTCAAGGCAACCATCCAGAAGCCGGGCGTGGCTTTTGAAGAGTGCGTCGAGAACATCGATATCGGCGGTCCGTCTATGCTGCGTGCGGCGGCAAAGAACCATAAGGACGTTACTGTTATCACCGATCCGGATGACTATGAGCAGGTTCTTTCTGAAATGAAGGCAACCGGCGATACGACTTATGAGACACGTTTCAAGCTGGCGAAGAAAGTATTCGAGCACACTGCTGCTTACGATGCCCTGATTGCAAATTACTTCCTTTCCGTATCCGAAGATAAGACTCTGCCGAAGCAGTACACCGTTACTTTCGATAAGGTAGCGGAGATGCGCTACGGTGAGAACCCGCACCAGAAGGCCACCTTCTTCCAGAATGCTCTGCCGGTAAAGGGATCTCTTGCTGAGGCCAAGCAGCTCAATGGTAAGGAACTTTCCTACAATAACATTTCCGATACAGATGCGACCATCAACTGCCTCAAAGAATTCGACGAGCCGACAGTTGTTGCCGTTAAGCACGCCAATCCGTGCGGTGTCGGTTCGGCCGATAACATCTACGATGCATGGGTCAAGGCTTATGAAGCGGACTCTGTCTCCATTTTCGGTGGTATCGTTGCTGCAAACCGTGAGATCGACGGTAAGACTGCTGCTGAAATGGCAAAAATCTTCCTGGAGGTCATCGTGGCTCCGTCCTACACACAGGAAGCACTCGATATCCTCTGCGCGAAGAAGAACCTCCGCGTTCTCGTTCTGCCGGATATCTCCGCTCCGATCCCGGAGGGTGAGTACAACTACAAGCGCGTGAACGGCGGTCTTCTGGTGCAGGATCACGACCGTGGCATCTACGACGAGGCTGAGCTCAAGACCGTAACCAAGACAGAGATTGATCCGGCTCTCAAGGACGACATGCTCTTTGCCATGAAGGTCGTAAAGCACGTGAAGTCCAACGGTATCGTTGTGGTTAAGAATAAGCAGACCCTCGGTGTCGGCCCCGGCCAGACAAACCGTGTCGGCGCTGCGAAGATCGCTCTGGATTTTGCAGGTGAGAAGGCCAAGGGCGCGGTTCTCGGTTCCGATGCTTTCTTCCCGTTCTCTGACTGCGTTGAGACAGCTCATGAGTATGGTATCACGGCGATCGTTCAGCCGGGCGGATCCATCCGTGACCAGGAGAGTATCGATGCTTGCGATAAGTACGGTATCGCGATGCTCTTTACGGGAGTGCGTCACTTCAGACACTAATATTCACTTTCAGTAACTAAGGGCCCCGTTAGTGTGATTGGCTCTCCCGGCTTCAAACAGTTCGCTTACGCGAAACTCGCCGCTCGAGGCAATCACACTACCGGGGCTTCTTGATGCCTGGAAGTTGATATATTCGTGTCCGGGCTTTCGGAGGATTCGACCTCGGTAAAAAAGCAAGCGCCAATTCCGTTTCCTCGTTCTTTTGTTTTGCAATTATGAGGGTTCATTTGCAGCCCTGAGTGGAATTATGTTCTGCTCAGGGTTCTTTTTGTCGGGTAAAGATTTTTTAGGATAATGGTATAATAGCGTTGTTTGGGAAACGAAAGGGGAGAATGAGAATGGATTTTTCAAATATCAGAAAGAAGTATACAGATGAACTGACCGCCTTTTATCAGGGCGGTGCTTTTCCCGAGAAATCGTCGGCGGACCTCCGATTTGGTCTGGCATGCCAGAGAAAGAGAGTCAATAAGAAGGGCCTCACGATGGTCAAGAAGTTCGAAAGGACCTGCGCGGAGAACGCGAAGGCCAGCCAGTTTGTGAAGTTCCCGTATACGTATACAGTTGCTTCGAACCGTTGCAACTACGAGACGGATTTCTATAAGGACGGCAAGCTCATCTCGCGTTCAGATCTTTCGGAAGAAACGCTCTATATGGGTATCCTCGATAAGCAGGTCTCGGGACAGGGACAGATGCAGGGTCAAACTTCGGTTCCGGGACAGGTGCAAGGTCAGGTCCAGGTTCCGGGTCAGGTGCAAGGTCAGGTACAATTTCCGGCACAGGCGAATTCTGTCGGTCAGCAGAGCTACACCTGTAAGAACTGCGGCCATACGGATCTTATGTCAAAGTTTACGTCGGGATGCCCGATGTGCGGCACGACATATGAGATGCAGCAGAACTATCCCTGTGTTTCCGGATACTACACAAGACCTACGGTCCTGAGCAAGAAAGTCTATAAGGGAGCCATGAAGTTCGGCTTCCTGTATTTCGGAGCCATCGGTGCGATTCTCGGTTTGATTGCCGGACTGTCGATCTCCGAGGAGCAAGGTTACGGTGTCGGTGGGACGATCGCCATGAGCCTCTTTGCGATTACGATCTTCGGTGGCGGACTTTTGCTCTTTTCATTTATCATGTTTAATCTGATGCTGGGCCCGGCGCTGGCGGCTAAGAAAGTGGCGCAACATAGCGAAGTGCTGGATGTGCAGGCAGCGGCCGCGACAAAGACGAGAATGGAAACGGACCTCAAGAGATATGTTCCGGATTTCTCATACGAGTTCTTCGAGGAGAAGGTGATCTCGCTTCTTCGTGGTATCGTATTCTCGGATGACAGGGAAAAACTGACGATCTATGACGGGAAGGATGATCTTTCTTTCATGGACAATATCGTGGATGTTGAGTATCGTGGTGCCGTCGAATATGTCGGAAGCAGTGTCGTCGACGGGATCCTCCGTGTCAGTGTCAAGGCCTATGTGGTCAGTGCTTTCTACCACGGTGGAAATATGGTGGAGTTCAAGAAGCAGGTATTCCAGATGATCCTCGCCAAGAAGGTAAAGGAAGAGGACTATGGTTTCACGATCCATGCCGTCAACTGCAAAAAGTGCAGCGGTTCTTTCGACGCGATCCATGTCAAGACCTGCCCGTACTGCGGTGCGGAGTATCACCTGATCGAAGATAACTGGGTCGTTAGCCAGATCAACTGTGTGGAGACGGCTACGGCGAATAAGTGGTGAGCCGGAGGTAAAGATATATGGAGAACAAACAATACGAAGAGGTGGTTACCGGAGAGGTCGTCGAGAGATTTTCAAAGTGTGACTATTGTGGTACGAAGGAGAAAATCGGGCCGACGGATAATGCGGAAACATGTTGCCCGACTTGCGGCGCGAAAAGGCACGAAGTAATCGAGAAGTCGCTTCAGAAGAAGAGAGTCGAGATCAAGAAGGAAGAGCCACCGAAGCAACCGGAACCGTTGAAGGGCGGATGTGCATGGAACGGCCTCGGAAAGATACTGTTGTTCATTATCGTGGTAATTCTGATCGGATCGGTCGTTTATGTGATTTCCGCGATGACGTGAGGGTAAATGTGCCTTCATCGCCGATGTTTTTGAGATCTTTTAGGCACAATAGAAATGCACGCGCGAGAGATCGAAGTGTATCGTTTTTGCCGATGATTTGGTATAATTACTTGTCGGGCGTGAGTGGGCTTTCTTGTTCACGCTCTGGATGTGAAACAAAGATACCCGGAGGTAATTCATGAAGGTTTTAGTAGTAGGCGGCGGTGGCCGTGAGCATGCGATTTGTTGGAAACTGAAGCAGAGCCCGAGAGTGACGGAGCGCTTCTGTGCACCGGGTAACGGCGGTATCGCCGAGATCGCGACGTGTGTGCCGATCAAGGCTACGGATGTCGAGGCGATGGTCGAGTTCGCCAAGAAGGAACAGTTCGATCTCGTTTTCGTCGCGCCGGATGACCCGCTCGCTCTGGGTATGGTCGATGCGATGGAAGCAGCCGGACTTCGTGCTTTCGGTCCGCATGCCAATGCCGCGATCGTCGAGGCTTCAAAGGCTTTCTCCAAGGAACTCATGAAGAAATATAATATCCCGACCGCAAAGTACCAGACGTTTACGAATCAGGACGAAGCGCTCGCGTATCTCGAGACGCAGGAGATGCCGATCGTCATCAAGGCAGACGGACTTGCACTCGGTAAGGGCGTTATCATCGCGCAGACCCTTGAGGAAGCGAAGAAAGCCGTTATCTCCATGATGAGCGAGGGCGTTTTCGGAAAGTCCGGAAGCACCGTTGTTATCGAAGAATGCATGGTCGGACCGGAAATGACGCTTCTGGCTTTTGCCGACGGAAAGACCGTCATCCCGATGATCACCTCCCGTGACCACAAGCGTGCATATGACCATGACGAAGGTCTCAATACCGGCGGTATGGGCGCTGTTACACCGGGTGCGGATCTTACTGAGGAAGAAGAGAAGGCGATCTACGATTCGATCGTCGAACCTACGATAAAAGCACTGGCTGCGGAAGGCCGTCCGTTCAAGGGCGTCATCTACTTCGGCCTGATGCTCACGAAAGACGGCGCGAAGGTCGTCGAGTATAACGCCCGCTTCGGTGATCCGGAGTGCCAGGCGATCCTGCCGCGCATGGAAAACGATCTTATGGAGCTCGTCGATGCATGCATCGACGGCACGCTCGACCAGGTCGATCTGAAGTGGAAGGCGGGTTGCTCCTGCGTCGTGGTTATGGCCAGTGGCGGATATCCGGAGAAGTACGATAAGGGCTATGAGATCACGGGTATCGCAGACTGCGGACACCTCGTGTTCCAGGCCGGTACGGCGCTCAAGGACGGCAAACTCGTCACATCCGGCGGACGTGTCCTCTGCGTATACGCGGATGGTGCGACGATGGATGAAGCGATCGATTCCGCTTACGAAGGCGTGAAGAAGATCTACTTTGAAAAGGCACATTACAGAACGGATATTGGTAGAACTCTGAAATAAACAAGTATTGGTAGAACACTGAAATGATCAAGAAGATCGGTTTGCTTCTTTTAGGAATAGTTATCTTCTTCTTCGGCTTCGGCATGATCGAACTGGGGCGGACGGATCCGGAGATGAGTGCAGATACTTCATCTCAGGTGATCGCTTATGTCCTCGGAGGATGCATGATTGCCGGTGGTGCTTTTCTCTCCGGAATCAAGGGCTATGAACTATACGAGAAGAAGAAAGAAGGCGGAAAGAATCTGATTGCCAAGGAACTGCGCTCGGATCTGTTTCCGGAGTTCTATAAGATCACGGAAGATAAAACGGATACCGAAAACCTGATCAGAGCTTTTCGCGATGATTATGCGTCTTTCTTCGAGCAGCCGGGCGTTCCGGAGAATGATGCGATCCAGAAAGTGGCGACGCAGATCTACTGGCATATCCTGTCCATCAAGAAACAACGGCTGGATCAAAAGAGGATCCGCCTGGATTTTACGTCCGAACGGCTGGGATACGGGTCGATCGCGCCGATCCGTGAGAATAAATATTTCGATGGGAAGTACAAGATCAACGAGATCTCGGAAACGGTTCAGGCGAAAGAGATTTTCACGCGGGATGGGAAGAAACTCCATACGAAAAAGTGCGTAGAGACGGCCGCATACCGGGTATTGAGCGCGGAGATGAAAACGAAGGCACAGGTGGTGTGTCCGAACTGTGGAAGTGCTTCCACAAGAGAGGACCTCATCGACGGATGTGATTACTGCGGAACGAAGTTTACCATCGAAGATCTGGAGAACCGTGTTTCCGAGTTCGGATTCCGGCATGATTGCGATGTGGAATATGCGAAGTATAAGTCGGCGAGAAGGAAATTGATCCCGCTTTTTAGTGTGATCGTCGGCGTCCCGACTTTTCTCATCTGCTTGATCCTGTGTATCAAGAACTCCATAAGTAACGGGGATAGTATTATGATCATGATCCCGGCCGTGATGGTCGCTTCGATCGTCGTGACGGCCTTGACCGTTACTATGGCGCTGATGTTCTTCATCGTGTTCGGTATCCCGCTGATTCAGGGGATCGCTTCGCTGAGGTTCATGAGCGGACGCATGATCAAAAAGATGGAGAAACAAAATAAGGCGAATAAGAAGGTGGAAGATGCGATACGCCGGCACGATCCGCTGTTCTCCATGAACGGTTTTTTCTCGAATCTGCAAAATAAACTGGCGGTGATCCACTATGCGAGAGGACCTGCGGATGCTTCGGCTTTTGTGGAGAGCCAGGCAGCGGAAGCGCAGGTCAGTACTTATATCGGCAGATATCAGGATGTGATCGATATGCAGGTCGAGACGATCCAGCTTCAAGGATATCAGGTCAGCGAGTACCTGCAGGAGATGTCCGTCGCAGTGAGACTGACGCTTCTTCTGGAGAAAAACGGCAAGGTCAAGCGAAAGAAAGAAACGGTCAGGATGATCCTGGTCAAGGATAAGGCGTGCAAATCCCAGGCGGTCTGCGCTCCTTCTTTCACGAACTGTAAGCAGTGCGGCGCGCCGATGTCGCTTCTGGCCGGACGCGTATGTAATTACTGCGGGCATAGCAGACGCCTGGCGGAATACGACTGGGCGATCCGGACGTATCGGTAGTAGTATAATAGAACAAGTACTGTAGGGTGACAGTGCTTCTCGAGAATAGAAAAGCATCGGAAGGAGACGACAATTTGAAAATCGGCATCTACGGCGGAGCATTTGATCCTTTTCACATCGGGCATCTGTCCATGATCCGCGGCGCGATCAAGAGCAAAAAAGTCGACCGAGTGATCGTGATCCCGACGGGAATGCCTTGCTTCAAGCCCGCGCGGAAGATGACGCTGTCTCCTTATCGTTTCTATATGGTCAAGGCCGCGCTTCGGGATGAACCGAAGTGTGAGGTGTGCGACATCGAGCAGGTCTTCGGTGAGAAGAGCTATACGGTAGAGACGCTGAAAAATCTTCGCAAGCAGAAAGTCGTCTCCGAAAAGGACGAGCTGCTGCTGATGTGCGGTTCGGATATTCTCTTCGAGTTCGAGTCGTGGTATCAGCCGGAGGAGATCCTGAAACAGTGCAGGCTTCTCTGTGCGCTTCGCCCCGGTATCGATGAGGGACAGGCGAAAAACCAGGCCGCGCATCTGGAGGAGATCTACGATACCAAGGTGAAGTTCTTCCAGATCGAGGGTGTGGAGGTCGCGTCTTCCGCGCTACGCAACCGTGCGGAATGGAATGAGGAGACGGGAATCCCCGAGTCGGTGCGGGCGTTTATCAAGTGCCATGACCTCTACTGTGAGGACGCGCCGTTGATGCATGTCTCCGATGAAATGTATACGACGCTTATGAAGCACTGCTTTACGCTCTTCCGTGAGCTGGGCAGCAAGCGGCTCCTGCATAGTATGAATGTGTGTGTGCTCGCGACGAGATATGCGATGCGTTTCGGCGGGGATCCCGATAAATGTGCGCTGGCCGCGCTTCTCCATGATTGTGCGAAGGAACTTCCCGAGAAGCAGCAGATCGAGCTGGCGGCGAAGATCATTCACGGGTATATTCCGGGGAAGCAGATCCTGCATTCGCCGGCCGGCGCGGTGTATGCGCGTGAACACTATGGTGTCGAGGATCAGGAGGTGCTCGATGCGATCCAGTTCCATACGGTCGGACGTGAGGTGATGACGGTCACGGATAAGATCGTGTACCTTGCCGACAAGCTCGAGCCGGCGCGCGATTACGATGATCTGACCGAGATCCGGCGCTGGGCGGAGACGGATCTCGATGAGGCCATGATCTCCTGTTATCTCGCAATCAAAGAAAGCTTTGCTAAGAAGGGGATGGAGATCCACGACGACACGAAGAAGTCGCTGGAGTATCTGATCCGGAACCGGAAAGGCTGACGTGGAAAAGTGCATTTCGCGTCGGAAGAATTATGTGTATAATGAGAATAAATAAAACCACTTGGGAGGATACTCATGGAGATTAAAGAGCTGGCTGATAAGATCGTGGAGATTCTGGATAATAAGAAGGGCGTGGATATCGAACTGATCCCTGTGTCGGAGAAGACGGTGCTCGCCGATTATTTTGTGATCTGTTCCGGTACGTCATCTACGCATATCAAGGCGCTCGCCGACGAAGTGGAGTATATGCTCAAGCGCGATTATGACGTGACGCCGGACCATATCGAAGGCCGTGAATCCGGACGCTGGATCCTCCTCGACTACAAGGACGTGGTCGTGCATGTTTTCCATCCGGAGGAACGTGCGAACTATAATCTCGAGAAGCTCTGGGCGATGAAGAAGGTCGAGGAGTAAAGCCGGACGAAAATTGGATATATGAAAGCGCACTGACGAGATGCCGGCGCGCTTTTTGTTTTCTGGGGATTTGGATCCGGTGATGGTGTGTAGGTGATTCGCTTTGCGCCAGGATGTCTTAGTCTTTGACGATATTCTTGACCCACATGTCGCTTCGTACCATGAAGAAAGCCACGAAGCATTTGAGGAACTCGAGGCACTGGACGACAGCGAACATAGGAGTCACGGCGATATCCGTGTAGCGGCTCATGATGTACGCGGCGACGACGGCGATGCCCCATGTGTATACGCTATCAAAGAGGACTGTGATCATGGTGTTGCCGCCGGCTCTTATGATGAAATATGAGGCGTGGTTAAAGGCGATCATGGGCATCGTGAAGCCGCAGATCAGGATGAATCCTGTGGCCATGTTCCGGACGTAATCCGAGGTGTTGTAAAGGAGCGGGAAGAACGGGGAGATGCCGATCATCAGGACGCCGAAAATCATGCCGCACAACACGGTGAAGCGGCGCATCTTCTTCGCGCTTTGTTTCGCAGTGGAGAGCTCGCCGCTGCCGAGGATGTGTCCCATGACGATGCCGACAGCTTCTCCCATCGCGATAAATGCGACGCCCATGAGATTCCAGATGGTGGACTCGATGTTCAGCGCGGCGACGGCGTCGAGGCTTCTATAGGAATAGCACTGGTTGATGGTGGTGACGCCAAGTGACCAGAAAGTCTCGTTTGCCATGAGCGGGAGCGATTTTAGAAAATACTGGGTCGCCAGGGCGCGAGGAACTCTGAACTGCGAGAAGGCGCCGCGGATGAAAGGGTAGAGATCAGGATGGCGTCCGGTGTGGACGACCAGGATGAAGAGCTCCACAAATCTCGAGATGACCGTTGCGATCGCAGCTCCGGTGGCGCCCAGGGCAGGGAAGCCAAGGTATCCGTAGATGAGTATGAAGTTGCCGACAAGGTTTACGAAGATCGCGCATAAAGAGGCGATCATCGGGACTTTGGTACGGCCGAGGTCCTTCAAAGTTCCGGCATAGGCCTGTGTCAGTCCGATGGGGACGAGGCTGATGAGGATAACGCGCATGTAGTCGACGCCGATCTCCAGCGACTCGGCGGCATCGGCAGGATTGCCTTCTCCCTGCAGAAACAGGTTGATGAGGTATCGTGAGCTGAAAGCCAGAATGATGGTTGCGATTGCTGCGATTATGGCATTCGAGATGATCTTATATCGGAAAGTGTAACGGATCCCTTCGTTGTCGCCTTTGCCGTGGTACTGTGCAGTGAAGATTCCGGCTCCGGCGGTGGCCCCGAAGATCATCAGGTAGAAGACGAAGATCAGCTGGTTGGCGATCGCGACGCCGGAGAGCGCATTGGTCCCGACCTTCCCGATCATGAGATTGTCGAGAAGGTTGACGAAATTGGAGATGCCGTTCTGGATCATCATCGGGACGGCGATCAGGAGGAGCTTCCTATATATCTGTTTATTATCTTTCGTCAATGTCATGCTCATAAGTCGTTTTTTAGTGCTTGTCGAGTTCAGAACTATTCGCGTTCAGTGCTTTTCGCGCCTCGAATAATCATAATATATGTACCGATCATATAATGACCAGTTTGTGCATTTTAGCATTTTCGTGGCGGCATGACAACCAGGAAAGTGAGTATGTGTATAGAGTGATAGTATAATGCGAAAATGTAGCGTAAATGGGAGGACCGATTCGCGAAAAGCGCGGCCGCACCTTCCAATTAAGAAAGAATTAAGGAATATATAAGGGACAATTCAAGTATTCCGGCATGCAGAAATATAGAATGGAATCATAAACAAAGACGCGGAATCTTTGCGCAATAATAATCAGAAAACACCGCAAAGTCCCTGCTTTCAGTGCAGAAGGAGATTCTTGAAGATGAGGAAAATTCCGATAAAAAAGTGAGCATATTGTATTGACACACAATATTATACGCCGTATAATATAGCCAACGATACAATATGGAAGGAGAAATAGTATGGTATTCCAAGTTGGTTCTACATTATTGGATGCTTGCGTACTGTCGGTCTTGACCAAAGGTGACGCGTACGGGTATACACTTACGCAGCAGGTCAAAACGGTACTGGATATTTCAGAGTCGACACTGTATCCGGTCCTGCGCAGACTCCAGAAAGACTTTGCACTAGAGACATACGATGAGCCTTATCAGGGCCGCAATCGAAGATATTACAGGATCACGGATCGAGGGCGAGAACTTCAGCAGTTTTATTTGGAAGAATGGAACAAGTACAAAGATTCAGTTGATTCATTACTGGGAGGGGATAACAAATGAACAAGGAAACATATTTGCAGGAATTGAGAAAAGGACTAAAGATCCTGCCGCAGTATGATCGCGACGAAGCGGTCGAGTTCTACGAAGAGTACTTCGATGAGGCAGGCTTGGAGAACGAAGCAAAAGTGATCGAGGAATTAGGTGAGCCGAAGATCCTTGCGAAGAAGATCCTCGTTGACATCGTAGATAGAAAGTATGAAGAGAGCCTGGCCTCTGCTAATATTTCTTCGGAAAATGCACTGGCCACCATTCCTTCACAGCCGGCCGCAGCTCCCGACGCCAACGCCGTCGCAGTGGTCGCTCCGGTAGTTGCAACAGGAACTACAGTGGAAGGACAGTACGCACAGGCAGCCGACGCACAGTTCGTCGCCGGTGCACAGCCCCAGGCAGGTTACCAGAACGGAGCACAGTACCAGCAGCAGGCCGCAGCTCCACAGTATCAGCCACAGCCGCAGCAGAAGAAGGAGACACCTTCCGCGCTGAAGACGCTCCTGATCGTGCTGGCCGCGATCTTCGCACTGCCACTCTCGCCGGTCATCTTTGCACTTTTGATCGTGGCATGCGTCTTAATTTTCGTCATGTTCGTCGTACTGATCATTTTCGTGGCCTGGGGAGTCGGGATGCTCGCATCCGGATTCGTAACGATCATCTTCGGAATCGTTGCCCTGTTCATGAACCCGGTCGCCGCGATGGTGATCCTGGGAGGCGGACTTTCCTGCTTCGGTATCGGAGTCTTCTTCACGATCGGATCCGTCGCACTGATCCGACTGGCCGCACACGGACTTGCGAAGGGATTCAGTAAGATCGTTCATAAGAAGAACAGAAAGAATAAAGCAGCACAGGCGACAGCATAAGTTAAGAGGGTAAGGAGAAAACACATATGAAAACATTTACTAAAGTTGCACTGATCATCGCCGGAGTTTCACTCTCGGCCGGAATTGCACTGACCGTTATCGGCACAGTGGCAAACGGAAATAAGCCGATCCACATGTACTACGATCACGGTTTCCACATCGATTCGGAAGGAAAAGTAGTCGAGATGAAGAAGACCGTCGTTGACGATTTCAAGAACATCAACATCGATGTGCCGGCTTCGGAGATCACATTCATCGAGAGCGATGAGTATGCAGTGGAGTACAAGCTCCAGGCCAAAGAGGTCGTGTGCGAGTCAGAGGATGATACACTCACCATAGATACCAAGAGCTTCCATTTTGACATTAACTTCTCATGGTTCAATTTCGATCATGATGATTATTACGTCAAAGTTTACTACCCGAAGGGCGTGGATTTCAGCGATGTCATGGTCGATCTGTCCGCCGGTGATGTAAAGATCGAGGATGGCTTTGATTGCGACAAGATCACACTCGACATGTCTGCCGGTGATGCGGTTATCAACAACGTCCGCGGTGAACTTGTACTCAAAATGTCCGCAGGCGATTTTACCGCGAACAACTGTGATTTCGGCTATTCCGATTTCAAACTTTCCGCAGGAGATATCGTACTGAATAACTGCACGATCAATGGCGGTAAGCTGCATATGTCGGCCGGTGATTTCGGTGCCAGGGCACTGAATCTCACAGACAGCTTCTCGATCGATATGTCAGCAGGTTCTGCGGATATCGAATTCGTCCCGGGCTTGAGCATCGGCTATGACTTCGACCTTTCTGCCGGATCGGCTAAGATCAACGGTGAGAAGAAGGGTGACGAGTATCAGCAGATCAAAGGATATGACATCATTCTGAAAGCAGAAATGTCCGCAGGTTCGCTCAACGTCACGAACGAATAATCACACATAACTTAGCATAACACTACTTCATAATACCCCCCCTCAAATGCCCGCTTTTCATCGGGGACGATCCACCAGGAAACAGGTGGAAGTCCCGGTGAAATCCGGCGGGTCAACCACTGGTGCGCCCGAAACCAGGGGGAGAGACTAGAAAAACAGACAGAAATAAACAGGTGGAAATATGGGAGTCATTTTTAAACACACACTTAAGAATATGTTTTCGAAGCCAATCCGGACATTCATGCTGATCCTCTGCATCCTGGTATGTTCCTTTGCAGGCATGATGACATTTGATATGAGCAACTCGGTCAGAAACGTGCTGGAATCGGCTTTCCTTTCGATGTTTGGTGACAGCAACGTGATCGTTTCTGCACCTAATGGTATGATAGACGCTGATTTTGAAGGCCTTCCGGCACATGACAGAACACTGTTTACTGGCGACATGACCACATTCAATGTTCCGGGTAACGAAGAGTATGCTTACTTTCACGAGAAGAGCATCCTGATCTACTCCGGAGATATCGCAGATGCGAATGCGATGGAACTTATGGCTGCGGAAGTGGACCTTGCGGATAACGAGGTCGCGATCCCGAAGACGTTGGCTGAAGAGCTGAACCTTAAGGAAGGGGATACGATCGAGTTCTTCGACGGCGATGACCAGGCGCATGCATTTACGGTCAAGTCCATCCTCTCTTATAAGGGTATGCTTTCCGAAAAGTATAACGCAGTGATGCCGCTCGGCGGGTTCGCGGAGCTCTTCGGTGATGACTATAAATATGTAGGTGCCTACGTCCGGGTACACGAAAGAAGTGAGGTAGGAGATTTCTGCAGCCTCATGGAAGAAAACACACAGGGCATCGAGACCGAAGACCTCATCAACGGTGAGATGGTCCAGCAGAACGTAAACTCCGTTACCAGTATCTTCGCGATCCTTTTTCTCATCTGCCTGATGCTCGTCATCTTCGTTACGATCTCTCTTTCCGAGCGCATCATGGTCGAGAGAATGGGCACAGTCGGAACTCTCAGAAGCCTGGGCGTTTCTCCGAATGCCACCGCGCTGATCGTACTTTTTGAGAATGCGCTTTACGGCCTCATTGGCGGCGCGCTGGGCTCGACTCTATACGTTCTGACCAGAGACCCGATCTTCAATAACGTATTCACACTGAATTCCGGATCGGATATCGAACTGGAGATGAACCTCGGAAGAGTTTCCGTGATCGCATGGATCGGCGTCATCGTCGGCGCTGTCGTGATCGAGTGCCTCTGCCCGATCAAGGAACTCCTTAAGGCAACAAGAACATCGATCCGTGACCTGATCTTTGACAACAAGGATACTGACTTCAAATACACGAAGAAGACACTCGTCGCATCTCTCCTGTTCACCGTGCTTGGCATTACCGGACTTGTGTTGATCCTGACACAGACACTCACAGGCCTTGCGATCGTCTTTGCCGACATCGTACTTCTGGTCATCGGACTATTCCTGGGATATCCCTTTATCCTCCGTTTTGTGAGTAAGTGCCTCGAGAAGTTCTTCACGAAGAGAAACTGCCCGATCGCCGCGTTCTCCTGCGTACAGGCCAGAACCAAGAAAGCATCCGTCGGTATCTCGAGACTCTTTGTCATGGCGGTCACCATGGGACTTACACTTTTCGTGCTTTCCTCATCCTACCTGGCTTTCTGTGAACGTCCCGAAGCAGATGCAGATGTCGTCGTGACAGGCCTTTCCGAGCAGGGAAAAGTGTTTCAGTACTTCGAGGATATCGACAGCGTAACGGAAGTGGAATTCCTGAACTATCACTGGGATACGAAGTTCATCCTCGGTGAAGAAGACATCAAAGCCTATGAGACAGCAAGCAGCAAGGAAATGAAGGAGCTCTACCACACCGCGATGCTGGTCGGAACACCAGGTGCATTTAAGATCTTCAGCTCGATCTCCGGACTTCCGGAAACGATCGGAGACGATGAGATCTACATGGATAAGGCCATCGCAAAGGAACTGGGCTATCATGTCGGCGATGAGATCCCGATGCTGATGGCGGCCAACAATTCGGATTCACTCAGAAAGACGATGAAACTTGCAGGTTACTGCAACAGCCTCCAGTTCACATCCGGATCCGCGGTATTCGTAGTCAGCCTCAATAACTATAACGAGATCTTTAAGGATCAGCCGCAGATGGCCTACATCCGCTGCTCGGATCCGGAAAGTGTCGTCAATACGATCAAGGAACACTCGGGCTGCATGATCAATACCGTATCCACTATGGAGGAGCGTATGGAGGACCTGAAGGAACAGAATGCAGGTATGGCGACCATCCTCTATATGCTGATCGGCATGGGCGTGCTGCTGACGTTCATTGCCGTGGTCAGCAACCAGATCATCGGCTTCTCCGGAAGAAGAAGAGAGTGCGCCGTACTCGTATCCACCGCGATGAGCAGAGGAAAACTGAAGAAGGCCTTCCTCTCGGAGAACGTGCTCTCCAGTGTGGTGGCGATGGCCGTGGCGATCCCGTTCGCCGTGATTACCACCGGTCTTTTCCAGAAGGCGCTGGAGATGATCCAGATGAACTTCGGTACATCGGTCGATATCGTCTCCACAGCAATCTTCCTGAGCGGACTCTTCCTGATCTTCGTGGTCACGGCTCTGATGCCGATCAGGCACATCCGTAAGATGAAGATTGCCGAACAGCTAAAGTACGAGTGATAGAAGACAGTAAGAAAGAAACACATCGCGAAAAGCACTGAAGAATAACAAATAACAGAATAGAATAACAACTCAAGAATATTTCTATGACGGCAGCAGCCGGGAAAGAGGAACAAAATGAAGACAATCAACGACAACGAAATCATGATCAAGGTAGACAACGTCAGAAAGACATTCGGCAAGAAGGGCGGCGTGATCACGCAGGTGCTCGACGGCGCGGATCTGGAAGTGAGAAAAGGAGAGTTCGTCTCCCTGATGGGCGCCAGCGGTTCCGGAAAGTCGACACTGCTTTACCTGATCGGCGGACTGGACAGAGATTTTCAGGGCGATATCGAGATCTGCGGGACAGGCATACGTCGGATCAGAGAGAAAAAACTCAGTAGAATCCGCCTCGGAAAGATCGGATTCATCTTCCAGTTTTATAACCTGGTGCAGAACCTGAATGTCGAGGATAACATCTTGCTGCCTTCGCTTGTAGCAGGCCGTTCCCGCGCATCGCTCCAGAAGGATCTCGATGACATCCTGGAGATCACGGGCCTTACGGATAAGAGAAAGCAGATGCCGAGCAAGCTCAGTGGCGGTCAGCAGCAGCGTGTCGCGATCGCCAGAGCGATCATCAGCAATCCGGAGATCATCCTCGCTGACGAAGCGACAGGTAACCTCGACAGTAAGTCCGGTGCAGAGATCATGGAACTGTTCCGCCGCATCAATCAGGAGAAGGGGATCACGATCCTTCAGGTCACACACTCCCAGAAGTGCGCGACATACGGGACACGTACCGTGGTGCTCGAGAACGGTAAGACCATCGATGCCGATGCGATCCGTGTAAGTTCCGAAAAGGAAGGCTCCCGCTTTCCGATGCAGTACAGTTTCGCTTCACAGAACGCATACTGATAGAGTGAACATCCCTCTTTACGCGGCACACAGAAACCCTCCCAATCATCAGAGTGCCGTATGATATATGCGTTATTTGCGCCATCCCCTCTTATCAACACGCAAGGCGCAGATGACATAGAAAGCTTCCCCGCATCCTCGATCGTGATTTCACCTGACACGAACGGGTGCGGGGAAGCTCTTCTTTTAGTGAATATAAGGAGGCGGGAGTATTAGTTTTTCTTAGATTCGCGCTTGCTTCTGATGAGAAGAACGATCTCTATGCCGACTCCAATGATAGCGCAGATCAGGGAATACCAGGGAGATACGCTCGGATACATCATGCGGAGGATCGTGGTTACCAGAAATCCGATGCCGGCGAGAAGTCCGATTACTGAGATGATGTTGGTGATGATCTTTTCTTTGTTCGCTGTCTTTTTCATTTTCTTGGCCCTCTTTCGTGGTGTTGTTTGCTTTGTGATTTCATCTTACCGAAGAAAGAGAGCGCGTCCTATCGAAGTACCTTACGGCAACCTTACACTTTCGAAAGATAGAGTCTCTTGACGCGGATATAGTAGAAAAGAAGTGCGAAGAATGTCAGCGCCCAGGAGAGGGGATAGGACAGGAGCAGGATGCGGTAGGCTGCGACACCATGGGTGTGCTGCTTAAAGTGTGCAAAGACCGTAAAGACCCACAGCAGACGCAGGCCACAGCTTCCGATGATCGTCGCGATCATCGGGTAGACGGAGCGCTTGATGCCGCGGAGCATGCCCGAGCCGCAGTCCATCAGACCACAGAGAAAATCGGGAATGACGAGGACGAGCATCCTGGCCATGCCGTATGTGACGGACTGCGGAGAATCGGGAAGATACAGACGCAGAAGCGGACCGCCGAATATATAGGCGATACCGCCGAGCGTCAGACCGATTGCCGTGATACACAGGAGTGCCGAGCGGTAGATCTCGTTGAGACGATCATACCGCTTCGCGCCGTAGTTCTGCCCTGCGAAGGTCATGCAGCCCTGGGTAAAGGAATTCATGCCGGCGTAGATGAATGAGTCGATGTTCATGCAGGCACTGTTTCCCGCAGCGCAGAAGGTACCGAGGGAGTTGACCGAGGACTGGATGATGACGTTCGAAAACGAAAAGAGCGTGTTCTGGAAACCAACGGGAAGCCCCAGTTTCAGGATCCTCTTCAGTGGCTTTCCGTGGAGACGCAGTTCGAATAGGAAGATGCGGCATTCACTGTCGAGACGAAGGAGAGCCGAGGTCATGAGAACCGCCGAGATCACCTGCGAGGTCACGGTAGCGATGGCGACGCCCGCCACGCCCATGCCACATCCCGCCACGAGGATGAGGTTCAATATGACGTTGATGACGCCGGAGGAACTTAAGTAGATCAGAGGACGCTTGGTGTCGCCGGTCGCGACGATGATGGCGCGGCCGAAAGTATAGATCATGAAGGCCGGCGCACCGATAAAATAGATGCGGAGATACGTGGTGGCCTGATCGATGGACTCGGGTGTCGTGCCCATCCACTCGAGGAAAGTCCTGGCAAAGACGACGCCAATGATGCCGGTAAAAAAGCCGAAAACGACACCGAGCGAGAAGATGGTGTGTGTCAGATCATGGATGCGGTCCTCCTGCTTCGCTCCGAGTGTGGATGCGAGCACGACCGTCGCGCCCAGCGAGATGCCGACGAACAGGTTGATAAGAAGATTTATAAGCGGCGCGCAGGAGCCGACGGCTGCCACGGCCGAGTCGCCGACGAACTGCCCGACGACCACGATGTCTGCGGCATTAAAGAGCAGCTGCAGCACCTGTGTCAGTACGATCGGGACGCTGTAGCAGATGAGCGGCCACAGAACGGAGCCGTTGATCATGTCGATATTCCTGTTTTTCTGAAGTGTACGTGCCATAGCAGAGATTCTACCATGAAGAGCTCCGATTCGTATGTCTCGGGCTGTTGTGCATAAAAGAGAAAAGAATCGGCGACAGTCTCTCGCTCCTAGTGAGAAGCACTGTCGCCGTTTGTTTTCTCATATGTTTCGTATTCGGGTTTTACCTTGGCCTCGATCGGCCCTAATATCAGTGCATGATGATCTGCTTTGATCCACAGTACGGGCAGTAGGTCTCGGTCCTCGAATCGTTGATCTGAAGATCCGCGCCGCAGCCGGTGCACTTGAGGTTGATGACACGTGCGGTGCCGGCAAACTGCGCATTCATGTTGCCGCCCGGGAAACCCTGCTTGCCGTAGATATAGTTCTGGAATACCGTCATCGCTTTTCTCTCGTTCTCGGTGACCCCATCGGTCAGCTCGGCGATACGCTGCGCATCGGCAAGAAGGAGATTCAGAGTATTGACATCGAGGCGGTTGAGGTATTTCTCGACATTCATGAAATTCATCGAACGGTCATTGACGATGGACTGCAGTTCGGTCCGGAAGTTCGAGGAAGCATTCGGATTATTCATCAGGCTCGAGCACATATAGTCGAGATCCATCTGCTCCTCGGGGGAGATGGAACCATCGGCCTTGGCGATGTAATAGCAGAGGGCGATGCGGGCCAGCGCGATGTTCGCGACGTTGTTGCTCGCCTGTGGTGTGGAATTTCCCTGCATCGGCATGTAGTTTCCCGCGGGGATCGCTGCGGAACTGCGCTGCGTCGCGCCGTTTACGAGCTCGGATACGAGGACGGCCCCTGCGCCGAAAGCGGCGGCACGACCAAGTCCGCCGAGCATGTCGCCGGCGACATTTCTTGTGATGGAACGGGCTAACATTCTGCCAAGCATTGTTGTCTCCTTTACTCCGGATAGACCGGACCGAACAGATCCGGATGCGCCGGATCCTGTGGATCCAAGTGAAGCGGATCGTTTTTTTCTTGTTGATGTGTTTTCTATATTATAAAACATCCGTCTTCCGGGAAGAAGTGATTTCTGTCATATTTATTCTTTCTTATTTCCGCACAGGGGCGAAATATCTGCTATCATATAGAAAAGTGATCCTGCGGGGCATGGGGCGCGATACGTGGGGGATATGGAGCATCGTGGCCACGCAGGACGAGAAACGGGAAAGTGTGTTATGGAAAACGTAGATTCTTCAAAGAAAAAAGAAGAAAAGAGAAAGATCCACTTTAAGGTGTCACTGTTTGTCGCACTGATGCTCCTTATGGTCTTAGTTCCGATGCTCATGATCGGAGCCCGAAAAACTAAAGAAAAAATCATCGCCGGTATTGACGAGAAACTGAATCTTCGAAAATCGAAGATCGTCACGTACGGTCAGTGGTCAAACGTGATGCAGACCCTCGCGCAAACCAAGAAGGTCCGGGGCGAGAACTCGGAAGACGAGGAAAACTACGATTATTTCTTCTATTCCGATCCGACCACCGATTACTATAGCGATGGCCTGAATGCGCCGGGAGAACAGCCTCGATACTCTCTGAACGAATATTATACGGAAGGGCCAAACAACGAACTTTTGCTTGCCGGCGCGGCTATCATAGATCCGGACGGGGACGGTTTTTTTCTTTTGGGAGATGCGCCCTTATTCATATATGGCGGACTGGGTTATCATGATGACATTGTTGCCAGTTCGTATTCGGATTTTGATGAGCCCAGCGTGAGTCTGGGATTTGTCGGGATGAATTCCGCAAGTATGGAAAATGAGGATCTTCATGAAGTGGCGAAGGACATCTCGAACCGGATCTCCGAAGCAAGGAAGAGTAATGAGATCGAGGAACGTGCGACTGAGATCGGATGGTACGGGGATTACCGGTACATCGATTTTGTACATGCGGTTTACTATAGTGATTTTATGGGTCTTGTGGCATATAATGTCGCATTGTCCGACGGTGGCTCAGTGGAAGTGATGGTCGAAGATGGGGAGGTTTCTTCGGACGACACGTACGAAAAAATCTATATGGATACGAGTGCCGGAGATGGCATCGGCAATTCACTTGTTCTGCATTCGGAGACGGTGCTGTTTATCGATGCCGGTCCCGAGCTCGCCGCATGGAAGAAGCAAGTGCGACGCGCGGCCGTATATCTTGCTATTGCCTATATTGTTATCGTGGCGGGGACGGTGATCCTCGAAAACTGGAAGCGGAGCACACCTGAAGTTGCGGATGATGGGGCACCTGCTGCGCCGCAGGATCAGATCCCCGCGCATATCGCGCGAAGACTCCTTCTTCGGATCAACGATGCGGAACAATCGATGGGTCCGAACGGATATCTCGATCAGCTGAAAGATGAGATCGGGAGATGGGAAGCTCCGGATACGTCTGATCAGCCGCAGAATGACGAAGAATAGCGGCGCCGGAACGAAGAGAAAAGATCCATGAAAAGAAGCAGGCACCCGTCATATTTCCGAGTACTGGTCACAGCATCGCTCCTGATCTTGGGAGTCGGTGTTTCATCTGTCGTATCTTCCGCGGTCACGACCAGAAAACAGATTGTTTCAGAACTGGATCGTAAGCTCGACGTACGAGCGCGTAAGATCCTGTTACTGTCTCAATTCCGGCTGGATTATCTCTCGGAGATCTATGAATATGACTTCGACGAATACGAGGAAGATGTTCAGATCGTCGATTACTTGTCTAGCGTAGTCGTGTCAGATGAAGCGAACGATGAGAGCGAGCCGGGAATGAAAGAGACGCCGGAATTCCGGATGTTTCGGGATTCGGATATAATATTGGAGGATCAGGAGGGAGAGATGATCCCGATCGATCTGCTGGGTTTCTCGGACGAAGCCGGTGACCGCATATATTATTGGAAAGGGTATCTTCTCAAGTCGGTCAGAGGATATTTCTATGAACGATACATCTTCCGTGTGGAGGGAGATGATGATGCGGAATTCTTTTACTCCATGAACACGTATAGTTTCGAGGATACGGAGATGACGCAGGCGGCAGAATCTCTGATTAAAGAGGGTGAGCCTTTCGGATGGCACGGGAACTACAGGTACTGTAATTTCGCTATTTATGAAGGCAATAATGGCGGCTATGAAACCAGGTTTTTACAAGATCTCCCATCAACTGCGGATGATGATATTACGTGGGAGGAAACGGACGGAAAGTATTTTTTTGAGTCGTATTCGCAGTATATCATTTTTGAGGATGCTTCCGAGGTACTTGCGAACTGGCGTACATGGACACGGAATAATGCCCTGGTGATGCTGGGCGGATGGTCTGTGCTTACCTGTTTGCTGGCCGTGTTTCTGCATTTCCTCCTAAAACCGAAGAGAAACACACACTGGATCGAGATCGGTGAAGACGGTCTGGCGGCCGATGATGAGAATCCGAAGCTTGTTTCCGGATTACCGGAAGAAGAACCTTCTATTGAACTGATCCCTGAGGATCTGGCCGCAGAACTACTGTCGTTAGTTTCCCGGAGTGAATCTTCTTTGGGGTCGAATGGTTATCTTGAACAACTGAAAGATGCAGTCGGGATGAGGAGGAAATCATGAAGAAGCATGTACATCCTTCCTATCTGAAGACACTCATCACCACAGCAGCGATACTTCTGGTGGCGGGTGTTTGCTGCGTAACCGCGATCGATCGTGCCGGCAAGAAAAAGGTCGAGGATGATCTCGATGAGACACTGGGGCTTCGCATCAGAAAGGGTGTCGAGATCACGGAGTTTAATGACTTTTACATCATATCTTCCGAGTATACAGATATTGAGGATCTGTATACGTATTATCCTCGGGAGATGGAGACGCTGAGTTTCCTTTCCGGTGAGCCTGAAGAGGTCGACACGGATCCGGTTTACCATATCGGTCAATCCGCTTTCTGGGCATCTTTTTATTCCGAAAACGGAGATATGGATGAGATCCGTATGACGATCATCGCGGATGAGAACGGAGATCAGATCACTTTTGCGAATACGCTATCTTTCTTTACGTTCAACGGATACAGTTATTGTGCCACTGTGTCCCTGGACGATGCGGGAGAGGAGTCCTTTGATTATGGAGGCGCGTGCAATCTCGCGAGCCAGAGAAATCTGAACATGAACGCAGAGGCAGAAGAAATCCTTTCCTCGGACTCGAGGAAAGGCTGGTGTGAGGATTACCGGTATTTTGTCTTGTCCTATCGCTATGTGGAGATGGGGGAGGATCAGCCGCTCCGATTGGTCATGGATCTGCCTTATGAGGATGGTAAACATTACACAGAGATGCCCGAAGGAGCGCGAGTGCTCACGAATTACAAGTACATCTATTTTATGGACGGAGCAGAACCACTCGCCGCATGGCGCGCGCAGACGCGCGAGAATATCAGGCTGATGCTGTGCACATGGCTCGCGCTCACAGGCGCTGCGGCCATCTTCATCTACATCTTCCTGCGTCCGAAGAGAGGGGTGAACTGGGCCATGGCTGATTCGAACGGGCATCTGGTGGAAGAAGGTGAACCGAAACAGCCGGAAAGTGGCGCTTCGGCCCACGTTCGTGCTAAGGGGAAAATCTCCGGGGAACTGGCGCGCGAACTACTGACCTACATCAGTCAGAGCGAATCATCCATGGGTCCGAACGAATATCTCGATCAGATGCGTACTTTGATCGAGGAAAGAACAGCCGGTGTAGATGTGAAGACCGGTTCTGATGCATAGACTATTTTACTGAACGGCGCGAGATGCACGGTTCACGATTCTTTGGAGGAGCCTGTGCTTTTCTTCTTCTTTCCCACCATGAAGCGGCGTGAGACATTCGCCGCGATCTTGAAGTAGAAGGGCTGCAGCGCGCGGCTCGCTTCCTTCAGTTTCGCGCGGATCGGGATATTCTGCGGGCAGTGCGACTCGCATTTGCCGCAACCGACACAGCGCGAGGCGTCTGCAGGCGTGAGCCGTAGCGCGATCGTCTGGTAGTATTCCTTCCGTCCAGACATCTTTTTTTTTGAATACATATGGTTATAGCAGGAGAAGATCCCGGGGATGTCGACGCCTCTCGGGCAGGGGAGACAGTACTTGCATCCTGTGCAACCGACCTTCGTGTTCTCGTTGATGTAGATGCGGATCTTATCGATCATGGCCATTTCTTCCGCGCCCCAAGCACCGGCCTCCACAGCCGAAGCGATCCTCGCGTTTTCTTCGAGCATCTCCAGAGAATTCATCCCGGAGAGGACGCACGTGATCTCCTTTTGATTCCACAGCCAGCGGAAGGCCCACTCGGCAGGGGTCCATCCGTGTGAGTCAGAGGCGATCTCTTTCTTGGCTTTTTCCGGGAGAAGATCTACGAGTTTTCCGCCGCGAAGCGGTTCCATGATGAATACAGGTACGCCTTTTTCGTAAGCGGCGCATATGCCATCACGTCCGGCCTGGGCATGCTCGTCCATGTAGTTATACTGCACGAGGCTCAGCTCCCAGTCATAGGCAGATAGGATCTTTATGTACATCTCCGTATTCCCGTGGAAAGAGAAACCGACATGCAGGAATTTGCCCTGTGCTTTCTTCTCAGAGATCCAGTCCCGGACACCCAGTGCTTCGAGCTTCTCCCACTGCGCGATATCCGTCATGTGGTGGAACAGATAGTAGTCGAGGTGGTCGGTCCGCAGCCTTCTGAGTTCTTCGTCGAGATACTTGTCTAGGTCTTCGCGTTTCTTGACGAGATATTGCGGAAGCTTTGTTGTGAGGGTCACTTTGTCGCGAAGATTATTCTTCTCAAGGATTTGTCCGATAGCATCCTCGCTTCCCGGGTAGATGTAGGCCGTGTCGAGATAATTGACACCGAGCTCGATGGCTCGGAGGATCTGTGCTTCTGCTTTTTCCTTGTCGATGTCGCGTCCTTTTGTCGCGAAACGCATGCATCCGAAGCCTAATATAGGAAGGTCATTTCGTCTTTGTACAGTCATAGTTTACTCTCCCAGAAATTCCCGTATTTCCATGAGCCGTTTCTCTGTCTCGGATCGACCGATCTGATAGACACGCTCGAGTTCTTCGGGATCTTTCTCTGTGCGCCCGATCCCGAGATCTTGTGGCGGACGGATCACAAGGGATTCGCCTCTTTGTTCACGTTCTCCGATCTCCTTCATCTGCCGGTTATACATCTCGTGACGATGCTCCATCGCCTCAGCGATCTTCGGGTATTTCCGAAGTCCTATATCGATGAGTACCTGTGCGCGGCTCTTTTTCTTTGTAAACCCCTTTGGCTGGGTCAGCACGATGACGTTTCGCCGGAAACCCAGACTCTCCATATATCCGTAGGGAACAGCGTCCGAGATCCCGCCGTCGAGAAGACGGTACCCGTCGACCTCGACGATATTGGACAGAAGCGGCATCGACGCCGAGGCCTGCATCCAGAGAAGATCGGTCTTGCCACCGTCGGAGCAGAGGTGATATCGGGGCTCCCCGGTATCGACATCAGTCGCGCCGATATAGAACAGGAGAGGGTTCTCCGCGAAGGTCTTCGTGTCCCAGACATCAAGCTCGAAGGGGAGTGTCTCATAACAGAACTTCGCGCCGAAGTAGTCCCCGGTCTTAAGAAGAGACCGGAGACTTGCGTAGCGGGGATCTTTCCCGAAGGTTTTGTTGTATCGGATCGGGCGTCCGATCTGACGTGACTTGAAGTTACAGCCAAAGGCCGCCCCGGCCGAGATGCCGGCCGCACCGTCAAAATTGATATGGTTCTCCATGAGAACGTCGATGACGCCGCAGGTGAACATCCCGCGCATCGCGCCGCCCTCCATGATGAGGGCCGTGCGTTTGCGTTCCGGTTTTCCTTCTTTCTCCGCCATCTGCACACTCCTTCTGTATTATGCTAATTATAGTATAATTGTTCATGATACGCGATAAGCGTGATGGATATGAAAGAGGTGGAGGCAGTTATGGGCCGCAAAAAGAATGATTCGAGAACTCAGGAGAAGAAGGTACTGGTCGAGCAGGAACTGGCCGCGCTAAGCGCGATCAGTGACGATGCGCTCTTTGAGAAACTTCAGACATCCGAAGAAGGCCTTAATCAGGTCGAGGCCAGTGACCGTCTCGAAGAATATGGGCGGAATATCATCGATGCCGGAAATGAGAACAGCCTGATTCGCCGTTTGCGCGAAGCCATTATCAATCCTTTTAACATCGTGCTTCTCGTGGTGGCCGGAGTTACGCTCGTGACGGATGTTATCCTGGCCGATGAACCGAGCTGGCTTACTTTTCTCATGCTGATCTTTGTCGTCGTGATCTCGGCGATCATCTCATTTGTTCAAGCGCAAAAGTCCAATTCCGCAGCGACAAAACTCCAAAAGATGATCAGCAACAGGATCGATGTTATAAGAAATGACAATGTTATGGAGATCGACATGGAAGAAGTGGTGCCGGGCGATATTGTGAAGCTTGCTTCGGGCGACATGCTCCCGGGTGACGTGCGTTTCATCGAGACCAAGGACCTCTTCATCGATCAGTCCCAGCTTACAGGTGAGAGCAACCCGGTCGAGAAGTTCGCGGGTCCCGACCCGACAGGCTCGGAGATATCAGAACTCAATAATCTCGGATTCATGGGAAGCAATATCGTATCCGGATCGGCAAAGGCTGTGATTCTGACGACGGGAAATTCCACCTACTTCGGATGCATGGCAAAAAGCCTCAATTCCTATAATGCCAAGAGCAGTTTCGAGACGAATATCAATTCGATCAGCCGCCTTCTTATCTCTTTCATGATCGTTATGGTTCCGATCATCTTTGTGGCGAATTTCCTGACCAAGGGAGACTGGCTGGAGTCCCTGATGTTCGGTATTACGATAGCGGTCGGCATCATGCCGGAGATGCTGCCGGTCATTATGACCTCGTCTCTGGCCAAGGGCGCGGTCAATATGAGTAAGAAGGAGACCATCGTCAAACGTCTCGGTGCGATCCAAACCTTCGGCGAGATGGATGTTTTCTGCACGGATAAGACCGGCACGCTGACGCAGGATGAGATTATTCTCGAGAAATATATGGACGTACACGGAAAAGAAGATAAGCGTGTGCTCCGTCATGCTTTCATGAACAGCTATTTCCAGACGGGACTGAAAAATCTCATGGATGTGGCCATCATCAACCGTGGTGAGATCGAGGAATTGTCCGAATTAAAGGAAGCCTATGTCCGAGAAGATGAGATCCCTTTCGACTTCAGCCGCCGGCGTATGAGCGTCGTGCTCCGGGACCGGAAAGGGAAGCGCCAGCTGATCACGAAAGGCGCGGTGGAGGAGATCCTCTCGATCTGCAGTTTCATCGAGCATGAGGGCGAAGTAAAACCAATCACGGACGAACTGATTGCCAATGCCAAGAGAATCGCCGAGGAGAATAATCTCGAGGGAATACGTGTTATCGCGGTTGCACAGAAGAACGAGATTCACGATGTATCGTCTTTCGGAGTCGGTGATGAGTCGGATATGGTTCTGATCGGTTTTGTCGGGTTCCTCGATCCGCCGAAACCTTCGGCCGGACCTGCGATCTCCGCACTCAAGAAAAACGGTGTCAAGACCGTCGTCCTTACTGGCGATTCCGATGGCGTGGCGATCAATATCTGCGGACGTCTCGGGATTCCTACGGAGTATACGCTGACCGGAGCAAAGGTCGAGGCTATGAACGACGAAGAACTCAAGGAGGCGGTCGAGAAGTGCCACATCTTCAGTAAACTCTCGCCGTATCAGAAGCAGCGTGTGGTCCGGGCCCTGCAGAGCAACGGCCATACCGTCGGATACATGGGTGACGGGATCAACGACAGTCTTCCGCTCAAGCAGGCAGATGTCGGTATCTCGGTAGATAATGCCGTCGATATCGCCAAAGAGGTTGCCGATATCATCCTTCTTGAGAAAGACCTGAACGTCCTGGATGAGGGCGTCATTGAGGGACGCCGCACCTTCGCCAATATGAGTAAATACCTGAAAATGTCGGTAAGCGGTAACTTCGGCAATATGTTCTCCGTTTTGATCGCGAGTATCTTCCTGCCGTTTCTCCCGCTTCTTCCGATCCATATCCTCGTGCAAAACATCCTTAACGACTTCGCCCAGCTTGGTATGCCGTTCGACCACGTCGAGAAGGACAGTATCCTTCTCCCGAAGAAGTGGAATATCGATGGGATCAAGAAATTCATGTTCATCTTCGGACTTCTGAGTACCGTGCTCGACGTACTGTGCTTCCTCGTGATGTGGTATGTGCTCGGCTTCAATTCCATTGAGAAGGCCGGACTCTTCCAGTGCGGCTGGTTCATGTTCGGCATCATCTCGCAGACCTTCGTTATCCACACGATCCGCACGCCAAGGGTGCCGTTCGTCAAAGATCGCGCCTCTGTCCAGCTCTCGATCTCGACTCTTGCTGTCTTGCTGGTCACGTTGCTGATAGGATTTACGAAAATAGCCGGAATCTTCGACCTTCCGGTCATGATTCCGGCTTTCGGGGCCTGGCTTGTTGTTCTGATGGCAGCGTACACGGTCCTCGCACAGATCCTCAAGGCCGTCTACATCCGCATCAACAAGGAATGGGTGTAGCAACTATAGTTCTTTTACCACGATCGAGGCACGGTTCTGGATATTCTTCAGGACGTCATCCAGACTCCGGTCACCGGCGAAGTAGGCAGCTGCTTCTTCACATATGATGTCAAAGATAGCCGGGTCACCGCCGGTGGAGAACGAAGCGTTCTCGATGAGCGCGCGGGTGACCTTAAGGTCTTCCTCGGTCACTTCCGTAGCGCCCATGTATTTTCCGATCTCCGGTCTGTCGATATACGACTCACGGAAAGCATTCCGATCCTTCATGATTTCCTGTGACTCCTGCTCGAATCCTGCGATGCGCAGAGAGTTGCCATAAGGATTCTGATAGGACGGCACGTCATACTCCATAAATGCCTTGATGAAGTCCCAGGCGAGACCTTTGCTCTTGCTCGAGGCGACGATGCCCATGGAAGTCTCCGGATGGACAGCCATTCCTTTCTTTTCTTTGCCGGGGAAGCCGAGAAGCTCCGCGCCTCCCGGACTCATGAAATTCCAGTAACTGATCGTGTAGAGCGAATCCATCCTGCTTACCCAGACAGCGAGCATGCCCTCCATGATCTTCTCCATCGTAAGATCGCCGTCTCCCGAGATGGAGCCCTCTCCGGGGATCTCTTTCTCCATATAGTACCAGCCTTCATCTTCCGGTTGCTTGACGACACCGTAGCGCTTGACAGTCTCGAGGATCCGTCTCATCTCTTCGTTATCGAAATCGACTGTCCTGTTTTCATAATCTACGAACTGCGGAAGGGAAGCACCGAGCATGAGATCGAGAAGGTCGTTATAGAGGACGCCCTCGAGGAAACTGACCTGATCCGGGATCTTGGTCGAGGCCTCGAAGAATTCATCGTAGGTCCAGCCTCCGGTATTACTGACTAGACTCTTGTTTACACAGAGACCGTCAAGTGAGAAGCGCACCGGGATGTGGTAGAGATGTCCGTCTGTTTCGCATGCGCGCATGATGTTGTCGAAATAATCATTCCTGTTGATGCCGCGTTCTCCGTCGATATACTGGTTCATATCTTCCATGATGGCATCTGTGCGGAAAGCTACGGAATTATAAAGATTGACCAGGATGTCCGGACCGGAACCGGAGAGCGTGTCCAGATAGATGGCTCTCTCGATATCGGCGAGACTTTCATCATCGCCCATGCCGGCCGTATAGTCCACGATAACGACACGCGCGCTGTTTTCAGGCCGAGAAGAGTAAAGACTTGCAAAGGAGACCAGATCTGCGCAGTCAGAGAGGTGCTCGCCGGCGATCACGATCATTTTCTTTCCGGCGTGAGGGTTCGTCTCTGCGCGAGTCAGATGGATCAGATACGGGTAATCGATCTCATAGCTTCGATGTCCCACGGCCAGGATCTCGTTATCACTTACCGGTGTACACGAGATATTCTTCATCAGCGCACGGTCTACATCGGTGTCATTCCAGTTAAAGACTTCCTCGATCGATCCCTTGGCGATATCATATTTGAAAAAACTGCTGTACGAATTGGCGAAAACACCATCCTTGGTCGCTACGACTGATCCGTAAGAGAGTAGCGCGCTGATATCGGTTCCGTCTCCGAGTTTTCCCGTCTCCAGATCGACTTCTTTCAGCATAAGAGAATTGCCTGCTTCGAGATCTCTTTTTTCGGAAACGACGTAATTCTTGCCCTCTGACTGGACGATACTTCCGATGAGAGAACGGTCTTTGTCGGAAAGCGTAATGACCGGATCTCCTTTTTCATCATAGAGGTGAATGAGTCCCGAATTGGTGAACGCATACATGCCGTTATCAAGGATCGTGAAGGCGGCCCCCCATGGCGAATAGTCCTCGATCCCGTCTGTGACAGAGATGGTCCGGATCGTTTCTCCTGTAGGATCGATGACCTCGATCAGTGTCTGGGCGTGATGGTCGCGGATGATGTTTTCTGCCTCCTCGAGCGTGGCGTCCGGATCGATCGTGGGCGATTCGTACATATCGTACAACATATGGATGTTCCCATCCTTATCTACTGTTACACCGTAGATATTACAGTAGTCCTTCATGATCTGCTTGATGAGAGTTCCCTTCTTGTCGAACAGCGCAGTGGCCGAAACGAAGTACTCGCTTATATCGAATTCCGTTCCGGTCACCGAGGAGGAATTGACCTGCTTTTCAACTTCACTCGGGATCTGGTAGGTCTGGGTGTAAGAGACAACGGCAAAATCACCGGCATAGATACAATCGTTGATGGACATATACTGTAGTTTCTTGCCCTGAGCTACCGGGATATTTACCTTGTCTACCTCGGCGAGAAAATACGGGTCCGTCGCTTCGATCACCCGCCCGGCTGAATAAAGATCGGCCTTGCTTTTGGTTTTCTTCTTGCATGAAGATAAAGAAAAGAGAAGAGAGACACACAGCAGCGCCGACACATAGCGTCTGCTTCCAAAGTGCACGTTTGCCATACCGTAACACTTCCTTTCATTGTAGAATATGCAGATATGTACACCCCATCTTCATATCCTGCGGAATCGGTAAAACCCCGTGCCATATTCCGCAAATTATGTACATCCATATCATATCCTGCAAGTCGATTATAGCATGACGATTCGCGCGACTTCAACTGTGAAAGTCCAGTTGTTTTGCCGTATCTGTGTTTGAGTTTGTCGGGTGCGGGAAAAGCATCTCAGACGAGATCGGCGATCTCGTAGATGAGCCGCTCGCTCTTGTCCCATCCGAGGCAGGCATCCGTGATGGACTGACCGTATACGCCTCCACCGATCTCCTGGCGTCCTTCCACGATATAGCTCTCGACCATGAAGCCCTTGACGAGTGAAGCGACCTCGGAACTGTGCCGCATCGAATACATGACTTCCTTGATGATACGGGGCTGTGCGAGGGGATTCTTATTCGAGTTGGCGTGATTCGTGTCGATGATGGCGGCGGGGTAGGGGACTTGGCGAGTTCCGTACATCTCGCTTAATCTGAGCAGATCTTCGTAATGGTAGTTCGGCTGCGATTCGCCGTGCTTGTTCGTATACCCGCGTAGGACGGCGTGGGCATAATCGTTGCCATGTGACTCGACTTCCCAGCCACGGTAGATAAAGGTGTGCGGATGAGTCGCGGCCGTGATGGCGTTAAGCATCACGGCGTAGTCGCCGCTGGTCGGATTCTTCATGCCGGTCGGAGAAGCGATCAGGCTCGCGGTCAGGCGGTGCTGCTGGTCTTCGACAGATCGCGCGCCGACGGCAACATAGGCAAGGACATCATCGAGATACTGATAATTCTCGGGATAGAGCATCTCGTCAGCACAGGCAAATCCTGTATCTTCGATGGCACGCATATGCAGATGACGTGTCGCCAGGATGCCCTTCATGAGATCGGATCGGGCACCGGGATCCGGCTGGTGAAGCATGCCCTTATAGCCGTCGCCCGTTGTCCTCGGCTTGTTGGTGTAGATCCGGGGCACGATGAGGACCTTGTCCTTGACCTTCTCCTGTACGGGCACGAGACGTGAGATGTAATCGATCACACTGTCTTCATTATCGGCCGAACAAGGACCGATTATGAGGATCAGACGCTTATCGTCGCCACGCAGGATCGCCTCGATGCTTCTGATCTGGTTATTTACCGTATCATGCTGAGGTCCCGTCAGCGGATACATCTCCTTTACTTCTTCAGGGTTTGCCAGTTTTCGTACGATGATTCCGTTCATATCCGTATCGTTCCTTTCTCTTCGTTACAACGTCATATCGGGACGGTATGTGCCGACGATCTTGATAAGTTCACACGCACACCGAAGTCCCGCAAGCATCGCCTGTCCTTCAATAGTGTCGAGGCTTCCTTCGAGCTCGGTGTAGAAATAGTACTGCCAGTTCATATCCTTGGCAGGGCGGCTTCGGATGACGCGCATATTATAGTCATGAAGTCCGATGATGGATACGGCCTTAGCCAGAGATCCGGCGACGTGCTTGATGGTAAAGAGCAGGATCGTATTGCAGGGGACTTGAACATCTTCTGCCTTTTTGTTCTCCTCGGGCGATGCGAAATCACGGGATCGTTCTTCTTGCGCGGATGCGCCTAGGGAAGATCCTTCTTTAGTGAAAACCGCGAAACGTGTCGTGTTCTGTGTGCTTTCGTTGATATCTTTTTCGAGTATAGTAAGACCATAGAGTTCCGCTGTCTCGGCGCTTGCGACCGCGGCCTGTGTAATATCGCTTTCGCGTGCGACGGCGCGCGCGGCTCGGGCGGTATTCTCATAGGGGATCATTTTCCAGCCGTGACGGCCGATGTATTCTCCGCACTGTTCGAGTGCCTGCGGATGGGAGATGACCTGCCGGATATCTGATATCGTGCTTCCCGGAAGACCGAGGAGGCACTGGGAGATCGATAATTCATAAACGCCCTGTATCATGAGGTCGCCTGCGAACATCAGGTCGGAGACCTGACCGACTTCCCCCGCGTAACTGTTCTCGATCGGGAGCACGGCCGCATCGCAGTCTCCGTTGGTGACGCTATGGTAGGCTTCTTTGAAACTGTGGAAGGGTATGAGCTTCGCATCCGGAAAGATCCGTGATGCCGCGATACAGGAAAACGAGCCCTCGATGCCGCTATATGCGATTTGGATATCTTGCATGTGATAGTTCCTTTCTCTTTGCTATAACAAGAAGAAGCGCTGTCCCGGTAAAGAACAGCGCTTCCTGATATACATAATTTCCGCAGCTCAACTTCACAAAGGACATGATAATATGGATCAGCTCGTAAAAGCAAATCGATAAAATCGGAAAAATGCGCTGTTGTTGAAGTTTCTGGCGTTTGTCACCTTAGAGATTCCTCTTTTTCAGATAGTTTGTGCTGACTTTACCATTTCGCAGGGAGAATGTCAATATGGAAAATTTGGGGGTTTACAAGTCTCCTTTCGAGTGCTAACATACACCCCATAAAGACAAACCGTTGACGCGGAGATAACGGTGATGATGCTCCTACAGAGAGCCGGCGAGGATGAGAATCCGGCGGAAAACAAGTCATCAAATGGACCGCTGAGGGTGCAGTCAAATGCGGGAGACCGCAGAGTATTCTGCAACGTTATGGCATACGTTAGTTGCCGGGGATATGATGGTATCCTGCTAAGTGCACGGCAAATAGAGCCGTGAATCAAGGTGGCACCGCGATGTAATTCGTCCTTGACAGAAGAAAGAAGTTCTGTCGAGGATTTTTTGTTTCCTCCCGGAACAAGAAGGAGGAAACAACATGAAGATTCTGCCGGAATTGTCCGACGTGAGAAAGCTCGCAGATGAGGGAAAGTATAATGTCATCCCGCTTTCTGCCGAGATCCTCTCGGACGTAAGAACACCGATCGAGACCATGAAGGTCCTAAAGACCGTCTCGACACACTGCTACATGCTCGAGTCCGTAGCGGAGAATGAGAAGTGGGGCCGCTACACGTTCCTGGGCTTCGAGCCGAAAACATCCGTGACTGTCAAGGACGGGAAGAGGCACATCGGCGATGTGACTATCGAGACGAAGGAGCCCAATACCTATCTGCGTCAGATCCTCGGCGAATATAAAAGCCCGAGATTTACGTACCTCCCGCCATTTACGGGTGGACTCGTCGGCTATTTTTCTTACGATTATCTATATTATAGTGAGCCGACAGCGAAGGTCGATACAGTTGACGAAGAGGGATTCCAGGATGTCGACCTCATGCTCTTTGATAAGGTCATCGCATACGATAACTACAAGCAGAAGATCATCATCATCGTCAACATGTATGTCAAGGACGGCGAAGCCGGATACAGAAAGGCCGTCATGGAGATCGAGAAGATCCGTGACCTGATCTTAAACGGCAAGCCGGACGGCGAGCATAAGGGAAAACTCCTGGCCGAGCCGACAGCGCTTTTCAATAAGGAAGAATTCGTGGATATGGTCGAGAAAGCAAAGAACTACATCCACGAGGGAGATATCTTCCAGATCGTGCTCAGTAACCGTCTGTCCGCTCCGTTTGAAGGAAGCCTTCTCGACACGTACAGATACCTCCGCACGATCAATCCGTCGCCGTACATGTTCTATTTCTCCGGCACGGATGTCGAGGTGGCCGGTGCTTCTCCGGAGACGCTCGTAAACCTCAAGGACGGCGTACTCCACACGTTCCCGCTGGCCGGCACCCGCCCGCGCGGTAAGAACCAGGCTGAGGATCTGATGCTTGAGACCGACCTTCTCCACGATGAAAAAGAACTCGCCGAGCATAACATGCTCGTCGATCTGGGACGTAACGATCTCGGTAAGATCTCCCGCTTCGGCTCTGTCGACGTCGAGATCCTCCACAGCATCGAGCGTTTCTCCCATGTCATGCATATCGGTTCCACAGTCCGTGGACTGATCCGCGACGATAAGGATGCTCTCGATGCGATCGAAGCGGTCCTTCCTGCCGGTACGCTTTCCGGTGCGCCGAAGATCCGTGCATGCCAGCTGATCGGTCAGCTCGAGAACAATAAGCGCGGCATCTATGGCGGCGCGATCGGATACATCGATTTTGCAGGAAACATGGACACCTGCATCGCCATCCGCATCGCGTTTAAGAAGAACGGCAAGGTATTCGTAAGATCCGGTGCCGGTATCGTGGCCGATTCGGTCCCGGAGAAAGAATACGAAGAGTGCATCAACAAGGCCAAGGCCGTCGTACGTGCGCTCACTGCTGCACAGGAGGATGAATTATGATACTTCTTGTAGATAACTATGACAGCTTTTCCTATAACCTTTATCAGATGATCGGCTCGATCGATCCGGACATCAAGGTCATCCGCAATGACGAGATGACGGTCGAAGAGATCGAGGCTCTGAATCCTTCCCGTATCGTGATCTCGCCGGGCCCGGGAAGACCGGAGAACGCAGGTATCATGCTCGAACTGATCGACAAGCTCAAGGGCAAGTTCCCGATCCTCGGTGTCTGCCTCGGACACCAGGCCATCAGCATGGCATTCGGCGCGACGGTCACCTATGCACCGCGTCTCATGCACGGCAAGCAGTCGGAGATCAAGGTCGATACGACTGATAAGCTTTTCCTGAACCTGCCGCAGAAGTTCAAGGTCGCGAGATACCACTCTCTCATCGTGGATCCGAAGACCGTACCGGACAGCCTCGTCGTGACGGCGGTGACGGAAGAAGGAGAAATCATGGCCGTGACGGCAAAAGATTATCCCGTCTACGGCGTACAGTTCCATCCGGAGTCCATCATGACCCCGCAGGGACAGAAGATACTGAGAAACTTTATTGAGAAATAACATATAGCTGGAGGAATTAACCATGATCAAAGAAGCAATCGTAAAAATCGTAAACAAGGAAGACCTGACCTATGACGAGGCGTATACCGTCATGAATGAGATCATGAGCGGAGAGACGTCGGCAACACAGAACGCGGCATTCTTGGCGGCACTTTCCACGAAGAGCGCAAAGGCCGAGACGACGGATGAGATCGCCGGATGCGCGAAGGCGATGCGCGACCACGCGACGCAGGTCGATACGGGCATGGATGTGCTCGAGATCGTCGGTACCGGCGGAGACGGCGCACACAGCTTCAATATCTCGACGGTATCCGCACTGGTTTGTGCAGCAGGCGGAGTAAAGGTGGCCAAGCATGGTAACCGCGCCGCTTCTTCGAAGTGCGGTACCGCCGACTGCCTCGAGGCCCTCGGCGTCAACATCAACCAGAGCCCGGAGCGCTGTGTCGAACTTCTGAACGAGGTCGGCATGTGCTTCTTCTTCGCGCAGAAGTATCACGCTTCCATGAAGTATGTCGGCGCGATCCGTAAGGAACTCGGTTTCCGTACCGTATTTAATATCCTCGGACCTCTCACGAACCCGGGCAGCCCGAAGATGCAGCTTCTCGGCGTCTATGACGAATACCTTATCGAGCCTCTCGCACGAGTCCTCATCTCTCTCGGCGTGAAGCGCGGCATGGTCGTGTATGGTAAGGATAAGCTCGACGAGATCTCACTGTCGGCCCCGACCACGGTCTGCGAGTTTAAGGACGGCTGGTATAAGGTCTACACCATCACGCCGGAGCAGTTCGGTTTCGAGCGCTGCACGAAGGAGGATCTCAAGGGCGGCGCTCCGGAGGAAAATGCACAGATCGTAAGAGATATCCTCGACGGACAGACCGGTCATAAGAGAAACACCGTGCTCATGAATGCCGGTGCGGCTCTTTATATCGCAGGTAAAGCCGAGACCTTCGAAGCTGGCGTGAAGCTCGCAGCCGAGCTCATCGATTCTGGTAAGGCCAAGGAGACACTTGCCAAGTTCATCGAAGTCAGCAACCGACCGGAGGCCTGATATGACGATCCTCGACCAGTTAGCTGAACATGCGCGTGAGCGCGTCGCCCTTTGCAAAGAAGCCGTCTCTGTCGAGCAGATGCGTGAGCGTGCGCAGGAGATCGCGGATAATGGCGCCCTTTCAACAGGAGTGGTTTTGAAGCCTTTTGCTTTTGAAGAAGCACTGGCCGCAAATGATGATATCGCTTTTATCTGCGAGTGCAAGAAGGCCTCTCCGTCAAAGGGTTTGATCGCGCCGGAGTTTCCGTACCTTCAGATCGCGAAGGAATACGAGATGGCCGGAGCTGACTGCATCTCGGTTCTGACGGAGCCGAAGTGGTTCCTCGGCTCGGATTCGTATCTTAAGGAGATCGCGTCGAGCGTGCATATCCCGTGCCTTCGGAAGGACTTTACCGTGGATCCGTACATGATCTACGAGGCGAAAGTCTTAGGTGCATCGGCGGTGCTGCTGATCATGTCGATCCTTGATGAGAAGACCGCCGGCAAGTATCTCGCCATTGCGGATTCGCTGGGCCTCTCGGCACTGGTCGAGACACATAACGAAGAAGAAGTCGAAGCGGCACTTCGTATCGGCGCGAGGATCATCGGCGTCAATAACCGTAACCTCAAGGACTTCAGTGTCGATACTGAAAACAGCAGGAAACTCCGACAGCTGATCCCTTCGGATGTGCTCTTCGTTTCGGAGAGCGGCGTTTCTTCTTCTGAGGACGTGAAGAGACTGCGCGAGATCGGCGCGGACGCGGTGCTTGTCGGGGAGACGCTGATGCGTGCTGCCGATAAAACGGAAAGACTCACTGAGCTCCGAGGTAAGAAATGAGCGGAACAAAGATTAAGATATGCGGGCTGTCCCGTCCGGAAGATATCGAAGCGGCCAATAGGTTAAAACCGGAATTCATAGGATTCGTTTTCTTTAAGAAGAGTAAACGGTATGTGGATCCGGAGACGGCTGCCGCGCTTCGGCGGATCCTCGATCCGAAGATCAAGGCCGTCGGAGTTTTCGTCGACGCACCGGTCGAAGATGTGTCGGAACTTCTTTCTCGTGGTATAATCGACATCGCGCAACTTCACGGACACGAGGATGAAGAGTATATCGCCGCACTTCGTAAATTTACGGAAAAGCCGCTGATCCAGGCGTTTCAGCTTCCGAAAGATACGTCAGGGGAGCAAGAACCGAAAGAGATACTTCGTCGGGCGCAAGAGAGCTCTGCCGACTATGTGCTCATCGATTCGGGCATGGGGTCAGGTGAACCTTTTGACTGGTCTCTTCTTCAAGGTTTCGGAAGAGAGTATTTCCTCGCTGGGGGACTCGATGCAGAAAATGTAGGAGAAGCGATAACAAGAACAGGTGCTTGGGCCGTGGACGTGAGCTCGAATGTCGAGACCGACGGCAAAAAAGACGAAGAGAAAATGAGAGAATTTGTACATGCGGTCCGAAAAAGCGTGACCGCGGGAAAACAGAAGGAGGAGAAAGTATGACCAACCCGGCAGGACGGTTCGGAATCCACGGCGGGCAGTACATCCCGGAGACGTTGATGAATGCCGTGAACGAACTCGAAGAAGCGTATAACCACTATAAGAATGATCCGGAGTTCAACCGCGAACTGACCGAGCTTTTTAACGAATACGCCAACCGTCCGTCACTTCTTTACTACGCGAAGAAGATGACGGAGGATCTCGGTGGCGCGAAGATCTACCTCAAGCGTGAGGACTTAAACCACACCGGTGCCCATAAGGTGAATAACGTGCTCGGACAGGCGCTTCTTGCCAAGAAGATGGGAAAGACCCGTCTGATCGCGGAGACCGGCGCTGGACAACATGGTGTGGCGACAGCTACAGCCGCCGCGCTCTTCGGCATGGAGTGTGTCGTATTCATGGGGGAGGAAGACACGATCCGCCAGGCGCTGAACGTGTACCGTATGCGTCTTCTCGGCGCCGAGGTCATCCCGGTCAAGACCGGTACCCGCACGCTGAAGGATGCCGTATCCGAGGCGATGCGAGAGTGGACCACACGTATCGACGATACGCACTACTGCCTCGGCTCTGTTATGGGCCCGCACCCGTTCCCGACGATCGTCCGTGATTTCCAGGCGGTCATCTCTAAAGAAATCAAGGAGCAGATCCTAGAAAAAGAAGGACGTCTGCCGGATGCCGTACTTGCATGTGTCGGAGGCGGCAGTAACGCCATCGGTTCGTTCTATCACTTCATCGAAGATAAGGATGTCAAGCTCATCGGCTGCGAAGCGGCCGGACGCGGCATCGATACTTTTGAGACGGCGGCGACCGTGAATACGGGAAAACTTGGTATCTTCCACGGCATGAAGTCTTACTTCTGCCAGGACGAAGACGGACAGATCGCCCCGGTATATTCGATCTCGGCGGGCTTGGATTATCCGGGTGTCGGACCGGAACACGCGAATCTTCACGATATCGGCCGTGCCCAGTATGTGCCGGTCACGGATGAAGAAGCAGTTCAGGCTTTCGAGTATCTCTCGAAGATGGAGGGCATCATCCCGGCGATCGAGTCGGCACACGCTGTCGCCTATGCCAGAAAACTGGCTCCGACCATGAGTCGGGATCAGATCATCGTCATCACTATTTCCGGCCGCGGTGACAAGGACTGTGCCGCGATCGCCCGCTACAGAGGGGAGGATATCCATGAGTAAAATTGCCAGTGCTTTTGCCGAAGGAAAAGCATTTATCCCGTTTATCACATGCGGAGACCCGGACCTTGCGACCACGGCCGCAGCTGTCCGTGAAGCTGTGAAGAACGGCGCGGATCTTATCGAGCTGGGGATCCCGTTTTCCGATCCGACCGCAGAAGGACCGGTCATCCAGGGCGCCAATATCCGTGCGCTCTCGGGCGGCATCAAGACCAAAGATGTCTTCGATCTCGTCCGTGAGCTCAGAAAAGACGTCACAATCCCGCTGGTGTTCATGACCTATGCGAATGTCGTGTTCTCCTACGGATCCGAGAAGTTCATCAAGACCTGTAGTGAGATCGGCATCGACGGCCTGATCATCCCGGACATCCCCTATGAGGAGAAAGAAGAATTTCAGCCGTTCTGCGACAAGTACGATGTGGACTTGATCTCGATGGTTGCGCCGACATCGGAGGAACGTGTCGCCATGATCGCCAAGGAGGCGAAGGGATTCATCTATATCGTTTCCAGTCTCGGTGTGACCGGGATGCGCTCGTCGTTCTCGTCGGACCTTGACGCCGTGGTCGCGAAGATTCGCGAAGTGACGGATGTGCCGTGCGCGATCGGATTCGGAATCTCGAATCCCGAGCAGGCGAAGAAGATGGCGGCAGTTGCGGATGGAGTCATCGTCGGCTCGGCCGTGGTCAAGATCCTCGAAGAAAAGGGCGTCGATGCTCCTTCGAGTGTCGGTGCTTTCATCAAAGAGATGAAGGATGCCTGCAGAGGATAACTAGTAAGGAGGACACGAGATGGCGGCAGAGAACAGATTCTGCATAAATTGCGGTACGCCTCTGGTGATCCAGGACGGGAAGTATAGATGCCCGAACTGTGGTACGGAGTACGCTGCCGATTGGGGACGGGAAGATGTCGCGCGCGCAGAGGCCGAGACGGCACAGGCGAGAAATCAGGCGCAACTTGATCGGGATCTGACGATCTCACAGACACGCGCGCAGATCGCGCAGCAACAGCAGTACAACGCCCAGCAGAGAAAGAAGCAGCGTGAGATGCAGGGTATCGAGAATTTGCTCATTAAGGCCGGGATCGCTGTCGCTTCTTTCATTCTTATTGCATTCTCATACCGTGCGTGCACGATGCTTGTCGCGAAGAATTCCGGCTCGATCAGTAACGCGATTCTGGGGGGAGATGCGGATAAGAAGAACGGACAAGCGGAAGAGACAAAGATTACGAAGATCGATGAGAAAGCCCTTCTTAACGACGAAACTTTTCTCAAGGAAGCATACGCGGCGGAAGTATATGCTATCCGCTATCTTACCGACAGGGAAATCGTGCTGGAAGGTACGGATGCGAAATATACATTTACCGGTCAATTCGAGTGTGAAGAAGGCTATCTGCTTTCCATATCGGACGGAAGATCAGAGCTTTTCCAGATTTTCTCGTTGGAGTATAGCTCCGAAGAAAGCAGCGAAACGCTTACGGTCTATGTACCGGTATACCTTGCTATGAGCGGAGTCCGTGCAGATGGGAAAGTGGCATGCGACAATGATGCCAAGCTGTATAAAGGCGCAGATGGGCTCCACGGTTTCATAGACAAGAGCATCATCCTGGATAAGTATCTGGAGTCATGGGAAAACGTGGAGAACACGATCCCCTTTGAGATCCCGGAGAAGATCCGCTCCGAAGTAGCTGATGTGTAAAGGGAAGGAGGGCGCGATATGAAACTTACCAATCTGAATTGTCCACAGTGCAACGGCCTTCTCAACCAGGAAAGAGATATGTTCTTCTGCAGCAGCTGCGGCTCGGCCTTTGCCGTTGACTATGATGAGAACGACGTACGGTACACCCAGCTTGTCACAGAAGCGGATAGGACCAAGATGCTGCTGGCTAAGGATGTCAATCTCATGCAGACGGATTATGCGCTTCGTGAACAGGTCCTTCAGAATGAGCAGGACCGCGAAACTGCCCGTCAGCGCAAGACGGCAGTGAAGACTGCCTTCACCGGAATGAGAGTAGCCATCATCGGACTGATTCTTTCTGTCGTGCAGATGCTCGCGATATTCGGATATCTGTTCTACGTTCTACGTAACGTGGATGCAAAAGTAGAGGAACGAAACGCAATAAAAAACCAGACTTTGTATGATTATCTCAAAGAGGATCAGCATCTTCTGGAAAATACCATCGCATCCGGAAGAGCGTATATCTACAGCTCGCGTTATGCTATGACCGAAGATGACCGCTATGTCGAACCACGCATGGCTTACTATAACGATGATGCGACGATCGACAGCGTCTACGTCTTAAAGACGCAGGGATATAGCCGACCCGGTATCCTGTGTATCTATTCTCTCTCCTACACGTATGTGGATACGGGAGAGGTCATCGAGCTTTATGATTATGTTCTCTTTAGGGAAATGGATGTCGATTCGGACGGACTCCTGCAGGCGAACTATACGCCGGATACCAGGCTGGGCGGCGATTACATATGGCATGCGTATTACGATAAAGACCAGCTTCTCCGCGAGCAGGTACGGATGACATCGAAGACATATGAAGCCAATGAGGTCGAGATCCCGGATGAATGGAAGGAGGCAAAGGCATGAGACTCAAAGTCATGAATTGTAGAAATTGCAATGCTCCTCTCCATCTCGAGGGCGAGAAACTCGTCTGTGCTTTCTGCGGCGCTTCCTTTGAGATCGAGAAAGATGCGGCAGACATCGAGTACGAGAAAACGGTCAACGCAGAGGCGTATATTCTTCAGTCCCTCAATCAGGAGACGGCCGCCCTGAACAAGTACTACCGGGAGGCGGAAGCGCAAAAACTCGCCAAGGAACAAAAGCGCGAAGAAGAAATTAAAAGAAGAAAGCGCGAGGCGCAAAAGAAGAGCATCATTTCAGGGATAAAGACGTTTGTTATCTTGGCGATTCTTGCGCTGGGCATGGCCATCCTGGTAAAATACGGATCCAAGGTATCGGCAGAGAGAAAAGCGCGCGAGAAAGAAGCACGGATCGCGAAGGCGGAACAGGCAGTATCTTTCCGTGTGACGAAGTCGGATCTGGAGAATGATCCGGAGGTCATGGATGAAATTGAGAAGATGATCTACGACTTCGAAGAATCGGAATATGAAGAAACCGAGAAAGAGGTCGATGATGAGATCTGGACGATGACGGAGGAACCCAGGATCGTGGCTTCGTATCTCCTGACGACGGAAAAAAGGAACACGTTCATTTCTTTCGTAAAGACGATATTTGCGACCTCTGACGGTCGCGAGAAAGAAGTCTATAACTGCGTGGCACTCGATGACCTTACGGTAGATACGAAGGGGAAAGTGAAACTGGATCCGAAGAAAAACCTGTACACGATCGAGGCGTCGGACTACGAGTATTACTGGCGCGGAGGATTCGATCAGGAGCTTCTCTACGAAGAAGTGATCATGCAGAGAAGACGCGATCCGGATGTTGTGATGCAGTTCTACTTTGAAATCGATACGTAAGTGCCGTTACTGAGGCTTAAACCCATACGAACTCTTGCTGTTCTCGAGAATGTTGAGAATATTGGCCGCTTCACCCTTGGTGAGGCGGTCATAGTTTACGCCTTCGATGACACGCGGATCGATCTTCTTTCTGATCATCTCGATCTGCTTTTGCGAGGCAGGTTCATGTTTCCAGAGTGTCCGTTCCACATCCCAAAGGGAAGCGAAGCTCTTATAGACCGGCTGGGAATCGAGATTGTTCCGGACGATGCGGAAAGCAAGGGCCGGATCGATCGGATCACTTTCTTTGTGGAAACGCTTGCCGCCCACGTTCTGCTCGATGATGATCTTCGTTTTCCCCGTAAGATCGATGGCCTTGATCGTGATCTTGATCGCGGCATAGACCGTCGTCGGTGGCTGGACTTTTGTCAGGGGATTATAGGCGGAAAGAGAACCGTCCTTTTCTTTGGCGAGACGTCCGGACATGAAAAGTACGAAATCGCCGGAAGGCATCAGGGTATAGTTCACTCCGCGCGTCGATATCCCCGTCTCGTTTTCGAAGAGCCGGATCTCTCTGGCGCTGACCTTCCATGAGAAATGTCTCGTGATCGAGGGCTCGATGTCCGTGAGCAGAATACCTTCTTCTTCCTTATCTCCGAGGATCTTCTTGAACTTAAGATCGTCTAGCTCGATGCCGAAGAGGGAAGGTGCGGTGCAGATGTCGAGTTTGCCTGAGACGCCTACGCAATCCAGAAGAGTAAGATGGGGTTTCCCTTCGTAGAGGCGGAGTCCGCGTCCGACCATCTGCATGTACAGGCTCGGGTTGCGTGTCGGTCGGGCGATGATGATCGTCTCGATAAGCGGCATGTCCGTCCCCTCGGTAAAGACCATACAGTTTACGATGCAGGGGATCTTACGCTCGGTGAAATCCTTGATGATCTGCTCTCTGTTCTGCGTCTCAGCGGAAACGACTACCGCGCCCTCAATCAGCTTCGCAATATTCTGCGCATGATCCACGGTGGTCGCGAAGATCAGGGTCTGGCCGACGTGGTACTTATAGTATGCTTCCGCCACGGCTTCGTTCTGCTCTGTGATATTTACGGCGGCGTCAAGCTGGGAGAGATTAAAGTCGTCCTTCTGGCGCTTGACGGAAGAGATATCGTAGCCGATATCGATGCGCAGGCATCGGATATCCGTCAGAAAATGATTCTTGATACCCCATCTGATGTCGCGCTCGAAAACGATATCCGAATAGATCTCGCCGAGCCCCTGCTTATCGCCGCGGTTCGGTGTTGCCGTGAATCCGAAATGAAGACGGGGCTTGAAGTAATCGTAGATCTTCTTATAGGTCGGAGCGACTGCGTGGTGGGCCTCATCCGTGATGATGACATCGAAATCGTCCGGGGAGAAACGCTTAAGGCGACGGACCAGAGACTGGACACTGGCGCAGACGATTTCCTCACCATCCGAATGGCGCTTCGCCTGCTCGAATCCTACCGGAACACTGAAGTACTTGACAGGCTGATTGACCAGCTCCTCTCTGTGCGAGAGGATGAGGACGCGGCCACGGCTCTTGATAAAAGGCATAACGACCGTCTTCCCGAGTCCCGTGGCCATGGCAACCAGATGGGAACCGGAATCGATGGCATTGAGTGTGCCGACACACTCCTGCTGGTACGGTCTTAACTTGTCATAGGGGATGAGTCCCTCGTGCGCGATCATAGTATCTATTATTATAGAACAAAAATTCGGGAACGGAAGGGGGCATGCTGGATTTTCCTGTTCTTTTTGAGACATAACCGGAAATCGCCTCGTCGTATGTACAGAAAGAGATTAGACCGGGAGGCCGAATGATGAAACACAGGATACTTTGCATACTTTTGGCAAGTGCGATGGCCGCATCCATGATGGCCGGATGCAGTAAATCCGAGGAAACGAAAAAGAAAACGAAGAAAGTGAAGAAAACGACCGCACAGATGGAGGAATCGGAAGAGGATCCGTCTGTAGATCCCGGGAACGGTCTTCCGGAGGATCCTTCCGATCCTAGCCGGTCCGGGTATGGCAGTGTGTCGGATCTTCCCGCGGATCGGGTGCTTTTCACATTTGAAAGATCGAATTGTGCATGGGGCTACAGTTCCTATACCATCGCCATCATGGCGGACGGACGTGTCTATATATTTGATAATCACCAGGTGGTGAATACACATGGTGAACCATATGATTTCGTATCGTCCTTGCGCTTCCGGCTCGATTGTTATAAACAGGTCGAACCGGCAGGTTCAGTGGACGAGGAGTGGTTACAACGGATGTATGAACTGGGCTCGCAGGTCGATCCGGATGCGCCGTTCACACAAGAATCCGCGATGTGTGACTATGGGCAGGAGGCACTCTATTACTGGGATGAGAAAGGCGATCGTGTCAGACTTTTTGAGGTCGGAGACTGGACCTATACGATCGACGATGCGTATGCCCAGAAGTCTGAAATGATGTGGGAAGAAATTGACAAGCACGTCACGGTCAATCCCGATTATCAGGACCTGAACATCTATACCAATATGGAAATGCCGATGGAGACCTATCACTGCGGGTATGTGGATCTTCCGGATGGCAGTTCCGGGAAGTATTTCTTCGAGAACTACGAGGAATTTAGGAAGGTGGCCGAGGAATGGCATCTGGATATGCAGACGATCGAGGAAGATCTCTTCGCAAACGAGTACCTGCAGGCGAGGCCCGTATTCGTACAGTTCGATCTGTTCTCGACGATGGGATATACCCGTGAATACGATGCGCTGGTGATCGATAACGGTACTCTCTACCTGATGCCGTCGGATACGTGCACGGATCCGGACAGTGGGGATACGGTGGGCCAGGCGATGGATGGATATGTCACGATCTTTCTTTATAGCGGAGAACTGGATATAACAAATCCGAGCGTGCCTGGTATCGGCGGGCAGAACTGGGAGAAGTATCAGATCTGAACGAAGACAAAAAACGATAAGGAATTATCCCCCGTCGGCATTGACAGGAAAAACATAGATTACTATAATTCCCGTAAATGAAAAGTTTGCAGGGATCAAAGAAGATACGAATATAAGGACAAAGGCGTCGCATGTGCCTCAAGAAAGGCACGTTGGGGACGTCTTTTTTCTTTTCGTGAGGCGGAGGACGTTATGAGAAAGAAAGACCGGAAGATCGTTCTCGAGGACGGGAGCTTCTACGAGGGCTATGGCTTCGGAGCCGATGTCGAGAGGGTGTGCGAGATCGTTTTTAACACGTCGATGGTGGGGTATCAGGAGATCCTCTCCGATCCCTCCTATACGGATCAGATGGTCGTTATGACCTATCCGCTTATCGGTAACTACGGCATCACGGACGATGACTACGAGACCAAAAATCCGAGTATCGGCGGTTTTATCGTCGGTGACTATAACGACATGCCGAGTAACTTCCGCTACACGAAGACTCTCTCCGAAGAGATGGAAGAGAACAATATCCCCGGCATCTACGGTGTCGATACCAGACAGATCACGAGGTCGATCCGCGACCTCGGTTCGAGAAGAGTGATCATGACCTCGATCGATACACCGCTCGAAGTGGCGCTCGCAAAGATCACGGTGACGCCGGTCCCGCACGATCAGGTCAGCCGCGTATCCTGTAAGAAACGCTGGTACTCGAGAACACCGAATCCTAAGTTTAATGTGGTCGCGATCGATTGCGGCATCAAGCTCAATATCATCCGTAAGCTGAATTCTTACGGATGTAACGTCACTGTCGTCCCTTATGACACGACTCCCGAGGAGATCGAGTTCATGAAGCCGGACGGCATCTTCCTTTCTAACGGCCCGGGCGATCCGGAGGATGTGACTCCCGTCATTTCTACGGTAAAAGCACTGGCCGGGAAGTTCCCGATCTTCGGTATCTGCCTCGGTCACCAGATGATCTCCCTGGCCTACGGCGCGAAGACCTATAAGCTCAAGTTCGGCCACCGTGGCGGTAACCACCCGGTCAAGAACTTAGAGACAGGGAAGATCGAGATCACTTCGCAGAACCACAGTTACGCAGTCGATCCGGAGAGCTTAAAGAATACGAAGCTTACGGCGACACATATCAATCTGCTCGACAATACGATCGAGGGTGTCGAGTGTGTAGAGGACAAGGTCTTCTCCGTGCAGTATCACCCGGAGAGCGCGCCGGGTCCGCAGGACAGCACATATCTCTTTGAGAAGTTCACTTCGATCCTGCAGGCGAATATGGATATGAAGACCGATCCGGATGCGGCCCGCCTCGGAAAACCGGCCGCGCATGCCGGTGCTGCTTCTGCCGAGCCGGATAAGAAGGAAAGCGAGGTGCGTGACAATGCCTAAGAGAACCGACATTCATAAAGTACTCGTGATCGGATCGGGTCCGATCGTTATCGGACAGGCAGCAGAGTTTGACTACGCAGGCACGCAGGCCTGTCTGGCACTGAAAGAAGAGGGCTACGAGGTTATCCTCGCCAACTCTAACCCCGCGACCATCATGACGGATACCTCCATCGCAGATAAGGTCTATATGGAGCCGCTGACGCTTCAGTTCCTGGCTCGTATCTGCCGTCTCGAGCGTCCGGACGCCATCGTTCCGGGTATCGGCGGTCAGACGGGACTGAACCTTGCGATGCAGCTTGCGAAGAAGGGCGTTCTCGAAGAGTGTGAGATCGAACTTCTCGGTACCGATGCCAAGAGTATCGAGTGCGCGGAAGACCGAGAACTCTTTAAGGAACTATGCGAGAGGATCGGTGAGCCGGTCGTACCGTCGCAGATCACATACAGCATCGAAGAAGCCCTCGAGGCAGCGGAGAAGATCGGATATCCGGTCATCCTTCGTCCGGCTTTTACTCTCGGCGGCACGGGTGGCGGATTTGCCAATGATCCGGAAGAAATGGTCACCATGATGAAGAACGCTCTCGCGCTCTCACCGGTACATCAGGTCCTTGTTGAGAAGAGCATCAAGGGATATAAGGAGATCGAGTACGAAGTCATCCGTGATGCGAACGATACGGCGATCACGGTATGTAATATGGAGAACCTCGATCCGGTCGGCATCCATACCGGTGACTCCATCGTCGTTGCGCCTTCTCAAACACTGACGAATAAGGAATACCACATGCTCCGTGACAGTGCCCTGAAGATCATCCGCGCGCTCGGCGTAAAGGGCGGCTGCAACTGCCAGTTCGCGCTCGATCCGCACTCCTTCAAGTACTATGTGATCGAGGTCAACCCACGTGTATCAAGATCGTCCGCGCTGGCCTCGAAGGCCAGCGGTTACCCGATCGCGCGTGTTTCCGCGAAGATCGCCGTAGGCATGAATCTCGATGAGATCCAGCTGGCCAATACGCCTGCCTGCTTCGAGCCGGCACTAGACTATGTCGTGACGAAGATGCCGAGATTCCCGTTCGATAAGTTCCCGGCGGCGATGAATAAGCTATCCACGCAGATGAAGGCGACCGGTGAAGTTATGAGTGTCGGCCGGACCTTCGAAGAGAGTCTCCTGAAGGCGATCCGTTCTCTCGAGGACAGCAAGAACCACATTCACATGACGAAATTCGACTCCGAGCATATGAGTGTCGATGACCTTCTCGATTACATCAAAGAGGGTACCGATGACCGTATCTATGCGATCTCTCAGTTGATGTGGCTCGGTGTGGACCACTCCCGTATCTGTAACATCACCGGCATCGATATGTTCTTCCTCGATAAGATCAAGAAGATCGTTGACTACGAGCGCGAGATGGAAGAGAATGTCGGCTCCCTTCCGCATCTGATCGAGGCCAAGCGTATGGGTTTCTCTGACTCTTATGTCGCGGAACTCTGGAAGATGACAGAAGACGATATCTACAAGATGAGAAAAGAGAATAAGATCGCGCCGATCTATAAGATGATCGATACATGCGCGTCTGAGTTCGAGAGTTACGTTCCGTATTTCTACTCGACCTACGCTTCTGAAAACGAGTCGATCGTTTCTGACAGAAAGAAAGTGATCGTTCTCGGTTCCGGCCCGATCCGCATCGGCCAGGGTGTCGAGTTCGACTACTCGACCGTTCACGCAGTTAGAACGATCCAGGAAGCAGGCTACGAGGCCATCGTGATCAACAACAACCCGGAGACGGTCTCTACCGACTATACCACAGCAGATAAGCTGTACTTCGAGCCACTGACGACCGAGGATGTCATGAACATCATCGACCTCGAGAATCCGATGGGCGTCATCGTCACCCTCGGCGGACAGACCGCTGTCAACCTTGCCGATTCGCTTACGAAACGAGGCGTGAAGATCATCGGCACAGACTCCGAAGCAATCGAGAAAGCCGAGGACAGAGATGCTTTTGACGCGGTGATCAAATCTCTTGAGATCCCGAACCCGAAGGGCGAAGCGGTTACCGATATTCCGACGGGCATTAAGGTTGCCGAAAAGATCGGTTATCCGGTGCTCGTCCGTCCTTCCTTCGTGCTCGGCGGCCGTGCTATGGAAATCGTCGCAAATGAGACGATGCTCGTGAAGTACTTAAAGAACGCTGTTGAAGTTGACGAAGATAAGCCGGTGCTTATCGATAAGTACTTAGTCGGTAAAGAAGTCGAGGTTGACGCGATCTGTGACGGTAAGCAGGTCTTCATCCCGGGCATCATGGAGCTTGTCGAGAGGACCGGTGTACATAGTGGTGACAGTACGAGCGTATATCCGCCGTTCTCCATCTCCGATAAGGTCAAGGAGACCATCTGCGATTACACCACTCGCCTCGGTCTTGGCATAGGCATCGTAGGCCTTTTCAATATCCAGTTTATCGTCGATAAGGACGACAGCGTCTATGTTATCGAGGTCAACCCTCGCGCTTCGAGATCTGTTCCGTTCCTTTCAAAGTCGACAGACCGGAATCTCGTTACGATCGCGACCCGCGTCATGCTCGGTGAATCGCTGGCGGATCAGGGCATCACGAAGCTCACTCCACCGGAGATAACCGACCGCTGGTATGTAAAGGCGCCGGCCTTCAGCTTCCAGAAACTCGACGGTATGGATGCGTATCTCTCGCCGGATATGAAGTCAACAGGTGAGGCCATCGGCTACGACAAGAGCCTGAACCGTGCTTTCTTTAAGGCCCTTCAGGCATCCGGCATCAAGATGAAGGACTATGGTACTGTAATCGTTACGCTCGCGGATGAAGATAAGGAAGAAGCACTTCCGCTGATCAAGCGCTTCTACGAGCTCGGCTTTAATATCGAAGCTACGATCGGTACTGCGAACTTCCTGAAGAACCACGGTATCCGAACCCGCGTCCGCGGCAAGCTCAGCGAAGGCAGCACCGAGATCCTCGATTCGATCCGCGCAGGCTACGTAAGCTACGTCATCAACACGCGTGCGATCCTGTCAGGCGTGCACTACGAAGACGGTCTGGCGATCCGCCGCTGCGCGATCCAGAACGGTGTCACGATCTTCACATCGCTTGATACGGTCAAGATCCTGCTCGATGTCCTCGAAGAAACGATCCCGGGTATCTCGACGATTAACGCATGAGGTCAGCGATATGAAGTGGTATGTTGCTCGTTTGGAAGAACTGAAAGAGGCGACGCCGATCCTCTCTGTCTGCGGGGACGACTGTGCTGTATGTCCGAGGTTTGTCGCGCGTACGGATGAGGAACTTGCCGAGACGGCAGAGTTCTGGTACCGCGCCGGATGGCGCGATCATGTCGTATCTGATGAGGAGATAAGGTGCACCGGATGCGGTTGCCGGCCGACGTGCTCGTTTATGCTTCTTCCTTGTACCCGGGAGCATCAGGTCTCAAGATGCAAGGAATGTGAACACTTCGAGTGTGATAAGATCGAGGATATGTACCGCCGGTCTTCCGATAAGATGGAGCAATGCAGGAAAGCCTGCGAAAATGAAGAAGAATTTCGGATGCTTGTCCGTGCTTTCTACGAGAAGGAGAAGAATCTTCGGAAGTAATTCAGCGGTTGTGCTATAATTTTCTCATACTTAGAAGTACCGGTCTTGCCAAAGATGAGATAAGAAAGTAAGATGCACAGGACACAGAGAGCAATCAGAAGAGCAGAAAGACTGGGCATGTCCGATGCCCTGAACTGTATTGCTGAACTGAACGAATCAGCGCTTGAAGAAGCGAACTATCAGGGAAGAAAGCCATCGGAAGCCACCGGTATGCCCGGTGAGCTCCTGCTTCGCGGTGTCCCGATCCTTGTAAAAGACAATATCGATGTGAAGGGGATGCATACGACCGCGGGAAGTCTTGCCCTTGCGGATAACCTCGCGCTGTCTGACGCGCCGGTCATTAAAAATCTTCGAAGACACGGAGCCGTTATCCTCGGTAAAACAAACATGACCGAGTTCGCGAATTTCGTTTCTCCGGACATGCCGGGGGGATATAGTTCCCGTGGAGGACTGGTGAAACATGCGATCTCGGAAAAAGCAGATGTAGCCGGATCCTCGACAGGATCTGCGGTCGCGGTCAGCGCAGGAATCGTATCGATGGCCGTGGGAACAGACACATGTTTTTCTGTTATTGCTTGTGCGAAGTTTAATGGTATCTGCGCCCTCAAACCACCTGTCGGAGTTTTATCTTCAGAAGGCATTATACCTATATCGAGAACACTCGACAGCGCAGGTCCAATGGCGGATACTTTTCTCGATGCGCTTCGTGTGTACCGGGCGATGAGAGATGAGGATTTTCCGGATATTAAGCGGGCACCTCTCGATAAACTCCGTATTGCTGTAAACGACACGAATCGTAACATTTTAGACAGTAGTGAAAATTCATTCATTGATAAAACAATTGAGAAGCTAAAGAAGCATGGAACCGTGATTTCCGAAGTTTCCCAGCCTGTAGAAGAACAGCTATATACGATCATGAAATGGGAGTTTAGACCGATGCTGGAAGAGTATCTCCGTACCTCGACGGCATCGAGAAAAACACTGGCCGAGATCGTGAGATTCTATGAAGATAATCCGAAGAAAATGATGAAGTACGGTATCACGCATCTTCGCCGTGCACTGGATGAAACTCCGGGCGGACTCATGGGAGAAGAATATCTCGAGACACTTCGCTATAGGAAAAACAGGATTCCTGAAGTGCGAAAGGAAATCGAAGATTTTGACGCAGTGATCATGACCGGACCGACAAGTGTGATGCATTTCTGCGGGCATCCGTCTGTCACGATCTCGGGAGCGGAAAAAGATGAGAACGGAGTGCGCCGGGCATTGGTGATGTACGGCGTGGATGAGAAAAGATTATATGCAGCGGCACTCGCTGTGGAGAGACTGATACTTGGAGGCCTGGATACATGAAGATCGGCATTATCGGATATGGAAGCATGGGAAGAATGATCACGGAAAAGATCGCGGCATCCGGAAGTCTTGCTGCGGGTGATATCTTCGTTTCTAACCGTTCTCAAGAGAAACTTCAGAACATCCCGGAAGGCGTGATCGTATGTGAAAACAATTGCGATCTTGCTCAAAAAGTAAACGCTTCTGAAGAAGATCAGGGCATCGTTTTTCTGTGTGTCCGACCAGTCGATCTGAAGAACGTTTTTTCTGAAATGGCAACAGATCTATCGTCTGAAACACTTGTGGTTTCACTGAACGGAAGCATCACTTTCGACATGCTTTCGAAGTTTTTCTCAGGAAAAATGGCGAAGGTGATCCCGAGTGTCACTGCAGAAGTGAACCGCTCACAAACTCTCGTCTGTTATAACGGAAAAGCGGAAGAAAACGATAAGCAGGACCTTGAGAGTTTACTTCGTACTTTCGGTAACGTAATTGAACTTCCTGAGGATGAAATCGGCATGGGTTCTGAACTTGTCAGCTGCATGCCGGGATTCATCGCATCGATCTTCGATGTGCTCTGTGCTTCCGCGAAAAAACATACATCGATTCCGGATGATCAGGTTGTAAAAATGGTGCTTCAAACAATGTGCGCAACAGGAGAACTAATGTTGGAGAAAAACATGTCTTTCGAAGATGTCGTATCACGTGTTGCGACCAAAGGCGGCATCACGGAAGAGGGGACGAAAGTCGTCTATGAAGCTTTTCCTAAGACCGCGGATCTGCTCTTTGAAAAGACACTGGAAAAGAGAAGAATGACCGCGGAAAAAGCGAAGACTTCTTTCGAAGAAGATACCTGATATAAATGGGAGAAACGATAGAAGGATGCGAAATAACGATCTAAAGAAAACAGCCTATAAAATGATCCTTACCGATCTCGATCACACGCTTCTGCGTTCTGACGGAACGGTGTCCGAACACACACTGGATGTACTTTCAAAGTGCAGACAAAACGGAGCGAAACTTGCGATCGCGACCGCGCGTTACTGGATCGGCGCGGAACGTTATATCGATCTTCTGAAACCGGATTACGAGATCACGACGGATGGTACGCTCATCCATTCGGAAGAGGAATGCATCTATGACTGTGCTTTTACCGAAGAAGAAACAGATCTCATCGTAAGAGAAATCCTTTCGCGGCATCCTTCTGCGGAAATCACTGTCGCGAGCGGGAAGACGGTACTGTGGAACAGCCTTCATATTGCAGAGTCGGAAAGACTCCATAAAGCCACATACTGTGACTATTCAAAGCCTGTCACATGCAGAGGAAACAAGATCGCAGCATGGATGACGGAGAAGAGTATCGCAGAGGCCATCGCGGAAAAGATGGACTGTAAACTCCAGTGCTATCGGAACGAAGACCTCTATGCCTTTCTCCCGAAGTCATCCGGGAAGGTGGAAGCGATCCGGGCTCTTTCTGAAAAGAGCGGAATCAGTGTTTCTGATTTCGTTGCTTTTGGCGATGACCTTAATGATATCGATATGCTTCGCACCTGCGGCACAGGCGTGGCCGTCGGTAACGCCATCCCCGAGGTCAAAATAGTCGCCGATCACATCACCTTGACTAACGATGAAGACGGAGTTGCCGAGTTCTTAAATAAGCGATTTGAATAACAAGAAAATAGCAGCCGCCGGAAGGAATTCTCCCGACGGCTACTGAAGTTAGTAGAATGTAGGAAATAGATTCAAAGTTTTAAACTGTTCTTCACTAGACCGAGGAAGAGCGGATGCGGTTTGTCCGGACGGCTCTTAAATTCGGGGTGGAACTGTACGCCGACGAAGTACGGATGACCCGGCATCTCGACGGCTTCGACGAGGAGATTGTCCGGCGAAAGACCACTGACGATATCCTTCATCTGATCGCGGTAGATGTTATTAAACTCGTAGCGGTGACGATGCCTCTCACTGATGCTGTCGGTACCGTAGCACTTCTCCATCATCGTGCCGGGGAGGATCTTGCAGGGGTAGCTTCCGAGACGGAGTGTACCGCCTTTCTCGATCTCATCGTTCTGGCCAGGCATGAAGTCGATGACCAGGTGCTCGGAGCCTTCGTCGAATTCACGCGAATTTGCATCCGCATACCCGAGGACGTCACGAGCATACTCGATGACGGCGATCTGCATGCCGAGACAGATGCCGAGATAAGGGACATTCTTCTCGCGAGCGTATTTCGCAGCGAGGACCATGCCCTCTATACCACGGTCGCCGAAACCGCCCGGTACGAGGATGCCGTCGGCCTGCGAGAGAATTGATTCGTAGTTTTCTTCTGTCAATTCTTCGGAGTCTGTCCAGAGGATACTTACATTTGAGTGGTACTTATATCCTGCATGGCGAAGGGCTTCCGCGACAGATAGATAGCAGTCATGGAAGTGTGTGTATTTTCCTACGAGAGCGATATTGCAGGTCTTGTCGCAGTTCTTGATCCTCTCGACCATCTCGGCCCAGGAACGGATGTCACAGGGTGCGGTCTCGAGCTGCAGCTCACGGCAGACAACATCGGAGAAACCGCTCTTCTCGAGCATGAGCGGAGCTTCGTAGAGAATCGGGATCGTGGTATTCTCGATGACGCAGTCCGGCGCAACGTTACAGAACATCGCGATCTTCTTGAAGATGGATTCGTCTTCGATCGGTTCATCGGTACGAAGGATGATGATGTCCGGCGAGACGCCCATGCCCTGCAGTTCTTTTACCGAGTGCTGAGCAGGCTTCGATTTGTGTTCGCCGGAAGCCTTCAAATAGGGCACGAGTACGACGTGGATATAGAGGGCATTGTGAGATCCGACTTCACGGCCGACCTGACGGATCGCCTCGATAAACGGCTGGCCTTCGATATCGCCGATCGTACCGCCGATCTCCGTGATGACGACGTCCGCTTCGGACTCGAGACCGACGTTATAGATGAATTCTTTGATCTCGTTTGTGATGTGAGGGATGGTCTGCACGGTGGAGCCGAGGTATTCACCGCGTCGTTCTTTCGCCAAAACGGAAGAGTAAACTTTACCGGTCGTCAGGTTCGAGAATTTGTTGAGGTCCTCGTCGATGAAACGCTCGTAGTGACCGAGATCGAGGTCTGTCTCCGCGCCATCTTCCGTTACGAAAACTTCACCGTGCTGGTATGGGCTCATCGTGCCCGGATCGACATTGATATAAGGGTCGAGTTTTTGCGATGCGACCTTAAGGCCACGCATCTTAAGAAGACGTCCGAGAGACGCCGCTGTGATTCCTTTGCCGAGTCCCGATACTACACCACCTGTTACAAAAATATACTTTGTCATATCTGATTCCTCACTTTCCACTGTCACCATAGTTTTTGAGAACACGTGCGGACGGGTCGTTTACATCACAGCCCTCCCAGGACTTGTTCGGCATCCAGAAATCGATGACCATCTCGGATCGGCCTTCGTAGTACTTCTCAAAGATCTCACGATAGAGAAGAGATTCCTTGGTGAACGGCTTCGCATGTGTGTATTTCTGACGCTTCTGCTCGTATTCGTCATCGCTGTAATATGTAGCGGCATATTCCTTAAGGTGATCGACCATGGAGTGACCGACGGCATCGGAGAAAGCGGCTTTCTCACGGAAAAGGATATCGTGCGGGAGGAGATCCCCTTCAAAAGCTTTTCTAAGGAGATATTTACCTTTGCCGTAAGTGTTGAGTTTCTTTTCCGGATCGATCGCCATGACGTACTTCACGAAGTCGAGATCGCCGAACGGTACGCGAGCTTCAAGCGAGTTTGCGGAGATGCAGCGGTCGGCACGAAGTACATCGTACATGTGGATCTCGTGGATACGTTTCACGGCTTCTTTCTGGAATTCTTCGGCAGAAGGGGCGAAGTCGGTGTACTTATATCCGAAGAGCTCATCGGAGATCTCGCCGGTGAGAAGCACTCTGACGTCGGAGATCTCGTGGATCTTCTTACAGAGGAGATACATACCCATCGAAGCACGTATCGTAGTAATATCGTAGGTCCCGAGGACTTCGATGACCTCAGCAAGAGAAGAGATGACATCTTCTTTCGTGATGATCACTTCGGTGTGATCGGAGTGGATGTAATCGGCGACCTGCTTTGCATACTTTAGGTCGATCGCATCTTCGCTCATACCGATCGCGAACGTCTTGATCGGGTGATCTTCCATACGCTGTGCGATCGCGCATACGAGAGAAGAATCCAAACCGCCGGAGAGAAGAAAGCCTACCTTCGAATCGGAAACGAGACGTTTTCTTACACCTTCGACAAGTTTGTCATGGATGTTCGTAAAGATGGTAGGAAGATCGTCATCCAATACCTGATCCACTTTCGTGATATCGCAGTAGCAGGTGAACTTGCCGTCTTTGTAGTAATGTCCGGGCGGGAAGGGGAGTACCTTTTTGCTGTATGGTACGATGTTCTTCGCTTCACTCGCGAAGATGATGTGACCTTCCTCGTCATATCCATAGTAAAGAGGACGGATACCAATCGGGTCTCTGGCCGCGACCAGCGTTTTCGTGTCTGTATCGTATAGGATAAGCGCGAACTCGGCATCGAGCTTACTGAACATCTCTACGCCGTATTTCTCATATAAGGGAAGAAGCACTTCGCAGTCCGAATCCGAGGCGAAAGTATAGCCATCGGAGAGAAGTTCCTGCCGAAATGCTTCGAAACCATAGATCTCGCCGTTGCAGACGAGGTATCTTCCTTTTTGCGTGAAAGGCTGCATGCCTTCCGGAGTCAGCCCCATGATGGACAGTCTGTGAAAGCCCATGGTGCCGTCGGAAAGCGGGACGATCCTGCTCTGGTCCGGACCTCGGGAGATGGTCTTGTCAAACCCCTCCCTGAATTGTTCCTGCGTCAGTCCGGGACACAGGTAAAACATGATTGAACACATAATCTAATTCCTCCAACTTCTACTAACTAACTTCAAATATTTAAATCCAAAGGAGCCCTGCCGAAGATCGGCAGGACCCCGATGGGATTTCAGATTATTGACTTACTCGACATCCTGTAAGGCGTCGAATCCTTCTTCACTTGTACGTACCTTGATGACGTTCTCGACATCGTAGACGAAGATCTTGCCATCACCGATATGACCGGTGTAGAGTACGCGCTTCGCGGTATCGATAACAGCCTGTACAGGAACTCTCGCTACCACGATATCCATCTGGATCTTCGGGAGCAGTGAAGGTTCAACTTCAACGCCTCGATAGAATTCCAGCTTGCCCTTCTGGATGCCGCAGCCCATGACGTGGGTGACGGTCATACCGGTGATACCGATATCCAGCAGTGCCGACTTAAGAGGTTCGAGCATACGCTCTTTGCAAACGATCTCGATCTTGGTGAGCTTCTTGCCGTCCGGGCTCTTATAAGGAATACCGGAAGCAACCTTGGAAACTTCCTTGACTTCGACTGCTTCTGCCATCGGAGTTTCGCCGATGACCTTGATGGAAGGAAGTACGGAGTCATCTACTGTCGGAGCGAAGTCTGCGTAAGCAGATACGAGGCCATGTTCGGAGATATCCATGCCGGCCAGCTCGTCTTCTGCGGAAGCACGAAGACCGATCGTCTTCTTGATGAGTAAGAATGCCGGGATCATGCAGGCCGCTGTCCAAGCAAGGATCGCGCAGATACCGAGGCACTGTGTGCCGAATACTTTCATGCCTTCAGAGAAGTCTGTGCCGTGTACGAGAGCGTAGATCGGACCATCTACTCCTGCATCGGCAGTGGAAGTGGAGAGGAGACCTGCTGCCAGAGTACCCCAGATGCCGTTTGCCAGGTGAACACCAACAGCACCAACCGGGTCATCTACGTGACACTTGAGGTCGAGCTTCTCGATAACGACTACGACGAGGATACCACTTACGATACCGATGACCGTGGCACCGATCACATCGACGTTGTTACAACCTGCGGTTACACCGACAAGACCTGCCAGAGAGGCGTTCAAGCACATGGATACATCAGGCTTACCGTTCTTGATCCAGGTATAGATCATGGTCACACATGTAGCGACTGCCGGAGCGACGGTTGTGGTTACGAAGATTGCTGCCAGGGAAGTGATGGAGGTTGCGGCAGCACCGTTGAATCCATACCAGCCAAACCAGAGGATGAAGCATCCGAGAGCACCGAGTGTCAGGGAGTGACCCTGGATGGCCTTGACCTTGACGATCTTACCGCTCTGATCTTTTACATACTTACCGATACGGGGCCCGAGGATGACGGCTCCGATAAGAGCGGAGATACCACCGACGGAATGGATCGCTGCAGAACCTGCAAAATCGATGAAGCCCATCTTAGCGAGCCAGCCCTGAGAGTTCCATACCCAGCCGGCTTCGATCGGATATACGACCAGGCTGATGATGCCGGAGTATACACAGTAAGCGGAGAACTTCGTTCTCTCTGCCATCGCACCGGAAACGATCGTTGCGGCGGTGGCACAGAATACGAGGTTAAATACGAAGGAGGACATCGGGAAGTTCGCAAAATCCGTGAAGATCTTCATGTTCGGAACTCCGATGAATCCGCAGATATAGTCTTCGCTCATCATGAGAGCAAAACCGAGAAGACTGAATACTACCGTACCGATGCAGAAGTCCATCAGGTTTTTCATAATGATGTTTCCTGCGTTCTTGGCTCTTGTAAAGCCGGTCTCGACCATCGCGAAGCCACACTGCATGAAGAATACCAGAGCGGCACCGATCAGAAACCATACACCGAATATCAAATCGCTGCTTGATTGTAAAATCGTTTCTAATTCTGTCACTTTAATCACCTCATTTTTTTTAATTTGCGTAAAACGTGAAAGTGGCGATGACACCGGGACTTTCATCCCACGATGCACATCGCCACGTTGCGTGTGTTTCCGCGTCTTACGCGTTTTAACTTATCTTACGCCGAAGAGCAGTTCGCCGTATGTCGGGAACGGCCAAGCCTCGGAGCTGCAGAGCGATTCGGCTCTGTCACAGGATGTACGCAGATCCTGCATGGCTACAAATACTTTGTCACGGTATGCATAGGACTGGGCGAGGATATCGGAGATATCGTGTACTTCGATAACGGCCTTCTCCAGAGCATCTGTCTTTTCCGTGATCTGATCGCCCAGAGAAGAGAGCTCGGAGATCAGGGACTTCTCATAAGCAGGGATGCTGCCTGTGATGTTATTGACGGAAGCGGCGGTGTCTGCCAGCTGGCGTACATACTTGGTCACGGCCGGGAGGATATCCTTTCTCGCCATATCGATCATGGTCAGCGCCTCGATGTTGATGATCTTAGAGTAGTTCTCAAGAAGAATATCGTGTCTGCTCTGCATCTCTGCGAGACTGAATACGCCAAACTTCAGGAACAGATCCTTATTCTTCTGATCGAGGAATCTCTCCATCGCTTCCGGTGTGGAGCGGAGATTGAGAAGACCTCTTTCCTCGGTCGCTTCCTTGATCCAGCTTTCATCGTAACCGTTGCCGTTAAAGATGATCCTCTTATGAGCGGTGATGGTCTCCTTAATGAGAGCAGCCAGTTCTGCTTTAAAATCACTTGCCTTTTCGAGTCTGTCTGCGAATTCACAGAGGCTGTCTGCTACGGCAGTGTTCAGCATGATGTTCGCACAAGCGATGGAGTTTGCGGAACCGAGCATTCTGAACTCGAACTTGTTTCCTGTGAAGGCGAACGGGGAAGTTCTGTTTCTGTCTGTAGAATCCTTCGGGAACTTCGGAAGAACGTCTACGCCGATCTCCATCTGGACTTTCTCGTGCTGGTCATAAGCCTTACCTTCTACGATCGACTCGATGATGCCGTTCAGTTCATCACCCAGGAACATGGATACTACGGCCGGCGGAGCTTCGTTTGCACCGAGACGGTGATCGTTTCCTGCTGTGGCTACCGAGATACGGAGCAGATCCTGATGTACATCTACTGCACGGATAACCGCTGCCAGGAAGAGTAAGAACTGCGCGTTCTCGGAAGGCGTATCGCCGGGCTCCAGGAGGTTGACGCCGGTGGAAGTACTGATGGACCAGTTGTTGTGCTTACCGGAACCGTTGACACCTGCGAACGGCTTTTCGTGAAGGAGACATACCAGACCGTGCTTCTTCGCGACTTTCTGCATGATCTCCATCATCAGCTGGTTGTGGTCGGTCGCGATGTTCGTGGTGGTGAAGATCGGAGCCAGCTCGTGCTGGGCCGGTGCAACTTCGTTATGCTTGGTCTTAGCAAGTACACCCAGCTTCCAGAGTTCTGCGTCGAGATCCTTCATGTAAGCGGATACTCTCGGCTTGATGGAACCGAAGTAATGATCTTCGAGCTCCTGGCCCTTCGGAGCTTTGGCTCCGAAAAGTGTTCTTCCTGTATAGATCAGGTCTTTTCTCTGGTTGTACAGTTCAACCGGGATCAGGAAGTATTCCTGCTCAGGACCGACTGTGGTCTTTACGGTAAGATGCGGATCGGTGTTACCGAAGAGTCTCAGGATTCTTACTGCCTGCTTGCTGATCACTTCCATCGAACGGAGAAGAGGTGTCTTCTTGTCGAGTGCCTCACCGCTATAGGAACAAAATGCAGTCGGGATGCAGAGTGTATCATCTTTAATGAAAGCATAGCTTGTCGGATCCCATGCTGTATAACCTCTTGCCTCGAAGGTAGCGCGAAGGCCGCCACTCGGGAAGGAAGAAGCATCAGGCTCACCCTGTACCAGTTCCTTACCGGAGAACTCCATGATCACGCCGCCATCCGATGTGGGGGAGATGAAGCTGTCGTGCTTCTCGGCGGTGATGCCGGTCAGTGGCTGGAACCAGTGAGTGAAGTGTGTCGCACCCTTTTCGGTAGCCCAATCCTTCATAGCATTAGCAACAACATTCGCGATCTCGATATTAAGCGGCAGACCTTCATTAATGGTCTTCTTCATTGCTTTGTAAGTTTCTTTCGGGAGACGGGCCTTCATGATCTGTTCATTAAAAACCATAGTTCCGAAGATCTCAGGTACGTTTGTCATAGTGTTTTCCTCCTTATAAATGTAAAAGACGCCCGGGGAAAGTTTCTTTTCTCCAAGCGCCTTTGCTTTATGTGCGTATATTACCCTTCGCTAACACATGTGTCAACAGGAAAATGCATAATTTCTTTCGTTAACTTGCATAATATTTGAAATCTGCTTGCAAAAATGAACGATTTTTCACACGTAAATGAAATTTTAGCGATTAGAAGTTGCAAAATGCGATGCATAGGAGTAAAGTATGGCTAACAGGAGGTGAGATGTATGAGTTCTACCGGTATAGATAAAGTATTACTACTATGTAAGAACCCCGGCGCGAATCTCGTTCTCGAGGAGTTTATCCGCAAGAGCCTGAAGCATCCGCACCAGATCACCTGGTCGGACTTGCATACGGAGGGACGCCGGCTCGTAAAGAAAGGAGACTTCGGTCTTCTGATCGTATCTTCTCACATAGATGATAAAGATGCGTTCTCTGTATGTAAACTCGCCACCTCTCATCCCACAGCTTGCCTTCTTTATATCGCCGATGAGACGAACCTTTCGAAAAAAGAAGAGAAGGATGCACAGGCGGCGATCCTCGATATCGGAGCTGCGATACTGATCAAGCCCCTGAAGCAGAGCGCTTTTGCCGCGGCGATCAACTCCGCCGACATGGCTCATATCCGGCTCTGTGCCCTGAAGAAACGCATGGACGATGATAAAGTCGTGAACCGCGCGAAGCTGATATTGATCCAGACACTCGGTTTTTCCGAAGAAGAAGCACATAAACATATCGAGCGTCAGGCCATGAACAGCGGAAGAACACGTGCGGATGTCGCGTATGAGATCGTGAAGACATACGAGTAAAGAAGGAATAGAAGATGAAGTACGATTTTGTTAAGATGCAGGGCTGCGGAAACGATTATGTGTATATCGATGCCGCAAAGTATCAGATCGAAGATCCCGCTGCTCTTGCCGTAAAGGTATCGGACAGACATTTCGGTATCGGAAGTGACGGACTGATCCTCGTGGCACCATCGGAGGTCGCGGATGCGAAGATGATCATGTTTAACCTCGATGGTTCGGAGGGGAAGATGTGCGGAAACGGTATCCGTTGCGTCGGTAAGTTTGTACATGATGAGTGGGGCGTGAAGAAAGAACTGCTTACGATCGAGACCAGAAGCGGCATCAAGACATTACGGATGCAGATCGGAGAAAACGGAGAAGCGATCGGTGCGACTGTGGATATGGGGCGCGCGATCCTTTCTCCCGAGCTGATCCCGGTCGACCTTGCCGGCGATACAGTCATCGACCGCGAAGTCGAGGTGGACGGGAAGAACTACCACATCACCTGCGTATCGATGGGCAATCCGCACGTAGTGCTTTTCGAGAATGGTGTGGAGGATCTGGATCTTCCGTCGATCGGACCGAAGTTCGAACTTCACCCGATGTTTCCGGAGAGCGTGAATACGGAATTCTGCGAAGTGCGAGGGAAGAATCTTCTTCGTATGCGTGTATGGGAACGAGGTTCGGGTGAGACATGGGCGTGTGGTACCGGCACATGTGCGACCGTCGTCGCCGCCTGCTTGAATAATCTCGCGAAAAAAGGCGAGGACGTCCGTGTGATCTTAAACGGCGGAGAACTCGTTGTCAACTACACAGATGAGAGAGTGCTCATGACAGGGCCGGCAGTTGTGCAGTTTTGTGGCACGATCGAAGTGTGATATAGCGGTGCTCGAAAAGAAGAAGTTAGACGGAGGCTATAAAGGCTTTTGATTCCAAAGGAGGAAAAGGAAATGCATATCAATAAGAACTATGGAAACATCGAAGAAACGTATCTGTTTTCGGAGGTGGCCGAGCGTGTCAGACAGTTTATGGCAAAGGATCCGGGAGCATGCCCCATCAAAATGGGGATCGGTGATGTGACACGTCCTCTCTGCCGGACGGCAGTGAAAGCGATGGTACAGGCTGCAGAAGAGATGGGCACGGAAAAGGGTTTTCATGGTTATGGCCCGGAACAGGGATATGGTTTCCTTCGTGATGAGATCGCCGATTACTACCAGCGGACGAGTGGTGTGAAGCTTTTTAGCGATGAGATCTTCGTCAGTGACGGCGCAAAGAGCGATATCGGAAACATCCTTGATATCTTCGATGTAGATAATGTGGTCGCCGTAACAGATCCGGTCTATCCTGTCTATGTCGATACGAATGTCATGGCGGGAAGAAAGATCATCAAGCTTTCTGCAACGGCCGACAACGGATTTCTTCCGATGCCGTATCCGGGACTGGAGGCGGATATCATCTACCTTTGTTCTCCGAATAACCCGACCGGCGCGGCTTATGACAGAGAAAGACTCACGAAGTGGGTCGAATATGCGAACGCCCACGGTTCCGTGATCCTCTTTGATGCGGCATATGAAGCATTTATCTCCGATCCGGATATACCGAGAACGATCTATGCGATCGAAGGCGCACGTTCCTGTGCGATCGAGTTCTGTTCTCTTTCGAAGACGGCGGGCTTTACCGGAACGAGATGCGGCTATACGGTCGTACCTTCCGGACTGATCCGCGATGGCGTGCAGCTCCGTAAGATGTGGCTCCGCCGGCAGACGACGAAGTTTAACGGTGTGGCCTATCCGGTACAGCGCGCAGCGGCTGCATGTCTTCATGAACAGGGGATCGCGGAGATCATGGAGAACATCTCCTATTATAAGGAAAATGCGAAGATCATCGCGGATACGTTTACTGAATTAAAGTGGCCATTCACGGGCGGGAAGAACTCTCCGTATATCTGGGTACAGTGTCCGCACGGTATGAAATCCTGGGCCTTCTTCGATGATCTGCTTGAAAAGGCGAACGTCATATGCACACCCGGATCCGGTTTCGGAGATTGCGGGGAGGGATATGTACGATTTACTTCGTTCAACACCCGAGAGAATACGGAAGTTGCCATGAAGCGGATACGCGAAATCTACGGACAAGGTTGATATTCATATAATCAGAACTTCTCTGGCGGTATTGTCAGACATCGTTCATATACGATGTTCGGCAATACCGCCTTTATGATATAATCCAATAAGTTGAATCATATTTTGTATAAGATGAATCATTTTATAATGTGGAGGGTATTTCTATGGAGAGGTATTTGATTGGTGGCGCAGTGGCCGTCGTATTTATCGTTTTTATTGTTCTTCTGGTGATGGCGGATAAGAGAGCCAACAAGAAGTTCGCGGAGAAGATCGCGGCAGAGCATCACAAGAAGGATCAGTTTGACAAGTATATCATCACAGAGGAAGGCGAATTCATGTTTTCTCTTCCGTCCGGCTCCCTCGAGGGATATAAACTCTGGAAACTCAGCGATATCGGTGCGATTGCGATCCATAAGAACCAGTTCACGATCATGGACCGCGCGCAGAAGGCATCAAAAGGCGAGTATCTCTCCCCGTCGAAGAAGCCTCTCAAAGAGAAGTCCTACAAGACGTTTACGGTTCCGGTCGGAAAGTCTGTCGAGGATGTGGCGGATCTGATCATCAGAAATGCAGATCATGTGCAGAGGATGTAAGGTGGCAAGATAGAATAAGCTGCCACAATTCATAAAATGCATAAAAAGTCTCAATAAATTGCACGACGAAATAAATCACGTACGTTTTTTATCGATTTTTGCCTTGATAATTGCAAGTTGTTGAACATGAACTTGCAAAATGGTACGATGTATCCATGAAATACTGGCAATGGCGCTAAGTGCTTCCCGGAATCACTGCGGTCATCCGCAGCGATGGAGATCGGAAGGGCCTGGCGCCCTTGTTGTTTTCGGTCTTCCCACGGGAACGCTTTTCGGACCTTAGGAGGAAGAAAAATGATGATGCAAAAGCAAGGACTTTATTCTCCGGAATTTGAGCACGACGCGTGCGGTATCGGATTTGTGGTGAATATTCACGGCAAAAGATCCCACCAGACGGTGAAAAACGGCCTTCGTATTCTTGCGAATCTCGCCCATCGTGGCGGCGAGGGAAGTGATGAGAACACCGGTGACGGTGCGGGCATGCTTCTTCAGATCCCGGATGCATTTTTCAGAAAGGTTTGTCCCGAAGAGAATATCACACTTCCGCAGGCAGGCGACTACGGCGTAGGTATGGTGTTCCTGCCGCGCCAAAGCGATGCCCGTGAGAAGTGCATGCGCGTGATCGATAAGGCCGTCGAAGAAGAGGGCCAGGTCGTTCTCGGATGGCGTGATACTCCGGTCAACGAAAGTACGATCGGACAGACAGCAAAAGAGAACCGCCCGTATATCGCGCAGATCTTTATCGGCCGTGGCGATAAGACCAAGGCCGGGATCGCTTTTGACCGCGCACTTTATGTTATTAGAAAGAAATTAGAGAAGCGTACGATCGAGCTTTCTGAGACGGATCCGCGATACTTCTATTTTGCGAGCCTTTCCACAAGAACGATCGTCTATAAGGGCATGCTCACGCCGGAACAGATGGATGCCTTCTATCTCGATCTGAAGGATCTGTCTTTTGATTCGGCACTCGCACTCGTTCACTCCCGTTATAGCACGAACACATTCCCGAGCTGGGAGCGCGCTCATCCATACCGGTATCTGATACATAACGGTGAGATCAATACCCTCCGCGGTAACATCAATGCGATGTATGCAAGATCTGCCTCGATCAGCAATAAAGCATTCGGCGACGATATGGAAAAAGTGCTTCCGATCATCAACCCGAACGGCTCCGACTCTGCGATGTTCGATAACACTCTCGAGTTCCTGACGCTGTCCGGAAGATCTCTTGCCGAGACTGCCATGATGATGGTACCGGAACCTTGGATCAAGCACGAGCAGATGGACGAAGACGTCAAGGCTTTCTACGAGTACAACAGCATGCTCATGGAGCCGTGGGACGGTCCTGCCGCACTGGCATTTACCGATGGCAGAAGCATCGTGGCGACCCTCGACCGAAACGGACTTCGTCCGGCAAGATATGTCGTGACCGATGATGGTTATGTGGTTCTTTCTTCCGAGGCCGGCGTGCTTCCGGTCCCTGAGGAACGTATCATCAGTAAGAACCGTCTGCGTCCGGGCCGTATGCTCCTGATCGATACCGAAGAAGGCCGCATCATTACCAACGAAGAAATCAAGAAGAAGGTCGCGACCGCACATCCATACAAGCAGTGGGTCGATGAGAACATGGTCAAGCTCTCTGATCTTGTTGAGGAATATAAGTCCTCAGCCCAAACACCGGCCAAGGCCGCCAAGTCATCTAAGGCTGCAAAGTCAGGAAAAACAAGCAGGTCCGAACTGTGCAGTACAGAACCTGATATCGAAGTGAAGCAGAAGATGTTCGGCTATACTTATGAGGATATCCGGAAGATGGTCATCCCGATGGCCAATACAGGAGCCGAAGCAATCGGCGCCATGGGTAACGACAGCCCGATCGCGGTGCTGTCGGATAAGCCCCAGCTCCTTTATAACTACTTCAAGCAGCTCTTCGCACAGGTCACGAACCCGCCGATCGACTGCATCCGTGAGGACATCGTCATCATGGAGAGGATGTACCTCGGAAATGAGGGGAACATCATCGAGCCGAAGGCAACCGATGCCCGTCATATCGCTCTTCCTTGCCCGATCCTGAAGGACGAGGAACTCGCCGCAGTGAAGAACATCAAGAGAAAGGGCTTTAAGTCCGTCGTTCTCCCGATCCTTTACGAAGCCAACGGGGACGGACATACTCTGGAAAAGGCAATGGATGCTCTCTGTAAGGCCGCTTCTGAGGCGGTTGAGAAAGGCACGAATATCCTCGTTCTTTCCGACCGTGAAGCCGATGCGGATAGAAGTCCGATCCCGGCACTGCTGGCTGTCTCGGGTCTGCATCAGCATCTGGTTAGAAAAGGTCAGCGTCACATGACGTCGATCGTACTGGAGTCCGGTGAACCGAGAGAGGTCCATCACTTCGCACTGCTCGTCGGTTACGGCGCATCTGCGATCAACCCGTATATGGCGTATGCGACGATCGCCGATGAGATCGATCACCAGCGTCTCGATGAAGAACTTGATATCGCGATCGATAACTACATCAACGCGGCTCGTCACGGTATCGTCAAGATCCTGTCGAAGATGGGTATCTCAGCTGTAAAGAGCTACCAGGGCGCACAGATCTTTGAGGCGCTCGGTATTGGTGAAGAAGTCATCGAGAAGTACTTCACTTCGACCGCTTCCCGCATCGGCGGTATCGGTCTTGATGAAATCGCGAAGGAAGTCGGCAGCCGTATGGAAGCCGCATATAAGAAGGCCGAAACCCAGCCCGGACTCGAGACAGGTGGCGTCTACCAGTGGCGTAAAGACGGTGAGTATCATATGTTTAACCCGAAGACGATCTACCAGTTGCAGAACGCGGTCAGAAAGGGCGACTACAACCTCTTTAAGGAATACAGTAAGGGGTTGAATGAAGAGAACACCAGACTTTGCACCATCCGTGGTCTGCTGGAGTTCGTGCCTTCTAAGCAGCCGATCTCTATCTACGAAGTCGAGCCGGTAGAGAGCATCGTCAAGAGATTTAAGACCGGCGCGATGTCCTACGGTTCCATCAGTAAGGAAGCTCATGAGGCCCTGGCGATCGCCATGAACCGCTTAGGTGGTAAGTCCAATACCGGTGAAGGCGGTGAGGATCCGGAAAGATACGAGAGAATGGCGAACGGCGATTCGAAGATGAGTGCGATCAAGCAGGTCGCATCCGGACGTTTCGGTGTTACTTCTGATTATCTCGTACATGCCAAGGAGATCCAGATCAAGATGGCACAGGGCGCGAAGCCTGGTGAGGGCGGACAGCTTCCGGCCGGTAAGGTCTATCCATGGATCGCCAAGACACGTCACTCCACTCCTGGTGTCGGTCTGATCTCTCCGCCGCCGCACCACGATATCTACTCGATCGAGGATCTCGCCGAGCTGATCCATGACTTAAAGAATGCGAACCGCTTTGCAAGGATCAACGTCAAGCTTGTTTCCGAAGTGGGTGTCGGTACGATTGCTGCAGGTGTGGCAAAAGCTCGGGCAGACGTCGTCCTGATCTCCGGCTATGACGGAGGTACAGGCGCCGCTCCGAGAACATCGATCCGCCATGCGGGTCTTCCTTGGGAGCTGGGTGTCGCGGAAGCACACCAGACCCTGCTTCTGAATGACCTGCGTTCCCGTATCACGGTCGAAGCTGACGGTAAGCTCCTGACCGGACGTGATGTCGCGATCGCGTGTCTCCTGGGGGCCGAAGAATTCGGATTTGCAACCGGACCGCTGGTCGCTCTCGGATGCGCCATGATGCGTGTCTGTAACCTCGATACCTGTCCGTTTGGTGTCGCGACTCAGAACCCGAAGCTTAGAGCGAAATTCGAAGGTAAGCCTGAATATGTAGTCAACTTCATGCGCTTTATCGCTGAGGAACTTCGTGAGATCATGGCACAACTCGGGTTTAGAACCATCGATGAGATGGTAGGAAGATCCGATATGCTCCGTGTCAATAAGGCCATCAAATTCTGGAAGGCAACAGGTATCGACCTGTCTGCGATCCTTTATCGTCCGCAGCTCGACTCGACCGTTATCACACATCACACGGTCGCTCAGGATCACAAGCTCGAAAATACTCTTGACTATAAGGTTCTGATTCCGCTGTCCGAACCGGCGATCCACGACGGCAGAAAGGTCAGCCTGTCTCTCGAGATTCATAACACAGACCGCGCGGCCGGTACCCAGCTTGGCTCCGCGATCACACGTGTTCATGGTGAGCAGGGTCTGCCGGAAGATTCCATCGATGTACACTTCAGAGGATCGGCCGGCCAGAGCTTCGGTGCATTTATCCCGCATGGTCTGACGCTCCGTCTCGAAGGTGACGCGAACGACTATCTCGGGAAAGGACTTTCCGGTGGTAAGATCGTCGTCAGAAAGGACAGAGATGCGAACTTCAGATCGGAAGAAAACACGATCATCGGTAACGTGGCCCTCTATGGCGCTACATCCGGTACAGCCTACATCAGCGGTATCGCAGGTGAACGTTTCTGCGTAAGAAACAGTGGCGCGATCGCCGTTGTCGAAGGTGTGGGTGATCACGGCTGTGAATACATGACAGGCGGACGTGCGATCGTTCTTGGTCCTACGGGCAGAAACTTCGCAGCCGGTATGTCCGGTGGTATCGCGTATGTCTACGATGCAAACGGTGATTTCACTGCAAGATGCAATAAGGAAATGGTCGAGCTTCTGCCGCTTTCGGATTCTGAAGAGATCGAATTTGTAAGATCCCAGATCAGTGAGCATGTAAAGAACACGCAGAGTACCTATGCCGAGCATATCCTCACAAACTTCGACGATCTGATCGGTCGTTTCGTAAAGGTGCTTCCTCATGATTACGCGAAGTTTAACGAGAAACTCGCCGAGGTGAAGGCGGATGGTTACGAGGGAGACGAAGCTGTCCTGATGGCATTTGAACTGGCAACGGGTAAGAGCGAGGCTCCGGTCAAAGCGATTGAAGAAAAGCCGGCTTCCTCGACAACGAGAAAGGGAGGGAAGAGCAATGGGTAAGAACACCGGATTTCTGGAGTATGAGAGAGCCATCGGCCCGGATCGGGATATAAAAGAACGTATCCACGACTACCGCGAAGTACATCAGATGTATCAGAGTGAAGATGCGGCACGAACCCAGGGCGCGCGCTGCATGGACTGCGGCGTGCCGTTCTGCCAGACCGGTATGTTCCTCGGACGCGGTGCCACAGGCTGCCCGCTTTCGAACCTTATCCCTGAGTTTAATGATCTCCTTTATCAGGGGCATTTTGAAGATGCTTACAGAAGACTTCGTAAGACCAACGGCTTCCCGGAGTTTACAGGACGAGTCTGTCCGGCTCTTTGCGAAGGTGCCTGCACTTGCGGTCATAACTTTGCCTCCACTTCGGTAAGAAACAACGAGTGGTTTCTTTCGGAGACGGCCTGGAAGAACGGCACCATGAAGCCACATCTGCCGAAGACTCGAACAGGTAAGAAAGTTGCGGTCGTCGGTTCCGGCCCGTCAGGACTTTCCTGTGCGGATCAGTTAAACCACGCGGGTCATAGTGTTACCGTGTTCGAGAGAGCGGATCGTCCGGGTGGACTTCTGATGTACGGTATCCCAAACATGAAACTTGATAAACAGGTCATCCTCCGCCGTATCAAACTGATGGAAGAAGAGGGCGTCAAGTTCCGCTGCGGCGTCGAAGTCGGACACGACATTACCGTCGAAGAGATACGAAGTTCCTTTGATGCCGTCGTACTCTGCTGCGGAGCGACGAAGCCGAGAAACCTCGTAGTCGAGGGAAGAGAACTGAAGGGGATCTGCTTTGCTGTCGATTACCTGAGAAAGAACACGCAGGCGCTCTTTGCGAAGGATCACTTCGATAAAGACGGTCCGGCGCCGGATGTCGCGATATCTGCTAAGGGAAAGCACGTCGTCATTATCGGCGGTGGTGATACCGGTACCGACTGCTCTGCAACGGCTGTCCGACAGGGCGCGAAGAGTGTCACACAACTGGAGATCATGGGGCCGCTTCCGGAAGTGCGCGCGGCGAATAACCCGTGGCCGGAGTATCCTTTTGTGAAGAAAGTCGACTATGGTCAGGAAGAAGTCGCGTATGTGTACGGGAAAGATCCGAGACAGTACTTCATGTCCACGGAGAAGTTTATCGGTGACTCGAAAGGAAACGTCAAGAAACTCCAGGTCGTAAAAGTATCCTGGGAGAAGGATGAAAAGAGCGGGAGAATGATTCCGGTTCCGGTTGAATCTACCAGAAAGACCATCGATGCGGATCTCGTGATTCTGGCGATGGGATTCCTCGGACCGGAAGATTCGGTTCCGGCAGCACTGGGGCTTGAGCGTGACGGTCGTTCGAATGTCGCCGCCGAGTTCGGTAAGTTCCAGACATCTGTCGAGGGTGTTTTTGCCGCAGGTGATATGAGAAGAGGACAGTCACTCGTAGTGTGGGCGCTGACCGAAGGCAGAGGCGCCGCAAGAGAGTGTGACAAGTATCTTATGAACGGTCACGGCATTCTTCCGTGATCATGACTATGAACAATATACTGCAGGATCAGATTCACAATACACGAAAAAAGGGGCCTCTTGCGAAGCTCCTTTTTTCAAACCAATTTCACCAACTAAGGAAGTATGCGAAAGATTATTCTTTGATGCTCTGCTCTGCCGTGACATCTGTTCCGACTGCAGCAGCCACAGCTTCGGCGGGTACTTTTGCCGGCTCGTTTCTCTTTCTTTCTACGAGGTTAAGGAAGAGTTTACGGATACCGAATCTCCAGCAGAGGATCATGCCGAGTACCGCACCAAGCGCGCCCTGAGCGATCTCGTATGGCAGCTTCATCATCGCGTATTCAAAAGTGCTGTACACGAAGATCTTTCCGAGCGTATAGCCGACGACCATAATGACTGCGCCGACACTGACACCGATGCCGGATGCGATCTTCGGGTGATCCTTTAGAGCGTGGTGTGAGATCAGGGAGATCACGACAGCCTGCAGACCATGTACGACCAGGGAGACGAACATCGGAAGCGGGTAGAAGATCATGTCGCCGAAGAAGGAACCGAGTCCGCCGACGAGAAATGCCTCGAAAGGATTTAGCAGGATCGCGGCCAGGCAGATGATCACGTCACACAGATACAGGTGTCCACCCGGAACCGGGATGCCGAATGAGGCCATCGCGATCGTCAGCGCCATAAATACGGCCGTGGTAGTGATTCTTATTGTAGACGTATAAACTTGTTTTTTCATTTTTGTGTTTCTCCTTTACTTCCTACGCTGACAAGAGTATCATTATTCTGAACATATAAAAATGACCAAAACGGGAGAAAAATATATAACCAGATGAATGTGCGAATCAATAAAGAAAACGCTGAGCCCGCTTACATCCAGCTCTATCATTCTTTTGTAAGGGATATCGTCGCAGGTATCTATCCATACGGTGCGAAACTGCCCTCGAAGCGTGTGATCGCCGATGAAACCGGTGTGAGCGTCATCACGGTCGAGCATACACTCACTCTTCTATCTGAAGAAGGATATGTCCAGAGCCGTGAGCGGAGCGGAGTTTTCGTGACATACAGAGGTGAAGATTTTCTCGGCCAGGATAACGGAAGAAAAGAAGCGCTTGTTCTCGAGAAGGATGAGCAACCCAGTGATTTCGGTGAGTTTCCGTTCTCTGTTCTTGCGAAGACCATGCGAAAAGCACTTCTTGATCATGGGGAGAACATACTTATTAAATCTCCGAACCATGGCTGCGCGGAGCTTCGAAATGAGATCTGCCTGTATCTCGGAAGGAGCCGTGGTATCACGGTCGAGCCCTCTCAGATCATCGTGGGATCCGGATCAGAGTATCTCTATGGGCTGATCGCACAGCTTCTCGGAGACTTCGCAGCGGAGGGGACCGGCGCTTCGTCACGAATACTTTTTGCCATAGAGGAACCTTCTTATAAGAAGATAAGATCCGTATATGAATCGATGGGTATCACCTGTGATCCGCTTCCGATGACATCTGAAGGAATCTCATCAGAAGCACTAAAGAAGACGAAGGCAAAGGTCCTGCATGTGACGCCATTCCACAGTTTCCCGTCAGGTGTCACCGCTGACATCTCGAAGAAACTCGAATATCTTAGATGGGCAAAGAAGCGGGGAGGACTGATCGTAGAAGACAACTACGATTCGGAGCTGACGATCTCAAAGAAGGCCGAGGAGCCTATCTTTTCGATGGATCCGGATGTGGATGTAATCTATCTGAACACGTTTTCGAGGACGCTGGCACCGTCAATGCGTATCGGATATATGATCCTGCCGCCTGATCTGGTGAAGCCTTTCGAAGAAAAACTCGGATTCTACTCCTGCACTGTTCCGATCTTCGAGCAGTATGTCCTCGCGGAGCTTCTCCGAAGCGGGGATTTCGAACGGCATATCAACAGGATGAGGAGAAGAAGAAGAAAAGAGTGATGAGGATGCGTAGATCTGGGAACAAAAAAGAGGAACTGCCGTGCGGCAGTTCCTCTCGTAATCGCTGTAATATCTGAGGAATCAGATGCCCAGTGTCTTGCAGGCAGACTTCACGGCATCAGCATCACCGGAAAGGGATGTAGCCATGATGATCATGTCTTCTGCGTAAGCAACAACAACGTAGCCGCTCTCGCCACCATCTGCTGTGATCTTGCTGGAGCTGGTGCTCAACTTCTCGATCTCGCCGGACTTCTTCGCTTCTTCAGCGCCATCCTTGAAGTTGTCGAAGTTCTTCTTAGCGTCATCCTTGGATTCAAAGAGGCTGTAGGTGAGCATAACAGACATATCGCTGTTGTAAGCCATCATAGCTGTCTTCACGCCTTCGTCACCTTCTGTTTCCATAACGGTGTAGCCTTCCTTCTCGAGCTTGGACTTAAAGTCGTCAGCAGAGATCTTCTTTACCTTGCTACCACCGCAAGCGGCCAGAGACAGAGCCATTGCAGTTACCAGAACAGCTGCTACAAGTTTCTTAACAGTTTTCATAATTTTACTCCTCATCTTCACTTTGTTTTTTTTTCTTTGTCGAAGAACATTTCTTCATTCGGTCATAATAATATCCTTATGTTTCTTTGTTGTCAAACTATTCTGATAAAATCTCTTTTTTGACGGAAAAACCCGATGTTTTGCTATTGACTTAGTGTATTCTCTAATAGGAAAATGATCGTGAAGAATAAGCGACAGGCCCACTATTTAAAGATGAGGTAAGAACTATGGCAGTAATCAGCGACAACGATCCGATCTATGAAGTCCTGGATAAGTGGCACGACGAGGATGAGTATGAGAAGATCCTTCAGAAGATAGAGGAGATCCCTTTGGAAGATCGCAGTAATAAACTGTGGTTCCGAAAGATTTCTGCGCTCAATAATCTCAAGCGTTATCCGGAAGCGAGAGAAGAGATCGCCAAGCTGTCCCCGCGCTGCAGCGAGCCTTCTGATATCGGCAAGCTTTTCTATATGACAGGTTATATCTACGATCAGAGCGACTGTGAGTTTAAGGCCATCGAGTGCTATAGAAGAAGAGCCGAGATCGATCCGTCATGGAATGAGTGTGACGAACTGGTCAAGGACAGCATGGGGTACGTCAAGAAAGATATGGACCGTGCATATAACGCTTTTTCGAAGTTCTTTCCGGACTACGCGGCCAAAACGCAGGCGGCGGCCGAGAAGAAGACGATCCCGGAACTTGATATTCTTCCGTATATCTCTGCTATGGGATCGTCGTTTATGTCGAGTAACCTGGGTGTGAAGCTCCCGCTGGATCAGCCGTTGTTTAAGTGTAGTGAAGAGGATAAACCGAAAGTCGTCTCCTTCCTTAAGGATCGTATGCATATCACGGATCTTACGAGCCTGCAGCAGGATTTCGGTAAGAACCGTCTCGCTCCGTTTACCTCGGAGATCCTTCACATCATTAAGACCGGTGAGGAACCTGCGCTTGACAAACTCAATGCGAAGCAGTTGACGCACTACGAAGCGTCGAAACTCGCTCTTAGTAAGATGAAAGAGTTCATTCCCGATGGTGGATTGGCGGCCTGGGATTATAGTGATATGCTGGCGATCGCCCGATTCATGTATTCGGTCGATATGCTGTCGAATACGGAGATGATGCAGACGTATCTCTTCGCCAACGATGAATGTAAGCGTCTCTTTAAGTCATGGGAGGAGTTTACGCACTCTCTGACGATTGGCGCTTTTTACAATGCTTTTACACGTGATACGAGCTATAACATCAATCAGTCTGCGCGTTTTGCAATCAATGTCGGCGTCTTCTGTATGCAGACCTATCCGGGTATCGAGTGGCTGGGGCATATATGAACGATAGTGAAGAGTCGAGAAGTTTTAGTGTTTCTGTCAGTAAGGATGGCTCTTCGGAAGAACTGTCCCGCCAGATAAGCCCCGGAGACTCTTTCTGTCCCGAGGAGAGCAGGTCCGGCGATATGCCGTCTGATGCGATTTCCAATGAACAGATAACAAAAGATACCCGGATCCTCGAGACATATACGGTTCTTTCGGATGCGATCTCCGGCGGTATGGGAAGTGTCTGGAAGGTCCGTCACGAGGGCTGGGATATCGACCTGGCGATGAAACGTCCGCAGCCCAGGTTCTTTGCTGAGGGCGGCCGCAAAAGAAAACAAGAGTTTGTCGAAGAATGTAAATACTGGATCGATCTGGGTCTGCATCCGAATGTGGTTTCATGTTATTACGTCCGAGAGGTCGGAGGTGTTCCTTCAGTATTCTCTGAGTGGTGTGACGGAGGTAGCCTGAGAGAATGCATCAGAAACGGGACGCTTTATGACGGGACAGAAGAAGTAATACGGGAACGGCTTCTGGATATCGCGATACAGACGGCCAGAGGACTTTCTTACGCGAATAGTCATGGCCTGATACATCAGGATGTGAAACCCGGGAATATCATGCTGACGGGGAAGTGGGTGGCGAAAGTCACTGACTTCGGTCTGTCTGTGAGCGTGGCTGATCTGTGGGAAGAATCGAAGAGGAATTCGACAGGTTATACGATCGAGTATTGTCCGCAGGAACAGGCGGACGGTGCGATGGCTGAAAAATGGATGGACGTATATGCATGGGCGCTGACCGTGCTTGCGATGTATCTCGGTTCACGGCCGTGGAAAACAGGCGCGCAAGCCTATGCGTGGATCGACTCCGACGAAAAGAGAGTCGTGATCCCGCCACAGCTTGAGCAGATCCTAAGAAAATGCGTGGGCAGGGAAAGAAGCACGAGTTCTTTTGATTGTATCTTAGAAGCACTCACTTCGGTTTATGAATCCGTGACAGGGCAGCACTATCCGAGAACTGTCTACGAAGTGAAGAATACAGCAGGAACGATCAATAATCGGGCTCTCAGTTTTCTGGATCTCGGGATGGAGAAAGAAGCGCGTGCGCTTCTTGATGAAGCACTTGAAGTGGACCCGGAAAATCCGTATGTGACATACAACAGGGGACTGTTAAGATGGCGGGATGGTTCCATCACGGACGAAGATATATATCATGACATGAGTGTCATAGAAGACCAGGCGAAGACCACAGATATAGCGATCATGATGGCGCAGCTGGCAATCGAAGGCGGACAGCGAACACTGGCTCTCGAGAAACTCGATGAAGCGGGAAAAATAATCCGAGAGGGATCTGATGGGAAAGAAGAATCGGATATGAGCCGTCAAACAGAACTGGATGCTATCTCCAGAGTCCGTGAAGTGGCTATGTGTGAGTCCTCTGATGATGTTTTTTCTTGCAACGGAGTGATCCTCGATGTGAAAGAAACCGTGTCTTTGGATGCGTCGCGAGCTGCATCCATCATCGAAAGAAAAGAAGAAGGAACACGTGACCGGAAAGTGTTCGCCTGTGTTGTTACAGATCTTCGCTCCGGAACAGTTCTTTTCGACGGGGATAAGGGATTGTGTGACGGAAACGGAAGACTCGCTTTCCTTGATAATGGCCGACTCATCGCGATTCATGGGGTCCGGTATATCGAAGAACTGAATGGCACGAATAATCAGGGATATGATCTGGATTCGGACTATTCATATGAGCCGGTAAGTGATGAGCATACCCGAGTGTATGAAATCGGGAGCGGGAAAAAGATGTATTCCCTCGGCACGAAGAGTGAGTATTATGATATCGCGTTCGGTAATCACTATGTTGCAGCTGTTCCTCTTCGAGCAACAGACCTCGTGATGGCGCCTGTCAGGAAGGGGTTTCCGGTCGTATTGCTTGATGCCCGGAATGGAGAACTCATACGTGTATTGTCTTCTGTCGGGGCGCCGATCGGAGGCTGCTCATTTTCGGAAGATGAGAAAAGACTCTATGTTCTCACGCAGGACGGCGTTATGGAGGTGTACTCGGTTCCGGATGGGAAAACGATCTTAAAGAAGAGCGTGACCGGCTCCGGAGTCGGGAGTGCGGGGATCCTTCTGGCGGCCGACGGATCATTTCTGGTGAAAGAACCTCGTCAAGATAAAGTACGGGTGTGGAACCTTGCCGGAAGATGCCTCCAGACGAGAAAAGCCGATATGCATGGCGTATGGGATTTTCCCGGGAAATACCGTGCGCCTTTTTCACTGGCACATGTGCGGAGTATAAAAGAACAGAGAACGACTGACCAACAGTACGAAGATCTTATGCATGAGGCCAGAGCAGCCTATGAGAAAAGTGATTTTGCCGGTGCTTCCGGATGCTGCCTCGAGGCAAGAGAACTTCCGGGTTATGAGAACGATCCGGCGGCGATAAACTATGCCGAATATGTCGGAAGAAGAGGAATCAGAACCAGTATTAAAAAGTTACAGAAGATAGATACGTTCAAAGTAGGAATGACAAATAAACAGGTAAGCTTCAGCTGGGATGGAAATCTGATTCTTTGCTTGAAAGATCGCGGACTATCTGTACTCGACGCACGCGATGGAAGCGTACAGTTCCGCTTTGCCCCGGAAGGGGAAACTGTCCTTGCTTTTGATTCTGTACCAATGAGCCTTCTTGTTCTTGTTATTACAGATGCTCGCGCGTATCTTCTCGACAGACAACATGGAAATGTGGATAGGACCCTGCCGGAAGAACTTACAGGTAGACCTGGGCGGGAAACGTTTGTGGCGGCATCCGCTGATGGAAGATACCTGGCTGTCAATACATGTTTTGTCAGGAAAAAGACGCTTTTAAAGAAAGCTGTCGATGAACGCAGACTCTACGTGTATGATGTCTCCTCAGATAAGATCGTAAAATCGATCTGTGTTTCGGATCATTGTGGTGAGCTGCGTTTCTCGAAAGATGCATCGCGGATCTTCGTAGCCGGAAGAAATTCTTTTGGCGATTTCACATGGATGAAGGAAGAGAATCAATCTGTAGTTTATTCTCACTTGAGTATGGAAAAAGCTTCTAAAACATATCAGAACGCAAGACTCGATTTATCCGATGATGACCGCTTTGCGATCGTGAAATGCGGAGAAGAATTCAGTGTCTGGGACATCGGGAAAAGAAGAGAGTGTATGTACCTCGTGCAGGTGTATCCGGGTGGAGTTGTCGATATGCGCTTTCTCCCTCGAACACATTTGATCCTGTGCACATTTAACGATCAATCGATTCGTGTGATGGAGTTTGATGAGGATCATGAAAAGGATACATTCCCGGATAGAAAATATCCGTATCGTATCGATGAAAAAGAAGTGGATGTGAGATTAGGGAGACTTACTGTTAACCACTCCGGAGACAGCACTGCAGTCGATGCCGGAAACGGTGATCTTTTCCTATATCGGCTGGAATGGAATTATCGTTTTTCATGTTGACGGAATTTCAACATATAGTTATTATGAAATTATCATAACAACACTGCTTTGCGCTAAATGAATTGGAGGATTAGTTATATGGCAGATGAGAAAAAAGTAGAAGCAAAAGTTGAAGCAAAACCGGCTGTAAAAGCACCGGCTAAGAAAGTTGCTGCGAAGAAGGCACCGGCAAAGAAGGCTGCTGCGAAGAAAGCACCGGCTAAGAAAGCTGCTGCTCCGAAGGCTGCTGCGAAGGTAGAAGCTCCGAAGGCAGAAGTAAAGAAGGCTGCTGCGAAGAAGGCACCGGCGAAGAAGGCTGCTGCTCCGAAGGCCGCTGCAAAGAAAGCTCCGGCTAAGAAGGCTGCTGCTCCGAAGGCTGCTGCGAAGAAGGCTCCGGCTAAGAAAGCCGCTGCGAAGAAAGCGCCGGCGAAGAAGGCTGCTGCGAAGAAACTCGGCAAGATTTTCCTCGAGATCGACGGTCAGAAGATCGAGTTTAAGGCCATCGAGAAGAAAGCTGCAAAGCTCGGCGGTGACGTATATGTAGTAGCTGGTGAAAAGAAGATCTTCGATGCGGACGGAAAGGCTGTAGAACTCTTCTGATAACCGGGAATCAATAGTATTCTTAAGCAGATCGGCGGCCACAGAGGATCACTTCTGTGGCCGCTTTTCTCACGATAAAATGCGCCTTATCGATTTACTAAGATGATAATGATATACTGTATGAGTATTTCTTTATTTTTCGGGGGGATTCATGGAGAAGTTAAAGAGATTTCATATCGATGAGCGTTATGTAACAGTCAATCTGACACTTAGCATCATTATCTATTCGGTGGTCGTTCCATTCTGTATTTACCTCTGTGTCGATAACTTCATCCACGGCAATATGCTGGTGGCCAAGTATGCTCTGTTCTGTGCAGTCATGACGGCCATCGCCATCATGAACTTCTCGATCTGTAAATTCGGAAAGAAGAAACGGAAGTGGCTGATGCATCTGGCGATCAATATCCAGTGTGTCGTGTACTGGATCACATTCACATTCTTTCTGTATACGGGCGGCACCGGCGGTTCGAGTGTTTTCCTTTTCTTCGTGGCCGTGCCTGTGGTGTTCTTCTTCTTTAATCTTTCCTACGGCCTTTATTTCTGTCTGGTTTTCTTCATCATCATGTGTGTCTATATGAATACACCGCTCCGAGATATGGGTTATCAATTCCCGGAGATCTATTATTCGCGTCTTCCGATGATGTATCTGGCAAATGTCATCATGGTTGCCGTGGCCCAGTATGAGACAGTTAAGGCAAAGATAAAACAGGATAATGCACTCGAAGCGGCCAGACGAGCCAGTGAGGCGAAGACGGATTTTCTTGCTAATACCAGCCATGAGATCAGAACGCCGATCAATGCAGTCCTCGGCATGAATGAGATGATCCTTCGTGAGTCTGCGAAGGCTGAAAAACTCTCCGGCGCAAGTCCGATGGCATACCATGAGGCGTTCCGTAAGATCAGGAATTATGCAGGAAATGTAGACAGTGCCGGAAGTAACCTTCTGGCGATCATTAACGATATCCTCGATTTTACGAAAGTGGAAGAAGGTAAACTGGATATCGTCGAGGTGGAGTACCAGCTCAGCTCCGTGATCAACGATGTCAGCAACATGATTTATTTCAAAGCGAAAGAGAAGAACCTGACTTTCGTGACCGATGTCGATGCCGATCTTCCGGACCATCTCTTCGGGGATGTGGTGCGTGTCCGTCAGGTCATCACGAATATCTTAAACAATGCGGTCAAGTATACTGACAAGGGCGGAGTAACGCTGAAAATCACGGGAAGGAGAGAAGAGAGCGGACCGGATGGTAAGAACATCATGAGTCTGATCGCGGCGGTCACGGATACAGGTATCGGTATCAGCGAAGAAAACATCGGAAAACTCTTCGGCAAATTCGAGCGCGTCGACCTTGAGAAGAACAGTACGAAGGAAGGTACCGGTCTGGGACTTGCGATCACGAAGATGCTTCTGGACATGATGGGCGGTGAAGTGAAGGTCGAGAGCACATATGGTGTCGGTTCGACGTTTACTGTAGTGATCCCGCAGCAAGTTCTCTCCGAAGAACCGGTCGGTAATTTCAAGGAGAAGTTTGAGAAGAGCCTCGGTGAAAAGAAAGCGTATCACGAGAGCTTCCGTGCACCGAGTGCGAAGATCCTGATCGTCGACGATACGAAGATGAATCTTGTCGTGGCGACAGAATTCCTGAAGGATACGCTTCTTCAGATCGATACCGCCGGCGGCGGCAAAGAGGCGGTCGAGCTCGCGCTTGTGAATAAGTATGACGTGATCCTCATGGACCAGCGTATGCCGGAGATGGATGGTGAAGAGACATTCCGCGCCATCAAGAGCCATAAGGAGGGTCCGAATATTGAGACTCCCGTGATCTGCCTTACTGCGGATGCAGTCGTGGGTGCGCGCGAGAGGTATCTGGCTAAGGGTTTTGTTGACTATCTCACTAAGCCGATCGATAGCACTTATCTGGAGATGATGCTTAAGAAATATATACCCGAGGAGAAAGTCGAGATCGTCAAGGAAGAGGAGGAGAAGTCGTCTTCGGAGGAATGGAAGAAGGATCAGGAGAATATGGAATCCCCGTTTAAGATCCTAGAAGATCATGGGATCAATACGGCAAAGGGACTGGCTAATTGCGGCGGAGATGATGAATTTTACCGCTCGATGCTGCTCGAGTATTTGAAAGGATCAAAAGAAAAGAAGGAAGATCTCGTGAAGTTCCTCAAGGCAGGAGACTTGAATAACTACGGAATACTGATCCATTCTCTGAAGAGTACTTCTGCGATGATCGGAGCGGAAGTTCCCCAGAGGATCGCGCTGGATCTCGAGGAGGCTGCAGGAAGAGGAGACCGTGAATATGTGGACGAGAATCACGGCGCCTTTGTCAGAGAGTATGAGACGATCCTCGAAGCACTCCGAAAGGTCGTATCCACAGATGACGAGATGGAAGATTTTGACATGGATGAGAACGGCGTCATGGAGTTTGCTCCTGATGAAGAATGAGAGAGGATTCCGATGATCTGCATTGATGAATGTAAAGATATGATCTTTTCCACCGAGGTGGAGACTAAATTTCTGGAAATATATATGGATCCGGCTCTCCTTTCCTATGAGAGAGAAAGATATATCCGTGCAATCGAACGATACAGGGAGATCTATGGTGAAGATCAGATCGAGATCTTCTCAGCTCCGGGAAGAACGGAAGTCATGGGGAATCACACGGATCATCAGCATGGTGAGGTGATCGCCGCGAGCATCAATCGTGACGCGATCGCGGTGGCGCACCCGACAGGAGATGAAATCATCCGGATCACGTCCGGCGATTTCCCGCAGGTCGAAGTGGATCTTCGGGAGCTTTCTCCTTTTCCCGGTAAAGAGAACGGGACGAAGTCCATCATCAAGGGCGTCGTCAAAGGTTGCCTCGACAGAGGATATAAAGTCGGAGGATTCTGTGCTTATGTGACCAGTGATGTGCTGATCGGGGCAGGCCTATCCTCATCGGCAGCATTTGAGACACTGATCGGCACGATCCTCTCGGGCCTCTTTAATGATGAGTCTGTCCCGGCGGAAGAGATCGCGATGATCGGTCAGTATGCGGAGAATGTATACTTCGGAAAACCCTGTGGCCTTATGGATCAGATGGCCTGCTCGGTCGGAGGACTCATCCATATCGATTTCAAAGACCCGGAGAAGGCTGCTGTGGAGAGGCTTGATTTTGACCTTTGCACAGCCGGATACAGCCTCTGTATCACGGATACGAAGAGCTCACATAATGATCTGACGGCCGAGTATGCAGCGATCCCGCGCGAGATGAAAGAAATCGCGGGATTCTTCGGCAGGGAGTTTCTGCTCGGCACGACGGTTCAAGAACTGATCGTTCATTCTTCCGAACTGCGCGGCCGCTACGGTGATCGAGCCTTTCTTCGTGCCATTCATTTCGTCATGGAGAATGAACGGGTCGGCCGCGCGGTCGAGGCACTACATAACAAAAATGTCAGTGCTTTTCTAGAAGAAGTACGGCAATCCGGCAAGTCCTCCGCAGAAGTGCTTCAGAATGTGTATGTTTCTTCGGATGTCATACATCAGAATGTGTCCGTAGCACTGGCGGTAAGCGGCGCTGTGCTCGATCCGCAAACTTCGGCATATCGGGTGCACGGCGGCGGGTTTGCCGGGACGATCCAGGCGTTCCTGAAAAATGAGGATGTGTCTTCGTATAAGGAGACGATGGACTCTGTCTTCGGGCGCGATGCCTGTCAGATCCTCAAGATCCGTCTTACCGGCGGCACGAAAGCAGTGGGGTGAATATCGAGCGCCGAGAATTCAGCTCATAGATACAAAGCCGCTACAGAGCCAGTCACGGAAGCTCTGCGTGTCATTCAGAAGTGCATCGACGGTATTGAATGTGAGATCCTGCTCGGCATTGATGAAGGTGATCGCGGGATAACTCTCGATGATTTCTCTGGCTGTCTTACCGGAAGCGCTGCCGCCATTTGTGATCGAAAGCTTGATCTCGGTCTCGCCGTCAGCAGGATTTCCCGCGGAGTCATACTTATATATCTGTGGTAGGTGATTAAATACATTTTGGACACGAGAGGTCGTCTCCTCATCTTCGATGCTGAAGAAGTACGGGTTGATGCCGTCTGCCATCACCTCGTTGATACGGACCATGTTATAGGGAAGCATACTCTGGCAGGATACCAGTGTCTCGGCTAATTCCTGAAGATACGGGGTGTTCTCGTAGTATTCCGTCACCAGTGAGACCGTAAGTCCGCCATAAGATACCGGTGGTGTGTACTCGGATGCGCTCTTGAAATACGCATATGCGGTGAGCGTCCTGTCCGGATTGGCCTTGTAGTAGAATCCCGATGCTTCTTTGTCCTTAAATGTCACGTAATATATGGTGCTGCCATATGTGTCGGGGAGGAAGAATTGTTGCTGCCCGTTTCCTTCTCCCACTGCGTAGACGTATTTTCCGAGCTTTACCTGCTGTACCGATGATTTAAAAGCACTGTCGCCAATGACCTCGACGCGTGCGCCCCAGATCGTATCCGGAATGGTTACCTCGGCGCCGGACTTCGAACATGAATCGATCACGATGTGCGCAGGGGTGAAGTCTTTCTTAAGGTAATAGGTGTACGCATAGCCGTGGATCGGGTCAAACTTGACATGCCAGGCTTTCGCCGAGAAACTGTATCCGGCGATACATGTGAAAAAAAGGATGAGAAGAAGAGCGATCGTGCCGACGACGATGGCGCCAATCTTGATGCGATACTCGATCATCCGGCGGTAGGCGGTCTTTTTCTTCTTGCTTTTTACTTTCGTCTCTTTATTCTCTGACATGGTGTCTGCCTCTCGTTCGTACTCTTCGTGCCGCAGGTTTTCCCCGTTATTTGCGGGGAGACTCCGTTACGACACGGACAATTATATCACAGTTGTTTTCTATATTCTGCGTGAAAATGGTAGAATGAATATCGGGTGGAAGGAGAAGTGTGTATGAAGTCTGTCGAAGAAGAAACAAGAAATGTGACCGAGTGGCTAGAGCACCCGCATGAACTGGGTCAAGAACCGTATGCTGTCGAGTACGTCAAGACTGTGACGGATGAGGAAGGCGCGGAGTGCATGATCTTTAAGTATAAGAAGGACCAGATGGCACCATGGTTCCTCGCTATCTCGAGTGAATCAGGGATCTTCAGCCACATGGAAAAGTACGATTCCTCTACCGATGAAAGGGATGCGATCGAGCTTCTGGGCGCGCTGAAACAGTTTTGGAAGAATAAGGCTGCGGAGATCGAGGATAGAGAAGAACGTGCTAAAAAGGCCGGTGCTTTTCTCGCATTTGTGCTTCTTAAGGAGCCGCAGTGGGATCACGAGAAGTTCGAGAAGGCATTTGAGGCGGACTGGGGTACGAAATTGACCTCGCCGGAGTCAAAGGAAGGGGAGAATGCCACGACACTAGTCTATACACCAGAAGGAAGTGATGAGGGCGTTTTCTTCGCGGTGGGCCTTGTCGATCGATGTGTGCCGAACGGTGAGGCGGAATTCCACGCGCAATTTAACTATATGTGGGCAGATGCTGTTTCTGTGACGAAGACGCATCAGGCGCACTTGATCGTTACGGTCATGGGAAAGACAGATCCTCGCGCTTCCGGTACTCTCTTTGCCAGAGTGCTGTCCACGCTATGCAAGTGTGAGAATGTCCTCGGTGTATATTTTAATGACGTCGTAGCCGAGCCGAGATTCATGGTTGCCGTATCTGATCTGATCAGGCAGGATCATTTCCCGCTTTTGAGCCTCGTATGGTTCGGATTGGGGCGTTCGGGAAACGGCATCAATGCCTATACCTGCGGCCTGACCAAGTTCGGCAAAGATGAACTGGAGATCCTCGATTCAGATAAGGATCCCGGTGAACTCCGGGGATTCCTCATGAATATCGCCGCTTATGTGGTCGGGGAAGACGTGATCCTTCATGACGGAGAGACGATCGGCGTCTCGAACGAACAGCGCGTCAAGATCGTGAGAAGTGAAGGCGTGAATGTGCAGGGCGACAGCCTGAAGATCCTGTACTGAGAGGTGGCACCGGTTCGATCCTTTGGACAGATAGGGGAAGATATATGTTCAATCAGCACGATATAAACAGAGATGCGTTTATGCTGCACGGTCCACTGGCCCGTCTCGGCTATGACTGGTGGTGGCATTCCTTTACTGCGCAGGACGAGGAGACAGGAGAGGAGAAACCATTCTTTATCGAGTTCTTCATCTGCAATCCGAAACTGGCCGAGGATGTGCCAGTCTTCGGTCAGCTTCCCGAAAACAGGAAGGACAAGAAACGCCCGTCTTATCTGATGGTCAAGGCCGGTTTCTGGGGCGAGGATCACTGTCAGCTTCACCGCTTCTTCTCTTTGAAGAATACTCGTATTCGCTCCGAGGCCCCATATGAAGTGGAAGCGGAGGATTGCTACGCTTCTGAGACGATACTTAAAGGAAGCGTGAATATCACGGCTGAAGAGGCCACATCGCATCCGGAGTGGATGTGCGATTCCGGAAGTATGTCCTGGGATCTGAAAATAGATAAGAAGATCGCCTTTAATGTCGGGTACGGAGCGAGTAAACCACTGCGCGAGGCGGAAGCATTTGCTATGTACTGGCATGCGGAAGGAATGAAGTCAGAGTATGAAGGCACGATCATCTGTAATGGCAGAAGATACATAGTCGCGCCTAAGCGGTGCTACGGGTATGCGGACAAGAACTGGGGACGGGACTTTACCAGTCCGTGGGTATGGCTCTCGTCGAATTGTCTGGTCAGTAAGAAAACCGGGAAGAAACTCGATAACAGTGCTTTTGACATAGGGGGAGGAAGGCCGAAGATCTACTTCGTACCTCTGGATCGCCGGCTTCTCGGTGTTTTCTATTACGAAGGAAAAGAGTATGACTTCAATTTCTCTAAACTGCATCTGAAGGTGAAGACGGAATTCTCCTTTGAGGAACAGGAGGATCTGGTCATCTGGCATGTCCGTCAGGAGAATACCCACGCGGTCATGGAGACAGAGGTGCAGTGCCGAAAGAGAGACATGCTCCTGGTGAACTATGAAGCTCCGGATGGAAGTAAACGACACAACCGCCTGTGGAACGGAGGAAATGGCTGGGGCACGGTCAAGCTCTTTGAGAAAGAGAAAGACCGGCTCATCCTGATCGACGAGATCGAAGCTACGCATATCGGCTGTGAGTACGGGGAGTACGACGTAGAAACCGCTTGAAAACGACTATTTCCAGTGCATTTTATGGAAAAGGACTGCTTCTTCAGACGGCTCTCTTTTGCTTCCGCTTTTCCTCTATGAGTTCATATGCCTGGTAAAGCGGGATCTCCACAAGTGGACGCCGTTCACGGATGCCGGTAACAAAACCGAAGATTCCGTTGAGTGTAGATGCATTATCTGAAAGGACAAGTTTCCTGCCAGGACGATAGAATATCGTCATCTTTATGCGGTAGACCCTGCGATTCACTTGCCTTGAATAGGAATCGGCGGTAAGCATATGCTCGATATCGGAGATGGCGATCTTTTTCGAACTAAAAAGCTGCGAGACCGTTACTGTGTCATCGTCTACGGTGATCGTCGCGCCGGCGATCTTATCTACGAAGAACAATACCGTGAAGAGAATGAACGCCCCTATTGCCACAATCATGAGCGGGACGTTGCCCAGCGGAACTGTTACCATACATACCAGCGCACTGATCGCAATAGCGATCTTGATCGATAACTTTTCGTGTTTGATACGAAACTTCGACCGATTACTTTCATCAGTCATATTATTTCACTCCTGTCCCATCCCCACAGTATGTATTCATTTTAGCATGAGACGGGAAACGACTATATCGCAAAGAATGCAGATTAGATGAGGCTATATAAGTAAAAAAAACGAACTTCTTTGATTGAAATCAGCCTGTGTCCTCAGTGAGTGATCGTCAGTTCCGGTATTCCGGGAATTGTGTATTCGTCTACTACTTCGAAAGAGAGCTGCACTCCGCGGTTCTCATCACGGTTCCACCAGGTCACTTCGATGAAGTAGACATCGTCCGGGAATGAATCCAAGGTAAAGGAGGCCATGCCGTCTTCGCTGATGAGTTGCGAACCGGAACTGACATCGCGGTTATAGCCGTAGACGGATAAATTGTACGTGCATGTGGAATTCGTTGAAGCGGTGATGCTGATCGTGTCGCCCCGTTTGATCTGAGACAGGCACCAGACATATCCATTCGTTCCGTCATAAGAATCGCCGGTGAATTTCAGACCTGCAAATCGTCCGCCCGAAATATGGTAGGTACTACTTTCTGATCCATAATTGTAGGTGAATATAGCCGAATCATAGAATTCGCCCTTGATCTCATACGAATATTCATCCGATGGAATGGCAAGAAGGATCTCATCCTTACTTCCTTTCACATACTCGCAAAGCGTTGCCGTGAGCGTGACATCCTCACTGATCTTCTCGTTCGGACGCAGTTGCGATACATCGATAAACTGCTCATTATCCAGATTGGCCACGGGATAGTATACTTCGATCTGTTCGCCGAGAGACGACTTGACTGTGAGAACATATCCGTCGATTACACCGGATTTACAGGATTCGCTCTTTTCCGGGAAGATGACCTTCACTTGATTCGTGTCCTTTACATATTCGAATGAAGGCTCGCCGATCTTTCCAAGTGCATGTACTGTATAGCCTTTCTGAAGATTGGTGGTGTCAGATACATCTCCGTAGATCTCCATGATACACATGTATTTCTCGTTTTGGGCATCTGTATCTTTCTTGAAAGTTACCATCGGAATATAAAGACCTTTTGGCGTTTCCACATAATCGGAGCAGGGGACGATATCTACGTTCCCACGATCGAGTGTCGTTCCTTCGTCGGGAACGATCAGATAGGGTGTCTGATAGTAAGCGTACCAGTTCTGAACGATCGGCCGCATCGTCATAGTTAAACTGCCGTCACAGATAAGGTCCAGATGCTCGCTCATATACTCGTTTATGTATTTTGCCGCGGGGAGCCGGTAAGGTGAATTTCCGTTGATCTCAAAGATGAGAAGACCGACATCAGACTTTCTTGAAACCATATAATCATGGAAATGCTTACACAGGTCACTCTTCGAAATGCCGAATACGTTCGTGATCGTGGAAACGATTTCCGGAGTGGTGAAGTAGCCTCTCGCATCCATGATCGTTTTTGCAGTAACATCTGATTTGACATTCTTTCGGAGATAGGAGACAAATCCGCCCCAATTGTAACCGTGCTGGATGATGATCATATCCTCTGCTTTCTTTTTCACGGACGAGGAATCCGGATCACCGTCAGGCGGAATACGGAAAATACCGTATGCATACGTGTCGGTCAGTTCAACATCGGTGTCGATCTTCCCGTTGCTTTTGTAATATGCAAGTGCATCTTCTTCCAGGATAATCGCGACCATCTCGTCAAATCGGACTGAATCGACGAAATAAGTGCGATAACGGTTCTGGCAGAGATGAAACAGTTCGTGGGTGACGGTGATGCGGAAATTGTCCTTCTTTTTCTTCTCTCCTGTCTGGAGCTCATTGATGTCCAGCTCCAGATAGGTCCTTGCGTACCAGGGACTCTGAGCCATGCCGAGTCCGCCGTTATCCAGACCTTTCTTTAATTGAAACTCTACTGTGTATTTCGGCATCTTGTAGCCGGCCCCGCCAAGATAATTGTAGGCATCGGTGATGGCTTCGATGGCGAATGTGACGATCTCCGGAAACGGCCATTTTGTCTCGGCAATTTCCTTGCGAAGAGTCTGATATTCCGAATCTTCCTCGAGAAGATCCTTGTACCGGGCGGCTTCGATCGCGTTTTGCTTTGTCTTCGGAAGGGAGGAGAACTGTTTGGTGTATTCTTTTGCTTCCTGCTGGTGCTTTTGCTGAAGATTCGTAGCGCTTACGACTTTCTCGTGAAGCTCGGGGAGTGCGTCCTCCATGAGCCATTTCACGAGAAAAGATCCGTAATCCGTCGATCTTTCTGCGATATATCGCTCGCTTTTGGAGTCGTAGTAATATCCGTTTCTTAGCTGGTCCGCTATGTAGAAGCCGGCAATCAGACCCAGTCCGACTGATCCGACGATGATGAGGCTGTTCTGGCAGGTGCTGTAATGGATGATCGATCCGTCTACTTCTGAATTGAGAATAAAGAAGTTTCCTTCATCGTCGATGCGATAGATGCGTGTGTAATCGTATAGTTCCGAATCCAGCTCCAGATACTCCAGATCGATCGAGACATTATACTGACCGGGGAGAACTTCCTGCGGATCGAGTCCTGCATCCACATCCCAGATGCCAAAGGCAAGGATCTCGTTTTCTTCCAGGATGGCAAGCGCATCCTGCACCTTCGGATCGCTTTCATCTTCCATAGGGGTAAAGGTGATCTCCGTATCACTGTAGAGCTGATTCTCTTTCGCATTGACATGTATCCCGTCACAAGGTGAAAAAGAGAGTGCAGGGCTGTTGCCCAAAGCCTCGGAATCTGAAGAGTCCTCCAGATTCCAGTAATCTTCCATCTCATCCACATACGGCAGCGTCGTATCCTCAGTTTCCACATCGTTTGCATTCTTTTTCGTGGACTTCTTCTTCGAGGAGGATTCACCCGTGCCTTTACAGGAAGAGGTGATAAGCGCGCAAGTAAGTATAAGGGAGAGGAGCCTGATAATGGAATTCTTCTGTCTGGTAATCACGACGATCTCCTTTCTTACAGTTCATGATTCAGTACCATGCGGTTGCGGATCTTCTCAGCCTGTGCGATGATCTTATCCTTCCAGTCGTCATCCTGCGCCTCGAGCTGGTAGACATTGTATCCGAACTGCCGTCCGAGGTTACAGACGATTGCTTCATCATCGATATGAAGAGAGATGTGGTAGCGGCTCGGGAGTTTCTGAGGAAGCATCTCTTTCGCATCTCGCTGCACTTCCTTCATGTGTCGCTGTCCGTTAACGATTCCGTTGAATTTCACTTTGTAACAACGGAAGAGGTTCCTGATGTAATTCTCTGAGCGGAAAGAAGAAGTATAGATCCATACCTCGTAGCCCATCTCCTGTAACTTGTGAATGAGTTCAGGAGTCCCGAGACGGAGGCGCTCTTTGTAGATCAGTCGCCACGGAAAGGGGAGCTGTGGTTCAGTCTTGTGTGTCTCCGGCCGTACGAAAAGCACTTCGTCCAGATCAAAGGAGACGCGCATCTTTTTTTCGTTTCTTTTGTCCATTTTCCGTAAACCCGTTCACGATATCCATAACCGCAGCAGACCAGGAAGCTTCCTAGCTTGCGATTGGATATTCTTCAAAGTTCTTCGTTCCCGTGAAAGTACGTGTCACGGTGTATCTGTCGATGTGGATCGTTTCTTTATAGTGGCCCTCGAACAGTTCTCTGGTCCGGCGCATGGCTTCCGAGTGCCCTTTTTCCTTACGCTTCGTACCTGTGATGATGCCGTCGACGTTGACGTGGTACTTGTGAAAGAAGGCCTTGATGTATTCCATCGAATAGTAGTTCCAGCTATAGATCCATACGTCGTACCCTTCCTTCGCGAAAAGATGAAGTAGGGCAGAGATGCCAAGGCGGATACGCTCTTTGTACATCTTGTTGAAAGGAAATGACAGTCTTTTCTCGGGTACGTCTTTTTCCTTCCTGCAGAATATGACTTCATCGAGATCCAGCGTTACTCGCTTGTCATGCTTAGAATTCTGAATCATCTTCTTGATGTCTGTTTCCTGAGTGAGATTCACGATCGAGATCGGCATCTTCTTAAATCCGGCCCGCATACCGGCTGCCCATCTGTGATGACCGTTTAGAATCAGATATCCGCTCGGATGGATCTTTTCGACCATTAGCGCCTCGGAGCCGACATACGGAGTCATGGTTCTGGCTCTTACGAATAGACTGTGGTAATCGTTAATGATCGAGTAATTCGGTCCGATCTCGGACCAGGTGAACTCGTCGTCCGGGTTCGGATGGAAATTCTCTCCCTTTTCCTTCTTTTTGAAGATCCGCTCCAGAAAACCGGCCTTGATCGGCATCATTACGCCTTTGTATTTTGCAACCTCATCCTGAAGAAACCGTTCGAACTCATTCAGTGCTTTTGCCATATTGCGACTTCCCCCTGAAGAATAGGACATACGCCTGTATAAAGAGATTATATCATGTGTACAGGTACTTCTTACAATAAAATAGGTAAATACCCGGAATCACTTATGCTTCTTGATCAGCCTCGGGAATGATGACGCCGAAATCTTTGCAGATCGCCCGGATGCGATCCCAGCTTTCGGAAATCGGCATATTGGTATAGAATTTCATGACGGATCTGCCTTGGAGATACATGCAGCTGCCTACTGTTCCGCGCGGGTATTTCCTGAGACTGTAAACATACGAGTAGTCCTCACCGTTTCCGGACGGAGCACCTTCGTAATGGGAACTGTCGAAGAAATCCTGAGCCGCTTCTTCTGTTTCAAATGTGATCATATAAATATTCGTCCACGCTTTGTTGCGTCCGTCATCAACTCTTTCCGATATTTGCATGTAGAAAGCATCGGTTATCGGGAGGTCCGCATATCTGTATGCGCCGCGCTGATCGATGATCTTGTCAAATACTTCCTTCGCGTCATCGCCACTGACAGAAATGTAGCGGGCCCATTCGTCTTCCTCATTTTCAAATACGTAAAACTCTGAGGCGGCGTCGATATGCTCTGCCGCCTCCTTGCGCGCATGCCGCTCCAGTGTCCGGTAAGAAAAACCTTTTGAGTGACACCCACATGCCGCGAGAATGACGGTCGTGACAATTATCCCGATCCATATCCGTTTTTTCGCTTTCATAGTCCGCTACCTCTCTTAAGTAGAATTATACCATGTGTAGAAATTTCTTTTGCAAATTCCGGAAGAGTATGTAACCATTTTGGTAGAGATTTCTACTTACAGGGAAAGAGCGCATTGGAAAGTGATTAAACGAATGAATGATACTAACATAATCGATCTGTATTTCAGAAGAGATGAGGATGCGATCAGCGAGACCATTAAGTCCTATAACGGCCGGCTGCTCCGGTTTGCCTCGCGCTTTCTTTCCGACAAAAGAGATGCTGAGGAATGTGTAAATGACGCCTATGTGCGTGCATGGAACACGATCCCGCCGACACGGCCTGACAATTTGTTTGCCTATTTGGCGGCTCTTTGTAGGAATTCGGCACTGGATGTAATTAAGAAAAACACGGCGCAGAAACGATCGGCACAGCTTGTGGAGCTGACTTCGGAGATGAACGAGTGTATCCCGGATCAGAGCCTCGCTGACGACAGAAGTGATGAGATCGCAGAGTACATCAACGAGTATCTGGGCATACTTCCTCGGGAAAAGCGGGTCGTTTTTGTGGGCCGGTACTGGTACAACGAATCGATCTCAGACATATCGAAGAAAACGGGTTTTTCCCAAAGTAAAGTCAAGACGATGCTGCACCGGATGAGAGAGGACCTTAGAGAATACATTGACAGAAAGGACGGATCACAATGAACGAGCAGGAATATATGAACATCACGAGTAAAATCGACGAAAAATATGTCGACGAGTATAGAATCTATACGGCCAAGCATACCATCAGCCTCAGAAAAAAGATCCGTACATGTCTCCTCGTTGCCGCGGCTGCGGCCGTCATGATCCCGGTCGGTGTAATCGCGTATAAGAAAATCACACACCGCGACAAACTGAAGGTCTACTTCTCTGACAAAGGCGTTCAGAGGATAGAGGAGAGCATGCTGGTGGACGGATATACGGTAGAAAACGGGAAGATCCGTTTGACTGTGGATGTACAGATGTGTGACGGCAATTATATCTATGGTGTGTATACACTGACGGCACTGACGGAAGATGCGAAGAGTCATCTTATTTCGCGGGAGTCGAAACAGGTGTATGCAGATACTGGCGAGTGGATCTATCCGGGTGGCGGCGGTTCTCAATCTGCCACCGGAGACGCGATAAGTGAAGATGAGATCTCCTTTGCATTTACATATGATGCGCACAATGCTTATCTCGATGAATCCCGTCCGAGAAGAATGATTTTCTATGAATATGTGGAGACCGGCGAGTCAGATGGGTATGGCCATGTAGTAGTTGAGGATTATACGTATTACGAGGGGATATACTTTGATCTGCTTACGGAGCCGAATGTCCCTACAAAAACAATTCGATCGGCAGATGGCGAAGAACTGACACTGTCTCCTTATGGAGTGAGCCGCTTGGATGAGAACTGGTCAGGACCGGCAAATGAAGGTTTTACGTCCATAGATAGCATCGTTGTTCTGGGAACGGACGGTGACCGCTTGAATATCATGACATGTCAATCAAATGGTCGTGTTACCACTGACCTTGAAGATGTAAACGTCGGGTATTCCGGTGATATTGGAAGTGGGGAATTCTCTCTTGAATTTGGCGTTTTTCTGGATCTGGATAACTTTAACGGCGTAGAGATCAACGGCGTGACATATATGGAAGTCTGATGGTTTCGTAAAAAGTCTTTTTTGAAATATATATATATTATCTGAGCGTGAGGTATGTCTTATGAAAAGAAACATCGTGAAAAGAACTTGCGTGGTGTTTGTTTGCGGTTTTTTGACCGTTTCGGAAATGCTGTTTGTTTCCGGTTGTAAAAAGAAAAAACCGGAGGGCGTCAAGACGGTTGCAGGTGATGCTGCATGGTTTACTTCCACAACAGCCGAAATAAAAGACCCCTACAAAGACCAAAAGACGTTGTATTATAACAACTATATGGTCGGTGCTTATAAGGATAGTGTGATTTTCCAGGCGGAAGGAATGTATCAGGTGCCTGACGATTTTGTGTGGGGAGAAGACAGTGAGGATGAATACCGCTTTTACAACCTCGATTGCTATGATTTCAGCGGAAAACTGATCCGATCCGTAGATATCCGCAAAGTAATTTCGAATGAAAAACAGACACGGATCAATGACGTGATCCTTTCCGGCGATGGTGTGAATCTGGATATCGTCGACACGAGCAGCGGAAAAGAAAAACACTATTGGGCAAGCGTGGATATGGAGACGGGGGAGATCGGCGAACGCGTGGAAGCAGTTGTTGATCTGGCCGGTTTTCAGATAAACGATAGGACCTGGTGCGAAGGAACCTGGAAGATCGGAGAGTATTCGGTAACCGGTTACAATAACCAGGACACAAACACGTATGCATACATAATCAGCAAAAACGGGCAAAGTAAGGTAGTGGATCTGAATGCGGCGCTTCCTTCTGCAGATATCTTTCTTATATTCAACTACTTAGTTGTTTCAGAAAAGGAACTGCTTCTGGTCTGTGCCTATAGTAGTGTGAAATTCGTGACTATGAATCTGGAAACAGGCGCCGTACAAAACAGAGACGATGACTTCGCATGGCTGGATTCTATTGTAAATAAGCATATTGCCACATTTGAAGGAAAATCCTATCTGGCTGATCAAGATGGCATCAAGCGGATCAACTTTGAAACCAGGGAAATAGAAGAGATCCTCTCCTTTAATGACTGCAACCTGAACCGATTCTCCTTGAGTAATCTGTCACTTCTTTCAGTAAAAGAAGATAAGTATGTTTTTCTTGACGAGAGCAGTCATAATACCTCTGTATCATTTGATCACGCATTTGAAATGGAGCCGACGCCTTCCATTGTCGTTCTGGAAAAGGCGGAAAAGAATCCGAATGCCGGAAAGGCGATCATTACAGCAGCGTCTGTCGGCGATACGAGCTTGTCGTATCCGATATGCGAGGCGATCCGGGTGTTTAACGACACAAATAAGAATTATTATGTCCAGTTGGATTATAAGTATGATATTCAGAAGTACACTGACTATAGTCATGTAGAAGACCGGGATGAGAGATATGGGATCTATTATATGGGTGCAGCTGATCTTTACGATCAGTTGGCGATCGATATGGTATCGGGTAATGGACCGGACATCGTACTGAATGCGGGTGACATCCGTCAGATTCAGACAGAAGGGCACCTCATCGATCTTAGCAGTTATATCAATGGAAAAAGCGGGATCAATACGGAAGACTATTTTACCAATGTAATCGATGCAGCGAAGGTGGATGGAAAACTTCTCTATATGCCTGTATGTTTTTCTGTATCCGGAATACCGGTGGAGAAAGAAAATGTCAGGGAAGACCAGAAAGGTTTTACATATGATGAATATCGTACCTACCTCGATGAAGTGATCGGTTCTGATCCGATGGAGAATACCCGACTTGGTATTCTCGGTACGCTGTATCCGTATGTCAGTGACAGCTGTATTTCCGGAAATACTGTGAACTTTGATAACGAATCCTTCCGAAGCCTTTGTGATTATGTAAAGAATCAGTATTCTGAACTATCCGAGTACGATGCTGAACGGGATGGGATAAGATCTTATCGCGCATTTGAATCTTTCTTAGTAGACTATAATTATGTGGCACCGAAAATGACACTTCTTGGATTTCCGTCGAAGGATGGCAGCGGACCTCTTATTTCAGTTGAAACGTCTATCGGTATCTCTTCTTCTGTTTCTTCCGATGCTGCGGATGGCGCATGGGAGTTTATCAAGTGCTGTCTAAGTGATGATATACAGAATAAGATTGCATCGGACTATAGCAATCCGATGAATAAGAGTGTTTTTGATTCATCATCTAAATCGATACTTGAGGCGTATAACTGGTCTGAGTTTTCCCTCGGAATTCCGCTGGACGAAAGTGTCATTGCTTCGTACAAAGAAGTGCTTCAATCGGCAACAGTTATCGATAATGCGGATCCGACAGTGTTAAGCGTGATCAGTGAAGAAGTCCCGGCATATTTTCTGGATCAGAAGAGTATGGATGCAGTATTGGAGATCCTGAAAAACAGAGTCACAACAATCATCAACGAGAGGTCGCACAATTGATCAGATTCGTGATAGAATGCTATGGGGTGGCAAACTGATAACTAGAGGTATTGTAACTATGCGAAAGATAGCGTGTATTCTTGCGGCCATTTTACTGCTCCCTGCTACGGTGTCCTGCAGAAAGAAGGAAAAACAAGTTGCAAGAAGGATCGCAGAAGACACCCCCTGGTGGAACGAGACCGTGACCACGGTCACTCCCGATGAGATCAAAGCGTCAGAGCAAGGTGATTTCATAAACGTATCTGTCAGCTGCACTTTGTCGGATGAGACTGCGGTTATTGTAAGGTTTTCCTTGCGTTCAGAAGATGGAAGAGACGTAAGCATCTTAAGACGATATTCCTATGAGGGAGATCTCCTCGGTCAGGTCGTGCTGAATGATTATCTTAGTTCGGATGAATTTGTGTTTGAAGGGAATATGTTTATCCTTGGAGAGAAGTATTATGCCCGGATCAAAACTTACGATGCCCAGATGGAATCTTATGTCGAGCAGGCGTATGCGGTCGATTTTGAAAACGGTGCACTGAAGGAACCGTTTGCTTTAAACACCCCGATATTAGATGGCGATTATTTCTCCGGGGTTTTAGGTCTGGTCGGTGTGGGTGATAGCATCGTTTATCTTATCGCCAATGCAGGAGAAGACAGAGTCTCTTATCAGATTTTTGCTGATGATGGGAGTGGCCTTCGTAAGTTTGTTCCTGATTTCGGCAGAGATTCATCGATCAATTCGATCAGTGGCTTCCGCAACTATGGGGATAAGATCACGTTTACCGCAGAGGTCCTCGAGAACAGCGTCGTGAAGTCGTGGTACTGCACACTGGATGTTAAATCTTTTGAGATGCAGAAGACTGAACTTAAGAATATCGAAGATTCCACACATGTGTATTTCCTGCGCGACGGTTCCGCGCTTACCTGTGATGGACATAGTGTGATAAAGTGCGATCCGGCAACAGGTGAATCAAGTGAATTCCTTCGTTTTAGTGATACTTATGTTTTCGATGATTATACCGGCGCGGATATACTCTTCGCATCTGACGATGAAGTGGTGATTTACCAATCGGTTCAGGATCCTTTCGGGATGAATGCGACTACTAGGATCATCAGACTCAAGAAGGCGGATAAGAATCCCAATGCCGGCCGTCAAATGCTTACTCTCGCGTATTTCTCCAGGCTGGATCCGACGGAGAATAAGGCCGTCAATGATTTCAATATTCATTCCGTTGAGTACTTCGTCGAAGCTACAGATAAATACTATCTGATTGCCGAGGCTTCCTATGATGAGACCACAGGAGAATCTTTTATGGCGCAGACACTTTCCGGACAGGTCAATGCGATGGACCTTCTGATCTCGGATATCCGATCCGGAACCGGTCCCGATCTGGTCATCTACGACACGGAATACGAGAAACTCAACAACACTGAATATCTCATCGATCTGACGAAGCGTGTCGAAGCCGAGGAGATCCTCCATAATGGAGATTACATGGATTTTGTGCTCTCGCCGAACGGCAGGGACGGCAAGCACTACCGACTCAACTACAAATATATGTTTAGCGGATTTTGCGTGAATAAAGCATTTCTTGAAGACGGAGAGAAGGGCCTGACGTATGAGCAATATGATCGTATCATAGCAGATCGTAATCTCGGCAAGAGTGTCCTGCCTGAAGATGATCTCTCGCTTATGACGGAGTTTCTTAAGACTTCACAATGTTTCTCCTACGATGAAAAAGGGAAGTTTTCGCTGAATAACGAGACATTCCGGAAGATGGCGGAATATATCGCGTCGATCCCGGAAAGTATCGCGTATGATGATGGTATGCAGAATCTGACCAATGTGCTGATGTTTCCCTGCATGGTTGCGCGTGAATTTACGGATGTGTATGGTTATCTATATAAGACGCACACCATTATCGGGATGCCTTCTTCGGACGGCCATGCGGAAGCCATCTTCGGGACAGGTATCGGTATTACTTCTTGTTCACCTTCTCAGGATGGGGCGTGGGAGTTTGCGATGTCTCTTCTTTCTTCAGATGCACAGCGCGCGCTGGAATATGAAGATCCGGTCATGAAAAGCGTTCAAAAGGAAAAGCTTCTCGGATATGTCCACGGTCATAATATCCAAGAACAGTGGATGTATGGTTCGGATATTCTTCCGGACGAAGTCGCGGACTGGTATATCGGCCAGCTTTCCGACGCGGTCGTCGTTCCCGACACCAATCCGAAGATATTCTCCATCATCTGCGAGGAAATGCCGGCATACTTCGAAGGGGATAAGACACTCGATGAGGTGATTGCCATCATCGAGAACCGCGTGAATCTCATGATCCGGGAACAGGATTGATGCCGCATCGAGGAGTAGTGATTAAGTCAGGCGTAATTCGATTCGACGTATGCGTAGATCATGCGGGAGACTTCGCCGATGATCTGATGGGCTGTTTCCTCGTCTCCACACTCTGTCAATACGCAGAGAACATAATCTTCGCTTGCGAAAACGATGCCGACATCGTTGTAAGTGTAGTAGGTAGGGTAGAATCCGACCTTGTGGGCGACGCTGACGTCAGAGGGGACACCGGCCGGAAGTCCCCAGTTGTACTCGGTAGTACATAGATCATCGATCAGAGGCTGGAAGACTGCCTGGTTTCCTTTGTAATCCCGATAGAGGTGCTCGGTGTACTTCGCAAGGTCGATGGCGCTGGTGCGGCGCTTGCCGCTCTTTTCCGTTCCGGTGCAATCCGTATAGCTATATGTTCCGCGGTAATCGACGACACAGCTGATAGGCTTGAGATAATTCTCGTTTACGGAATCTTCACCGCCTAGACGACGAAGGATCATATTGGTGGCGCAGTTATCACTGATGGTGATGCACAGATTCGATACCTCCCGAAGCGTGTATTCTGTGCCGTCTGCCGAATTCTGTATCGTACCGGTTCCGCCTTCATAATCGCCGGTCGGATATGCAGCCGCGTTATAAGTCATCTTTTCATCAAGAGAAATCTCACCTGAAGCGATTCTTTCGTAAAGGTATGTATTGTACGCGATCTTGATGGTGGAAGCTGCAACGATCGGCTGGTTTTCCTTAAAACCAAGACATTCGCCGTTATTCATGTTGAGGTAATACACGCCGAAGCGTCCATCCTGTTGGTTGAGATAATCTGCGACCTGCTGCTCAAGTGCTGCCAGATTTGCTTCTCGTGTCGCGGCATCTACGGTCTGTACACGTGCAGTGCCGGACTCGGAAGAAGAGGAGGGATCAGGATCATCGTCGACGGGAAGAGAGGCCACGTTGCCTGGATCGTCTGACACAAGGACGTTTTCGGCCGTCGTGACCGAAGTGGTCGTATCTTTATTGCTTTTTGAGACGAGCCTGACGATGAAAACGATGCTCAGGATCACACAGAGTAAACATATGAGCAGGCAAGAGATGACGAAGATCGTCCTTCTGTTATTGTTGTTTCTTCTTTTGCGGGTCGTCGGATATATGTTATAGCCGGAACGGTCATGATGTTTCACGATGCATTTCTCCTCAAGATTCTATGGCGCTTACAGGCGTTCGATAGAAATTAACTAGTGGTATTATAACATTTCGGAGCAGTAGTGTTCTGGAGAATACGGTGTCACTTTACACCTTTAAAAAGCGGGCCCGGGTATGGTATCATTCTTGTTGTTTTGGAGAATATTCTTTTGGCGCATGGCCTTGCATGAAGAGTTAAGAACCGAAAGATGCTGAAATAAGAGGGTTTTGAATAGATGATAAAGATTCTTTTCGTGTGTCATGGCAATACTACGATGAAAATCTGGAACGCCTGAAAATACGCATTACAGAGATCATGAGAACAAAGTTTACACCTGGTCTACACCTTATGGAAGGGCAAGTAACTAGAAGCGGAGAAGTATCAAAAATGCACGTAATTAAGGTGTTGTTTATATGTCACGGCAATATCGAGGCGAAACCCTGAAGTAACTGGGAAAACGGTGTTCAGTTTTTTTGCACTCGCTGTTTACACCTATCTTACACCTTTAAAAACGGCAAATGTCAAAAAAGGTCAAAAACCGAACAAAGTCTAGCTCGT
>JAFZLF010000012.1 GCA_017551625.1 Clostridiales bacterium | reverse complement strand
TTCTTGATCTCATTCGGTGTCGCGTCGTGAAAACGGCTGAACGCCTTCGTAAAACTCTCCGGCGTTTCGTACCCGTACTTCTCCGAAATATCGATCACCTTGACGTCTTTCTCAAGAAGTTCCATCGCTGCCAGATAGAGTCGCCGGTTGCGGATGTATTCGCCGATTGAAAATCCCGTGATCATTGGGAAACTGGTTTGAAGATAACTAACAGAAACATGCACGGCAAGGGCCACCTCCTTCGGACTCGTCACTGTCAGAAGATTCGCTTCCACATATCGGAGCGTCTCTTGAATCACATTGACCCAGTCCATCTGATTTCCCCTTTAGTGTAGATGATTCGCTTTCAGAATTCCTGTCACAGAATCCGAAGTTGTGTCCATTATATCACTACAGGCGACAGGCACGCGCAAATAAGAACCTGGGATGATATGCGTTGATGGGGGAACGCAGTTTCAAATGAAAAGATCGGTTGAAGGAAACCTTGGCCGATCTTTTTAGCTGTTTCTCTTGACTTTGTCCTTAGGGCAAAGTTTATTCTTTAGACAATCAGGGGGGCGCATCGCCCCCCATCAGAGAAAGGAAGATCGATATGGATGTTCTGAAAAAGATCCTGAAGCAAAACCGGAAATGGGTGATCCTTGCCGTTCTTTTTGCCGTTGTCCATAACTGTGTAGGCATCCTCTCGACTCACTTTGTCGGGAAGCTCGTAAACCGGATCGCTGACGGATCGGAGATATCGCTGCTCCTTATCGGGATCCTGATTCTCTTCGGTCTTCTCAATCCCCTCACTTCTTATGTCAACCATCTTCTCGGTCAGTACACTGCGGAGCGCGCCGCGCATTCCCTGCGTATGGGGTTCATGCGGCATCTTCTGAAAGACGGATCCACATCCGCAGACCAGGCCATGTCGGTCGTGCAGGGAGAGCTCACCCGTGCAACGGAATACCTCAGCAATTCCTTCTTCAGCAATGTCGGGATGCTCATCACGAGTATTCTCGTTTTTCTCTTTCTTCTCTACGAGAATCCGATCCTGACTGCCGTCCTCCTGATCCCGAATCTCACGATCCTCATCTATGTCAGTATCTCCGGAAGCACTATTGCGAAGACGGTAAAGAAAGGACTGGAAGCCAGGAGTCGCATGAACCACGTCGCCTTCGGCATCGTGTCGAATTTCCCGATCGTCTCGGTATATGACGCGAGTGCTTTTCTCGAGGGAAAGCATGATGAGGCCCTCGCCGACTGGGAAAAACACACGAAGAAAGAAGAGCGTATCATCGCGGTACTGAATTCCATCTCCGGTCTTCTTTCGCAGATCCCGCTCCTGTGTGTCCTTCTTACAGGCGGCATCCTGATCTACCGCGGGTCGATGACGCTCGGCACGCTGATCGTATTTCTGAACCTGCAGAGCAGCGTGACGATGTTTCTCATGAACATGCCGAACTTCATCGCTTACTTTAGAACATTTACGTCGAATCTCCGCCGGATCGAGCTGGCCTGAATATAGAAAATGGAGGCATAAAAATGCGTGACAATGTAACAGATAATAACTTAGTAGAACTCTCCGGCGTTTCCTTCCGGTACGCCGACACAGATATCGTTGCTGGTGTTTCCCTGACGATCGCGCCCGGAGAGCGTGTCGGGATCGTCGGAGAGAGCGGCTGCGGCAAGAGCACTCTGATCAAGATCCTCTCGGGCCTTCTTGTCCCGACCGGAGGATCCGTTACTGTCGCCGGAGAAACATCCCCCGACAGGATCCGCTCGAAAGTCTCTCTGGTCATGCAGTCATCTATGCTGCTTCCGATGACGATCTACGAGAACATCACCATGGGGCACGGCCAGCCGGAAGAACAGGTCCGCCATGTGCTCCGGGAGGCCAGCCTTCTCGAATGGGTCGACTCTCTTCCCGACGGCATGCACACCTATCTTGGAGACCGCGCGGATGAACTGTCCGGCGGACAGGCGCAGCGCATCGCGATCGCCCGCGCACTTTTAAAGGATGCACCGCTCCTTCTGCTCGATGAGCCTACTGCTTCCCTCGACGATGCCACCGCGACTTCCGTGCTCGCGTCTCTCGACGCGGCCACCTCCGATAAGTCCAGAACGATCGTCCATGTGACCCATCAGGTCGGTCATCTTACGGACTACCATCGTATTCTCCACATGCAGGGAGGCAGGCTCTATGAATAGAAACGTCTACCGTCTCCTCAAAGATATCGGGATGCACCGGATCTTCATCATATTCCTTTTGCTCCGGATGCCTTTCGATTTTCTGTCGACCGTACTTTACGCGAACATGCTCGGCGTTTTCCTTCGTCTGATCGATCAAGGGAATCAGAGTCAGCTTCTTCCGACTTTCTTCCTTTTCCTCGTGCTGACTGCGCTTCTGTTTGCGTATAACATGACTGTCTGGTGTACGCTCTCCGTGCGCGTCAATGTACGGCTTCAGAAGCTTTTCAGGAAGCGTATGCTCCGGCGGATCCTGGGCGCCGGGTATGAAGAGATCCAGATGCGTTCCGGCGGAGAATGGCTCAACCGCCTGAACAGCGATATCGATCACCTGCACACGTATCTCATGGCCCCGGTCAACTTTATGCATCTGGTCATCGCGCTGGTCAACGTGATCCTCTCCGCCATCGTGCTCGGTTTTCTGAATTTCCCGCTTCTGATCGTTACTTTGCTGGTCCTTCTTCCCTTCTCCTTTCTCAGCTGTGTCGTCGTGGTCAGAAAGATCCCCGTCTTCAAGCACCGTGCGCAGGAGGCTCTGGGACGCTATACCAACTGGGCCGAGCCGGTCGTCCGTGCCCGCGATGCGATCCTCATTTTCGGAGGTGAAGAGCAGGTCCTGAAGAAAGTCGAGCAAACCAGTCTCGATATGCTCCATGCCAATATGCAGGTCCACAGAAGAGTCGCCCGCGCCACCATGATCAACACGTTCTCCGGGTTTAATGGGTACCTATTGCTTCTTCTGTGCGGCGATAGTATGATGGGAACAAAGATCGCTGATATCGCAGCGCTCATGAAGATCACGCAGTACCGCGCGGGCATCATGAAGAGCACGATGCTCATCAATAACGCGGTCCACAGTATGCGGAGCCACGAGGCCGGTGCCGTCCGTGCCTGCGAAGTGCTCATCGATGAAAAGGAGTCCTATGGATCAGCCGAAAGAAATACCCGGACATGAAAACGAAGCGCTTCTTAAGATTGGTGAACTGGCCGAACTTGCCGGCATCTCTCCAAAGGCGCTGCGCATCTATGAGCAGAAGAACATCATCAAGCCCGTAGCCGTCGATGAGGAGACGGGGTACCGCTATTACTCTCCGGACCAGTACGAACAGGTCGAATCCCTGCAGAAACTCCAGGACATCGGCTTCTCGCTCAACGAGATCGAACAGCTCCTGTCCGGCAAACTCTCCGAGGAAGACATGACAGCGCTTTTCGAGGAGAAACGGCGCGCACTGAATGAAGTCATCTGGAAAGCACAGGCGCAACTTCAGGAACTCGATACGATCGCAGACGGCGTACACGCGAAGGATCTCGAAGGCATGACCGACGAGGAACGCGCATGGCATCTGGCGAAACTCGTCCGTATCAACGAGCAGAATATCCGTCAGCTCCTAAGTGACGTTATCTGGCTGTAAAGATCACATCGAAGGCAAGATCTTAACCAGTGTTTTTGCCGTCTTCATACTCACACCTGCGTCCTTCATGTACGAGATATAATCCTCTTTCACGCTTCTGATCGTCTGGATGATCCCAGTGCACTTTCGGGGCGTAAGTCCCATACTTTTCCCCGATTCGATCAGATCTTCGTACGAGATATCGGTTGTCTTTCCGTTCACTCGCATCTGATGTGCCCGCAGCCACCTGTTCTCGAGGTTGTACGCAAAGGTCAGGTCATATGCCGGAGCCAGTTTCCAAATTCCTCTTCTATCCATGAGAAAAGCGATGTTCTTCACGTGATCGTCCTGATTGACCAAAAGCACATTAAAGACCATTCTCCGATAGAGTTCTTCTACATCAGAAGCCGAATGGGTAAGGCGCATCGTGACCTCTGCCGCTTCTTCATAACTTGACTGCCCGGGAAAATTATAATCGATGTGCGTCATTGCCCCGAAAGTCTGCATATGGATCTTCTGATTTCCGATTCGGTCGAAACGCTTTGTCATAAAGTGAAAGCGCCCGTTCTCTTCCCACAATCTGCAATCGCTCATCTTTATGCCGGCCTTTTTCGCCATGAGGGAATAAGCATACTCGATCCTCGTGTACTCGATGGCATCTTCCAGATCGTGGTCGCCGTTTTTCTTCACACCATCGAACTTCATAAGCCAATATTCAAAACCATCACCCGCATCGATCTGCCCACTTCGGATCTCGCCGGTACTCTCATTCCACGCGATCAATGCTTTCGCCCTGGCTCCTCCTGCCGACGTTCCCAATTGGATCAACTGCCCGTACCCGGGGTCGTCCTGGATGCGCAATTTCTGATTCTTCTTGTCATTTAGCACATCGGACGCAAAGTCCACCATCTTCGCAATATCGATTGAATCTTCTTCCCACATCTCCGGTCCGTTGGCCGGCCGGTACTCCAAAGCACCCATTCCTCGTTTTCCGGTATAGCACAGTCTGTCAACAGCGTTAAAATCTCTGAGCGAACGGCCCTGCTCATTCAACCAGCGCTCGATCACCCGGTTTCCGAAAGAATCCGGAAGCGAATCCGAGATCAACCCCGGTGCTCCATGAAAAGCACTTCCAGCGAGTTCCGGAAAAGAGTAAACCCGGCTGCTCAAGGGCATCTTGATCGGAGACAGTTCGATTCCGCTATTTACGAACTCCCTGTCATATTCGAAAGAAAGATAAGCCTTCCCATCTTCCTGATGGATAATCCCGATCCTCGTCCCCCAGAGAAATACTTCTGCAGTATTGATCATTTCTCATCCCCCCACACAAATGGAGCACTCCCTTTTTTATTTCGGGTTACAGATGCTCTTCTCCGTTTCGTTTCCTTCTCAAGATAATAGGACGGCCGTTTACTTTGATCGGGGATCATATCGATCATGCGATCGTCAAGATCCAGAGCACGAAGCAGTTTCAGGAAATTCGACAAGCTGATGTCTTCCCCATTTTCAAATCTGGATATACTTCTGACTGACACACCCGACTTCTCCGCCAGGTCACTCTGCGTGAGCGGATAATAGATACGATACTGTTTCAGTCGTTCGCATAAATTCGTATACTCTTTGAACATTTTCATCACCACTTCGTCTGTCAATATATAGCCAAATTTGTCTTATTACACTAAAATTATATCTTGATACGCCACATTTGTCCAGTTGTATGTAGATTTGTCAGAGGAGTAACAAGGTCGCAACCGAGTATCTAATCAGTGACATCCTTTGATGCATTGCCAGGCATTTACGAGATGCTCCAGGTCCCACGCCGCATTGGCAGGACTCGTCGACGGTAGAACTATCGCCTCTTTTTTGATCTTCGGATACATATACTTCTCATAAAACTTGTACGCTGTCTTCCCGTTCACATAGATCTCCTTTATTTCGGCAGAAGACATGATCGTCTGAAGATCATTGGGAACGACATTCCGAATGCTCGCATCCGAAGACCCTTCGATGTCACAGGAGCGGATCACATCCCAGACCGCCACGTGATTGCGAAGAAGAAAATCTTTCTTCCCATCGATGGTCTTGGGTGTCTCCTCTTGAAAAACCGAGGCCAGCACCTTCCAGAAACGGTTCTGCGGATGGCCATAGAAGAATCCCGTCTCTCTCGATTTAAAAGACGGAAAACTGCCCAGGATCAGAACTCTGGAATCCTTATCGTATACTGGCGGAATCGGATGAATGATCATACCGCTATTATACCCCACACTAGATAAAGAAAAAGCAGGTCGAGGACCTGCTTGATCGTAATTCATGATCGTCCTGATCAAAGCACCGCAATGATCGCCACCAAAGCAATGATCCCCACGATTCCGAGGAAAATGCCGAGTTTGACCGAGGCTTTCTTGTGCTGTTCTTTATTCATCTTTCCTGTGAGTTGACGCAGTTTAATAACACTCATTATTGAATAGATTAGACCGATCGTCGCCAGAAAAGCAGCCATGCCTTGGAATGCGCCATGTACTCTTGTCAGATTAAAGGCGATAATGATTCCGATCAGGGCGAAAAAGAGCACCGAAGCCGCAACGTACGTCTTGAGAGATTTGATGATCTTCTCTTTTTCTGCATTTGTGTAGTCTGCTACCATTCCCAATGTTTCTTTCATATCTGTATTCATTTCGTCACTCTTCCTTTCTCCGTTCAATAATTCACGGATGTCCACTTCATAGAAATCAGCGAGTTCGATGATCACGCTGATATCCGGCATTGTGTTACCATTTTCCCACCTGGATATTGTTCTTGTAGAAACATAAAACTTTTCTGCAAGTTGTTCCTGTGAGAGGTTCTTTTCTTTTCTCAACTCTTTGAGAAATGTTCCGATCTTTACCTGATCCATAGCGGCCTCCTTTCGAGAAAATAGTATCAACAACATTCGGATCTGACCACGACAGAGAGTGACGGATGCCGTGATTTCAGTACCGGACAGGATGTGTCTGGTTGTATTTTACCATATACTGGTTACTGGTATAATAGTCGCATAGAGTGATTCTACGGATAGTATTTCTTTTCCTTGGAGGATATAAAATTGGAACGAAGAGAACAGGTGATCCTTACCAATATGTGTATGATCTACGACGGCACAAAAGTGCTGGTCGAAGAGAAAGTCGGGAAAGGCGCGGACGGGATCATCTTTCCCGGCGGGCATGTAGAAGAGAATGAGGCGATTGTTGATTCGGTCATCCGTGAGATGAAAGAAGAGACCGGATTGACGATAGAAAAACCAAAGCTTTGCGGAGTGAAAGAATGGATCAACGAAGACGGTTCACGCTATGTTGTTTTCCTGTTCAAGACAGACCGTTTCTCCGGCGAACTCACCTCTTCTTCCGAAGGAAAAGTCTTCTGGATGGAAAGAAGCGAAGTCATGAAGTCAAACTGGATCTGGCAGATGGACGAGCTTATGAAGATCATGGCAGACGGAGAGTTTACGGAGTTGTATCTGGATCACGAGAAAAACTGGACCTCGGTTTTGAAGTGAACAGATCCTATCTCATCGATCTGCTGTTTCGTTTTATGTACTTTTCACGTATCAACGCTTCTTCGGTTCGGATCGACTTTAAGATCTGCTCCTTCTCGTCTTGAAGTTTGAGGGCTCTTTCTATCGTCTCATTTACTTGCTCATTCTTCAGTTTGAGCAACCTATTTCCCCTCCTTTCGGCGGAGGAATTTTTGATAACGGATATAGTCGACATGATGATTACAATCACGAAAATGATGGCATACAAGAACCCGACGAACTTGAACGTCAGGCTTATGTTTTCCTTCGTTAGTGGTAGCGTGTCATGATCATCGTCAAAGAATACAGTCAATAAGATAAACAATGGTATGGCAAGAACCACTAACCATACCTCTCCGCTGAACGGCAACTTGATCTTCGGAGTCCTTGCTTCGTGTTCTTTTAGTTTCTGAACATATTTCTCTGCATCTTCGAGGTCCTTCTGACTATCCCGGACCATTTCTTCCGCTCTTATGAGCTGGTGCACTTTATCGCAGTACGCGATGATATTCTTCGAAAGAGAGCCCCTCGGCTGTGCTTTTGAAAGGTCGTTAAGTAAAGGATGATTTGAGATCTGATTTAAGTTTTCTTCGTTCAGTGAGTCTTCGGCACGGAACAGAACCTCTTCTATGCTGGCACATTCGAACTCCTTATAGAAGGATCGGAGTATCTCCGCAGGCTCGTCCTTCTCTTTTGTTGTGCTCGGAACAAAACTTGCCTCCAATTTTGCAGACGGAGCCTCCCTCTTCTTTTTCGAAGGCTTGGCATCTTTGGAAGGCATCTCCAGCGCGTCGGTATAGGAACGCTTGGGGATCGGAGTTGAAGTTGCATCAGGAGCAGCCGGAACTTCAGAAGGTGCTTTTTCCATGGGAACAGAGGAAATATCGGACGATCTCGGAACAGACACGTGAAAATCCACGCCGGTGTTTGCGGCTTCAGAACGACCGCATTCAGCACAGACATAGCGGCCGGAAAAACTGTCATATTCCATTTCCTTCGCACAGGAAGGACACATCTTTACATCATTCATGGTCAACCTCAAGTATATCAAGTCGGAATCATGGTCAAGAAATCTCTGCATCGAAGATATTATTTAATATGATCGTTTCGAGAAAAAGCGCCGAAGAGTAAGCGCCATCTACGCTTCTATGTTGATCCAAAGTGCGGGACGAACGGCGTTTATACCGGCAAAGACTCCTCGCCCGCCGAAGTTTACAGAGCCGTCGTCGCTGACATAGGCACCGGCCGACCGCAGCCACCACTTGCATGGTCCGGCCTCATCTGTGAGCCCGCCTTGTGCGCGGCAGTACGCCGTTCCCTGACATGCCCGTGCGCTGTTCGAACCGAAATACAGATTGGCCTCCAGGCTGTTCAGGACGAAAATCTTGTCGATGGTATCGTTTTCAGATGAGGCACTGTATGAAGGCGTCTTTTCCGCCGCAACCGGCGTGCTCAGGATCATCTTCATCTCTTTCTCGTCAAAAGCACCATTGATAAATGTCTCATTCAGCCACTTTCGAAGCAAAGATTTTTCCCACGGAACCTCTGTATTGTTCTCGCTGTATTTCTGGCTCGTGAGGGCGTCTTTACTGATCAGAAGGGCTCTGTTTTCCTCACTTTTCAGTACCAGCCACTCGATGTCGGAGATCTCGCTCTTCGGCGTCTGCGGATACCGGCCGAACATGATCTTCACGAATCCTTTGTACGTGGAGACCTCCTTGAGGTTCTTTTCGCTTACGATCTCGATCACGCGAGGATTGGACAGCAGGACTTTCAGCGCCTGCGCGAAGCTCCATTCCGTCTCGCTTTCTACCACTCCCCCGGTAACCCTCGTGTAAAGCACGGCGACATCTGCTCTTGTCTCGACAAGGGCTTTCTGCGCATCTTCTTTCGTCGAGAACCCACCGAGCATCTCACTTGCATAAGCAAGTTTGGTATCGATCTGATATAGCTCTTCATTCGTATCCGAGATCTCGCTTTCCAGACGTTTCTTTTCCTTGCCGGCAAACATCCCGAGAGAATCGTACTGAGAACGAAGCTCGGTCAACTTATCTGTGGCTTTCGTTTTCTGAGCGGTAAGTTTCTGGATCCGAACAACGATTTCATCGTAGTTTTCGCAGATCTGATTCAGTTTGGTAAGCTTTTGCTTCGCGTCCGCATACTGCTGAGGAAGAGAACGTCCATCGGAAGTAAGCGTGGCGATCACTTTTTCCGCGGCCTCCTGGGCAGCCTGTTCTTCCTTCTTCTTTCTTTCCTCTTCTTCCTTGATACGCATCATCTCGGCTGATTTATATGCGGCGATATATCCGTTGATGTCGGCTCTCAGAGCATCACTTCCGTAGCGAAGCGCTTTCTGCGTATTGGGATTCTTCTCAAAGACCGTCACGTCGGAAATAAGGCCAAGATGGGAGACTCGAAGATCCGCCATCGCTTTCACGAGGTAGGCTTCACCATCCTGCGGATCGATATCGAGAACTTTTTCCGCGTACCTCTTCGCATGGCTCCACTCCTCTTCCGTGATGAACATAAACGCGCGCTTGATCAGACCGATCTTTGTCAGATCGCCTTCTTTCACGACACCCGGGGATGCTTCCGCATTCTGGTTCTTGGCGCCCAGTATCTTCTCGATCCCGCGGAGCAGATCCTGAATGGCACCGACTTTTCCCATATCCTGCGCCTGAAGCCGGGCAAATTCTTTCGGCATATCATAGGCATCGATCCCTTTATAGCAAGGAATCAACGTCTTCTTCGCGCCCTTTTCGATCAGGCTCAGAAACCGGCTCCACTCGTTCTTGACCCAGACGGCGTTAAAGTATTCGTAATCCGTTCCGAAAGCCAGCATGATCTTAGCCGAGTGGAGAGCCGCGAAAATATAAGGTTCGTATTCCTGCCCGAGTTTATCTTCGAGCGAGATCCGCGAGAAGAATACTTTATATCCTTTTTCAACCAGAGCCTGATATACATCCTGTGCGATCACACTGTCTATGGTGCGATTGCCTGCATCATCGGTTTCCTTGTAACAGATGAAAATATCATAAGGCGCCTCTTTAGAAGAGACCTCGTTAATACCGATACGCAGTGCCTCGATTGCTTTCGCTTCGTCGCGATACACGGAACGGGCAACCGTATCGGAGCATTCCATGACCATCTCGAAATCCGGATCATCCATGATACCGTCAAAAGAAGATCTATGACAGGTGGGCACCTTTTTCCCGGTTCCGGGATCGTCCACATATTCGATGCCGAACTTACAAAGAAGGAGTCCCCAGTAGGCTTCCGCCTCTTCCGGATATTCCGACACGATCGTCTCAAACACGCCGGAAGCTTTATCAAATTCACAAGCTCTCAGTAATCGGTTCGCGCGCGAAAACAAGTTGATCTTTTTCTCGTTGTCTAATTGCGGAACGGTCTGCACAGAGCCACAGTATCCGCATTTACATACGGTCATACCCTCTTTGATATCCAGGGTTCCGCCGCACATCTTGCACTTAAAAACCGACATAATTCCTCCACCCCAAGACTTACTACCTAATAGTCTTACTTTGCTTCGCTGACATATTTGTCTACGCGGTCGTTAATGAAGCGGATCACGTCATCCAGCGACTTGTCACCCACATAGAATGCGGCCAGTTCTTCGTTGATGATGCTTCTGATCTCGGTATCATCCATGTAGTACACCGAGAGAGTCGAGAGCATATCGTAGAACTTCTGCTGCATGACCTCCGTGGCTTCTTTGTAGCCCATAGTCTTAAGCTGGCTCTTGTCAAAGAGTCCGTGTTCCATCTCAAAATCGTATACCTCATTATAATACTGCGCGATCAGAGAAATCTCATTTTTCATGACATCTTTGTTGACGCAGATCGAGCTGACCGACAGTTCATCCCGGGAGATAAACTTACCACCCAGAAGATAATTGATAAACTTTATACATCCTTCCTGCTGGTCGGATCTTGCTGTCACGGAGATACTCTCCTGGGCCTTAAATCTCGGTCCCTGCCCCGTTACCGACGGCGTACCGATCACCACGCAGGCATCCTGTCCGTCGGCGCAGTTCATAACATAGTTAACAAAATTCGTCATGTGCACATATCTTCCATCCGGTCTTGGGCGCAGTTCTTCTTCTGCAAACGGGATCGTTACATCCGGATCTCTCTTATCTTCCATGAAGTTCGCCTTGGCATATTCCGCCGCTTTCCGGAACTGTTCCGAGTCAAAGTTCACTTTCTCGCCTTCCACAGCGGACTTAATGTCGATACAGGACATCAGGAAAACATCCCGATAGTTGTACGTAGATTCAGGATAGTCATAAGGCTGCACTCCGGATAATGTGTCCGTAACGTAGTTTCCGTATTCCTCGAAGGTCATGCCGGCCTTGTCTTTTCCGACATCGTCTTCTCTCACGATCAGTCCTTCGACCTCGAGTGTTACCGGGATGAAGTACAGTTTCCCATCCACCTTACTGGCTTCAAGAATATTATCGAAGAGTCCCTGTTTTACGCTATCGTCAACAGAAGCGCCAAGGTCCATGAGGGTCTTGTCATTCATGGCTTCCTTCTTATCCATGTTCACAACGATATCCGGACAGTCAGTACTTGCGAGTTCTCTTACCAGAGTGTAGGCGCGCTCGATCTGCGGATCCAGGATCGGAAAACCTCTTCCGGCCTTGATGCCCTCGTTGTACTTGCTCCAGATCTGGATATGATATTCGGGATCCGTTTCGTTGAAAGAAACGATCGCCGAAGACAGATAGTCAGAAAACGATCCGTCCAACGGCGCACTGATCTCGATTATTTTTTTCCCTGCGTGCGGGTTCGTCTGAGCTCTTGTTAATACCGTTACCGTGCAGTTTTCCGTCAGCATGCTCGCCGTCGGGAATCCTTCACCGCCATGGAAATACAGAACGATCTTGTCTTCTGAGAAATGAATAACGCGGATATCGTAATTCTTGTCTGGATTGAAGTCATAAAAGTACGGGGAATACCAGGAATTGTCCAGTACTTTTTCCTCAGTATTCGTTTCCACATTATACTTAAAAATATTCCCGAGTGTGTCTACACGGAGAAGGTCTCCCTGACCCGTGCACTGATAATCGGTAAGGCTGTCCTCATTGTCGCCTCCGGTGACCCATGGAGTCTTGTTCGTGAATTGTCCGGAAGATAGATCCAGTTCGCAGGTATACTTCTCACCTGTCAGCATCTCCAGATTTGCATAAGCCTTTTTCGTTTTCTCGTTATAAGAAAAAGCACTGAAACTACAGACTCCGGAAATGGTTGTCATGTCCATCTCGCAGAGCAGTTCCATGCCCTCGTAGAAATAAAGAAGCGTATCCCCTGTTCCCAGATCCATACTCTGCACAGCAATATAATTGCCAACACGGGTAGCGGTTGTAACGATATTGACCATCTGCCCGTTTTTATCCTGCACCGGGGCGATATCGGATACCTCACCTGTTTCCATGTCTACTTTGACAAAGTAATTCTCAAAACCTCCATTGAAAACCGCCACCATGGCGATCGCCGTTTTCCCGTCTTCGTTCGGGATGAGGGAGTAGATGTCCTGCACTCGCATATCTTTGTCGGGGAGTATGATCTCCAGTGCTTTTTCCTTCGTACCGTTTTCGCTATATACATCCAGTTTTACTTTCTCATCGGATGTCTCAAGATCATATGTCGAATAGGTACTATAGATCTTGCCGTTGATATATTCCGGAGATGAATTGACCATCAGCATGTCCGTGTCCGACTTTTCCATCGAAAGTTTGAAACGGACCGAATCGTACCAGGGAGTGTCGTTACCTACCGTGATAATGTTTTCTGTTTTAGCTGATTTTTTGCAGGATGTCATCATGCCTGAAGCAAGCAACAGGCAGAGACCAACAGAGACGATGCGTATTGACTTACTCATATGATTACCTCACATATCGTATTCTTTGCACATCTTCTGACTTTTGAATCACAACTAATCGACACCCCTATTTGCCAATTATATTTTACCAGTTTTCGGACGATTTATGTGACGGTTCCGTCACGCAAGAATCCTCCGGCAAGAATAAAATCATCTTGACAATGCAATGTGAAGATGACTAGTTGGACGAACAACACAAACGGAGGACCCCGATGAAAAGACAGACACGAACAATACTCGCCCTGGCACTCTCAGCACAGATGATCTTCTCTCTTTCTGCATGTGGCGCCAAGAATACTGACTGTAGCGGAAATGGCCCGAATGCGATTGCGAATGGCGGTTCCGGCAGCACGAATTCCGGTTCCGGAAGTGGCCGGATCGTTTCGGAAAGCGACCCTTACTATAACGTGACTACTTCGTTGCTGAAAGCTTCCGTCGCACAGGACAAGACGATCCAGATGAGTGATATCGTCTCCCACTACATCGTCGGCGACCGCATCCTTGCCGATGTATTCGTAGCGTATGAGATGCCGGAAGAAGTTCTTGAGGAGGAGATGGAACTCGATCTTTCTGATCCGGCACAGCTGGACCGATACATGCAGATCTACGAAGAATATGAAGACTCCTCGCTTCAACTGTTCGATCTCAATGGCGAATATCTCGCTACTATCGAGATCGATCCGAACAGTGCGTTTACAGGCGCCTATCCCGGAAAAGACGGAGAGATCCTGATCGTTACCAACAAGGTGAATATGGCGGAATGCCGGGCGACCCCGGAGGTCGCCGTATATTCTCCGTCGGGCGAGAAACTCCGCGACATCCCTCTTCAGGTCAACGAATCGCTCCAGGATGTCCAGCTCTACGTCCTCGATAACGGGAACATGCTTCTGGCAAGTTACGGGAAATACTGGATCCTCAACGGCGAGGGAGCCATTCTTACCGAAGAATCCAATCCGGATCTCAGCGGTAAGTTTATGCATTCCGACGGGAAGTGGTTCGCGATTATGCCGAATTACTCTTCGTATGACTCGTCGATCAACGTTCAGGAGCTCGACACGGATAGTGGTAAACTTATCGGGATTCCGGCCAAGTGCAGCGAATCTCTGCTATGGGCGACACAGGGTGAACAGGACTGCTTCCTTCTGAACGCGAATGGTATCGAAAAGTTCGACATCGCGACGGGAACAAGTACACAGGTACTCGCATGGAAAGACACCGATGTAAACTCCGCGACACTGAATCTCAATGGCGCGCGTATCGCTTCGGAAAACGACATGGTTTTCTTCCAGATCAATGACATCGGTGATGGCGGACGCGGCTCGATGGACATGAAGGCAGGCGGCGCCAGCATGATCAATGTCGTACATCTTTCTAAGGCAGACAAGAACCCGCATGCCGGCAAGACTATCCTGCGGCTCGGTATCAACGGAAAGATCAGCAGCACCTTCCTCGAGCAGGTCCTCACATATAACAAAGATCCGCAGAATACAGCCAGGATCGAGATTATCGACTACACGGCCGGCGTAACAAACACCTATGACCAGCAGCTCATCGAGAACGGTCTTCAGGAGAGCACGAATCAGCTGATCATGGATATGCTCTCGGGTAACGGTCCGGATATCCTGGTCGGATACTCCGAACTCTCCCAGTTCAATACGGACACGATGCTCATCGATCTAAACCCTCTGATCAATGCGGACAGCACGTTCAACAGAGCTGAGATCTACGACAACATCCTGCGTTCTTTTGAAGCAGACGGAAAGCTCTACACGATCCCTCTCACCTTTACTATAGAAGGTATGGCGATCAACACCACCTTTAACGGCGCAAAGGAAAAATGGACGTTCTCCGAGTTCGATCAGATGGCCGCTTCTCTATCTTCAGACGTACAGCCCATCACTTTGCAAAAACCTGAGGATCTCCTGAAACTTTGGATGAAGAGTCTGTCTTCCCACTTCATCAACAATCAGAAAAAAACCGTAGACTTCGAATCAGAAGAATTCCGTGCTTTGCTGGAAACCGTGAAGAAGTACAGCACGAACGGTTTCCCGGAAACCGTCCATGACCCGGAGTGGGAGACCGCATACTATTTTGACGATGAGAGACTGTTTAAGGAGAATATGATCACGAGCTGTTATATTACTCTCGCCGATCTTCAGATGTATGCTTCCATGAGTAAGGAAAGTAGCGGACATACCGTCGCTTTCTCAGGAATACCCTCTCTGTCGGGCATGGGTATGACGGCGAAAGGGCAGCTGTCGATGGCGATCACGGCCTCCTGTGCAGCACCGGATCTCGCATGGCAGTTTATCCGTTCCTTCTTAAGTGAAGATGCGCAGCACGCACTGAGTTTCAACACCGATACCCTCCCCGTCAACCGGAATGCGTATCAGAAGAACTGTCAGATCGAGCTCGAAGTCAATCGGAAACACCTCGAGAGCTTAGAGAAAAACAAGGACCACGTGAGCCCTGACGTTCTGGCCGCCGCTATAGAACTTACGCAGGCACATGTGGACGCTCTGGATGCACTTATCTCCGGTGTTGCTGCCTCCCAGTCCTGGGACAACGATGTCATGAACATCATCCTCGAAGAGTCCGCCGGATTCTTCGCCGGACAGAGATCCCTGGACGACGTCTGCAGCAACATCCAGAATCGCGCGACACTTGTGGTACAGGAAAGATAACCTGCCTCATCTTTCATATTATTCTTCAGGATTCTTTCCACGGTTCCCTCGCTGTTTGTTAAAATGAAAAGGAAGCGAGGTGGTATAAATGTCAGATATATCGATAAGGAAAATAGCTGATCTCACCGAAGAGATCAGCATCTTCACGGATGAGCAGTTTTCTCAGTACGCGACCAGTAACGGCGTGGATCTGAATTATGAAGATTTCATTTTCGCAGCAGAAGATGAGAACGGAAAACTAGTCGGTGTGATCATCGGACGCGCATACTACGATGAAGTCCATATCGGTGATCTGGTCATCGATGAGACCATGCGGCGGAATGGACTGGGAAGCCGTCTCGTAGAACACGTAGAGAAGGAATACGGTGGCAGAGGATATTCGATCCTCACGTTGACGACCTTCGGTTTTCAGGCTCCCGAGTTCTACAGGAAACTCGGTTTCGAACTTGAGTTTGTCCGCGAGAACAAGGATCCGAAACTAAGCAAGTATTTCTTTCGAAAAGCACTGTCTTAAAGGAGATACGATCATGAGATCATACGGGTACGAGAAAGAGATCCATTTCAAATAGTATTGGGACTCGTTCTCCGCGACTATTTCCAGGTATATCCTGCCTTGATGACAGTCTCGACGTGATAACTCGCATCTCCGAGTGCTGCGCGCAGTTTTTTGATGTGGGTATCTACCGCTCGGTCGTACCCTTCGTAGTCTATCCCCCAGACCTTGTCGAGAATCTGATCGCGATTTAAGACGATCCCTCTGTTGTCGATGAGATAAAGGAGAAGATCGTACTCCTTCGGAGCCAGATCCACTTCTTTTCCTCTGACCGTCACGTATCTTCTGGGAAGATCGATCGTGATCTCGTCGATGACGGTCTTTCCTTCCCTGACCAGAAGCCCTCTGTAACGGTTAATCAGGGCTCTGATCTTGACAAGCAATACCTTCGTGGAAAAAGGCTTGGTGATGTATTCATCCGCGCCGATCTCGTAGCCTTCCACGATGTCGCGCTCCGCCCCCAGCGCCGTCAGAAAAATGACCGGGACATCGTACTTGCTTCGTATGAACTTGCAGACTTCTTTGCCGTCACGGCCGGGCATCATGATATCAAGGATAATCACATCATAGGTATTCTTCTCGACAAGTGAATACGCGATGTTTCCGTCACTTGCCGTATCTACATCAAACCCGTTCTTCTTAAGGAAGATCGAGACGATATCCCGAAGTCCCTGCTCATCTTCGGCCAATAAGATCTTATACTTTTCTTCCATACGTCCTCTTTTCTTTGCCGGCCGCCTGCGGTTTTCCGACTGCTTACTTCTTTTTCTCTTTTGCCTTACTGAGCGTGAACCAGAACGATGTCATCGAGGTGCCGCTGGTGCAGCCGTATCTTGCCTTATGTGCTTCGAAGATGGTCTTGCAGAAAGCAAGTCCCAGCCCGCTGCTTTTGAATCTGTCGGTCCTGGATTTATCGCCTTTGTAGAATACATCCCAGATTCTCTTTACGTCTTTTTTCGGGATCTGGTCAGCGTCATTACTGACTCGGAAAGTGACTGTTCTTCCATCATCGGAAAGGCGTACACGGACCTGAGTCTTACTATATTTCACGGCATTGGTGATAAAGTTTCCGATCGCGGTCCTCATCATCTCGAGATCCGCGTTGACGATATACTTTCCGTTGTTTTCTTCAGGGAGAAACTCTGCCTTCAGCTGTCTTTCCGAAATGAGTGGCCTGAGCTGCTCGAGAAGCGCTTTCCCCAAGGCATAAAGATCCACTTCCTCAAGTTTCGGTTTTCTGTCGCCTTCCTCCATTTTACTTAAGTTCAGGAGATCGTTGATCATCTTGGACATGTTGTCCACTTCTTCTGTGAGCTTGGCGGCATACTCGGGACGGTCCTTCTCATCGATATATTCCCAGTTCTCAACATACGCTTTCGTTACGGCGAGAGGCGTCTTAAGATCATGCGCGAGACTTCTCGTCATGCTCTGTCTTTGTAAGTCGTAGGACAGACGGTTTCCATAGAGCTTTCTCATCATGTATATGACTGCTCCTTCGATCAGGAGAAGCGCGATGACTCCGAGAATATATGTGGACAGATATTTGGAAAGCACGATCTTGACCGGATGGAAAACATATACGCAGACTCCGCCTGCACGTGTCTTGGCAGTAAAAGAATTCGATTTCATCGAAATCGCATATGTCGTGAATATACTCGTTTTCTTATTGGCAAAATCACCCTGCGTGAGACCTTCCATAAAGTCATTGTAGATCTCTTCGGCTTCACGATTGAGTTTTCTTCTTCCGGCAGTTTTTGCAAGGGGGACAAGTTCGATCTGCATATCAGAATCATGGATCCATTCTTCCGCACTTACAAAGTTCTCATGGTCTGCGGCCGGATTGTCCGGGATCTTGATCTCAGAACTGGTCTGCCAGCCGTCTTCTGTGTAGAAGATCGATCCGTCGAAGATAAACTTGTCATCACACTTGGCATCGATCTTACAGTTGTAAAGATAGTGAACATCAAGATCAAGGGGCTCATCGATACGGACAATGCGGTCATCGTAGACGGTCTTTCCGTCTTCTTCCCATGCAATGTCAACAATGAGGTAATCGGACGAGGTGATCACTTTTCCGCCAATAGTGACGTGATCATAAATGCCGACATCTTCTTCTCCGAATTGTGCTACAAAACCGGAGTGACTATAGATCCTATCGATCGCTCCGGATTCGTCTGCCTCATCAGAATACTCCAGTCTATTGTCCGCCGTCTGGATATACGCCATTCGATCGTCGATCACTTCCTGGGATTTCATGTACGTAAAGAAACCGCCCGCCAGAATAAAGGCGATCAGGATCAACGATGTGATGATAACCGTTATTTGAATATAGTGCTTCTTCATTGTCATATTCTCCTCGCTTTTTTCATTTTACGAAGAGAGTGTATATCCCTGATGTGTATTCTTTATGTACTTTTCAAAATGACAGTATATCGTTATCCCGGAACCGGGCAGAATTGACACTTGACAGGAGTGCTTCCGGCGGAACGTTGCGGCGCAACCATCAGATGCTGATCTTCACATCCACGTCCGAGCGCTTACTTGCCTCCGCCTCGAAGAATGCTTCCTTCTTGATCCCGGAAGCACCGGCCACGATGCTGGTCGGGAAAGAAACGATCTTCTGGTTCAAGTCGGATACGCCTGCATTGTAAGCACGACGAGCGCCCTGAAGATGTTCTTCGACGTCCATGATCGCCACCTGAAGCTGACGGAAGTTTTCGTTGGCATGTAACTGCGGATAGTTCTCGGCGAGGATATTCAGTTCTTTCTGCACTTCACCCATAGCCGATGCCGCCTGGTTCTTCTCGGAGATGCTCATGCCCTGACGAAGCTTGACCGCCTCAAGGATCGTCTGCTTCTCGAACGTGGCATAGGACTTCGCCACATCGACCATCTTGGTCAGCACATCATAACGCTTCGTCAGCGCGACATCGATCCCCGAAGAAGCCTCTTCGATCTTGATCTTCGCTCTGCGAAGACCGTTCATCGTGGCGATCCACCACAAAACGATGATTACTGCTACGACTACGATTGCTCCAATTACATACTTCAACATGATTCCCATTCGTACGCACCTCTTAGGCCCGTACTCTCCTTTCCTATCGCTTCATATTTGTTGATCAGTCTATCCGGTTTATTTGTAGATCTGTCTATCCAGATTCATGCCCTTCACAAAGGAAGTCACCGCGTCGATCTCTTTCTGTATTTCCATAATATCACTATCATTCGGACTGTGATAGATAGGCGGTTCTAGGTGGTCTTTTCTGGAATTGATCGCAACGTGAAGCTGGTTATCAACAAATCCGACCATGATCTTCCCGTCACTCTGCGAAGCCAGAGTCATGAGTCCCTGCATGACACCGGGCGTAAGCAGATAGAAAGCTTCCACTTCATTCTGGCAGAGACACTTGAACATCTTGTTGAACTGCGCATCTTCGGTCTTAAAAGCATGTCTTCTTTCTGCCTTCTTCGTAAATATCCCCGTGCGCTTCCTCGCATAGCCGAAACCGCTCTGGATGATCTGCAGGTCGGCCTCGAAGTTCTTGTTCGATTCGAAGATCATCCAGCGGCCTCTCAGATACGTCGTCGTAGAGGTGTGCCCTTCCGAGTCCTGTGTTTCTTCCTGGATCAGGATATCCGATCTTTCAAAGGCCACATTGTTGTAGGTTCCGCGGATGTAATCCTCACTTTTATAGATGTTGCCCATCATCATCAGGCCCGTCTGCGAGATCAGCTCCCGCGGGAATCCGTATTCGGGCTGATACACCGCATCCGGGATGACCTGCTGCACCCTGGAATACACATAGGTCGTTTTATAGTAATTACGGTACGCCTTCAGACTCTTACTGACAAAGAGCAGATGAAAGATCGCAACAAAAACTATTGAACCGAAAATCGAGAAAAACAGCAGAAACGGAGCAAAATCCGAAAACTTCGAAGTCGCTATTCTGATCAGGACGAAAACGACAAGCGCAAGCGGGATCGCCCACTCACAGATACTAAGGATCATCACCTTTTTTCTCATGCTTTCCAACGTATTCATATCCATACCATTACTATTCATACCCGACTACTCCAACAGCAATTCCCCCTAAGGTGTTGACGGCCAGTCCAGATCCACGATATATGGTGATCGCAGAGAGCTTCTCCGGGTCCGAGCCTCTCCGGAACCTTCCGGGTTTATATAAGAATAATATACCCAATCGTCGATGATCACAAATTTCCAATCGACAATATCGTCACCTCCGACGATCTCTATACCATCGTATTCGTCTATAGCTTCCACGTCCTCTCCCGACGCGAAAATAGTATCGGCAACCGACCAGAAGATACTTCCATCCACGGCATTAACCGACCCGTCCGGACAAGTCTGGATGAAACAAGTTTCGCTTCCGTCCAGCTTTACGCAGAAGTAACCGGATATCTTCGCATCAGCATCATCGTGATCCTGATCCTGCTCGTCCACGACAACAAAGTCATTTCCTACGACCGTCATATCCGGATCGCCAAGCATGATCATGTCCGGATTTTCAGGCATCTGCCCATAGAAGTAGAGGTTTTCCCCGTCCGAGAAGAATACATCGGTATTACCGGCGATCGCGTCCGGCAATATCTCTTCCCGATTCTGCCCGTCCAGGCCCATGGCGTATACTTTTCCATAAACCAGGCCGTCAGATCTTTCTTCTTTCGGATCCGAAAAGAGGATCTTATCATCCGTTACACAAAAAGCAATATCAACAGGCTGATCTCCGACCGTAGCGGTAAAGAGTACTTCTTCGTTATTTCCGTCCAGATCGCATCGGACTATGGAACCGTCTTTGCAGAAGAAGAGAGACTCGCCATTTTGGTTCAGCCGCGTGATACTTCCTTCCGTGATTTCTTTCACGGAAAAATCCGTAAGATCGAGTCTCTTGACCGACGTCATATTCTCCCTGAAATACAGATACTGATCAGCAAGCGTCAGCATATCTATACTGTTCTCCATATCTTTTACCGGTTTTGGAGAATAGATGAGGTAGGCCTCTCCGGAAGAAAGATTCTCCATCTGAATCGCTATTATATGCTTGGCAGGGTGAACGATAAAGAAGTGGTATTTGCTGTTCCCCGTGGCAAAAGAACCATTACAGGAATTCCCGTAACCGAGTCTTCCCTCATCCGGAAGTTCGATCGGAGATCCATCGGGATTGGTAGAAAGAGGCGGTCTTCCCAGTTCGATCTGAAAGTCGGTAAGTTGAAGATCGGCAGTCGTATTACTAGTCTCGTCACCGTTTTCCCCCGGGATTTCATCATTTGCTGGAAGTGTCGTAGAAACCGGCGTTTCAGCAGTAGGCTTCTTTACTTCTTCCGACTCATCACTTTTCTTTCTGCACGCTGAGGTAAAGCTCAAAGCAGATGCCAGAGCAACCGCCAATACGACAGATCCGGTATTTCTTCTCATAATATCCCTCCCTGCTTATATATTCATGACACACTCATAATTTGATAATAGCAGGGAAAGGATGTTACTAAGTGAGAAGATCGTCACGTTTATCTATCCGTTTCCTGATACACTGATGATGGAACATGGGGTTGGCTTGATTCATGGTAGTTTGGGAGATGTGCGGTTATGAAGCTATTCAGAAAATGGATCTCGTGTACGTTAGCAGCCGTTTTCCTCGCGTCGCTTTGTCTCTCGGTCGCATCCTGTAAGAAAAAGACGTCTTCCGCTAAGAAAGTATCCGAAGGGGATCCGTGGTATTCCGCCAAGAGAGTACTGCTGGATGCGCAGATCATTGAAGAGGACGGCGCAGAGATCGTTCCCGCCGGACCATGGATGGTAGAGGACAAGTACCTGATGATATACCAGATCATGACCAGCTACGAAGATATGGAGTTGGGAGTCTTTGACCTGGACGGCAATCTTCTCCGTATGGTCGATCTCGAAGAGATCATGAACCCCGAGCATGCCTTCGCCGGTTATCTCCCGCTGGGTTTCACTGAAGGAGAAAACGGAGCCCTCTTTTATTTCACCGGCATGATGTCGCGGAATCTCTATTCTCTGGAGATCGATCTGGAAACCGGTCTTCCTCTCGGATCAAAGAGTACGATGGACTTAAGTACGATTCCCGAATTCCCCGATTATCTTCTCGAAGACATGCATCTGATCGAGGGGTACGAAGTCATCTTGTATACACATATGTACAACAGAAACAGCAAACTTGTTGTTTCCAAAGACGGGAAAGCTCTCTATGACGTCGATTTTTCCAAAGCATTCGGGCCAAATGAATTGAAGTTCGTCTGGGACTACTTCGGTGGCGGTAACGGCACGGTCATCTTCCGTGGCGCCGGAAAATCACAGGTTACCGGCAGGATCGATCTTTCCACCGGTCAGGTGACCAAGCTCACAGATGCGAAGCCGATCTCAGATTACCAGAAGATCTCCTCTACTATGGATGGAAGAGGCTACCTGATCAAGTCGACCGGAATCTATGAGTATGGTGCGGAGAACGGCGAAGACATCTGTACACTCAATTTTGATAACTGTGATATCAACCGCTGGGAGAGCCAGACCGCATCCATACTCTATCTTGATGAGAACAAGGTCATCCTCGGCTCCCGTATGCCACCTGCCAATCGCCATGACCGGAATACCCCTGCGGTCATATATACACTGGAGAAAGCAGATAAGAATCCGCACGTCGGAAAATCAGTGATCACGGTCGCGAGCTTAGGTGACTCGCTGACCTATTCCGAAGCAGAGGGTCTGCGACTCTTTAACGAGCAGAATACGGACTACTTCGCGCAACTGATCCTTTACGAGCAGAATGACTACCTTTCCACCGGGGATACCACGTCGGATATCGACGAAACGGATCGTCAGATGTATAGCGCCATGTCCATGGTCAGCGGCAACCTGGCTTCGGATATCCGTTCCGGAGTCGGCCCGGACGTGGTCCTCGGCGCAGCACAGTCGATCGACTTGCTAAGCAGCCAGTATCTTATGGATATGTCTTCCTATCTCGATGGTAAGAGTTATGACGCTTCGGCATTTTATACGAACCTGATCGATGCGGCCAAAATAGATGGAAAGGCATACTTCATCCCGACCTCATTCACGATCGCCGGTATCATCGCAGATGGCACGAAGCTTCCTTCGGATAAGAACGGATTTACCTACGACGAATACCTCTCATATGTAAGCGGATCGTTTAACGGTGTCGAGCCGGTGACCGAGAAAGTCAGCCGGATGCACTTCATGAACCTCTGCATCCAGAGAAACTATACGCAGTGGCTCAAAGACGGGCGGATGGACTTTAATCAGGAAGGATTCCGCGAACTGGCCGCATTCTTTAAAGACTCGATTCCCGAGGGCGTCTCTGTGGCATCGGATAGTGGTGAGGTCTGGAGCGAGTCGTTCGGAGACCTGCCACTGGAGACACCGGCCACATTTATCGAAAACATCAATAGCATATCGTCGATCGCACACTACGATTTCTATCGGGATAACATCAGGATCGTGGGACTTCCTTCATCTGATGGCAGCGGTCTGTCCGCCGGTGTCACCACGTCTTTCTCTGTCACCAATGGAACGAATGTAAAAGCAGGTGCCTTAGCTCTTCTCGATACCATGCTTTCTGAGGAAGTGCAGAAAGAGACGCGCTTAGCGATCCCGGTGAACCGTGCCGCAGCACGATACAAAGTGGAAAGAGAAGAAAAAGACAGCATGGGCACTTACGCCTACTATGCCGATGCCCTAGGCCTTCTGTACCCCATACAGGACTGCCTTCGGATGAGTTGTTGCATCGAGCCCGATTCGAAGATCCCTGAAATCTTCCTTCAGTCTCTCGAAGAGGTCGACTCGATCTTCCTTCCGGATAACTCGGTCATGATGATCATATCAGAAGAGATCCCCGCCTATCTTCTCGGACAGAAAGATCTCGATACCGTCATCTCCACGATCAACAACAGATCGAAGACCGTGTTCGATGAGAGATAACATACTTTGGCGAGCAATGAATCATTCACACAGCGCGAAAAGATCCAACAGATTATTAGATGCTATCCTTTACGAATTCTTCGAACATGGGCAGGACAAACGTGAGTTTTCCGTGTATTTCCCCATCCGCTATTCCTTTACGGATCAATCTCATCCGATAGGGATTGAACTGATTTGTTTCCATGTCGAGAATCTGCCGGATCTCTTTTATGGAACCATCGGGTATCTGTGCCATAGCTTCGGCGACTTTTCTATCCCCATCGGACATCTCTGCCCATATTTTCTCATACACATACTCGATAAGGTATTGCTTATAGAGTGTGCGTACTTTCCTGGGATCCTTGGGATATTGCCATGTAAAATATCCCAGCAGCTGAAATGCGAACGGATATCCGCGGGTTGCCTTTGCCATTCTCATCGCAGCCTCACGTTCTATAGCAAAAAGAGTCTGATATCTGTCTGCCATGATACCAAGATTCAGCGGTTGTAACGATATACGAGGAGCCCTGTATAAGAACGTAAGCGTCTTCTGGTCCTGCAGTGCTCTGACATTATCAAACAAGCCCGTCATCAGAAGAAATATCGGAAGATCCTTTCTCAGGAGAATCTGGAATACACTGGCAAACACCCGCATGTTCTGATTGTTCACTACTTCATCTATGGAAATCAGCACTTTTCTATTCTGCTTTTTCATGCCTTCGAGCATACGCTCCAGTGCCACTTCCGGATCCGATATCGGTGTTCCCGCAACCTTTAATCCAACTCCGAAAAAGGACAGATTGATCTGTGTATGCTGAAATATCTTAGACAGTGTTCTGTCATTCGCGAGTTTTTTCACAAGAGATTCCAGTAGGTCCTGCTCCGGACTGAGTTCCACCACCGTCCATTTCCCCTGTTCGGCGATTCTTTTACTGACAGTCGTCATAAACACCGTTTTTCCGCTGCCGCGGACACCGGTGATCATCGCAATATGCTGAGACGGAATCTCTGAAGTGAACGCTTCCACCAGATCATTCATCACCCTGATTCGCGGGATGAATTCAACCGGTTCTCTTCCAAAATCCATGGTAAATGGGTTCGTTTTCTTTTCCATGATTCTCGCCCCGATCTTTTACTGTTTCCCTATTCTTTTACTGTTTTTTACTGTTTTCTAATTCTTTTACTGTTTTTTACTGTTCTTTACTTATTTTTACTGTTTTTTACTGGTTTGTCAATACACAAAATACTGCCAATAAGGTACCGAGCAGCAAACAGAAGAGGATCAGGCCCAACGTGATCTTGTCACGACGGCCGATCATTGCCTTATCGAGTTCCCGGATCGTCATCTTTTCCCTGTTTTTCCTTCTACTGTTTTTTACTGTTTTTAAATTCTTTTACTGTTGTTTACTGTATTGATTCAGCCCACCAGCAGGCTCATTGTATCACAATCTTTTGCGATGATATAATGGTCACGCGGGGATAGGACAGGAAGGTAAGAATGTTCGGCAAGTTCAAGAAGAAAAAGACCTATGAAACGGAGCAAAAAGCTCAACCACAGCCATCGCAGTGGTCTCCCACAGGGAGCATCTCTTCCGTCTTTCAGGTTTCTCAAAGATCGGAGAGCGAGTGGTTTCACGATCATCTTCTACGTTTCCGCGAAAACCCGCGCTATCACCTTTCCGTCATGTATTCACATATCACTTCCGATGACCCGGAAATCGTGAAGGAAGCCTCCGGCACTATCGCAGGCTATCTGAAAACTCTGGACATAAGAGCGATCCTGCGCCTGAGCGATGATTTCCGTAAGACTACTTCGCTGGAGTGGTCGATCGACTGGTCCAGGACAGATATCGTCAAGATAGAGCATACCGTCGGCGATGAGGAGACCTTTCTCTGGCTGATGCGTCTCGGCACTTTTCACCCGAACGGCTATTTCCGCGAGAGATGCACCTGGCGTTTACGGACGGATCCGTCGTCCTACATGTACATCCTTCTTCGCCTGAATGACTGGGTACTGGAGGTCCGTCTTCGTGCGCGAGAAGCCTTATCCGACTTCTCACAAATGGCTCTCGATGACCTGATGATGTGTCTCTTCGCGATGGAGAAGCTCCGCCGCTGCGAGCGTCTGGACATCTTCTCCTATCGTGAGATCAAGGAAAGACTGGCGAAGCGTCTGCGTGAACTGACCCCTACGATCGAAAAGACACAGATGATGCAGTATGACGATATGACGAGAAGAGCATTCTACCGGCTCCTTCTCGAGCAGCAGGCACTCAGCAAGGCTGAGATCGGGAATATTCTTTCCTGGGAGCGAAATTCCCAGTGCCAGCTCGTGATCATCTCGATGTATCTCAATCACGGCGAGATCTCCGAGAAAGAACTCGATGAGTTCCTCACCCATAGAAGTCTGATCGTCCGTCGTCTGGCTATCGAGAGGAAGTACGATCTCATAGGAAAGCCCTGGGACGGTCTTTCGGATATGCTTCTTTCTCCCTCGGCCAGCATCCGCTGCGATGTCCGTTTTATCCTGAGAAAACACACCGGTATGGATATCCGGTCGTACTATCTGGAGCATCTTCAGAATCCGAAAATCACGATCACGGAAAAGAGGATCTGTATCCTGGGACTGGCCGAGACAGGAAAGCCGGAAGATACAGATATGCTTAAGGCCTACCTTCTGGAGAACAATACCGGCGTCACGAAGAATACGCTCCACGCACTGGGTGCCCTCCGCGCAAGTGATTTTGACGAGGTATTCTGGAAATATCTTCAGGATGAACGCCTACCTGTCATGGTGCAGGCCTCCCGCGAGATCGCCTCGCACAATATCCGTTACGGCGGAAAGAAGATCTACGACCTTTTCATGGAGACCTCTTCTGAGCCCCTTCGGAAGAAACTCGCACATCTTCTCATTGCGGAGAGCTACTGGGACCGCGTCCCGTATGTCCTGATGCTATATAATTACGAGAACGAAGACGTGAGGGATATCATCCGCCGTGGCGCGATAACTCCGACCTATTCATACGGCGTCACGAAGGAACGCCTCGATCTGGTCGCGAGTATCCTCGATGACGAAAGGTACGATCTGCCCGACAAGCTCAAGGAGAAAATCCGTTTCAATCTAAAGGCCGCCGGGATCTGAGCCGATTATTATCGGATTTGTGATTAGAGAAGCCCGAGCTTCTGATAGATTCCCTGTATAAACGGCGTCTTGTGATCGATATATCCATCTATATCATGCGGGAAAAGCGCTGCCCCTTCTTTTTTGATCCGGCTGTACTCGGCGACCGCCTCGGGGTGGACGCGAAGATAGTCCCGGAAGGAGATATGTCTTCTCAATTCAGAAGAATCCTTGTCGCAGACGTACAGGTGATGATTCCGGAGATGCTCCTTGCCATCGTAGCCGAAAGCTTCTCGTCCGGGGATCCCCTTGTCGCCTTCGTGACGGTATCCGATCCTGCCGAGTGCTTCGACCACCTCCGGGAGTATATCGCGGCTTTCGATTACAACATCGATGTCGATGATCGGCTTCGCCGATAGTCCCTCGACTGAGGTGCTTCCGACATGTTCGATGGATATGGCGAGATCTCCCATCGCCTCAGAGATCTCCTCTCTGATGGCAAGGAAATCCTGCTTCCACTTCTCGTTATACGGCTCCACTACGATATTCCTCGTTGCCATCGTTCTATGCTCCTGCTGATCACACATGATTCGTATCATCGATTTAAGGACTGTTTAATATTCTTCATGGTATCATAAGTATACCTAGAAAGCACGGCCAGTCGACGTGCTTTCGTACAATCGGGAGGAAAAGATGAAAGGCTTTAAGATCACGAACCTGATCATGAATATCCTTATGTTTCTCTATTCATTTACGTTTACCGGCCTGGTCGGAGGATTCTCTCTTCTGGAGATATTCTTCGGCAGCTGGGGAAGAAACGAAGAAGCAGTCAGTGAAGCCGTTATTCTTTTCTTCTCTTCGGCAGTCAGTATTCTCCACGGATTTCTCGCCCTGATCTTCGGGATCGTCGCATTTGCCGCCTGGAGAAAAAAACCGAAGCCTTATTTCATCACCCATCTGATCCTCTCGATCAGCGGCATCATCGGCATGGGGGGAATGTGTCTCCTATACCGCCTCTATTCCACGGGTGCATGTGATGTGATGGTCCTCGATAACCGGCTGCTCCGCGGAGAATATCTCTTCCTTATGTACGTGGCTCTCTGCGTCATTGAGCTTCTTCTGGCGATCCTCTCCTACGTCACCTCCGGAAGCGAGAGAACGATCGTGTAATCGCCGTCGCCGAGGATCTCCCGAAGTTCTTCTTCCGTGACCGAGTTGATCCTTCCGATCAGGTGGTGCTCCATGTATTTTTCTTCCGTTAGAATCGTGATCTTGTTTGTCCGGTGAAACGTGACGATATCTCCTGCGAAACCTTCGTATCTGTTCGGGTACGCGATGGTAAAGTCATCCGGAGTCTCACCCAGGATCAGGTTTTCTCCGTATCTGAAGTCCGGATCCGCCTTCATCTCGATCGTCAGCGGGCCATCCAGCAGCATCGCATAGAGCTCCCACCCGTGCGCCTCATAGGCCAGCGTCGCGGTGAGCTCCGTTCCGTTTACCTCTACGAGCAGATCGTCCCGCTCCCAACTTCTGTTGTTCTTCATCGCGAGCAGTGTTCCATACTGCGAAACATACAGTACGACAGGGCCCTTTTCCGCATCTTCCGTCGTCGTATATGTATACGAATAGAAGCAATCGGAATTGTAATCTTCGCACCCGAGATTCATACAGATATCATCCGGAAGAGTATCGATCTTCTCTACCTCTGCGGAACAGAAATTGGTGATCGTGCCAACAAGATCCGGATAAAGGGAAAGAAACGCCCGGCACGAGATGGAACAGTCCGGATAGAAGTATGAGTACGCGAGATCTTCGATATCCTGCAGCACATCGAGCTCGTAGCAGTAGCCGCCGAAGATATAGTGTCTGGTACCGGTCTCGTCGTAATAGTTGAAATACAGCATCGACCCGTCGCAAACATCTTCGTGATGTCCTGCAAAAGCACTGCCGTCTTCATACTCCACGCAGAAGAGATAAAAATCGATCAGATCCCTGTCCGGGATCACGACTGTCTGATCCTCCGGATCACTCTCGGAATGGTAGGTCCTCCTCAACATCGTACCGTCATAGTGCAGTTCATAATAACAGTCCCGGACCTCATCATTCCCCCAGTCAAAGGGGCCCAGATTCTCTACACCGATCGTCAGCATGATCCCGTCGATACTCTTGATCGCAGCGAGGATATCTTCGTCCGACTGAGTAGGCTGGGGTGTGGGCGTGATCTCGGTTTCCGTAGGCGTGGTTTTCTTCTTAGTAGTTTTCTTTTTCTTCGTAGTCTCTTTTGCGGTCCCGCACGACGCGAGAAGCAGTGCCAGCACCATGATCAGTGCCACGATCTGATGACGCTTCGAGGATCTTCCCGATAAGATTTTACAACCCATAATAACTTCCTCCGAACCACTTCAGGAAAGAGGCCATATGGCACTCTTTCCCGGCAATCTCTGTATATAAGACGCGCGTGGATCGGATTCTGTCCCAGTTTTTATTTTCTCCGGATCGGGATCCACAGTTCGCAGATCAAGCCCGGACGACCCTTGGCATCGTCGAAGTAGAGCTCGTAGTCCGTCTCATCTTCTGCCTCATATCCGCTCTGCGGCAGGAACTCTTTATAGAACTTCTCCCAAGTCTCGCCGATGACATCTGGCGTCTCACCGATGCAGTCAAAGACGACATACGTTCCGGGCTTTACGTCCCAGATTTGGAATCCCTTATCTTCCAGTGCTTCGGCATCGAAATCAGGCGTATCCTCATCGATCAGGATACCGATGCCGTACTTAAATGTTGTCGACCCTTCCGGTGTCGGTGTGCAGAGACCATAGAGATCACGGTTGCCGTCTTCTTTGAGCATCCAGATCGGGCCAAGCATCTGGTTCTGATTGCATTCTGCCCAGAAATCCGGGATCTCGTGGTTGTCATCGTCGTTGATGATCTCCGTTCTAAATGTTCTTGTCAGTGCGATAAACTTCTTTGCTTCTGTTTGTACGATACGATAATCCATACTTTTACCTCCATCTACAGTGAGTCTGATATTCAGGGGGCTGAACAGTACGAGTTTTCCGGATCCTTCTCTGGCGGCTTTCGGCGCGACACCGTGGAATCTCGTGAACGCTTTCGTGAAGCTCTCCGGCGTCTCATAGCCGTACTTCAGTGCGATGTCCGTGATTCTTTCATCGGTCTCGACGATCTCTCTTCCCGCCAGGGAGAGTCTCCTGTTTCGGATGTATGCATTGGCCGTGATGCCCGTAAGGAAGCTGAATGCCCTGTGAAACTCGTATGCCGAAGTGTGCACGTGCCTGGCTACGTCTTCATAGTTGATCTCCTCGAGGAGATGCGCTTCCATATAGGTGATGGCTTCCTGCATTGCTGCGATCCACTCCATACTTTCGTCCTCCTGTTGATGCTATTGTACGAGGAAGCCGGGTCCGGTACATTTCCCGCTTTGCGAAGTTCTGTCAGGTCACTGCCCCGATATATGACATGTCACTGATCCTCTTGATGCAGTGATGCCCGTTATCGAAGATAAAAAGATGGGACACGCCGCCGGCCAGTCCGTGGATATCCGCATGCTCATAGGCCTCGACAGGAAGCCCCTGAAACATCGCGAAGAATGAACTGAGTATGTCACCGTGCGCCACCAGAAGGACCGTGTCGTGTTCGTCCTCCATGATCTCTTCGTAGCAAGGTTTCAGGCGGTTCCATGCATCGCGCCGGCTCTCTCCGTCCGAGAACAGACGGTCATCCACGGTCACTTCCGGATGCTCCAGATTCTCACGGAGCCACTGCACTGATTTTCCGCAGCACCTCCCGAGGTTTCTCTCACGCAGTTCCTGCCGCAGGACCGGCTCCAGGCCGAGGTGTTTCCCGACGATCTCGGCAGTCTGCTTCGCCCGTTTCAGGTCAGAGGAGTACATGACAAGTTCTTTTCCCGATAGTTCCTCTTTCAGTTTCCGGCCGATACTCTCCGCCTGATCCCGGCCGAGTTCCGTCAGATCCCAGTCCGTCCATGATCCCACCATACCGTTGGTGTGGTGGACCGACTGCGTGTGCTGGATCGTGATAATATGCTTCATGCTTGACTCCTTCTGTTGATCTGATTCTTATCCGGTTTTAGGTCCTTCCGGCAATCGGATGATTTCAGTATATCACGACAGATGATCGGTCAAAAGAAGCTCACCCCCGGCGGCCGAAAAGAACCGCATTTCTATCTGGGCCGCTGTTTTTTTCTTCCGTCGCTTCTGGGTTATAATGGATTTGTTGGGAGGGAGTCACGGCATATGGGAACGACATGTAGTAATTGCGGTGCGCCGCTTTTCTTTGATCCTGCGACGCAGGAAGTGATCTGCCGCGCCTGCGGAAGCTCCCGTCCTCCGGAAGAAGGAACGGTCTCACCCGACACATCTTCCGCGCCCGTCCCGGCCAGTACCTCAAGAGTCCGCCAGAAGATCCTCAATCAGTTCCGATACACCTGCAATTCCTGTGGGGGCCAGGTGATCGTCAGTGAGCAGGAAACATCGACAACCTGTATCTACTGCGGAAGCGCAAGTGTCGTACCCAGACGAATCACCGAAGAGAGCAGACCGGACTTGATCCTGCCGTTTCAGATCACCAGAGAACAGGCGATAGAAAAGATCCGGGAACACAGCCGGAAGGGATTCCTCGTGCCGAAAGAGTTCACTTCTATCGACCCGGAAACCGTCCGCGGCGTCTATATTCCCTATTGGCTGGTCGATGTCTATCACGCAGAGGCCGTCGTGATCTGCGGTGAGAAAGGCGATGGAGAGAACATGGTGCCGTTTTATTACGGACGCGCCGGCACCGTTACGATCAAAGACCTGCCGATCGAGTCCTCTTCCGCTCTACGGGATGACTGTTCCGATCAGGTGGGACCCTTCACACTTTATAAACTCAAACCTTTTTCGGCAGACTACCTTCTCGGCTTCTATTCCGACATGTCGGATATCTCGTATATCCAGCTCCGCCGCTCCATCAGAAAGAAGACAGGGAAATACTTCGCCCTGCGCGCGCTCATGGATATCCGGGCCGCGAATAAGAACATCCTCAAGGAGGATCACTCGACTCTGATCGACAGTAACCTCAAGTATGCCCTCTTTCCTGTATGGTTCGTCACGGTCAATTACAAGGGAAAACCCCATACCATCCTGGTCAATGGCGAGACCGGGAAGGTCGTGGGCGGTCTTCCGTGGGAAAGCAAGCGGCTCCTTTCTATTGTTCTCGGTGGCGGTGCCGCCATCGGTATTCTCACCGGGATCTTCTGTTCGATCTACTACAGGAGTCTCCCCTCGCGGGATTTCGACGAGCGCGCGACCGGTTTTTTCCTCATGATGCTGATCTTGTCACTACTCCTAAGCACCGTATGTTTCCTGATCGGAGCGGTGAAATACCATAGCGCTTCGCGGCAACTCGAACTGACGCAGGATCAGAGCGTCTTCCACTTCTCTAAGAAAAGGCAGGGCGATTGATATGAGACCGTTCATGATTTTCCTTATCTACACTCTGATTGGAGCCATCTTCGGAGCCAGCCTGACCTTTATGATCGCCGGCATCCGCCTGTCCAGAAGCAATCGTCTCGGCAAGAAGAAAAAGACTACGCTTCCCGACAAGTTCCGGTGTCACATCGACGTCAGTAAGGACGAGATGAAAGGCAGTGACTATATACACAGAGGTTTTGTCCGAGAGAATATGGAGTATCTGGTGAATCGTCCGGAATACTTGAAGGCCGCCGAACACGCGCTCTACATGAAGGACTCGGATAAAGTCCGGCACGACAGAAACACATCCGGCCGGGACAAAAAGTAAGCTTTCGCTTCAGTCCCGAAAGAGATAAGAGTATCGTCTCCTCATCTCCATAATCACATCGATAACCCTATCTCTTATTTCATCCGGATACATGTCCGCCGCATCCACGATTGTCTTCACTTCTTCATATCCGAACGCGAAATGAATATTCTCGCCATAGAGTTTCTCCGCGATCTCCAATTGCTCTTCAAAGGAATCACAGAATGTTTTTGGTTTTACTTTCGGGATCAGATCCAGAGCATCTCCACTCAGCGGATACTCCATCGTGGTATCCGAGAGCAGGCAGGCTCCGTTATCAAAAAGCGGCGCAAGTCTAAAATCTCCCGCCCCGTTTGTAAGAACGGCGATATTGTGCGTATGCCGGTCTTCATTTAAAAACACAGAATCTATAGTAAGAAGCTTGCTCATATAGATACCAAAGTCTTTGATTCCGGTAGTTCGCTCGACCTGTTCTACCAGGATTCGCAGCCGGTCCTCGTGATCGGGAGTGCGAAATATGATGCGATTCAGTCCATAACCATACATGTTCTGAAAGAGTCTCTCCAGTGTGATCAGATTCCATCCGTTCGTGAAGTCCTTGCTTCTGCAAGCATGGAAGATCTGTCCGTTATACTCGATTTCCTCTGTCTCATAGTCTACGTACTCATCCGGCCGAAGGTCAGATAATGCAAGAAGCTTGGAGACTACGTATTCCGCAAGCCCCTCATAGCCAAGATAATCCGTCTTATACCAGATATCCCCGAGTCGGAACTTAAGTTGGTTACCCTTCGAGGATCGTCTGTCAAATTCCTGCATATCCGTCTTTGTAAGATGGAGCATCTCCCTCACCTCATCTCTCGATCCTTATCCGGAACTTATCATCTGCCATCCGGCCTTCCGTCTTCTCAATGATCATTATCGGATCGTAAAAAGGGATCCCCAGGCGATCCAGTTCCAACTTGATCTTGTCCCGGCTTTCCGGGAAACATCGCGACTTCAGAAACTCCTCATAGTCTTCAAAACTCGGTTCCGTATTCTTGCCAAAAGCACGGAAAAGCGGATCATCGATATAGTTCCTGATCCTCACGATCCTTCTCGGCTCATCGACATCAATTACCGTGCATACTGTATCCTCGTACATATACCATAGTCGGAGTTTCAGACGTTTCTCTTCCACCTTCATCTGCTCGGCCATACCGGGATGGCGAAGAAGGATCTCCACAAGTGTCACGATCGGACCCTTTACGGGCTCACCTTTCGATTCCCAATTCTCGACGGTTCTCTTCGAGCAGTTCGCGAATTCTGCGAACTCCTTCTGCGTCATCTTCAGAAGCTGCCGGACTCGTTTCAGATCCTCGCCTGTAATCGATTCATTAATCACGTAATCTCTGACCATAGTCACCCCTCCCAACTCCATTAAACCACAAATTTTGCGGTCATTCAAGCGGATTATGCCGCACATTTTTCGGTTGCTTCATTCTTTGTGTTCCATGTAGAATAAGAATATCCCAGATGTAAGAACGGGAGGATCTAAGTAATGGAATTCTACGCAGAACTGCGCCTGCGCGGCGATGAATATAACGATGGATACGGTAACGGTCTGACGCTTTCGGGAAGTGAGACGGTACGAAATCTCGAAGAGGTAAGCAAGACCGACTCGGAAACCGTATACCACACAAAGCAGGGGCATATACTCCGTGTCCGCCATGAGAAAAAGGGCGATGTAACAGTGTTTCACACCGTGTTCGAGAACACCTCTTCCGAAGAAGCGACGATCGAGCTTCTGAGCAGTTTCGCGATCCGGGATCTGGATGTCGACCGGATGCACCGCTCGACCTCTTTCTGGAGCGCAGAAGGAAAACTTCTCTCGCAGGATCTCGTGGAACTGAACATGGAAAAGTCGTGGGCCAATCACGGTTTCCGCATCGAGAAATTCGGACAGGCCGGCAGCATGCCGGTCCGTAAGTTCTTCCCGTTTATCGCGCTCGAAAACACGAAGACAGGGATGTTCATCGGAGCCCAGCTTTATCTCGCATCGAGCTGGCAGATCGAAGTGATGCGGAACCGGGAAACGGTCTCCCTTCACGGTGGTATCGCAGACAGAGATTTCGGACAATGGTATAAGACGATCCGGCCGGGCGGATCCTTCGAGAGCCCGAAGGCCGTGATCGCCGAGGGCACCTCGCTTCTCGATGTCTGCGATAAACTCGTAAAAGCACAGTCGCCCAAGATCGCATCTTCTGACCGGGATCTTCCCGTGATCTTCAACGAATACTGCACCACCTGGGGTTCGCCTTCCTTCGAAAACCTCGAGAAAACGGCGAAGAGGATCGAGGGCAGCGGCATCCGCTACCTCGTGATTGACTGCGGCTGGTATAAGAAAACGGACGACGAGAACTGGTTCGTCACCGCAGGCGACTGGAACCCGAGTCAAGTGCTTTTCCCAGATGGGATAAGGGCGGCAGCAGACATGATCCGGAGCCACGGCTTCATCCCCGGCATCTGGTTCGAGATGGAAAACTGCGGGAAGGAATCCGAACTGTATCAGAAAACGGAACTTCTGCAGACCCGGGACGGTTTCCCGGTCACGGTGGGGACGCGGCGTTTCTTGGATCTTCGGAAAAAGGCAGTCTGGGATTATCTCGACGAGAAGGTCCTGAAACTTCTAAAAGAGAATGGTTTCGGATATCTGAAGGTGGACTATAACGAGAACATGGGCGCAGGTGTCGATGGCGAAGAGAGCTACGGCGAGGGCGTCCGTAAATCGGTGCTTCGGAGCCAGGACTATTTCCGTCATCTGTCGGAAGAACTGCCGGACCTCGTGATCGAGAACTGCGCCAGCGGCGGTCACCGTCTCGAGCCTTCCATGATGGAACTGGTGTCCCAGGCGAGTTTCTCCGACGCGCATGAGTGCACGACGATCCCGCTGATCGCGGCCAATCTCCATCGTCTGATCCGCCCGGAGCAGAGCCAGATCTGGGCCGTCCTCCGGAAGAACGACTCCGCCGACCGGATCCTCTATACTCTGACTGCGGCGTTTCTCGGTCGTCTCTGCCTCTCCGGCGAAGTCTTCGACCTTACGGATGAACAGTGGGATCTCGCGCTTCAAGGCATCCGGTTCTATCAGAAAGTGAGTCACATCATCCGGGACGGCCGGACCACGGCCATCGAGACGCCGCTTCAAGACTACACAAGGCCTCTGGGATATCAGGCCGTTCTCCGCGAATACAAGCGCAAAAGCGAGAACGTGCGCACGTGTGAGCCTGAGCACAAGAGCGAGTGCGAGAGTGAAGGCGATCACAAATGCGTGAAAGAGGCACTCCTGATCGTGCACACTTTCGAGGGCGGCGCCAACCCGGATCTCACCTCACTTCTCTCCGGGTGGACCGTGAAAGACAGCTTCGGTTCAGATCTCACTTCCGATTTCCAGGGAAAAGTGTTCCTTCTGGAGCGATCCTGAAGCTACGGCATCGCCATTTACTAATCGTTTACGATATGAGCCTCCAGCGTAAACGCAGCGTAAAAAGGCACATTTTTGATTTAATGACTTCTTAATAATTCTCCCGATAAGATTGTATCGTCTTAAACAGAAAGCCAAGACCATTGATTATCTTACTATGAGGAGAAAAGAAATGAAAAGAAACAGATTAGTAATAGCCCTTAGTCTTTGCACCGCAGCATCGATGATGCTGTCTGCCTGCACTTCGGAAAAGAAGGAGAACAAAGGATCCTCTTCCAATGGCTCCGGGAAAAGCACTGCGTCAGAGACGCAGGACATGACCGATACCAGTGATGAGGAAGAATCGACGTCTTCCGCATCGGAATCTACAGTATCCGCTTCTTCAGGAGATTCTTCTTCGGATGCAAAGGAACCCGATCAGGTCGACGGGACAACAGCCTCGACAGTAACGGCATCCTCAGAGACCGCATCTTCGGCAGGAACACCTTCCGAGAGTAAAGAGGAGAGCTCTTCGGTACTGCCTTCCGTAGCCACACCGATCTCAGCCTCTTCTATTCAGGCCGGTGATGTGATCACCTTCGGTTCTTTTGAGCAGGACAACGATACTTCCAACGGTGCGGAAGACATCGAGTGGATCGTCTGCACCGTAGAAGACGGCCGTGCGCTTCTTCTTTCCAAGTACGTCCTCTACAGCATGCCTTATAACAGCGCCGGAGATGTTGCCTGGGAAGACAGCGACACAAGAAATTGGCTGAACGGCGACTTCTACGAGGCAGCCTTTGACGAGAGCGAGAGAGCTTCTATTTACGAGGTCGAGCTGGAGACTCAGGAGCCCGGGTATTCCCGCAACATCACCACGAACGATAGAGTCTTCCTCCTGGAACTTGCGGATATCGGCAAGTACTTCGACGGGATGGAATACTGGGATGATACTTATAACGTAGGCACGGACTGCTATGAGCTGATGACACCCGCGACAGCATATGCGGAAGCACATGGCGCGTGGAATGTCACCTTGAACAACAAGAGCGCGAAGAAAACGATCACGGAACACCCTGAACTGAAAGGTCTTGTCACATGTGAATGGTGGCTCCGTGAGACTGGCGCTTTCTGCAGCATCATGGGCGCGACCCTTGGCAACTACTACTGGGAGCCCGGCGACGTACTCATTAATCTTTACCATCCATGCGATATGGAAGGGACAGGAATCCGTCCGGCGATCTGGGTCGCGGTCGAGCAGGCGTAAAAAAGCGAGGTCAGTGTGATTTCAGCATAACTTCTTGCTTCGGAACAGGGAAAAAAGCAAGAGGTCAGCGCGATTTCAGCATAACCTCTTGCTTCGGAAAAGGGAAAAAAAGCAAGAGGTCGGTGCGATTTCAGCATAACCTCTTGCTTCGGAACAGAGAAAAAAGCAAGAGGTCAGTGTGATTTCAGCACAACCTCTTGCTTCGGAACAGAGAAAAAAGCAAGAGGTCAGCGCGATTCCAGCATAACCTCTTGCTTCTCTTATCCTTCGATCTCCTCGGTCTTGTAGATGAACTTCACCGATCCGTCCATACCATCTGCGATACCGGAATAGTTGATGTACGCCTTTCCGACTTCCGCAGTCGCACGGATCCGCGAAAGAATCCCGGCGAGATCCACATCCAGAAGCTCGACGATTTTCTGGATACCTTTCTCATTGAAATCCTTCAGACCGTCGGACAACTGCATCGATCCATCACGAAGCTGTGTGACGCCATCGACCAGCGCCGGAATACCATCCTTCATGGTAAGGATACCATCGCAGAGAGCCGCGGCTCCAGCCGAAAGTTGGGCCGTGCCCTGCTTCAGATCCGAAGCACCGTCTTTTAGAGACTTCGCACCCGCTGTGGCCTGACCTACTGCAGAAGTATAATCGGCAAGTCCGAGGTAGAAAGCATTGTAACTATCCAGATCAGCTTTCAGCTTGATGACCTCCTGCGCGCCTTCCGATGCTGCCGCGAGCTTCGATTGCACCTCATCACCCGCCATGGTCTCGGAGATAGCCTTCTGTACCTGATCTTCCGTATTCTTGTCGATCAGGGCCTGAATATCACTGCTGTTCATGGTCTCATCGACCTTGCCGCTGATGATCGCCTGTACGTCGGAGGTTGCCATCTGCTGGTCCACCGCCGCACTGATCTTGCCCTGTACTTCTGCTGTCGCCATCTGGGCATCCGTGTTCTGCTCTACAAGGGCCTGAACATCTGACGTCTCCATCTGCTGATCGATCGCGCCCTCGATCGTTTTCTGCGTAACTTCGTCAACAGCGCCGGCTGCCACGGCCTGATCGTAGGCTTCCTTTTCCATGCCGGTCGCCTGCAAAACCACTTGTGCCGCGACATTCTCGCGCACGGCCGCTTCTACTGCTTCCTGCACCTGTTCACGTACTGCCGCTTCGACCTTCTCGGTCACACCGGCCTTCACGCCCTCTTGTACCTGACTCTCCACTTCAGTCTGCACCGCCGAAGTGACCTGTGACCGGATGTAATCACGTTTTTCCCCGATTGCCGCCGTGACCGTATCGAGAGCCTGCTGATATACAGCCGTATCGTCCAGGGAATTGATGATCCCGTTAAGTACTTCGTCATAGTTGCCGATCGTCATGGCCGGCACCGACAGACCGGCGGCCGTAAGCTGTTCCTGCGCCGTCTCCAGAAGAGATTCGAAGACCTTCTTTGCGCCTTCATTCAGTTCCGAAGAATGGCTATCCAGCTCAGACAGACCTGCATAGAGTTGACTCGAACCATCCGAGATCTTCCCTGCGCCCTCGTCGACCGCAGCGGCGCCATCTTTCAGTTTCTGCGCACCCTCGGCCAGCTGATCCACACCCTTCACCAGTTCCTGTGACTTCGAGAGCAGTGTGCAGAGCCCGTCGTACAACTTCGAAGAGCCATCAATAAGCTGATCCATCGCGTCGGTCAGTTCCGAAAGTGAGCCCTCGAGATCTATATCCGAGTTCGAAGTGAACTTATCCGGATCGATCGCGCCGACCAGTTCGGTAGACGCAATCGTTACCGTCATACCGAGACTGAAGTTTACACAGTCCGCCGAGATCTCCACATAGTCCGGGATCGGAAACGAATCTGAAGAGATTCCGAGATCCTCGGCAAGCCCCGGGAACGCCAATCCGACGACAACTGTCCGGCTTCCGTCGTTAACGAGTTTACCGTTTGAAACCGAGACGTTACTAAATACTGCGTTATCCAGAAGGACGCCTGTGAGCATCGTAAACGGAACGTAGATCTTCTCCTCCTTGCCGTCGATCTCCTTCATCTCATAAGCGTGGTTAGTGTAGTCGAAGCGGATCGTCACCCGGCCGCTCTTCCCGAGCAGTTCCTCCGGCGAGATCGCCGCGCCATCCAGGAAGTAAGAGACCTTTATGTCGACCGGGAGTTCTTTTTCTATATTTCCCTGATAGTAGATATCATCGGTCGTTGTATCCCACACGCGGGTATTGTCGCCGCCCATCGTGAAGCTCTCGCCCTCTTTGAGAACGGAAATATCCTCCAGATCAGAAACATCACTGACGCCTTTTTTCCCGGCAGTGTTGCGGATCCAGTCACTGACGATGACCTTCTGTACCGACCCTTCCTTACCGGCAATGACATAGACCGTCTCCTCTTTAAAAGCACTGTCCGTCGCAAGATTACTTCCACTGGTGTTCATCATGCGCAGCAGGTCATCCGAAGATCCGCTTCCCGTGTTTCCTGTTTCAGAAGATCCGGCCAGGACGATCTGGTCTTTCTGTTCTTCTTTCTTAGACGAGCGGATCGCCGCGGCCGTAACCGCTCCGCCCACACCCATCGACAGGATGCTCGCACCGATAAGAAGTGCCAGAGTCTTATTCAACATAGTATTCATCGTATTCATACATACAGCTCCTTTCTCGCCGAAGAAGGTTTCTTGTTATTTCTGTTTCCCATTCCGAGAGTCGTTTTACGGATCAGACCGTCAAAGGCCATGAGCATCGACGGAAGGATGAAGATGACCATCAGCATACTGATCAGCGCGCCTCTCGCCAGGAGGATACACATCGAACTGATCATGTCGACATCCGAGTAGATCGCGACACCGATGGTGGCCGCGAAGAGGCCTGTGCCCGATACGAGGATGGACGGGATCGATGTGCGGAGCGCTGTCCATACTGCATCCCGACGCTCGCGTCCAAGCATCCTCTCTTCTTTGTACCGGGTCGTCATCAGGATCGCATAGTCGACCGTCGCGCCCAGCTGGATCGTACTGATGAAGATCGGCGCGACAAACGGCATGCTCGCTCCCGTGAAGTGCGGGATACCGAGATTGATGAAGATCGCCAGCTCGATGACCGAGATCAGGATAAACGGCAGCGACAGGCTCTTCGTGACACATGCGATGATGAGGAATACCAGCAGTACCGACACGATATTGACCACACGGAAATCATAATCGGTCGTCTCGATCAGATCCTTCGTACACGGACCTTCACCGATGAGCAGTCCGTTCTTGTCGTACTTCTTCAGGATGCCGTTCAGGGAATCGATCTGGGCATTGAGTTCATCTGTCGCGATACCGTACTGCGAATTGACGAGCATCAGCTCCCATTTATCGCCCTTGAGCACCCCCTTAAGTGAATCCGGGAGCACCTCCTGCGGCACATCGGCTCCGACCAGCGACTCGAGAGATAGGACGTAGTTCACACCGTCGACCTTCTCCATCTCGCTGATCATCTTTCTCGTCACATTCGGATCGAGAGTCGCATCTACCAGCACCATGTGCTGCGTCGCCATATCAAAATCCGACTGGAGTTTGTGATTCGCCACGACGTTCGGCATATCCTGCGGGATTGATACGGAGATATCGTAGTAGACCTCATTGCCGGCCTTCTTATATCCGTAGAAAGACGGAACCAGAAGGATCGCAAACAGCAGAAGAAATACCGGGAAGACCTTGACGATCCCCTTGGAAAAAGCGCCGCCGCCCGGGATGAGCGATCTGTGTCTGCTCTTCTGGAGAGGCTTGTCCAGCAGGAGGATCAGGGACGGAAGGACCGTCACACATCCGATGACACCGATGATGACGCCCTTCGCCATTACGAGACCGAGGTCACGGCCCATCGTGAAACTCATGAAGCACAGCGCGATAAATCCGGCCACTGTCGTTACGGAACTTCCGATGACACTCGAGAGCGTCTCGCGGATCGCGACCGCCATCGCTTCTTTATTATCTGCATATTTCTCTCTCTGCTCATTGTAGCTGTGCCACAGGAAGATGGAGTAGTCCATCGTGACTGCGAGCTGCAGCACTGCCGAGAGGGCCTTGATAATATAGGAGATCTCACCGAAGAAGATATTCGAACCGAGATTGAGAAGGATCATCATGCCGATCGAGAGAAGGAAAACGAACGGTGCCAGGAAACTGTCCAGCAGGAGCAGCATCGCAAGAAGCGCCAGGGCGACGGCGATCGCCACATAGATCGGTTCCTCACTCTCGCAGAGCTCCTTGAGGTCCGTGACCAGCGCGGACATGCCGGAAACGAAGCACTCTTTATCTGCGATTTTCCTGATATTTTCGATCGCCTGCATCGTCTCATCTGCCGATGTGGATGTGTCGAAGAATACGGCCATGATCGTCGAGTGATCCGTGGTAAATGCTTCTCTCACCTTATTCGGAAGCATATCCATCGGGACCGTCAGATCGAAGATGGAATCGTACCAGATGACCGATTCGACGTGTTCCACGCCCTCGATCTTCTCCTTTAACTCCGATACTTCAAGCGGCGTCATGTTTTCCACGATAATGAAGGAAAAAGCACCTTTGCCGAATTCACGGAGAAGCTCTCCCTGCCCGACGACAGTCTCCATGTCCTGTGGCAGGTAATCGAGCATATCATAGTTGACTCTTGTGTTCACGTAGCCAAACACCGCCGGGATCAGAAGAAGGATCGCGACGACCAGGATCAGCACTCTGTTTTTGACTACGGCCTTTGAAAAACGCATCTTATAACTCCCTTCCTTCGTACTCCGGATCGATGTGGTCCGGATACTGGTTTTTCACGATTTTAACTGTGCAGATCGCGACAGAAAGATTGAGAATTCCTTCGGCAAACAGTGCCACACCGAGGAGTACGATCAGGGCTTCGGTCGAGCTCGCCGGACGGAACATCAGAAGAAGTCCGCAGATACCGGTCAGCACAGCTGCGCCGAAGATCAGCCACCAGTCGCGGATACCGAATTCTCTTGATTCTTTTGCGATACGCATCTTAAAGCAGGCATCGGCCATGATCAGGATCCCCATGGCGATCACGATCAGGTTCACTGCCTGGATCGGATGGACCAGGACCGCCAGTCCGAGGATCATCAGGATACTGCCGAACTCGAGGTCATACTGGAATGCCAGACGGAACAGATCCTTCGAGAAGTATCCGATGATCTTGACGATACCGAAAACGATCATGGCGATCCCCAGGATCGTACCGAAAAGCGCTGCGCCGATGTCCGCATGAAGAATGAACAATACGCCCAGGAGACAAAATGCCAGGGACATGATCACATATCCGGTCTTCGCGACCCGCATCGGTGCTATCGAACGCATCTTCATTTTTCTCACCTCCATCTGGTACGAGGATACTTCCGAAGACTTCTTCCGAAAATGGACAGTAAAAAACCGCGTGTCTGAAATTCAGACACGCGGCGCCAGATGTCTAAAAAACGGAGAGGGGAAAGAGCGTCCTTACCCCTCGACGGCCCGGCGGATCATATCTTCGGCCATGCCTTTATAAAGTTGGCAGAAACGGGTGATGTGCTCTTCCACGTCCGGTTCCATCCTCCGGTTCAGCCAGTCGATCAGAAGACCGAAGCATTCGCACCGATAGAAGCGGCGGATGATATCCTCATCGGCAGGCGCGATCTTCACGTCGTGGAACAGTGTTTTTGCATATGTGGAGATGACATAATCACAGACCTTCCACAGGTATTGTTCGAAAACATCGCGGCTGACCGAATTATAGATATGCAGTATCGCGCTTCTCTGCTGCTCGCCGAAAGAAACCGTCGCCCGGAGCGCGGTCTCGACGGAATCGATGGTGTCATACTTACTGATCAGCGCGTCGGCTTCGTCCTTGACCAGTTCCTCGATCAGGGCGGGAATGTCCTGATAGTAGTAGTAGAAAGAATTGCGGTTGATCCCGCACTTCTCTACGATCATCTTCACCGTGATTTTCGATAGAGGCATCTCGTTCAGAAGCTCGATGAAAGTCTTCTTAATGGCATCCTTCATAAACGTAGGCATAAACGTGTAACACTCCTTCTTCGTCAATCTCTGCTGTCCGCTATTCTTCGTGCCGGGGACCGCCGGCAAGTACATCTTCTCAGGATCCGTTCTCCCTTGTAAAGAAACCATAGACCAGAGGGCTCAGTTCCCCGGAGGCGAACTCGTGGATCTTCCCGTTGATCTTCACGCGATAGATCGCGAAATGGTACTTCTGGTTAAAAGACGGATCGGTCACCTCGGCAGTCTCCCCGGTGTTTTCCCACTCATAGTCGAAGATATTCACGCCGAAAATATCCGCATTCCCCTCGATGCCGCTCGTGATAAACTTCCATTCCCCTCCGGCCGGAGTTGCACTGTACGGTGCTGATTTCTGCTCGGGTATCACAGTATCCGGCATATGTTGAAGAAGTTCCGGTGTATGCATCGCATCTTCGGATATTGCGATGCGATCAGGATCTGGCGCTACATCGGAGATCTCCCGCATCTCGACGGGATCGAAGTGATACTTTTCCCGGATATACCGGATATAGTCGAAGCCGGGCTCCACCTCTTCTCCCCACTCGATCTCCCGCTCCGGGATGTGAAGGCGGCAATGGTATCCGCGCATGATCCCCTTGCAGGAATCGCCATATGGGTTATCGAGTTCCGGCGTGAGGACGATCGCATCCCGCATGGAATTGTGCTCAGAATAGGCAAAAAGAACACGGGTCTTCTCCATCATCCACAGAAGGATGTTCAGGTACTCCCACCACTGGATTGTCGCGCCGGCGCCGCTCTTTCCATGGACCGTGATGTATGTCCAGGACGTGCCCTCTGCCTCTCCATAATCCATCACGAGAGGGACCTCCTCCGTGTAGAGCTCGTCATATTCCTTCATCGCCGACTCGATCTCCGAAACCGGTACGTCCTTAAGGAAGATCCTCCTTAAGTAGTAATTGACACCCGGCGTTTCCAGATACCGCTCGACGAGTTCCTTCGCGTACTTCAGGCCCGCACCGGTGATCTCCCGGCACTCCTTGATCGCCTGGATCTTCTGATCCTGCCCCGAAAGAGAACTGATCCTGTTTCTCTGCGGGATGGAGAGCTTACTGAGAAATGACCGCAGATAGGCATCATATCTGACCGGATCGGCTTCGATCTCCGCCATCTTCTGCTGGTATTCCGCGATACTTTCCTGTGCGGCTCTTTGCTGAGCAGTGCTATTCTGCGCGGCGGAAGAAGTACGAGACGGGGCACTGCCAGCCGGTCCGGAAGCCGGCTGCGAAGACGGAGCCGGACGGGAAGAAGGCGCAGATGTGGCGCGCCGGGACGCATCCCCATTCACGAAGGCCGGGGAATCCCCCACCATAGCGTTCTCCAACGGCAGGACCTCGACTACCGGCAGTCTCCCGTTAGTCTTGGCAAATACCAGTGAGCGAGTCAGCACATCAGCTGCGTTGGGTGTGAGCATATTCAGAAACAGATATCTTTTTGAGCCGTTTTCGAGAAAATGCAGAAGAATCGTCCTTTTCTTTCCTTCACAGGAATAACTCTCGTAGGAAGCGACCGGAAAAACTTCGTTCTCGCCCTTCCTATACTTCACAGTGAGATGACGCGAATCCAGCTCCAGACACTCGACCTTATGGTTGAAACGCGCTGTCGCTACGAGGATCGTGATCCCGATCCCGATAGCAAGCGCGATGGCAGCGGGCCACAAGAGCATCTCATTCGTTTCGGCGTAGATCGCGAAAAGAAGGATCTCCGGAATGACGATACAGAAGAACGTCGCCACCATGATGGTCACCATGACCTTTACCGCTCTGGATTTCTTATAAGGATAGTACACCTGATACGTCGGGTTCATGACGTTGGGCTTCTCCTGCTTATTCTTCCTGCTCACCATGATGATCAGTATGGCGATCGTGAAATAGAAGTACATCCCCGGAAGCACCAGCGATGTAATACTGATCAATACCATGAGTCCCTGTTCCATACGATCCTTACTTTCCTTACGAATACTTCTTTTCCATTATACTACCAGTCGCCCTTCTTCTCCTTTTGTTCTCGGTTCTTCGGTAAAGTGAGTCCATCACCCATACTAGTAGTAGAATACAAAATCTTCGATTGGTATTAGTGGTCTGTTTCATTTCGGACATGTCTGGGTTATCATTAAGGCAGATGACGGGCAAAGGAGTGAACAGACATGGAACTTCGACTGGCGGAAAATATCAGAAGGATGAGAAAAGAGAGATCGCTCACGCAGGAAGCGCTCGCTGATGCGCTCGGCGTGACGGTCGGTGCGGTCTATAAGTGGGAAGCGGACCTGTCCGTCCCGGAGCTTGCGATGCTCATCCGTATCGCCGCACTCTTCGACACATCCGTGGACACACTGATCGGATATGAGATCGAAAATAACAGCAGACAGGCGATCATAGACCGGCTATATAGCTATCTGGCCCAGAAGAATCCGGACGCCGTCGAAGAAGCGGCGAGAGCACTCGGCAGGTATCCGAACGATTACTGGGTGATCATGGCCGCGGCCAACATCTATTCGAATTTCGGACTCGAGGAGAAAGACAGAAATCAAGGCTTCATCCGAAGAGCCATCGAGCTCTACGAGAAAGCCGCCAGGCTCGTCCCGCACGATGTGGATCCCAAGTACGGCAAGCTCATGCTCCAAGGAAATATCGCGACACTTTACTACTTTCTCGACGAGAAGGACAAAGCCCTGGAGATGCTGAAAGAACATAACGAGGCGGGTGTCTTTGACGTTCGGATCGTCACAATGATGGCCATGAACGGGGATACGGGCGAGGACTGTTTCCTGAAGATCATAGACAGCTTCTGGGATACGAATTCCGACATTATCAACACCATCTTCGCCCTTCTCATGTTCTACAAAAACCGCGGCGAGATCGCCCGCATCAAGGTCCTTGCCCGCTGGGGCGTCGACTACATAAACAGCATCCGGAAAACGGACGATCCGTGTTTCCTCGATAAACTGACCGCATCCTATATGATGTGCGAGGCTTATGCCTTCCTAAAGTCCGGTGATCCGGAAAAGGCAGAGGAGATCCTCCGGGAGACCAAGGAACGGGCCGAAAGCTTCGATCAGGCCCCCAACTACAGCATCGACATCATCAAGCTCTTCGAAAACAAACGGGAAGGAAGTCTCGTGGACGTGCTCGGCAAGACCGCCGGCGAGGCGCTGGAGAAACTGCTCAGCATCATCGGTGACAAGCGGTTCACCTCGATGTGGAGAAATCTCAACAAATAATCAGTAAATAAGTAGCCTATCATCAGCAAATAAGAGGTACACATATGAAAACGAGAAACGTATATGTGGAACTGAAGAATCAGTTCCATAGGGATAACTATGTCTTTTTTATTCTTTCGATCGTGGGGTCATTTCTCTCCGGACTTCTCGGGATGGCGATCTCCTGGGGGATGAGAGAACTCATCGATACGGCCTCCGGCGCGGGAAGATGGAGCATCGCAGAGCTCGCCGTCCTGAGCATCGCGATCACCGTCATTTTCCTTCTGACTTCACTTCTCACCTACTACGCCCAGCCGGCATATATCCGGAAAGCCATGCGGAATTATAAGGAAGCGCTCTTCTCTCGTCTTCAGGACAAGAACATCACGTCCTTCCGTTCCGAGAGCACCTCGACGTACCTCTCGGCCCTCACCAATGACTGCACTTCCATCGAGACCAACTACCTGGAAAAAGAATTCCGTTTCATCTATCTCATGACCTCGTTTGTCGGATCTCTCGTCATGATGATCTTCTACTCCCCGATCCTGACCCTCATCGCCGTCGCCGTGACACTTCTTCCTCTTCTGGTCTCGATCCTGACGGGCGGAAAGCTCGCCTCAGAAGAAGTCAGAGTCTCGGAAAGGAACAAGAGTTTCACCGCCACGATCAGTGACTGCTTAAGTGGTTTTTCCGTGGTGAAGAGTTTCCGCGCAGAAAGAGAGTGCATCGCGCTTTTCTCGAAGGAGAACCGGAACCTCGAAAACGGGAAGATGATCAGAAGGAGGCTTCTGCTCCTGATCGGGACACTCGGGCAGCTGTCGGGACTGATCGCCCAGCTCGGCGTCTTCTTCGCGGGTGCATATCTCGCCGTCACCGGGAAGTCCATGACTGCCGGGACCGTGATCATGTTCGTCAATCTCATGAACTTCCTGATCCAGCCGGTCGCCGAGATCCCCGGTCTTCTCGCCGGCCGCCGCGCCTCGAGAGCGCTCATCAGAAGAATCGCAGATTCACTTCAGAAGAGCACAGCCTGTGGCGGCGAAGAGAAGCTGGAAAGACTGGAAAAAGGGATCTCCATGAAGAACATCTCTTTTTCTTACGAAGAGGGAAAAGAAGTACTTCACGATGTGTCGGTCGATTTCGAAGCCGGAAGATCCTACGCCATCGTCGGCGGGAGCGGAAGCGGCAAATCCACACTTCTCCATCTCCTTTTGTCGGGCACCTCCGGTGCAGATTATACAGGTTCGATCTGCTGGGACGATACCGATCTGACGCATGCTTCCTCAGACTCGCTCTTTACGCAGGTGTCCTCGATCGAGCAGAACGTATTCGTCTTCAATTCTTCCATCATCGACAACATCACGATGTTCCGTGATTTTCCGGAAGCGGAGGTAAACGAGGCGATCGCCAGAGCCCACTTAAGCGATCTCGTAAGTACGCGCGGACGCGACTATCTGTGCGGAGAGAACGGCGGTGGTCTGTCCGGCGGAGAGAAGCAGAGGATATCGGTCGCGAGAAGTCTCCTAAAGAGATCCTCTGTCCTTCTGGCAGACGAGGTCACGGCCGCGCTCGATGCGGAGACGGCTCACCGTGTCTCTTCCGATATCCTGGATCTTACCGGGATCACACGGATCGTTGTCACGCATTCTCTCGAGGAAAACCTCATGAGAAGATACGACAAGATCCTCGTGATGAAAGACGGGAGAATAGAGGAAGCAGGAACCTTCGATGAACTGATGGCGAAGAATAGTTATTTCCACGCGCTATTCACGATCGCCGCCTGATACACCTCTAGGACGAGAACTCGGCATCCTTAAGAGTAAAGTAGACATATCCCGCTTCTTCGTATGTAGCGAACTCCCCGATCACGCAGACCTCCTCGCCTTCCTTCGGGTAGTCGTCCGGAAAAGTATGCTCTCCCTTCAGAGCGAACTCCAGTCCCTGCGCACAGCAGGCTGTCGCATCCTGAACGATACAGGCGAAGTAATAGACGCCGGTCGCCTCATCGAGGTAGTAAGCAAACTGCCCTTTCATCTTCACGATCTTCCCGATATAGGACTGCGGATCGATCGTCATACTATAGACCTGTGAATACACCATCGAGGAGGACATCTCGGTCAGGTCGATATCGATCCCTTCGGTCGCGCTTAGAGGAAATGTCGTGGCCGCGGTCGGTTCGAAAGAAGGCATCGTCGTTTCCGGATCCGGTGACAACATCGTTTCCGGCTCCATCCCGGAAGAAAGCACATCCATAACGCCGGTCGTGCCCTTCCCCGCACAGATATTTCCGGACTCTTTCGCACACGCGGAGACGGCCATGATGATACTCAGAAGAATGACTGTTCCTATTTTCTTTTTCACTTATGAACACCTCCTGCGAAACAGCCGGCCAGGCTGCAGATAAGAAAACACGCTGCATCCACGGCCACGATCGTAGAGCCGACCGGGGTCCCCACCAGGATCGATATGACGATGCCTGAAGTGGCACAGAGCACCGACAGGACCGCCGAAGTGATCGTGACACTTCGGAAGCTGTGGAAGATGCGCATCGAGGATAGCGCCGGGAAAATCACCAGCGCCGAGATCAGAAGTGATCCCACCAGATTCATGGCCAGCACGATGATCACAGCCGTGACCACCGCCAGAAGAAGGTTGTACCTCTCGGCTTTCGTGCCGACGGCACGGGCGAAGTTCTCATCAAATGTCACGGCGAAGATCTTGTTATAGAAAAGCACGAAGAGGATCACCACAACGATGGAAAGGATCACGCAGAGCCAGACTTCCCTGATCGTCAGCGTCAGGATCGATGTCGATCCGAAAAGCGTGCTGCAGACATCTCCCGATACGTTCGATGATGTGGAAAAAAGATTCATCAGAAGATAGCCGAGAGCCAGGGCTCCGACAGATATCATGGCAATGGCGGCATCTCCCTTGATCTTCGTATTCTGCCCCGTGCGCAGAAGGAGGATCGCGCAGATGATCGTGACCGGAAGGATCAGGATCATCTGATTCATAAGATGCATCACGGACGCGACCGCCATAGCCCCAAAGGCCACATGAGAAAGACCGTCACCGATATAGGAGAATCGTTTCAGCACCAGGATCACGCCGAGAAGAGAGGAACAGAGCGCGATTAGTACACCTACGATCAGCGCATACCGGACAAGGGGAAATTGGAGATACATCACCAGTTTATCGATCATGCTTCCACCTCCTCTTCGTGTTCCAGAAGAAACATATGCCCGACGTCGCTCTGCAGATAGGCATCGGTCGTTCCGTAGAAGATCTTCTTCCCGATATGGAGGATGTGGGTGGCATATCTGATCGCGGCCGTAATGTCGTGGGAGATCATGATGATCGTGACTCCCTCGCGGTGGAGTTCCCCGATCAGACGGTACATCTCGGCTGTGACCTTCGGATCCAGCCCCGAGACCGGCTCATCGAGAAGCAGCACCTTCCGTGTCGCACACAGAGCCCGCGCCAGCAGGACCCTCTGCTGCTGTCCTCCGGACAGTTCCCGGTAGCACCTCCCTGCCAGATCCATCACACCCATCTTCTTCATATTCTCTTCCGCCAGAGCTTTCTCCCTGCGCCGGTAGAACGGACGAAGACCGGACCTTCCCTGACATCCGGAGAGAACGATCTCTCTCACGGATGCCGGGAAGTCCTTCTGTACGACTGTCTGCTGGGGAAGATACCCGATCTCATTGGCACGAAGATCATCACCGAAGCGGATCTCCCCGGAAAGTGGTTCCTGAAGATGAAGGAGTGTCTTCATCAGCGTCGTTTTTCCGGATCCGTTCTCGCCGACGATACATAGGTAATCGCCCGATTCAATAGTGAAATTCAGTCCCTCGACCAGACCTTTCCCCTCGTAGCCCAGAGTCAGATCCGAAACGGTGAGCTGTGCCATACCGATCTCTCCTTCCTTACTGCAGTGCCTCTTTCAGCACCAGAAGATTGCTCTCCATGATAGACAGATATGTCTTACCGTCCTTGCTGTCTTTCGACGTAGAAGACTGCATGGAGTCCAGCGTCAGGATCTTCTGGTCTTTCGTCTGCGTATTATTTACGATCGTCTCGGCGATTCTTTTGTCCTTGCCCTCGATGGTCATGACCGTGTGAAGCCCGAGTTCATCGATCTTCTGCGCCAGGAACGTGATAGTCTCGAAGCTGGCCTCGGTCTCCGCCGAGCAGCCCACAAACGCCGCATAGTATGAAAGACCATAGTCGTCTGTCAGATAACGGAACGGGAAACGGTCGCCAAAGAGCACCGTCTTTACAGTCGCGCTGTCCACGACCTCCTGATACTGCGCATCCAGATCCGTCAGTTTTTTCACATAATCATCGGTATTCTTCTTATAGATATCGGCATGATCCGGATCGATCTTCTGCAGCGCATCTGAGATAGCGCGCGTCAGCACGGCCGCATGCCGGAGCGAGAGCCACACATGCTCATCATACTCGACCTCGCCCTCTTCATGGTCGTGATCGTGTTCATCCTCGTGATCGTGTTCTTCTTCATGGTCGTGATCCTCTTCGTCTTCTTCGTGGTCGTGTTCATGTTCCATGCCCTCGACCACTTCCTCTTCCTTGACCGACTCGCCCAGTGTCTCCAGAAGATCGATCACGATCATATCTTTGTTCCGGGATTCCGAGAGCACATCCTCGACCCACTCATCCGACTCACCGCCGACAAAGATAAACAGGTCGCAGGTCGATATCTTCATGATGTCGTCCGCCGTCGGCTGATAGCTGTGAAGATCGACTCCATTATCCAGAAGCAGCGTAATATCCGCCCCCGCCGGATTCTCTCCGAGTATATTCATGACCCAGTCATATTCCGGGAAAATCGTCGTTACGATCTGGATCTTTTTCTTATCTGCATTAGCCTTTTCCATGGAACGGCATGCAGTAGTGCTTCCTGCCAGCAGCAAACCCGCCAACAGGACAGAAATGATTTTCTTCATTATGATTTCCTCCAGTATGGTCTATATGTGAGACAGGTTGTGGAGGAGTATCAATTATTCATCCGGACTTTCTGAGAAACCGGTGTTTCCTTAGCGGAAACACGGATGCCGCAAACAAACGTGAGAATGGCAGCGACGACCGCGAGAATGACCGGCATCCGGAACGTCATCCCGGTACGGAACTGCTGAAGCGTGTTCTCACACTGCTCGATAATGAAGCAGATCGGACACTCCTCGCCTTCACACTCGTGGTTTGATTCGACTGCGATGTAGATGGTAGAGAAGAGCATGATACCCAGAATCAGGAATCCCATGATCCCTGCCGCGACACGCATAAGCATCGTCATTTTCCGGTCGTTCATCTGCTTTCTCCTCTATACACTATTCTTTACTTCGGGCACTTCTACGTGAACCGCCCCCAATTATAGGACGATGTCAGAAGTACTGTCAATATTCCTTCTTCCGTGCGTGCATGCCGGGAGCGAAGCCCGGGAAACGGCGGAAACAAACACATCCGTCGCACTTGATGTCATCGTGTGCTACAATCAAGACACATAGATTCCGGAAGGCAGACAGGATCAGACCATGAGATTAAACCTCACGATAGGAAAAGACAGGTTTATCATCGAGAAACGCTTCTCAAAGAAAGAAGTGCTGTTTAGCGATGTTGTCGAGATCACGATGGACGATCATCTCTTCAAGATGACTACGCGTGACGGGAAAGAGATCAATACGAAAACCGGTCCCTTCGCTTCCCATGTACCGGATGCGATATTCGATGTGATCCGCAAGCACAACATCGCTTTTCGCGACGAGGAGGCTCTGGCAAGTGCGAACAGACTCGTCAGCAACGATGATCTCGAGAAGGAAGTCGAAAAGACAGAGGCCATCGTCTCTCCCCTGGCCACTGCGATCGTCAGAGAAAAACTCGGAGAAGAATACAGTATCGGGCTGACCACTCTGTATGATGACCAGTTCGTCTCGATGTACTTTTGTCTCCAAAAAGACAGAGAACCTGTCACCGATCTTCCCGACTATGTCGTTTACAACCACCACTCTCTGGCACCGGGATCCTTCGACCTCATGACCGTCGCGATCCTTTGCAAATGGGACGCGACGAGAAACTCCGGCCGGTACGATCTCACCATCGAGATGACCGAGCGTAACGCCTGCGAGAAATACGTCCGCGAGACAGTCGGCGGATTCTGCGAGAAGTATCTGAACCGGTAGGCTCCACTGATTCATATTCCTGATATGCTCCGTCTGTGCAAGTCCCGGAAAATGACTCTATTGTCATGTTTCCGATTTTCTATTGACACCCGCAGACTACCGCAGTAGTATAGACTACAAGAATAGTCCAACGGCACGAAAAGCACTTTTCTACCCGGCAGCTTGATACAGAAAGCCGTGGCCGAGTGCTTGAGGAGGTATCAATGAAGGAGAAACTTTTTGACAGCGAAGCGAAAGTGATGGAGATCCTCTGGGCGAAGGGGCCCCTCTCGGCAAAAGAGATCAGCCTGATCGCCGCCGACTCCATCGGCTGGAATAAGAACACCACCTACACGATCATCAAAAAACTCGAGGCGAAGGGCTTCATCCGAAGAGACGAGCCCGGCTTCATCTGCACACCTCTGATCTCGCAGGAAGAAGTGCAGAAAACCGAAGCAAGATCGCTCCTCGACAAGGTCTTCGGGGGCTCGAGGCGAGCGCTTTTCTCGGCGCTTCTCGAAGATGAGAAACTCTCGGACAGCGAGATCGAAGAACTCCGCAAACTCATCGACAAAAGGTGATCACCGATGCTGGGAAATCTATGCTACTGGATCTTTAATATGAGCATCATCGCCTCATTCATGGGGCTGCTGGTGCTGCTTCTTAGGAAGCTCCGGATCCCCAGGAGAGTCCTCGTTTTCCTGTGGATCATCCCCTTCGTGCGCATGTGTTTCCCGCTCGGCATCAATAGTAAATACGGCCTGATGAGTCTGATCGCAAAGTTCACCACGAGGACGGTCACGGTGTATCAGCCCGCTGATCAGCTCGCGATGTCCCAGTCCAATGTCCTCATGCAGGCGGACAGTTACTCCCCCGTTACATTTAAGGAGAACATCCTGACCCATGTCTTCGAGATCGCGGGTCTGGTGTGGATCATCGGCGCGCTGGCGATCCTTCTTTCGCTGGCCATACTGTATGTGGGCACGAAGCGCGAGATCAAAGATGCACATCATCTACGTGAGAATATCTACCTCTCCGGGAAAGTCGGAAGCCCTGCTGTGTACGGGATCCTCCGTCCGCGGATACTCCTCCCGGAATCGTATTCCGATCGTGATCTTCGGTACATCCTAAAGCACGAGAAGACACACATCAGGCGCGGCGACAATTTCTGGAGACTTTTGGGTTTTCTGGCCGCCGCCATCCACTGGTTCAATCCCCTGTCATGGGTTTTCCTGAAAGAATTCCTATCCGATCTGGAGCTTGCCTGCGACGAATCGGCCGTCGCCGCATACAGTGCCGAAGAGCGGAAAGAATATGCCCACGCGCTACTGGACGCCACCCGGAGCAAGAGTCTCTTTGCCTCGGCCTTCGGCGGGGCCAAAGTCCGGACGCGCATCGAAAATGTACTGTCCTATAAGAAGATGACAGTCGTTTCCGCCGCCGGGTTTACGATCCTGATCCTGGCGATCATGTACACCCTGCTTACCAATGCAGGCTGAAAAAAGAAATCGAGGTTGATAACTATGAAGAAACTTATTACCACTTTACTGATCCTAAGTTCGCTCATGATGTTTACTTCATGCGCGACAAAGCCGACGGACGCATCAGTAAGTCCGGCCGCTACCCAGAGCACTACTGATCAGAAGGAGGCGAAAGAGAAAATGGAAGAGATTTTCCAGAAGAAATGCTCGGCAGACGAGGCGCTGGAACTCGCGAAAAGATCCGATGTCGTCGTTTTTGAAGATGTGGGATGCACCTTTGGACAGGAAGTCTGGGACGCTTTCTATAAGTCCGTCTCCGATGGTCTTCCCGCGGCCGTCCTCTGCGCGAATTACTACACGCTGGACGGGCAGAATATGAGCGAAGAACTCTACGAACAGGAGAAAGATAACTATCCTGTCCTGTACTTCACGCTTCTCGAATACGACGGGAAAGAATTCTCGATCCAGGTCCGGGACAGTTCTTCCGACAAACTCGACCGCAGAGAAACTTTCAAATACCTGAATCACTATACCGGAGACGCCCCGGCGACAGCGATCTATAAGCACTATGAGTACTATGTGCTGGTCGACGATGCAGACACCACCTGGGAGCAGATCGAACAAGGAAACTTCAGTTCGCAGTATGGCGACATGATCCGGCACAGCACGGTATATACCAACTACACTTAAGCGCAGGCCGGATCCGACGAGCTGCATCCTAGCACAGGATCGGATCCGGCTCTCCTTGTGCCTCGTATCCGGGCTTCACGTACAGAACATCCAGATCAGATCATCAATTGCCGGACTCCTTCATATGTTTGAAATAGACAAGCAAACGCTTTAGTTGCTCATCATCAAAACCTTTGCACTGTTCCACGATTGTGAATAAGGTCGGATCTTCTTTCTTATTCACCAAGATAAAGTCCGGCTGCTTCGTCTTGCTGCTACCTGTAAGGTAGTCAAGTGATGTCTGCATCGCATTAGCGATCATCATGGCCACCTGAACAGAAGGGCTTCTGGTCCCGGCCTCGTATCGCTGGTAAGCAGGCTGGCTTACACCTACAAGTTCCGCGGCTTCCGCCTGCGTAAGTCCCAGTTTCTTACGGCAAGCGATCAGTCGTTTCGTATCTATCTCGATCTGCATACTCATCCCTCGATTCATTTATTCTTCCATCTGAACTCTTTTCGAGTTGCATATTGATTATACCATTGGAATGAACGATAGACAAGCACTGAAAGAGATGGCGTGATCGAGAGGCTCTTCCGAGGCGACTTCCGCAGACGCGAAGCGTCGAGGACTTGAGCCGAGGAACGCCTCTCGATCACTCAATACTTTTCAGCGACTCCGTCATATCGATCGCCCGGATCTTCCCTCTCATCATGAGGTCGACCGCCAGGGAGAAGAGGATGACGAGGAGCAGCGCGTATAGATAACTCTGCGGCAGGATCAGGATCTTATATGCAACGATATCCATCTTGATCTGCGAGATGACGAAACGGTGCAGGAGAATGCCCAGCGGGATCCCGAACACAAATCCGAGGAGACACAGGATGAAGTTTTCACGGAAGACGTAGCTTCCGGTCTCGCCCCGGTTGAACCCGAGTACTTTTAGCGTGGCGATCTCGCGAGTGCGCTCGGCGATGTTGATGTTATTTAGGTTAAAGAGCACGATGAAGGCAAGGAGCGCGGCGCAGACGATGACGAGCACCACGACGTAGTTCATCTTCTCCATCGTCTCGGAGAAGCTCTTCCGTCCTTCTTCCATGATGGTCCATGACTGGATATGGTCAGCAGACCCGACCGCCGAGCCGTAAGCATACGACTTTCCCGCCGGCACGCGGATGAGCGCGCTACTCGGTGCATATTCATCGCCGAGAGCATCAGCATAAGTATCGGCGTTCATGATCGCGTAGTGATATGTATAATTCTCGAAGATGTAGCCGATCGTGCAGGTGATCGGTCTCCCCTCTTCGCCGTACTCGAGCGTGATCGTATCTCCGACATGAAGCTTATTGGTCTCGGCGAGCTTGATACTGATGCCGACCTCGCCATCTTTCGGAAGACCGTACTCTTCTTTCCCGTTATGCGGATTCACAAACTTCGTGAAGGCAGGATTATCCGCGACGAAGAGCTCGACATCACGGATCGCACTCTTACTGGTGTGTTTCAGGCGTTCTGTCCGTATCAGGATCTTCTCGGATTCGACGCCCGCTTTCCCGTCAGCTTCTCTCAGGATGCTCTCCATTTCTTCTGCCGTCGTATCCGCGTCGAAATTCACGGCCACATCATATGTCATGATCTCGTCGTACTGGAAATTGATGAGGTTATTGATCGAGTCCTTCAGACCGAATCCCGTGATGAGGAGCGCCGTGCATCCGGCGATGCCGATGATCATCATCCACATTCTTTTCTTAAAGCGGAAGATATTCCGAGCGGAGACCTTATGCAGGAACGACAGGCGTTTCCAGACCGGCGTGATGTACTCGAGGAAGATGCGTTTGCCGGACGGCGGAGCCTTCGGGCGGACGAGTTCGGCCGGTGTCTCCGTAAACTCGCGGAAGCACGTCAGCACCGTCACGCCTACAGAACAAAGGATCGACACGAGAAGTGAGATAAGAAACAGCGGGATCTCGGTCGTAAATGTGATCGGCGCGAAGCCGTACATCACGTCATAGACCTTCCAGATAATGTACGGGAAGATCTTCGTCCCCGCAGCAAATCCTCCGACGGCGCCGATCAGGGATGCGGAGCCCGAGTAGATGACATATTTCAGGACGATGGAGGCTTTCGAGTACCCCACCGCGCGCATCGTTCCGATCTCGCCTCGTTCATCCGAGACCATACGCTGCATGGTCGTCGAGCAGACGAGCGCGGCCAGCGCGAAGAAAAAGAGCGGGAAGACCGATGCGACGCCGTCCAAGATCTTCGCGTCATTTCCGAAGCTGACATAGCCGACATTCGTATCGCGCTTGAGGATATAGGTTTCCGCTTCAGAAGGAAAATCAGCGAGCGCATCCAGAGCATCAGAAGGCATCGCGACAAGCGCGTCTCCACCCTGTCCTTCCCCGAGCAGCGACGGATCGAGCGCCGCCGGATCCACGTCGCCCAACATCGCGGCGTACTGCGCATATTGCTCTTCGATCTCTTCCTGGAGGCGCGCGTAGCGGTCATTCACCACTTCCTCGACATGCGGTTTCAGCGTCTTCTCGAATTCCTCCGCGCGAGCATCGTACTCATCGGAAAACGCCTCCGGATCTTCGTCGAGCTTGACGAACACTTCGGTGTACGCGTCAAATTCCAGCCCGCCTTTTTGCGCATAGGCGAAATAGTCGACCGATCCGTCGCCGATCTCCGTCGTCCCCTTCTGGAAATTGAGATAGTACGGCGATCTCACACGCCCGACGACTTCGTACTCCGAAAAGGCGAAGCCGTCCCCTTCCGACAGGATCAGCGTATCGCCCACGACGTCCGATTTACAGGCGTACGCATCGACCACCACTTCATTATCCCTCTCCGGGAGCCGTCCCTCGATAAGATCGAGTTTATTTACATTCTCCGTCATCGTGTGGAAACGCACGACCGACACGAGTTCTTCTTTTCCTTCGTCTTTACTTTTCTTTCTGGTAACGATCCCGTCCCGGTAAACCGCGCCCTCGCACGCTCTTACGCCGTCAAAAGCACTGATCCTTGCAACGTCTTCGTCTCCGAATCCCACGTTCGAGAGGATGCGGTAATCGTAGAGCGCCTGATTTCGCACATACCTATCCCCTGTTGCAAAAAACGCGGGCATAGTGCTTTTGAGCCCGGCGAAAAATCCCACGCCCAGCGCGATGATCGCCAGGATCGCGAGGTATCGCATCAGGCTTCTCTTGATGCATCGGAAAACGATCTTCCAGTAACTGCGCTTCATGCCCGGATCACCACTCGATGTCCTCGATGGACGTCGGGTGCGGATTCGTGTCGATCCGCTCGACCCGGCCGTTCTTGATGCGGATGACGCGGTCGGCCATCGCGGCCAGCGTAGAGTTGTGCGTGATGATGACCACCGTCATGTGACGCTCGATGCACATCTGCGCCAGCAGCCGCAGGATCGATTTTCCGGTCTGGTAATCGAGTGCGCCCGTCGGCTCATCGCACAGAAGAAGTTTCGGGTTCTTCGCGACGGCACGAGCGATCGCGACACGCTGCTGTTCGCCGCCCGAGAGCTGCGCCGGAAAATTCTTCTTTCTGTCCGAAAGCCCCACGTCCTCCAGCACTGCGTCCGGATCCATCGGATCCGCGACCAGCTGCGAAGCCATCTCGACGTTCTCGATCGCAGTGAGATTCGGGATCAGGTTATAAAACTGGAAAACAAATCCGACGTCGACGCGTCTGTAGTTCGCGAGTTCTTTCTCGCGGAGCGCCGAGATCTCGCGACCGTCGAGCATCACGGTGCCGGCGGATGCCGTGTCCATCCCGCCGAGGATGTTAAGAAGCGTCGTCTTTCCCGCGCCCGACTGGCCCAGGATCACGCAGAGCTCGCCCTTCTCGATCGAGAAGTTCGCACCATCCAGCGCGTGCACCTCCACATCGCCCGTTTTATAGATCTTTTTCACGTCTTGAAATTCAATATATGCCATCGTTCACGCCGCTGTTCTTTCCGTCATTTTCCGGTGGGAAATGCCTCCGGATTCAAGGAGGATCCACCCGCATATTCTTATGGAAAATTATACCCTCTGTATCGCGCAGTTTCAATCAAAACGACGTATGAATATGTTCTTATGAAGCGCCTTTTTCTGGTAAAATCATGGTATACAAAGAGGCGTCGATCCGTCATGAAAGTGGGGCAGGCAAGGATTATTTAGTAGCGGGAAAGAATCAAGCAAAAGCTCCGGAAAAAGCGGGAGGTGCACCCGATGAGAAAACAAAGTCGTCATATGATCGTTATGATAATATCGTTGGTATTTTCCATACTTCTTGCTTCGTGCGGAAAAACCGAAACTCCTCCTGCCCGTGAGCTGAATGGCTCTCCATATAAGGAGCGTCCCGGCTGTCACGGGCTTTTTCCGGAAGGTCGCGCCTCCTGGGTAAACCGTTTTTACATCAGTTCCGGCTATGAAGGCAGTAAAGTCGCGAAGGACAGTACGATCCTTCTGTACTGCGTCTTGTCGGACAGTTTCGTGAAGGATCACGATCTTGCGAATGCGGATACATCCCTTCTGACGCTATATCTTTTTCCCTGGAACAAGTACTACGCATGGGACAAGAAAGATACTCTCCGCACGTATTCCGGAGAGTATCTGGAAGATGGTTTCTGCCATGTGGAAGCCGGCTTCGTCGAGGCCGAGAGTTACTGCTTCGGGATCGACCTTCTCGACCTGGACTACGGGAAATACACTGCAGTCATGCTGCGGGACGATAACACCGTGGACAGCATGATCGACATCGAGATCGTTAAGGACAGTAAACTTGTCGAGTTCGAGACCACTGTGGCCAAGCCGGTGATCTACCTCTATCCGCAGGAGAAGACCGATGTAACTGTCCGTCTCAACTTCAACGGCAATCTGACCTGCACCTATCCGGAGTATGGCGAGGGCTGGAATGTGACCGCGTACCCGGATGGCCGGATCTACGACAGTGGCACTTCGCGCTTCTATGACTACCTCTTCTGGGAGGGGAAGTGGTCCTTCGTGCCGGATGCTTCCGAGCGCGTCGCCTGCATCGCCGCCTCCGACTCCAGTACTTTTCTCGAGGAATACCTTTCCGCCGCGGGACTAAACGACAGCGAGATCGATGATTTCATCTCCTACTGGCTCCCGATACTGCAGAGCTCACCTTACAACCTGATCTCATTCCCGAGTGAGGAATACTGCTCCCGGGCGGTTCTCGATGTCTCCCCTGCCCCCGACACGGAGATCCGCGTCTACATGGTATTCATCCCGCTTGATGCGCCGGTGGATATCCCCGAAGAACGGGAACTGCAGTTGCCCGAGCCTGTCGAGCGAAGCGGCTTTACCGTCGTGGAATGGGGCGGCACAGTACTTGACGGAGCAGTAAACGGACAGTAAACGAGCAGTAAAAAAATATCGGGCAGTAAACGGACAGTAAACGGACAGTAAACGGGGTCATGAGTTTCGGCCACTTTCGAAAAAACTCGTGACTGCGGATGCGATTCTCTCTTCTCAAAGCAATCAAAAAAGTCATCTCATGGGTTTGAGACATCTTCGCTATAATTCATGAGGCCTATGTCTTCATTAAATCCGGAAATAGATTACGTCTCGGCAGGCGCATCGGCTTCTTTCTCAACATCTGAAGCCGCTACTTTTTTCTCAGTCTTCTCAGCCTTCTCCGCCTGTTCTGCCTTCTTCTCCGCTTTCTTCTCGGCCTTCTTCGCCCCGGATCTCGAGCCCTCCGCCTCATAAAGCCCGGCCGCCCGGATCTTCTCCGCCGCCTCGGCCTTCTCGCGCTCATTCTTCCTTTTCTCGAGCCACGGCAGGAGACTCTCATGGTAGAGGATCGCCATCACCGCGGTAAACGGGATCGAGATCAGGATACCGATCGGCCCGAAGAGCTTGCCGCCGATGACGATGGAGATCAGTGAGATGACCGCCGGGATGCCCAGCGAATCGCCGAAGAGATGCGGCTTGACGACATAACCGTCGATGGTCTGCAGGATGCAGGTGAAGATGATGAAGATCACGGCGTACATCGGATCTTCGAGCAGGAGAACGAAAGCGCCCATGAAGCATCCGGCGATCGGACCGAAGGTCGGCAGGATATTCGTGACGCCTACGATGACCGAGATAAGTACGACGTTCGGAAGACCCACGATCAGCATGAAGATCGCATTTGCGATACCGACGCCGATCGCCTCGAGGATCGTGAAACTGATGTACTTACTGAAGATCGCGTTACTTCTTCTCAAGAAATCCGTATGCTTCTTGTACTGTTCTTCCGTGAGCATCGCATGCCGGAGCTTCTCGATACCACGGAAGAGTCTCTTCTTCCCGGCGAGGAAATACACCGCCAGGATGATGCCGATAAAGGCATTGAGAAGGATGTTCCACACACTCAGGACCGTGTCCATCGCGCGCGTCAGGTTCTGCGTAAAGTCCGCGATAAGCTTGTTCGTCTGCCTGTAGATATTTGAGGTCCAGCTCGTCGCGTTCAGCGTGATGTTATACTCGGCCGCAAAATCGTCGAGCTTCGCGAGATTCTCCTCGATGATCGACTTGTAGTTCTGGGCATTCGATATGAAATCCGTGATACTCTTCAGGATCTCCGGGAGCACGAGCCAGAAGAAAAGCCCGATCGCCAGGAGCACGAGGAAGATCGACACCACGACCGACAGCACGTAGCGGAGGCGGGGCTTACTGATCTTCTTAAAGACTTTGCTCTCGAAGAATACGACCACGAGGTCGATGAGATAGGCGATGATGACGCCGATGATGATCGGAGAAACGATATTCGCCGCGCGGGACAGCCATTTCAGAACATGCGGCAGATTCAGCAATGTCATATAGGCGACGACACCCGCGATCGCCGCGACGGTATACGCGCCCCATCTGTTGCTCAGGGCTTTCTTAAATCTGCTCAAGATCGTGTCTCCTTCAACTGTCAGTGTGTCTATTATATAGCCTTCTTAAGAAGAAATAAACCTCAAATTTCAGCAATCGTAAAGGAGACGGCCGATCTGAGCGAGGATGAAACTGCCGCTGGACATGATATCGTGCGTCAGTTCCGTCACGACAAACCCATAGATGTTCTCCTTATAGAAGACCGGGAGCACGAGGCATTCCCTGCACTTCGGCGGAAGCTCGACACGCTGGAACATCCCCTCGGTGAGCCCGGACTGCCTTTCCTTCGGCAGCACGAAGAGCTCTCCTTCTTTGAGCACACACCTCAGACGTATCTTCTCCGGGAACATGTCGTCATTATTCTCCTCGAAATGCACTGTGTCGTCGAAGAGGAACAGCGCAGAGTTAAGAAATCCGAGTTTATTGAAGTTTGCGATGATGCGGTCTTCTTTCGAAGTGCCGTCCTCACTGAAATCCGTGACATCGACCATGAAATCGAGGAAATCCTGCCGGAAATTGGTCCTCTGCTCATCTTTCTCGATGACCGTCTCCGCAAGCGCCGTGACCGCCTTATCCCGCATCAGGGTAAAGAGACGGTTGATAAACTGGTTCGGTCCGCCCACATTCGTGCTCTGCTCGATATTGACACTGGCCTGGAGACGCCCGATCGAGTGCAGAAGCTTCGCCGCATCCGTGTACTCCATCGCGCCGTTTTTAAAGAAGATGTCGATCAGATCCTGGCACTCCTGGAAATCCTCCACACTCATATAGCGTTCTTTCACACCGATCAGGATCTTTCCGATAAACTCCGCGAAGAGCCGCTGCAGATTCACCGATTCGCGGCTGATATACTCGTAGCGGTAACGGTAGAAACAGTCGTTAAACATGCGGTAGATGAAAGCCGTATCTGCATTTCTCATCTCGAGCTTCGTATATTCGTACATCTCATACGGGAAAGAATCCCTGCCGTAGAGGCGCGTGGGGATCTCCACCGACTCGACCTGATCTCCGTCCATCATGGATAGCAGAAGGTTCAGCGATTGGCGCCCGAGCGTGATGTCCGCGACACCGATCGACGAGAGCGCCGGCAGCATCCTTCCGGCCATCGTCGTATTGTCGAAGGCAAAAACCATGATATCCCGTCCCGGCACGAGCCTTCTGGATTCCATCTCCTCATAGAGACCCACCGCGACCGAATCATTGACGCAGAAGATCGCCTGCACATCGGGGTTCCTGTCGAGCAGGGCTCTGGCCGCATCCCGGCTATTGACGGACATATCCGTCGCCTCGTAGTTCTCCTCGGTAAAAGAAACACCGTTCTCGAGCAGGAGCTTCGTGTAGATCTCTCTTCTCTTTTCAGAATCGCGGCTGTCCGGCCGGCCCCCGAGCATACAGAAATTCGAGAAGCCATGCACGTTGATGAGGCAGTCCACCGCCTCCTTGATCCCGCTCTCGTTATTGTAGTTTACCGAGACAGCGTCCAGAATATCCGATGCAGCGAAGACGATCGGCGTATTCTCGAACTGCTCCCGGTAACGGCTCAAGATCAGTTCCGCATTGACATTTTCCATACTTCCGAGACAGATGATGAGCCCGTCGAAGCGGCAGCGTTTCTCGAGCTGGTATACGGAATTATAGATACTGAAATAGCTGTGATAGCGCGGCGATCTGTCCCGGATGCCGTCGAAACGGCCGGCGATGACGACCAGTTCCAGATCCTTGCGCTGGCGGATGCCGCTCTGGACATTCTGGATAAACTCCTCACCGAAATCCGTGAAGGTATTCTCGATAATGAGTCCTATGGTCTTCTTTCCTTTACTGCCTCTCATCACGCTGCTACTCTCCCTTCCCGGTGGTCCTGCCCCATGAAGATATCACTCGACGAGTTCCGGCGAAGGCTTCGAGAACAGATACCCCTGGGAAAAATCGACATCGAAGCTGACGATCTTCTTCTGGATCTCTTCGTTCTCCACATATTCGGCGATGATGCTGATCTTATACGACGACATCCTCTTCCAGCCCGAGATAAGCGCGAGGAGATTCTCCGACTCCTGGTTGATACAGCAGTTCCGGACGATCGAGCCATCGATCTTGAGGTAATCCGAGTGGATACTGAGCAGATGCTGCAGGTTCGAGAACCCCGAACCGAAATCGTCGATCGCAATGAGGCCGCCGAGCTCATGGACACGATCCACGAAACCGACGAGCTCGTTATAATCGTCGATATCTTCACTCTCAAGGATCTCGAAGACGAAGTTCTCCGGGTGCGGCACCGACGACAGGCTGTCGTAGATGAGCTCGAGCACTTCCTTATTCTTGATATCGCGGATACCGATATTGATACTGACGCTCTTGTCCGGGAGATCCCTGAACCGCTCGAAAACCTTCCTGATCATGATCTTCGAGATCGCATCGTAAAGGACGCCGAAGGATCTGGCCACATCGAGGAAACTGCCCGGGTAGTAGATCTTCCCGTTCTCATCCTCGATACGCATCAGCGATTCGTAGTGATGGATCCGCCCTTCGTGATTATCGTAGATACCCTGGAAATACGGGATGACCTTGTCGTTATTGATCGCATAGTTGATGACGTTCACGATGTGATAACGCTCACGGATGCTCTCTTCATCGAGCGTATCCTCCTCGGAGGCCTCATAGACATAGAACTGGATGTTCTTATTCTTCATCTCCATCCGTGACGAATAGTACATCGACTGGTAGTCGTCCGCCGAGCACCCGTCAATCACACAGAAGATCGGCACGATCGAGATAAGCTCCTCGGAGTAGTTGAAGAGCTCCTTCTGCAGGACCTCCATGTCATGGACAAAGTTCGACAGCGTGGTCCGGTAGGACGGCACCGCGATCGCGATCATCCACTGGTCGAGAAGATACATCCTGTACTTATGGCTCTCGGCGAAGTTGAGGCACTTACGGAGATAATCCTTATACGTCAGGTCGACGAGGTGGCTCGAGAAGACCCGCTCCATCTCCGACTGCTCGAGCACGTTGATGATGCACACACGGTCATAGCCCTTGATCTTGATATCGATGCTGAGCGCCGCCTCATTCGGGATCTCCTCACTCTCCGAATAGAGGATGATCTTCTCACAATCACGGACAAAGTTGAGGATACGCCCGGTCTCCTCCTTATCCTCACGCTCTTCGAGCCTGGACTCGATCTCCATGAGGATATTCAGCACCGCCCTGTTATCCTGTGTAAGCATCTCCGTGTGGGAGAAGGCATACGGGTTATATTCCTGTGTGTAGGGCTTCTCGCCCATCACCGACACGACAAAAGCACCGCTCGCGATGAAGTTCTTCCCGTTCTCGCAGACGATCTCTCCCGCCGTGACGCATCCGCACATATTCGAGTTCTCGTACGGAGCGAGCTCCCATCTGGCACAATTCAGGTACGAAGAAGCACGGGCAAAGCTCGTATAGCCGAAGAGCGTCTCCGCCTTCCTGAAGTTCTCCACCCGCTGGAAGAGCGCCCGGTTGTCGGAGATGATCTTCCCATCGTAGATAAAGGCTCTCCGGATCGTCTTGCCGCCACGCAGATTGTGCCCCGCGAAGAGGTACTCTTTCTTCTGCGTCGTGTCAAGATCCTCGCGGATCGAGTACTCATTCATATTAGCCGGGTCGGCCTTCGGGAAAATCTGCTCGAGGCTCCTCCCCTGGCTGTACTTGAGGTGCAGCGGGATATTCTCGCCATCGCCGTACATATACGGGAACAGATACAATAGCTCCGGGTGCTCCCGCAGCGCACCGTCGATCCCGAGCTGGACGACATCCACCGCGTCCTTTCCGTTGATCGAGAGGATACAGGACTTAAACGAATCCGTGACCTGTACTTCTTCCCCGGTCACCTGCGCTCCCGTGGCAAAAGCACTGAGACACTCGAATTTCTCTCCGGACAGAGCCGCCATCAGGATCGCACGATCCGACCAGCCCTTCTCGTTAAAGACATAACCGTTCTCCGTCACCGCCTTCTTCCCCGCCAGCGGAAGCGACGCCACGCCGCCGGTCATCGGGATACTCGGGAAGAAATCATTGCAGCGGTCGACAAACTGATACGCATCACGGAACTGCCCCGTGAAGAACGTCAGCAGGAGCCGCGTATCGTCGCGGACGAACTCCTTCTTGATCTGCCCGCAGAGCATATCGATAGGAAGCGGCATCCCGCTGTATTCGTCCATGATAGGGATCATACCGGAGATCACCTTCGCCTCCGACATCGTAGAAACAGAGATAACGCAGCGGTTCAGGGCATAGTGCCCTCTATTCACGACCGCCGAACAGCTCGTGCCGAAGATCACGGCCTGAGGCACGAGTTCCTTAACGAAGCGCGCGAGATCCACCGCCTCCTCCGCAGAATGGATCGCCGTGTGGATGCGGATGAGGATATCCCCCTGCTCGGCCGACAGATTCAGCTGCTTCAGGGTGCTCGAAAGCCTCGCCTTGGAGATGTACTGGAAATTCCAGGTAAACATGCCGCGCGCCCTCCATAAGAACATACTCCAAGGCCATTATACCGCGCACGCCCGCCAAATTCACCTGAAATGTCAAAAAAGAATGAAAACAATTCGAAAACAATCGAGTCTTATTGATAATTCTCCTCCGCGTAGAGATCCAGTCGTTTCATAAGTGACTCGGCAATTTGTTCAGTTGATCGGTTCTGTGTATAGTAACTGTTTACTTCGTCACAGACGATATTGTATATACCCCAATCATATGCGGCTATATCATCTGCCGAATACACAGCCTCTAGGTAATCATCCACAGTACTCTGTTTTACCGGCATATTGCCATGGACTGCACTGGCCAAAATCTCATCTGTAACATCGTCCGGGGAAAGATATGCCTGACATAGCATATCCAGTGCCTCTTGATTTGTAGGCATCGTTCCATTTGCAGCGACAATTTTCTGAACATCGATCGAGAACATCCCGCTCATCAGTTCCCAGCATTTATCCGGATTAGCCGTACTAGAAGACATAGCCAGACAGCATCGGGGAACCGCAAGATGAACCGAACCTTCGAATGCAGGAAACCCAATATAACTGATGTTGATGTTCCATTCCTTCTCAAGAAGTGAAAGTGAGAACAGATCACTTAACATAATTGGTCTGATTAAGTACGTCTCATCTGAAAGCAGTGTCGCGGCTGTCGACTCGCTGCTTCTAGATTCGATGTTACCAGGCATAACGCCAAAATCTATTAATTCTTTCATACCTTCTTCTGTAATCTTTTTGTTCTGTCCATACACTCCCCACAATTGACCAAAAGAATATGAAAGCACTTCTGCAACAACATCCGACGGATCGACATAACTGTTGTATGTAGGAATCCCTTTCTCCATTGCCTTATTCTGAAGTTCGTAGAAACTCTGATTGTTTCCTTCAGGAAAATTGCTTTTAAGTCCGATGTAGCCATTTAAAGTATATGATGAAAAGATCTGATAACATTTGTTTTCTTTGTTTACCATCAGTTCTCTAGCTGTATTCGTCAGCTCATCAAGGATTTCCGGAGACTTGTCAATATATGGCTTGATATCCGTAACCATGCCAATTCTTCCCATATATTCATAATCGAAGTATTGCCCGTAAAAGATGTCCGGAGTATGACCATCGCTGAAACTTTTTATGAGATTCAACCTTGCTCTTTGTTCCTCCTCAGGCGTATTCCCTCCATATTCTTTGCCGTAATCTTCCAGAACCGCTCTGTAATCCTTGTTAGCAGTATTGAAGTTATACACTACCCATTTAAGAGCCAGATCATTACTAATCTGATACCCACCGATTGTGATTTTCTCTTTTAGGGATGCTTTGACGGATGAATCATAAGAATAGATCAACATTTCTGATGTTCCATCTCTATATAAATACCGTATAGAGAAATGATCATCATCTATGGGACAACGTTCCTCTGCAGTTCTGAGGGCTTTCTTCTCCGGACGAATATCCACACTGTTCCAATCAGTCACCAAATAAAGAGATTTCGATTTCATCTCTGCCTTATATTCTCCATCTCCCATAAAACAATACTTTCCTTGAAAGATTGGTCTGGAACGGTCAAAATCCCTATCACTGGCGATTCTCTCACATGTTCCGGTGCTAAAATCCACCTTGTGAAAAGCCATGGCATCTTCCTCATCATCTTCTTCGACCACGTAATATGTTCCATCTTCTTCAAAGAAAGCATCTTTGTAAGCAACCATAAAATCGGTTTGTACAGAACTCTGAAGTATACCATCCGAACTGTACTTAGCCACATTCCCCGGTCCACCAATAACAAAGCCATCTTGGATCGGTTGAATAAATGTAGCATAGAACTCCGGAACCAAAGTTCTGGTCACTTCACCGGTATTCTTATCAAGGAACACAGCTATACTATCAAAATCAGATATCATTCTATCGTCTTCATCGTCCCAGTCTTCAAGATCGGAATTATTGATACCAATGTATGCATATTCATCCGAGAAAACAGCGGACGGCAACTGATTTCCTGGCATCTCCAACACCATTGTCGTCTCACCATTATCGTTTATCGTAAATATATCCGTAAAACAAGAAGTGGTACTGGTGCTCCTGTAAAGAGCAGATATACGATATTTCCCATTGTCCCTAAACGCCTTTGATGACACAACTTCATAACCATCCTTGACGGGATAATCAAAGGAAATGCAAGAATAAGCATCAGAGCCGGGGACCAGCTCTGACGCTTTCTTCTTTTGCTTTTTGCAACCTGTTGCAGCTACAGAGATAAACAGGCAGATACTAAGTAACAGCGAAAGACTTCTTTTCATGAAAAAACCCCATTATGAATACCAGTAGAATTCTGCATGATAGAGTGAATTATAATTGCTGTTTGTCTTAAGCCTATACTTTGTTCCTACAGTTCCGAATCCACTATAATATGCAACACTTCCACCGTCAGGCGAGGAATAATAGTGTGCCACCTCCGTGGCTGCACTCATCTCCGGTGTATTTCCAGGGTTATAGGAATAAAGGCGGGCATTAATACGTGTTCCTGAAGTTGGAAATACGTCGGTTCCATAACCATTAAACTTGAAGTAGTTCATATGGATGTAGCAATATGTGTGATTTGATCCGACAATCTGCGAATAATCACTTGTGCTACTGTATGCGTTCCCACCCGGTGTTGTGACATAAAGGGTACTCGTGTTGGCATTCACCGCGACAGAACCACATACGATTGTCAACATCATCAAAGAACAAATCAAAATCTTTCTTATTGATCTCATAACAAAACCTCCAATCTATCAATTCTGTTTTTAGAAGCATGATACGTATCATGACTTGACACTAGCATGTTCCATCATTACAGTCAACGGACATATCTGTCCCTTTATCCCGAAACACCTGAAAATAGGATAAAAGGACATGAGTGTCCTCTATTCATTTATCACTGGTAATTCTCCTGCATATATAGGGTTAAGCGCTGGTCGAGAGTCTGTGCTATCTGTTCTGGTGATCGCTTCTGAGAACAAACAATCGAGTCTTATCAAGGAGCACCCAAGTGTGACAGAGCCTTGTGTTATTCCCAGATTCCCTTTTCAGGATTCCATTTTGTTTTCACTGTTCCTTCAAGTAGCGGACGAACAAATCCTTATATCTGCTGTTCAGATATCCGTTATGTATGATGGCTTCCAGCTTCTCCGCAATGGATGATTCCATCGAGTAGGCGTTTACTCTCGGCGGATCTATATCGAGTATAACAGGAAAGTCCATCTTCACTACATCAGGATAGATTACATCTCCAAAGCCGATATCAATGCCAACCGGAATCTTTGTCCGGTCAAGATACCCTACAGCCGAAATATGAAGACCATGGTATTCTTTAAACTCTGTTATGTCCTCCACAGTAATGGAGTCTATGTCAAATATACATGCATCATCAACATCAAGAGATAGAATTGTTTTGCCTTAATCAAAGTACACGTTTTTCGCACTGAAGTGGAACCTATTATCTCTCCTGCACCACAGTTTTCGCTCGGTTTTGAATAGTCTGGACCACATCATCCAGAGTTCTTTGACCTGTGAAATATCCGGGTGCCTCTTCCATAATGATGTTTAAAATATCCGGATCCGTCGCGCGGATACACGAGATTCTCTCGACCAGTTCAACAACCGCCTGCGCCGTTTCTGCCGTAACATCAAAACTATGGCCAACTTGTCTGGTCTCCGTCCTTTTCAGCTGCTGCTCGGCAAACTGCTCAATATGCTTCTGATTGCATATCTCCAGTGCTTCTTTATGAATCGGAAAAAACGCGTTCTCACCAAGTCGGATCTGCTCGTCTCTATCCATCATAAACCGGATGAACTCCCATGCTTCTTCCTGATGAGGCGAAAACTTCGAGATTGCCATTGTCAGTTTTACATCTGCCGCCAGCCCTTTTTCTCCCACCGATGGCACCGGATAGACATCATCATTGCCTTTTCGGATATTCATGTATCGAGCGTATGACTCCAGGCTTTCGATGATAGCCGGAATGAAGACTTCCATATTCTCTGCATATAGTTCCCAGCTATTGGAAAATGAAAAACCTGTTCCCAGTTCTCCGTAATCCTTCATGAGAGTCAGGAAATCCCGAAAACCATCGCTATCAAACCTGACCTGTTGCGTTTCATAATCGATCAGGCTCTGTGCCGAAAAAGAGAACATTCTGGGAAAGAAATACTTGTTCTGGTCCTCTTCAAAAATCCTCATATCTTCGGGAAGTGTCTGCATCCTCTCGCAAAAAGTACGGCAATCCCAGTTTGTCGGTTCACCTAGCAAATCTGCATTCCCGATAAGACCTTCTATGCTGTATATCAGCGGAATCTGGTACAACTTTCCATTGGTTTCTGCAGCACGAAGGATATTATCATAATAATCCTCTCTATGGATGTCCGACTCTTCTGCGTCTATTAAAGTGTTCAGATCCACAAGAACTTTATCTGTATTAAACTGAGAGAACGAACCAAAATTGACCAGGATATCCGGACCATCACCGGAGATCATCGCCTGATATACAGTATCGGCAGCGGAGGCTGATTGCTGAACAGGTGGCCAGTTCGGATTTACATCTGCCGAATAATCATGGAGTATGATACGGTTTTTCGAATTGGCGTCAGTATTATATGACACGACATAATCCATCACACTTGTATTTCCATAGCATGCCATCTGGATGATCGGTTTCCCGGCATACGGGTTCCTGTCCATACGCTTCATATGGACAAGTGTCATAGTATCGGTGTTTTCTCCGGTCATATCGATCGATCCGTAAATATGCTCAAAAAAAACGAATTCATCATCTGAAATGACCATCATTTCCCGGTAATCGATGTCTACTGGATTATAGTCTGTCTGACACCATTCCATCACATAACGATCATTATTGGAATCCAGAAGATCAACCTTTTTCACTCCGTTATTGTCCAGACGATATGAATTATTCCTTCCGGCAATAATCAGATACTCGTTCGTACACTGGATCTCAGATCCGACCAGTTTCCCTCCGGCAATATCGATTTCCTGAACGAATTCAAATGTGTCGAACGGATCATCCGGATTGATGCCTCTATATCCTTTGATATAATACTTCCCGTCCTGAACAAGCATACCTCCATAGCATCCGTCGCATGTCAGTTCGTTGATCAAGGACCCATCCGGACGGAAAATACATATTGCTTCAGGAGCACCGGCCAGGATATATCCGTCTTTCGTTACGATGATCTGGGATTCATTTGTAAAAAAGTAGTATGTGTTTAGGAGTATTCCTTCATCCGGTTCGCCCCGGTCGGACAGAGTGCATAAATAGGAATGCGTACCTGTATCGGTAGAACGGTTATAAACGGCATAGCCTTTTCCGTCTGCGCCGTCTACAGTGGTCTGAAAACCCAGGATACTCATCTCTTCATCTTCCTGGTTCAGTTCCCGGATGAACTTCCCCTCAGTATCGAAGAGCGCCTTTCCCGTTCTCATAAATGATTGAGAGAAGGCCCACAGCTCATCGTCGCTAAGTGTGGAGAGTTTCTCTAAATCTTCCTGTGTCATCTTGTACCTGATGTGGTATACAACTGCAACCAAATCACCTAATAGCGTCGGTGCTTCCAACTGAAGTGACTCCAGTTCTCTTTCCGTATCTAGTGGATAGGATAGTTCCGCTTTTTGGACAGAGAAAAACGGATCTGTCTCCTGAACATATTTCGTGACCGAAAACTTCTCTTTTTTCTTGCACGAAGTCATCGAAAACAGCATCATAAATACCAATAATGCCGAAGTTATTCTTCCTTTTCTCATATAGTTCCTCTTACTCACTATGCGAAAAGATATGCAATCCAATCGCTTTTACGTGTATGCATGGTTCTATCGGTTCTCTTCATTTTACATTACCTCCTAATGCTTCTAAAGATGATAGTACTGTTTTTTTCGCTCTGGTACAATACCGATACGCAGAAGGAGCCCTCATCGAAAAATGATTCTGTAGAAGCAACATCAAATCCCTCTTTTTCCGGAACTTCGAAAATGGAACAAGAATAGGCATCGGAGCCGGGAACCGTCTCCGATGCTTTCTTCTTTTTCTTACAACCTGTTGCAACTACAGAGATAAACAGGCAGATACTAAGTAACAGCGAAAGGCTTCTTCTCATGAAATAACCCCGTTATGAATACCAGTAGAATTCTGCTTCATATTTTGTACCTTTACGCGAGAATATCTGCCCCGATCGTGCACTCTTCCACGTAGTAATTCTCATAGAGTGTATCCTGATTTTCGATTGTTAACTCATCCATGCCATATCCCATTAGCGGATATAACTCATTATGTGAATCCAGAAGAAACTCGGCGTTGTTTGCGCAAAGCCAGATAAAGCGTTCGTTCGGGTTATCCTTCAGGATCGAATCAATACTTCCATAATATGAGTAACCGGATGGATCAGATGGATAATTCGGCTCCAGCAAAGTAGGATCGTACCCGAAAGTGGCAGAGTTGCCCCAGATCGTTACGCATCCGACGATCAGATCACCTTTAATGATGGGAAAGCGAAGGAAACCATATTCCACGCTGTTTGTCTGGAGATTGATTACATAGTACCCATAATCTGCAAAGCGATAATCCTCACCGAAAATCTCGTTACAATCCCGTATCAGAATCGGATCTGAAAGTCTTTCCTTGATGGTTTTCTCATCAAAAGGCTGACCAGAGGTGCTGATCGTCTGTTTGCCGTCAATCACTACAAACTCGTCTCCACCACCGATTAGGACTTCTGTTGTCGTTTCCTTTGTTGTGGATTCGGTTGTCGTTGAAGAAAGTACAGTCGTTGATGATTCCGTCTTAGAAACCTTTCCGGAACAAGCACTCAAACACAGAGACAGGGTTACAAAAAAAACAAACAATCGACCATATTTCATATATCATCACTCCTCCAATCTAACAAATTCGATTCTTATTCCATGATACGTATCATGACTTGACAGTAGCATGTTCCATCATGACGGTCAACGGACATATCTGTCCCTTTATCTCGAAACGCCTGATAATAGGATAAAAGGGCATGTGTGTCCTCTATTCACTGATCACTGATAATTCTCTTGCATATATAGAGTTAAGCGCTGGTCGAGAGTCTGTGCTATCTGTTCTGGTGATCGATTCTGAGAATAATAACTGTTAATCTCTTCATTGATGATATCGAATATACCCCAATCGTACGTGGCAACAG
>JAFZLF010000011.1 GCA_017551625.1 Clostridiales bacterium | reverse complement strand
TACCAGCAACAACAGAATTTAATTGGATTATAGCACGTTTCAGGTCGAAAACATAACAAAATTCGGCTCGAAAATGCCTCGAAAACGCTTCTGTGGTTATTCTGTGTGATCTTAGTCTATGGTTAGTATTTCATTCAAGGGAGTCAAGATAAAGAACAAACGCGATCAAAAGTCGGGCTTGCACTGGTACTCAGAAAGGATGTGACGAAGATGTGGGTATGGATCATGATTATTCTGGCGGTACTTGGAAAATGGGGAGACTGGCTTAAGAAGTATAAGTAGACAAGGGAGGAATGGAAAGATGTGGAGTGTAGTGATTTTTCTGGCAGGAGCGATCTGCCTTCGGATGACGTTTCGGGATATTGATAAGGAAGCGACAGCGAGGCGCAGGCGCAAGAATGTGGCGGCGCGCAACTCCGTCCGTCATGTGGATGCGCGTCGCAACTCCGTCCGCCATGTGGATGCGCGGCATAGCAATGTGCAGAGTGTAAAGAGGCCGGCTGTACCGTCCGGAAGACCAAATCGCGCTCGACCGATACGCGTGGTCGAAAATGACTATGGCGTGAGACGCGTGCATGCCGGCCGGCAGTCCGTAAAAAGAAATGCCGGCCACTGTGCAACAAGATCAACTGTTACGGTGAGGTGTTGCCAGCGGTAGAGATGTAAGTTAATCACTTCGAGAAAAATGTGAGTGAAAGGAGCAGAAAAGAATGAATGATACGAATGTGTTGATTCATTGCCAACGCAGTGATGATGTATTTCGAGATATGTGTTCTATCATCGAAGCTTCGAGGTCTGCTGCGTATCACGCCGTGAATACCTTTCTTATTCAAAGAAACTGGCTTATCGGACAAAGGATTGCTGAAGAAGAATTGAAATGTAAAACACGTGCCGAGTATGGATTAGAGATTATCAAAAGTCTCTCCACAGCATTAACTAACAAATACGGAAAAGGGTTTACAAAAACAAATCTCTATTATTTCTATCAATTCTATAAGGCGTTCCCGGAGATTTTCCACTCGCTGAGTGGAAAATCTGATAAGTTGCTGTCATGGACACACTACAGAATTCTATTGCAAGTTAAGGATGAAGAGGCGAGAAAATGGAGTCTTAGTTATATTGCTGCCTTTGCATTTTCGATCGTCATGTCGATGGTCTTGATGCCTTCGGGCCAGGTGGGGTGGGCGATGGCGTAGACGTGGTGCATCGGGCGGTCGGGCTCGGTGGTAACGGCGCAGTAGTATTCGACAGGGATGCCGATGGCCTTGAGTCTCTCGTGGAGACGCTCGTTCTGCTTAAGCATCATGTCCTGATCGCCGGTGGTCAGCACGACCGGCGGGCAGCCGTAGTCCTTCGCCGCGACGGAAAGATCGTAGATACACTTCGGCAGTTTCTTTGCCTGGTCAAAATAGATGCCGGCGAACTTGAAGGGCGTTTCGAGGTGGTCGCCGCAGATCGGACTGGTGCTCGGGCATCGGACGTCGTACGAAAAATCGGCGAGGCCGAAATCATTTCTGGCTTTCTCGGAATTTAGAAGGATCGCGACGAGGAGACAGAGGTAACCGCCTGCGGAATCGCCGATCGTATGGAAAGTGGAGAAGCCTTTCTCACAGAGATATCCGACCGCGTAGAAGATATCCTGAAGGACGCCCTGCAGGTCTGTTCTCGGCATGAGGCGGTAGTTCATGTTGGCAACGGTGATGCCGGACTTGAGCGCAAGATGCATGGAGAACTCTTTGTTGAGTTCCTTGCATCCGTAGACAAATGCGCCGCCGTGGATCATGAGGAAGATCTCGCCCGCTTTGGCGTTTTCTGGAGTGTAGATGTCGAGTGTTCTGTCCGAACAACAGAGTGTCGCGCCTTCTGCAGCGGAGTCCGTGCCCAGCGGCTCGGTAAGATCTTTTCCCTCGGCATAGGGGAGGTCCTCTTCGATGGTCAGCCCTTCCGGATAGACCGTGGCTTCGAGACGCGGAACGTCAAACTGCGGGCAATTCTCTACGAATTTTATTCTGTCGTTATTGGCTGCCTTGAAGAGCTTGTCGATAAATAGCATAGGGCGTACCTCCCGGAATAGTGTCTTCGCTCGAGGCCGGAAAGAAACCGGCCGATCGATGCGTCGTGTAGGATCTCTTTGAATTTCAAGTTACCATATAGGTGGGCTTTTTTCAATTCGAAATGCACTGGCGCTGAGATACCTTATGCGTCGCCGGGAGCGAAGATGTGCAGGCTTCGACTACACATCGCCGATGTGAGGATACGCAGGCCTCAACTACGCGTCAGCGGGAGTGAGTGATCCGCCCTCGGCGAGCCAGGTAATGATGTAGCCGTGTGTCGCGTCGATATCGAAGTTTGCGATCTGTTCGCCGGTGAGATAACCGGTGAGAGTGAAGCCGTTATAGATGTCGAGGTTTGCATCATCCAGAATATCGGCGCCGGCGGGAAGCACGTGATCCACATGATATCCGAGAGCCTGCATACGATCCCATTCTTCGTAGAATGCGGACTCGAGCTTTCCTGCGTAGAGGTCCTTGACGTAGTCGCTCCGCGTGACCTCTGCGTAAAGACCTTCCGCATCGGATAGACGTGCCATCGCATCGCGGTAAGCGGTTACGTCATCGGGGTTTGTCTGCGACCAGTATTCTTCGATGAAGATCTCGTGAAGGTCTATGTCTCCCGTCGAATCCTGCTTCTCGATGGCGGCCCATTCTTCCGGGGTGAACTGCGGCATGTAGACATCATTCAGCCAGATGCGGAAAGCCTCGTCAAATCTGACGATGGCCGGATCTTTTCGCGCCTCTTCGAAGATGGCTTCCTGATCGGCAATGTATTCGTCAACGAAAGCGAAGCGGCAGACCTGAATCTTCACGGCAAAGTACGCATCACGGTTTTCCGGTTTCGTAATCTCTTCCATGAGCGCATAGGGCATCAGGACCTCGCCTGCACCAGCTCCTTCGGAGTCATCCGGAATAAGGCCGGCGTTCTCGTCCGGGGCATAGCGGACCTGATCCATGGGAATCGTGGTGTCTGAAGAAGGTTCGCTCCACGCTGGCGTGGTGGATGGCTCCGTCTCCATAGTGGTGAGGTCGGGTTCATCTGTGGTGATATCAGGTGGCGTGGTGGTGGCCGGAGGTGCCGCAGTGGTGGAGTAAGGTGTCGTTGTCGGATCATCCTTGGATTTGAACAGGCCCTTGCCACTGGTCGCCCACGTGATGAGGACAATCAGTCCGACGAGGGCGAGGACGCCGGCCGCGATGCTTCCGGCGACGATGGTCCAGGAATGACGACGGCTCTTTCCGACAGCATGGATCGGGGAAGAGTCGGATCTACCATCGACGCCAGATGTAGAATGAGGCTTTCCGGTAGCATCTGCCGGTATAGAGGCTTCTTCCGACAGGATCTCAGATCGAAGGATCAGGTCATCGTCGACCTCGGACATGGCGTCGAACAGGGTTTCCGCTGCAGAGGAGACGTCATTATTCATTTTTTCGTGGTCGTTCTTCATAGGAGTCCCTCCTTCTCAAGGTGGGCCCGAAGATCAGAACGCATACGCAGGAGCATCATACGGACGGCGCTCTCTTTATAGCCGTAGCGCTTCGCGATGTCAGTCGCTTTGTCGAGATAGAAATAGCGACGCATGAAGATCGTCATCTTCTCTTCGGGCAGGCTTCGAAGGAAACGGCTGATGGACTCGCCGAGGGCTTTGGCCTCGAGTTCCCGTTCTATAGAAGAGGAAGAGGGGATGCACTCTTCCATCTCCGAGGTGAGCTCGAGGATGTAAGCCTTCCGCTTCAGACGGTTGTCGTGCTTGCAGCGGTTGATGGAGATGGCGCGGATGATGCGTGTCAGAAACGGCATGAGATAGGTCCGGGGCTCGTGTGGGGGGATGCGTTTCCACGCTTCCATGTACGTGTCATTTTCGCATTCTTCCGAGGTCTCGGTGCTCTCTGTAATTCCATACGAGATGTGACGCAGGCGCGCACCATACTTAACGGAAGTCTGCGAGATCGCATTCTCGTCACGAGCGAGATACAGCTCTACGATGGCGTTGTCATCCATTCGATGTTCTCCTTACACTCTTTCTTCTCCATACTTCGCGACCGCCCGGGCAGTTCTTCTCGCACGGTGCGCATTTCCTTCACCCCTATAATCAACATCGCGGGTTCGTCCGTCACGTGAAAAAGAAAAACTCGCTCGGAAGATGAATATTGAGGCTGATCCTCCCGGATGTTTTTGGCAGAGGACGATTATTCCTGTTGTTCTTCCCAGGTGTTCTCGAGCTCGAGCGGATCCGGGAGCGAGAGCTCATCGCAGAGCTCGGCGAGCTTGTCGCGGCGGGCTTCATCGATATCGTTCTGCTGTACGAACCGGATGAGAACGACGGACTTGCCTTCGAGGTACATGATGTCGCAGATGTAGGAATCGTAGGTCGACAGATCCGGATCCGCGGAGTTATGGAACGCCAGTTCTTTTACACGGGAATCAGCATACTCATACCAGTCGACAGGAGTATACTCGTCGGCCGGATAGCGCGGGTTGGCATAATCAAATGTGTTGAAGTATTCGCGCGCGGCGTTGTGGGAAGCGAAGTGAAGGGAACGGATGGTTAGATACCAGCCTTCGGCATCGTTTCCGTCACGGTACATGAAATGCATCTCGACGTTGTCCATGAGATCATCCTTCATGGCGCCGTTGCCTTTGCGGCGTTCATCGAAATTCATCATGGTGTAGACGTTTGTCTTCTTGCTGAACTGGTCGTACTTCACTTCTTTGGCGTGGTAGAGCTCACGCACGGTATCCATGAGCTTGCGCTCTGTGGGCACACTGAAGAGCACTATCAGAACGACGATCGTGATCACCAGCGCCGCCTCGCAGAAGAATACGACCGGCCAGAAGGCGCGCGAGATCTTCGCGGCCGGTTTCGGCTGACTTTCCGTTGCCTGATTTGTCGAGGTGTTCTCTGTATCGGCCATGCGCGGCTCCTTCTTTTGAAATGCTACTCAAAATGTAGCATACGGGGGCGGAAAATTCAATTGTAAAGGGCACTTCCCGCTCGCATATGGTACAATTGCTTCGGGTACCTTCGAAGATGCGGCGCCCCGATAGGAAGTTCAAGTGTGACGAGACGGCCTTCGCCGCAAAGAAGGACCGAGGAGAATAGTTATGAGATACGATTGCCTTATCATCGACGATGAGAAGGTGCTCGCGGACAACACCTGCGAGTACTTCAATATGTTTGACGTCAAGACCGCGGTGTGCTACAGCCAGGCAGACGCGATGGAATTTCTGAAGGATAACGAGGCGGGATTGATCCTTCTGGACATCAACCTCGGCGACGGCTCCGGGTTCGAGCTGTGCAAGCATATCCGCGAGACGCTCAGTATCCCGATCCTTTTCGTATCGGCGAGAAATACCGACGATGACAAGATCATCGCGCTCAATATCGGCGGCGACGACTACATCGAGAAGCCCTATTCGCTCGGCGTTCTGCTCGCGAAGGTGAAGGTCATGCTGCGAAGATTCGGCGCCATCGAAGAAAAACCCGCGACAGAGCTTTTTACGGATGGGGCGCTTGCCGTCGACATGAAGAACAAGTCCGTGACGGTCGCGGGCGAGCCGCGAAAGCTCACGAGCATGGAGTTCGCGCTCCTACAGTACCTCATCGAGAACAGGAACCGCCTCATCACGAAGACCGAGCTCTTCGATAACGTCTGGAAGGACAAGTTTACGTCCGACGGCACGCTCAATGTCCACATCCGTAAGCTCAGAGAGGCTGTCGAGTCCGACCCGAAGAACCCCACACGCATCGTGACGGTGTGGAAAGAGGGCTATAAGTATGTGTCGGAGGACGGAAAATGAGGAAGAAGATATTCATCGTCCTGATCGTGCTTACGTTTCTCGCCGAGGGGATGATCTCACTGTATTTCCTCCGGAAAACGCGGACGGTCGAGCAGGATACTGTTGCCGTCAACGGCTGCCTCAAGACGATCGAAGAGAATTTCGGCCATCCGGAGAAGTATCCTTCCGATCTCTCCTATTCGCTGATCGATCCGGAGGGTACAGTCCTCTATCAGACGGATGCAGAAACCGCTGCTTCCATTAACGAAGCCGTGAAGAATAATGACACGATCCTCGATCTTACCGTGGATGGCGCGCCTGCGGGAAAAGCACTGTTCCACAACGAGACGCGTGACCGGATCGGCAGATGGCAGAAGTCGATCGCGCTCACGGTTCTTGCCGCAACGCTCGTGCAGGCGGTCCTCGTCATCGGATACGCGCTCTATCTTAGAAAAACGATCGTGAAACCATTTGAAGAACTGTCGGACTTCGCGCAGCGTGTGGCCGGCGGCGACCTCGATGTTCCGCTGGATCGCGACAAGAAGAACATCTTCGGAAGCTTCACCGAGGCCTTCGACCTGATGCGCAGTGAACTCCGGAAATCGAGAGCCGCAGAGAAAGAAGCCTACGACGCGAAGAAGGATATGGTCGCGCAACTGTCTCACGACATCAAGACCCCGGTCGCGTCGATCAAGTCGGCGTCCGAATTCGGCTACGAACTGGCCAAGGACGATAAGGTGAAAGAACGCTTCAACCTCATTAACTTCAAGGCCGACGAGCTCACGGTCCTGGTCGACAATCTCTTCGTCGAGAGTGTCAAGGATGCGACCGAGATCAAGGTCAGTCCGCGCGAAAACGACTCGTCCACGGTCAGGGACGCGATCCTCCATGCAGATTTCCAGAACCGCGCAGGAGAATTCACGATACCGGAGTGCACGGTCTTCACCGACAAACTCCGTCTGCAGCAGGCTTTCGACAATGTTTTCATCAATTCCTATAAGTATGCGGACACGAAGATCGATGTGCACGCAGTCATTGAGGACGGCTATCTGAAAGTCTCCGTCAGAGACTACGGCCCCGGCGTGACCGACGAGGAGGTCGCTGTCCTGAAGGAGAAGTACAAGCGCGGAGCGAACAGCGAAGGCAAAGAGGGCGCCGGCATCGGTCTGTACCTCACTTCCTACTTTCTGAAAGAGATGGACGGCGATATACTCATCACGAACGAAGCCCCGGGACTGCAGGTGCTATTCCTGATAAGGACGGTGTAGAGCCGGCAAATAGCGCAAAAATAAGGGGGATACATTTTGAAACGCGAAAATCTCCTTGTCAGTTCATCTCTTCGGTAGTATAATATATGCAGTTTTAGCGAGTTATATAAGAGAAGTGCACTATAATCCGCTAAAACATACATCTCCGACATTGTTTTAGCGAATTATAGAGGAAATTTGCATGAATATCATAGGCAGAGAAAGAGAAATAGATGTTATATCGAGATGCCTTGCATCAAGAAGACCTGAGTTCTTGGTTGTTTTTGGTCGTCGTCGCGTGGGAAAGACATATCTGATCAAGCAATTTTTCCATGAACGTTACTCTTTTTATTCTACTGGTATACCTGATGAAAAGACACGAAATCAGCTAAAAGCCTTCCATGAATCGTTAAAATACTATGGGGACGAGATTAGGACAATCCCGAAGGATTGGTTCGAAGCGTTCGGAAGATTAAGAAAACTTCTTGAGAACGAGTCTGTTTATCGTGATTATTCAAGCGGGAAGCGAATAGTGTTTCTGGATGAATTGCCGTGGATGGAGACGGCCAGATCGGATTTCAAATCCGCCTTCGACTATTTCTGGAACAGCTGGGGTTCTTCGCAACAGGATCTCCTGCTGATTGTTTGCGGTTCTGCCACATCGTGGATCATCGATAATATTCTGAGCGATAAAGGTGGGTTCCACAACCGGATAACGAAGAAGATCCATGTGAATCCATTCACACTGGGCGAATGCGAAGCGTACTTCAAAGAGAATGGCATCTCCCTCAGCCGGGACAAGATCATTGAAAGCTATATGATATTCGGCGGAATACCGTATTATTTGAATTTGTATGACAGACGACTGAGTCTGGCGCAGAATGTGGACAGCCTTATCTTTGATACGAATGGCGATCTGCATTATGAATACGATCAGTTGTTCCGTTCTTTATTCAGAAGACCCGATAATCACGTAAAGATCATAGAAACGATGGCAAGACACAGGAGTGGTATAAAAAGGACCGATCTTTCGAAAGAATCCGGAGTTTCAGACGGAGAGAGTCTCACCAGGGCTCTTCGCGAATTGGAACAATGTGACTTCATCCGACAGTACAGCAATGTGAAGACGCCCAAGAATGGCTGTTTCTATCAGTTGACAGATCCATTTATTCTCTTTTGCCTGTACTTCCTTCGTGAAGGCAGGACGAAATCGTGGCAGGCTTTTATCAAATCCCCGGAATACTACGCATGGAGAGGAAATGCCTTCGAGACGGTATGTCTTCTGCATATCCCTCAGATCAAGGCCGCACTGGGAATATCTGGTGTAGTAAGTACCGAGTATTCGTGGCGAAGCAGGAGAAAAGAGGGCGGTGCTCAGATCGACCTGCTGATCGACCGGCGAGATGATGTTATCAATCTGTGCGAGATGAAGTATACCGACAGCGAGTTTGAGATTACCGGAAAGTACAAAAATGAACTGATTAATAAACTCGAGTTGTTCACCGAAGAAGTGTGTCCGAAGAAATCGGTCCATATTACTCTGATCACTTCGAACGGACTGAAACGGAATGCGAATGCAGACGTGGTACAGAACGTAGTGGACTCCGACAGATTGTTCCGGATCATATCGGACTAAAACGGAGGAGATAGGTGTATGACGATGAATATCGAGACGCTTTCTGTGCTTTTTCCGCTGATCATCCTTCTGATCGGGTTGGCGTTTACCGTTCTGATCGATCCGTATATCCGACGGGAACACAGAAGAACGATGCTTGTCATCTCAGTTCTATGTCTGACGCTGATCATCCAGAACTATCTGGATTATGTTCTGACTATTGGGACGCCGAGGCTGATGCTCAGAACGGTCTGCTCCATCTATGGATACTCCATCCGGCCGGTCATTCTGATCCTGTTCCTGTATATTGTTCTGCCGAATGGGAAGCGCTGGTATTTCTGGTTACTGGCAGGCCTTAACGCTGCTGTCTATCTTTCGGCGCTGTTTTCTCCCGTCAGCTTCTGGATCGATCAGGGAAACCATTACCGCGGCGGTCCGATCGCTTCTTCCTGCTTCGTCACCAGCCTGATCCTGCTGATCTGCCTGCTTATTCAGACTTATCGCAGTCGCAGAACCACCGGCAAGTGGGATGTCTGGTTGCCGATCTATGTGATCGTGATGATTGTCGCTTCCATATACCTCGATTACAGAACAAAGGAAGGACAGCAGCCGATCTCATTTCTGACCATCGCCATCATCGTCGGCAGCGTGATTTATTACATCTGGCTGCACCTGCAATTCGTCCGGGAACACGAGCAGGATCTGATGGCGGCGCAGCGCATCCGGATCATGATGACGCAGATCCAGCCGCACTTCCTTTTCAATGCGCTCAACACTATCCGCGCACTGTATGTCAAGGATCCGCCTCTGGCTGATAAGACGCTGGAAAACTTCAGCACGTATCTGCGTCAGAATCTGGAGTCCTTAAGTCAGACTGAACTGGTTCCCATTACCAGAGAACTGGAACATACCCGGCTTTTTACGGAGATCGAGATGTTGCGGTTCCCGAATGTCCGCGTCGAATACCAGATCGAGGACAGTGCTTTTACCATTCCGGCGCTCACGATCCAGCCTCTGGTGGAAAATGCGATACGACATGGCGTGCGCAGCTGTAAGGATGGTCTGGTGACTGTTTCCACGGTCCGAGAAGACGATGCTCACAAAATCACGATCCGGGATAACGGCGTGGGATTTGACGTCAAGGATGAAGAAGCCGCCGAGGGATCGCATATCGGTATTCGGAACGTAAAAGATCGCATAGAGCAGATGTGCGGTGGTAAAATGATCCTGCAAAGTGAGGTGGGGAAAGGCAGCAGTGTGACGCTTCTTATCCCTGACAGAAATGAAAAGATGCAAAAGGAGATCCGTAAATGAAAGCGATCTGCGTAGATGATGAGCCTCTGGCCGTGGAATATACGCTGAGTCAATGCGCCCTCCTGTCCGAGATAGACGAGGCGAAGGGTTTCACAGAGGCACAGTCTGCGCTGGACTGGCTCCGTACGCATCCTGTAGAACTCGCGCTGCTGGACATCAACATGCCGCAGACAGACGGGATCACGCTGGCTGCGCGGATCAAGGAACTGTATCCGAAGATCGCGATCGTTTTCCTGACTGCCTATAAGGAATATGCTTTTGACGCTTATTCTGTCCATCCGTCAGGTTATCTGCTCAAGCCGGTATCGCAGGAGAAACTGGCGGCAGAAGTACGCCTTGCTTGTGGAGAGAAACGCCGATCTTCCCAAGCACATATCCGGATCAAGACCTTTGGCACTTTTGATGTTTTTGTGGACAACAGGCCTGTCAGTTTCAAGCTGGCCAAATCTAAGGAGATTCTTGCCTACCTTGTGGATAAACAGGGCTCGGGAGTGACACGCTCGGAGATCTGTGCCGCCGTATGGGAGGACAGCCTGTATGATCGGAGGATGCAGAAGCAACTGGATGTCTACATCCGCTCTCTACGGGAATCTCTTCTCGAATACGGTATCCCGGAAATCATGGAGATGGAAAAGGGCGTCCTTCGCGTAAAGCCTGAGATGTTCATCTGCGACGCCTACCTCTTCTTTTCCGGCGACAGCGATGCGATCAATGCCTATCGGGGAGAGTATATGAGCTCCTATTCCTGGGCCAGCATGACAGAGGCGATACTGTACTGGAAATCAACAAACTGATAAGCTCTGAAATCAACACACGAATTCTACGCTCTTTTTCCGGACTGTTATGGAAAAGAGAGTTTTTTCTTTGGACATTCTTGGGACACTGCTTATTACAATATTAAATAATCAAATAATATAACAATACTTCCATAAGCATGCGTGACATAAAGGAGGATATATCAACATGAAGATCAGAAAACCATTATCCTTTCTACTTACTTTAGTAATGGTGCTCAGCCTCATGCCCTTGACGGTATTCGCAGATGGTAATTCCCATAAGGTCTTAATCGGGAGCGAACTGCCGCTGGTTCATGGAAGAATCTTTTTCCATGTCGGGTACGGCAACAGCAACACCGATGAGGCTTGGTTTAGAGATCTGCCGCCTTGGGGCGTTGAAAGATCTATATGTGAGGGCGAATATGCTGTGTTGGGATGGGATCCTGACCCCGGCTTTCAGTTATACCGTGGGTATGCAGCCTATCTTCCCGATGGTTCAGACAGGTTCTATTTTTTTGACGACTGGAGTGAAGGAGGAGAAGGAATATATGCGCCTAAAGGAATCGGTGACTATGAGATCGAGATCAATGCGTGCTTCACCGCCATTCCTCTGTCAGTCGATATCAGCGACAATATCCAGGGCGGCTCTGTGACGAAGTCATTCACCCGCAACGGCGAAGTAAACAACAACTACGATATGTACAAACAGCCCGGCGGTGGCTATATGCCGGAGGATAAGGCAGCGGTCGGCGACACTGTTACTCTTACAGTTACCCCCGACAGCGGTTACAGATTAAAATCCCTGAGCGTGAAAGATTATAACGCAGTTGTTCCAACTACTCCCGGAGATAACGAAGGTGAGTATACATTTACTATGCCGGCGCGTTCAGTCACAGTTGTAGCTGAGTTTGAAGAAATTGTTTACTCCATCGGTGTCAACAGCAACAGACCTGATTCGGTTATATTGAACAAGCAGACTGCTGCTGAAGGTGAGAAAGTTTACTTTTCACTCGATGAAAACTATTGTTGTAATACCATAACAATCGAAGATGCAAACGGAACCGAACATGAACTCGACCGTGATGATGACGGCATCTTTTTCATAATGCCGGCATCGGACGTGACAATGAATGTGGAGTTCTATAATATACAAGCCTGGTCTTCGTATATTTCATTGTCTAAAAATATCGCTGAACTCGGTGAAGACGTTACGGTCATACTGTCACTTCCTGAAAACTACGAGCCGGATTCTTTGTATTATGAAGTTAACAAAAAAGTAGGTGAACCTGACAGATACGACATACAGCTTCAGGAAGGTGTAACTTCCTATACGTTTGAGATGCCGTCTCTCTCAGATGCTTATCCGCCTGTCTGCGTTGACGTAACTTATCATTATGTATTCCCGACAATGCAGGTCTCCTACATAGACGAAAATAATGATGAGCAGACCGTTACTGCGAGAATTCTCACTGGATCTGAACCGAGCGTATATAACTATGGAGCGGATATCCACCTCGGTACACCCGGACAGGAGACATGGTATGTCGTGCCGGATAATGTCGTTTATGCGAGCAGCACATATAATGGGTTTTCTCCGAGATTTGTTGCCGATGGCCCGGTCAACATAATCCTTTGCGACAATAAGTCTCTTACAGGAGTTGGCTGTCTTAAGGACGGAACATTCAAGATTTACGGACAGGCAAGTGGTACCGGTACTGCTTCAGTAGATAAGATTAATAATATGGGTCTTTCGATTTATGGCGGCAGCCTGACAACCGTTTCTGCTGAAAGTATTGATTCCATTACTATTGACGGAGGCAGCCTGAATGTGACGGGCGGCGACTCGCCTGCAACTACAGTAGTTCAAGGGAATATCACACTTAGTGCCGGCAGCCTGACATTTGGCGGACATAGTAATCTACTCGTTTGCTTCGGTACTTTTACCATGACGGGCGGCAATCTTGATGTTGTCGGATCGATAGAGGCACGTGAAGGTATCTATCTTGGTTGGACTGAGATTACGGATAGAGTATCAATAGGGTATGTTGAAGGTGCAACTCTTACAAGTGATTTCACTGACGGAACCGAGATATATGAGAAAAATAAAACCATTAGTGGCTATTCGTGGAATCTGACGCCTGTTGAGCAGGTCGATAGTGAGCCGAAATTTAAGGGCCATCAGCTGGTGATGAGCGGTCAGATCGGCATGTACTTCTACATGAGCATCCCGGAGGGCATGACGGACGGCGCGATGACCTTCACCGTTGGCGACCGGACAGCCAACGCTTCTGGAGTATTGCAGAGTGACGGACGATATAAGTTCACTTGTTATGTCAATTCCGTGGAGATGGCAGAAGAAATTACAGCCACATATACTTACACAGCGGATGGAGAGTCGAAGACTGTTACGGATACTACCAGCGTGAAAGAGTATCTC
>JAFZLF010000066.1 GCA_017551625.1 Clostridiales bacterium | reverse complement strand
GGAACTATAAGGCAACTTTCGCAAGGAAGAAGAAGGGACAGATCTCCGAAGATCATTTTGCTGTGTGGAGTGAGATGGCGCGAGCTATGCGTGATCTGTGTCTCTCGGGCGAAATAACTTACGAAGAACTTGAACAATGGTTCAAGGAGAATTACTTACGGGAATAAGTGGACTGACTGACACTTGTTTATACATACCAGAGGAAAGGAGGAAAAATGGCTAGAATGAAAAGAAACGCAAACGGAAGTGGTTGCATAAGATTACGCGCAGACGGAAGATGGGAAGGAATCTATTCCATTCCTGCGATCGATGGCGCCGGAAAGTATGTACGCAAATCTGTGTATGGCAAGACACAGGAAGAGGTCAGGAAGAAACTGACTCAGATTACCGGTGAGATTGACGAAGGGACCTATGTCGCTCCTTCAAAGATGAAACTCTCTGAGTGGATCGATCTTTGGTTGGAAATCTACGCTAAACCTGCGGTAAAACCAAAGACTCACATCGCATATGAGAGTGTTTGCAACAATCATATTAAACCGATGATTGGTCATATTCCGCTCAAGTCGATTACAACCACCGCGATCCAGTTGTTCTATAACAAACTTCTGGAAAAAGGAAATCTTTCCTGCAAGACGATTAAGAATATCCACGCCATTCTGCACAAGGCATTGGAACAGGCATTTCTGGCAGGAGAGATCAAGCAAAATCCTGCAAGCAGATGTACTCTTCCCAAGAGTATGAGACACAAGATTGAACCACTGGATGATGAATCTATAGCATCGTTTTTGAGTGCTATCCGAGGTCATCGGTTTGAAAATGTGTATTATCTTACACTGTTTACAGGTCTTAGAAAAGGCGAGGTGCTTGGATTGTCCTGGGATTGCGTTGATTTTGAGAACAATATGATTCTGATCAATAAGCAGCTGCTAAACTACCCACACAGTGAAGTTTCTTATGATTTGTCAACGACAAAGAGTGGTAAGGAACGATATGTTCCTGTTGCTTCATCGGTAATGACTATGCTAAGAAAACAGAAGATCTGGCAGGAAGAGTGTGCTAAGAAGGCGGGCTCAGGATGGAACAACGAATGGAATCTTGTTTTTACCGATGAAATCGGAAGGCATCTTTGTCATGAGACTGTGTACAGGAATTTCAAACGAATAATGAAGAGTATCGGCATGGATGGTGTACGATTTCACGACTTGCGCCACACATATGCAGTTGCTTCGTTGGAAAGCGGAGATGACATCAAAACGATCCAAGATAACCTGGGACATGCTACGGCTTCCTTCACGCTTGATGTATATGGGCACGTCAATAAACAGATGAAGATGAAGTCAGCACAAAATATGCAACATTTTATCGATAGAGTCTCATAGAAGCCATAGGATAATGATGCAATTGTGGTCAAATTTGTGGTCAATACGAGATTTTGAAGCAAAAGAAAGATCCCGAAAGCCCGTAATATCAGGCTTTCGGGATCCTAAGAAATGGTGGAAACTATGGGGTTTGAACCCATGACCCCTCCCCTGTGAAGGGAATGCTCTCCCGCTGAGCTAAGCTTCCGCCGACTATAATAACACAGATTGACGGAAAGTGGCAACCTTTTTCAGAGCCTTCCGCTCATGAAGCACTCCTTAAGTAGTGATCTCCAGTTCAAACAGGATTTAATGAATGTTTAATAATTCCCGATGTATCATGAGGTCAAGAAAAACGAAAGCGAGGATACGGCGATGACAGATTTTGATATTACGATTAAGGGTGCAGGCAGGATCAATGTCTATGGAACAAAAGACAACACAGTGGTTCTGCCGGTGACGGCGAAGATCGATACGGCCAGAAGAAAGTTTGATGTGGCGGTCGAAGGGGAAGCGGAAGTGACGATCGGTATTCCGGAAAAGGCCGGAAAGATCGAACTTGCATGTGCGGACGCGAGTATTTGTCTCTCGAACCTCTGCTTCGAGGAACTGGAAATCGATGGGAAGGGTCATCTTAAGATCGATGCTTCCGATATCGCTGGTTCTCTGGAGATCAATCTGATCGGCGGCGAAGCGGAGCTTGCTGTACCTGCTGACTTTTCTTTCCGTACGAAGAATAAGGGACATGGCTGCACGATTGAAAGTGAGATCGCAGAGACATCTGGTGCTTCGAACATCGTTGAACTGAATGGTAAGGACAGCAAGCTTACGGTCTGCGCTAAGGCGTGAACACTGTGGCGGGCAAGGCTGGCAGAATAGTGAAAGAATTGGCGAGGATGCGTGTACTTCTTTTCGGATGATTCACTTACAATATAACTAATGTAGGAGTTTCCCGGCACTTGTCCGGGCGGGTCGCGGCCCGTCGTACAGGTGCCGGTTATGTATGTGAATCTAAAGAAAGCGAGGATGTGCGTATGAAGGTCAGATGGGGCGTGTTGGGCACGGCGGCGATTGCGAGGTATGCGACGATCCCCGGGATGCAGCAGGCGGAAAACTGCGAGCTCTATGCGATCGCGGGAAGATCGGAAAAGAAGGTCGATGAGTTTAAAGAGAAGTTCGGATTTGAAGTCGGATATGTCGGCTATGAGAAACTACTTGCGGATCCGAATGTCGAAGCGGTCTATATCCCGCTCCCGAATGATATCCATAAGGAGTGGGTGATCCGAGCTCTCGAGGCAGGGAAGCATGTTCTCTGTGAAAAACCGCTCGCGCTCGATGCACAAGAAGCACAGGAGATGTTCGAAGCAGCCCGGCGTAACCATGTTGTGCTCATGGAGGCCTACGCTTATCTGCATGGACAGTACATGGAGTCGCTCTGCAAGGACGTCCGCGAAGGCGTCATCAGCGACATCCTCTATATCGATACAGCCTTCCTGACGCAGGGGTATAAGGAAGATTTCCGCCTTCACAAAGAGCAGGGCGGCGGCATGATCTACGATCTCGGCTGCTACTGCACGACGATGACGTTGTCACTTCTTCGGGCGCAGGCGACGCGGTGTGTGGGCGATACTTCCGCGGCGGCCATCGACGAAGCACTGACACCGGAGTACATCAAGGCGGTGGGTGAACTGACTGACGAAGGCGTCGATGCGTTTGTAGGGGCCATCATGAAATTCCCGGGTGGGGTGCGCGTGTCTTTTGACGTGGGCATGATCCTCGGTGTAAACGGATTCGGACGTTATGACCGGCTCTATATCCATGGCACACGAGGCGCGATCCGCTCGGAGGTCGAGTATAACCAGGAAGGAAATCTCTCGTATCGCATCTTCCGCGAGGGAGGAGTCATCGAGCGATCCGTGAAGGTCGATCAGAACTATAAGCTCGAGGTCGAGCAGCTGGGCCGCTGTATCCGTGACGGGGAGACGCCGCATATCACAGCGGAATTCTCGATCCGTAATGCGAAGATACTGGACGCCCTTCTTCGTGAGGTGGGGTACAATTAAAGAACACCACCAATACTTTATGTTCAAACATCTCCGCCAGGCATACCATTTTTGATCCGGTTCGTGATACTATAATTGTGTCGGAACCGGAGCTTCAAAAGATCTGCGCGAAGGGTGTTTGTATGAAGTCGCCCAAAGTATGTACCAGAGAAAGAATGGCTTTCTTACTTGCCTGCATGATGCTTCTTTCCTGCGGGTGCGGGAAAGCGCGTCCTGCTTCCGACCAGGATACGAGTGCATCTTCCGGTGCGAGCATTTCAGATGTGGATAATCCGGATGCTCCGAGCTCTTCAGAAGATCTGACTGTAGATCCTGCGATTGGCACGACGAGCATATATGAGTATCACTATAGAGACGTCGTGGTACCGGAAACGGAAGCGCCGGATGATACGTATGATTACATGATTTTCGCGGATCTTTTAAGTCCTGTTTTCCTGCGTCTGCCATTTGATGTTGAGGAGTATCTGGGAGAAGAGGATGGTCAAGCGTATTTCGATGTGGACAGACTTGCATCCGATTATGGTTGGAAGATAGAAACCGCTACAAGGTATGAGGATGGAAAGCCTGTCGAGTATTCCTACTACTATTATGATTGTGGAGATATGTGGGTCTATCTGGAAGTAGGCCACTGGGTCAACAATTTTCCGGATGGCGTGGAGCGGGATTGCACCGGCGGAATTGATTATGCATTTGTTTATCCGGGAGAACCGGATCATTTCTATTTCGAGCAGAGCATGGATCCGATCACAGAGACGAACAATTCACGGATGGGCGTGACGGCAAACGTTACCGGACAGGAATTCTACGCGCTTGGTAAGGAAAATGACTGGTATGCATATTACGATCACGTGGTGCTTCTTTGTTATCTTTTCTCCTTCGTTGACAGATATCCGCGATACAATCCCTTCGCTTTCCATGAGTTTGATTATACGCGGAATAGTGAGCTGCATTGGGTGTCATATGAATGGGATCCGTATGATCAGGCGCTCTATGAAAGTGTCAGTCCGGAGTGTATGGAATCTTTGAAACTGTATCGGAGTCATCTGCAGGAGTGTTTGACCGGAGGAAGCTACGAGGATCTGGAATCGTTGTTTGCGCAGAAAAAGAGGGGAGAATCTGATTTTAAAAAAGACTTTTCGGATTTTCTCGATGCGCTCGATTCGTACGGACTGGACTGCTCGGATGGTATGGCCTTTGTGGGATGTGAGGGCTGGATCAGTCAAGGATGCTTCACATATACCTTCCGAAACATATCTGATGCAGAAGGCACAGAGTACAAGATATGTGTGAGCGTGCAGCTGGATACCGGAGATTCTCAGTATCCTCATCTGACAGAGGAGGAAACGGGTGTGACGTCGGTAGAAGTGATCGCGGTCAAGCGGGAGGGTGAGACGGTGGAAACAGAGAGAGTGCTGCACTTCGGAGAGTAGGCTGTATCGCAGTTGATATATGAATTGATTACATTGCTTCAATCGTGTGATAAAATGAAGAAAAAGGATGAAGGAGGGAAGAAGATGACGATTGAATATATTCGGGATGCTGTAATTTCTCTTGTTAACGAGTATTCGATAAAGAGTGTGGTTCTGTTTGGTTCCCGTGCTTCCGGCAAGAATCGCGACGATAGTGACGTAGATCTCATCGTTGAGTTCGACAAACCGGTATCATTACTTACGCTTTCCTCCCTGAAGAATAGGCTTCAGGATAATCTTGGCTTGGAAGTAGATATTATTCATGGTCCCATCAGGGGAGATGATTTTATCGAAGTCGGTGAAACGGTGAGTCTGTATGCAGCATAGAGATCGTGTTGTTTTAGAAAGAATAGTACGTGAAATCGAAATCTCTGATGAGATGCTTGGTGAGGCTACTTTGGAAGAGTTTCTATCTGACGAAAAGCTCAAACGAGCTGTTAGTATGACCATCATCAATATTGGAGAATTGGTTAAGTTGATTTCTGATGAGTTGCGATCTGCACACCCCGAAGTCCCTTGGAAGGACGCCGCTGGTTTGAGAGATGTCACAGCACACCGATATCAGACGTTACGAATGGAAGATGTGTATTCTTCTGCTGTTGGTGACTTTCGTTCTATCAAGCTGCAAATTCAGAAAATCTTGAAAGAGGATGTGTAATACCTGAAAAACTGGTTTTCTTCTCTTGCGCAGGGAGGGGCGTTGTGCTACAATCCTTCCGAAAACTAAACAGAGGGGAGCTTGTGTGACAGGCTGAGAGGAAGGTCAGAACCTTCGACCCACAACCTGATTTGGATAATGCCAACGTAGGGATGCCTGATGAAATAGGTAAAACGAGAAGCTGTCCGATGTCGGGCAGCTTTTTTGATAAGATCCGGCGCGTGAAAACTCTGTCTTGTTTTCGGATATTTTATTGGCCGGAGAAGACGGCAGAAAAGAGGTAAACATGGGTCTGTTTGGAAAAGAGAAGGAAAACGCGGCAGTATCTACGGAGCGAAAAGCACTGGGCGCCTGTCTGCAGGCAGTTCGCACGACGACCCCGCTCATCCACAACATCACGAATTATGTGACGGTCAACGACGTGGCAAATGCGCTTCTGGCGTGTGGCGGCAGTCCGATCATGTCGGATGAACCGATGGATGTGTACGATATCACATCGATCTGCGGAGGACTGAATATCAACATCGGTACGCTGAACGAACGTTCAATCGAAGCAATGACCGTCGCAGGTTCGCGTGCGCGCTCACTGGGTCATGTGATTCTTCTCGATCCTGTCGGCGCCGGTGCAAGTACACTTCGTACTACGACGGCGCAGACCATCGTGAACACGGTTCGTCCGGACGTCATCCGCGGGAATATCTCGGAGATCAAGACGCTGGCGAAGGGAACTGGTACGACGAAGGGCGTCGATGCGGATGCGGCAGATACCGTGACGGAAGAGAATCTCGATGAGATGGTTTCTTTTGTAAAGAACTTCGCGGCGAAGGTAAATGCAGTCATCGCGATCACCGGCGCGATCGATCTCGTGGCCGATGGAAATGTCTGCTACGTGATCCGTAACGGACGTCCCGAGATGAGTAAAATCACGGGTACAGGATGCCAGCTCTCTGCAGTTGCGACTGCGTACGCGGTAGCCAATCCGGAGAATAAGGTCGATGCTGTTGCAGCGGCGGTTTGCCTGATGGGCCTTGCCGGTGAGATCGGTTGGTCCCGTATGCAGGAAGGCGACGGTAACTCCACCTACAGAAACCGCATCATCGATGCGATCTTCAATATGGACAGTAAGACACTGGAAGAAGGTGCAAAGTATGAGATCCGATAAGGAAATCGATGCAGGTATCACCAATGCATGTGATGCTGCAAATGCCGCCGCGCGCGATGGCGCTGCAGGAAAACTCTCGCGTGGCGCACTTACAGAGTCTCTTCTCCTTTATGCGGTGACCGACCGCCGATGGACAGGAGAGAAGACACTTCTGGAGCAGGTCGAAGAAGCGATCATGGGTGGTGCGACATTCGTACAGCTACGAGAAAAAGACCTGGGCGAAAGTGCTTTTGAAAAGGAAGCAATCGAGATCCAGGCGCTCTGCAGAAAGTACGGTGTACCGTTTGTCGTGAATGATAATGTCGAGATCGCGAAGAGAATGGGCGCGGACGGTGTGCACGTCGGCCAGAGCGATATGGAAGCGGGCGATGTGCGAGCGCTTCTCGGACCGGATGCGATCCTCGGTGTTTCTGCACAGACGGTCGAACAGGCGGTCCTTGCGGAAGCGCGTGGCGCGGATTATCTCGGTGTCGGCGCGGTGTTCCCGACAGGGTCGAAGGACGATGCGGTCGAGGTGCCGCACGAGACACTGAAAGCGATCTGCGAGGCGGTCTCTATCCCGGTCATCGCGATCGGCGGTATCTCTTCGGAGAATGTGCACGAACTGAAGGGATCCGGGATCTGCGGTATCGCCGTGATCTCCGCGATCTTCGGACAGAAGGATATTCAGAAAGCAACGGAAGATCTTCTTTCGAAAACGAAAGATATGTTGGAGGCATAATTAGAAGGATCTCCGAGGTGAGATTGATGAATGAGAAGGAGGAGAAAACGATGGATAATGGACTTACGATCTCGGGCAAAGACATGAAGTCGGTTCTGACGATCGCAGGAAGTGACTGTTCGGGTGGGGCCGGGATTCAGGCGGACATTAAGACGATCACCATGAACGGGCGTTATGCCATGAGTGTGATTACTGCACTTACGGTGCAGAACACGACCGGTGTGACGGGCATCATGGAAGTGAGTCCGGAGTTTCTGAGACAGCAGCTCGATGCGGTCTTCACGGATATATTCCCGGATGCCGTCAAGATCGGAATGGTATCTTCTCCGGCACTCATCGAAGTTATCGCGGAGAGACTTGTATTCTATAAAGCGAAGAACATCGTGGTGGATCCGGTCATGGTCGCCACATCCGGCGCGAAACTGATCTCCGATGATGCGATCGAAGTCCTGGTTGAAAAGCTGATGCCGCTGGCTACCTTGGTCACGCCGAATATCCCTGAAGCGGAGATCCTTTCGGGCATGAAGATCCGTACAGAAGAAGATATGGAAAAAGCCGCGAAAGTGATCTCCGAAAAGATCAGTAAAAGCGTTTCCGAAAAGCCGGTGGCGGTTCTGGTCAAGGGAGGTCACAGTATCTGTGAGGCAAACGACCTTCTCTATCAGGGGCCGGACGAATCGGTGGTGAACTATCGCGGTGAGAGGATCGATAATCCGAATACGCACGGAACGGGATGCACGCTGTCTTCGGCGATCGCGTCGATGCTGGCGATCGGAGAGCCTCTTTTTGATGCTGTCTATGAAGCCAAGACCTACCTTTCGGGCGCGCTTCGTGCAGGACTTGATCTCGGAAAGGGAAGCGGACCGCTGATGCACAACTATACGCTTTATGAAAAAGTATAGGCTGTCACCATAGAATCTGGTTATAATTCCAGACCCTTTTCATAAACAACATTATAGCCAAAGAATAAAACACATAACGAAATGAGAGGAAAAGTGAAATGAGAGAGTACACGACACAGATGGATGCAGCGAGAAAGGGGATCATCACCCCGGAGATGAAGGCCGTTGCGAAGAAAGAATACAGAACGGAAGAAGAGATCCGGCAGTGGGTCGCCGATGGTCAGGTCGCCATCTGCTGTAATAAACTTCACACCTGTATCGATCCGAATGGTGTCGGCTCGATGCTGAGAACGAAGATCAACGTGAACCTCGGTGTGTCGAAGGACTGCAAGAACTACGACATCGAGATGCAAAAGGTCATGGCGGCAGTCGATATGGGCGCCGAGGCGATCATGGACCTGTCCTCTCACGGAAACACACAGCCTTTCCGAAGAAAACTGACGAGCGAATGCCCGGCCATGATCGGTACCGTTCCGGTCTATGACTCCGTCATCCACTACCAGAGAGACCTCGCGACACTGACCGCGCAGGACTTTATCGATGTGGTTCGCCTTCACGCAGAAGACGGTGTCGATTTCGTTACACTCCACTGCGGTATCACGAGAAAGACGATCGAGCAGATCAAGAAAGTCGGAAGAAAGATGAATATCGTTTCCCGCGGCGGTTCTCTGGTGTTCGCGTGGATGTGCATGACCGGTGAAGAGAATCCTTTCTACGAGCACTACGATGAGATACTCGACATCTGTCGGGAGTACGATGTGACGATCTCCCTCGGCGATGCCTGTCGTCCCGGATGCCTGGCTGACTCCTCGGATGTATGCCAGATCGAAGAACTTGTCCGTCTCGGTGAACTGACAAGACGCGCATGGGCGAAGGATGTCCAGGTCATGGTCGAAGGCCCCGGTCACATGGCGATGGATGAGATTGAAGCGAACATGAAGATCCAGCAGCGTATCTGCGGCGGCGCTCCTTTCTATGTGCTCGGGCCGCTCGTGACCGATATTGCTCCGGGCTACGACCACATCACGTCTGCGATCGGAGGCGCCATCGCGGCGAAGGCCGGTGCTGCGTTCCTCTGCTACGTTACGCCTGCCGAGCACCTCGCCCTTCCGAATGTCGATGACGTCAAGCAGGGCATCATCGCTTCCCGTATCGCGGCGCACGCGGCGGATATCGCGAAGAAAGTCCCGCACGCCCGAGACATCGATGACCGTATGGCCGATGCCAGAAGAAAGTTTGACTGGGAAGAGCAGTGGAACTGCGCGATCGATCCGGAAACAGCGAAAGCGATCCGTGACGACAGATCCCCGGAGATCGAGGAGAGCTGCTCGATGTGCGGGAAGTTCTGTGCCGTCCGTTCCATGAACAAGGCCCTGGCGGGAGAATACATTGATATCCTCTGATATTGCGGCATTTGCAGACTTTCCCCAGTAGTGACGAAATGCGACATCTTTTCCAAAACTGTGGTTTTTTGGCTGGTTTTGGAAAATTTGTTAGTATACTTTTTTGCTTTTTGATTGTATAATTACATTACAAAATTTCCACAAGTGTATTAAAATCTAAGTTGTGGAAAAAATGCAGGTGGTTATATGATTGGAAGAAAAAGTGAGGTAAAGTATCTTCAATCGCTTAGAAATGAAGAGGAACCGCAGTTTGTTGCTGTTTATGGCAGAAGGAGAATCGGAAAGACATATCTTATACGAGAGAGTTTTGATTATGAGTTTACTTTCCAGCATACTGGAATCTGCAATAAGGAGAAGAAAAGTTCTGAATCACAGAAACAGGCACAACTGGATAAGTTTGCCGAGTCTCTTTCTGAGGCAGGATTTATATGTGATTCGCCTCTTACTTCTTGGCGTGAAGCATTTGCAGGACTGAAAGAAGTCGTCAGACGGTCCAGAAAGAAGAAGAAAGTTATCTTTATTGATGAGTTGTCTTGGATGGATACAAAAGACAGCGGCCTGATAACAGAGCTGGAGAATTTTTGGAATGGTTGGGCAACGGCCAGAAAAGAAAAGGATGTGATTCTGATTGTCTGTGCTTCGGCAACGTATTGGATGATGGACAACATCGTAAATGACAAAGGCGGACTACATAACAGACTGACCGGACACATCCATCTGAAACCGTTTACTCTCAAGGAATGTGAGGACTATCTAGTCTCAAGAAAGATTCAGTTCAACAGACATCAGATCATCCAGTGCTATATGATTATGGGAGGCGTGCCATATTATTGGAGCTTGCTGAAGAAGGGAAGAAGTCTTCCACAGAACATCGATGAACTGTTCTTCAGTGAAAATGCGCCACTTCAAAAAGAGTATGACAACCTATACCGGGCGCTGTTTAGACGGCCGGAACAGTATATCCGCATTATAGAAGCTCTGGCTTCAGTGAATCAGGGTATATCACGTGAAGAAATCTGCAAGAAAACCGGAATCTCCAGTTCAGGAGATCTCTCAAGGAAATTGAAAGAACTGGAAGATTGTGGATTCATCAGAAAGTATGTGCCATTCGGATATAAAGAAAAGAAAGGAATATTTCAGCTAATAGATAACTATACACTGTTTTACCTAAGATTCTTAAAAAGCAACACATATGACGAGCACTTCTGGCAGCTTCAGACAGGAAATCCGACAATCAACGCGTGGAGTGGAGTTGCGTTTGAGAGAGTTTGTCTGGAACATATTGCTCAGATAAAGTATGCGCTGGGGATATCCGGAGTGCACACAGATGTCAACGCATGGCAATGCAAAGCAGATCCGGAGAAAGGACTGCTTGGTTCTCAGATTGATCTTTTGGTTGTGAGAAAAGACCAGGTCATTAATGTGTGCGAGATGAAGTATTCTGAATCGGAGTATGTGGTGAATGCTGCATTTGATAAAGCTATGAAACGGAAGATCTCTGATTTTCGTTTAGCGACGGGAACAAAACATGCAATATATCCGACGCTCATCACTACATATGGCATAGCAGAAACTCCATACGCAGAAGAATTGCAAGCGGTAATTACCGGGGAAAACCTATTCGTATAGAGAGATGCTTTTGGACAGAGTACTATATACCAAACCTCAAGTAAAATTGTGTTATAATAATATTTCTAATGCGGCTCGCCGCATCAGTTCAGCATGTTTATATCGGGGAGTCCTATGTCGCCTAAGAGTAATAAGAAAGCCAATAAAAGCAAGGATACCGTTCTTTCGATCGTGTGTAAGAACGTATTCACCTACTTCAACTTAGTCTTTGCCGTTATCGCGGTCCTTCTGGTCATCGCGAGATCCTACCGGAGCCTGACGTTCCTGCCGATCATTATCGCGAATACGGGTATCGGTATTTTCCAGCAGCTCAGGTCGAAGAAAGTTCTCGACCAGTTGAGCGTTCTTGCGCAGGCCTCTTACGAAGTCGAGAGAAACGGGGAGACGATGACCGTTCCGATGGACGATCTGCAGGTCGACGATATCATCCACCTCGATGGCGGGCAGCAGATCCCGGCCGACGGTACACTCTGCGAGGGATTACTGAATGTTAATGAATCACTTCTTACCGGTGAAGCAGACGAGATCGAGAAGATCGAGGATGCGACCCTGATGTCCGGCAGTTTCGTTGTTTCGGGCCATGGTAAGGCGCGTCTGACGGCGGTCGGCGAAGATTGCTATGCAGCGCAGCTTACGAGTAAGGCTCGTGAGATCAAGGAAAAGAAATCCGAGATGGTCAAGAATATCGAGCTCATCATCAAGATCGCCGGTATCGCCATCATTCCTCTGGGTGTCGCTCTCTACGTCGAGGGTGTCACGATCAACCACCTGTCGGTCAGTGAATCGATCGTCGCGATGGTCGGCGCGATCATCGGCATGATCCCGGAAGGCCTTTACCTCCTTCTGACCGTGGCGCTTGCACTCGGCGCGATGTACCTGGCGCAGAAGCAGGTCCTCCTGCACGACATGAGAAGTATCGAGACACTTGCCCGCGTCGATGTCGTGTGCGTCGATAAAACCGGTACGATCACTTCCAATGACATGAGCGTCACAGAGATTTTCGCGCCGTCTGATGGCAAAGAAGACACCGTTTCCGTGGAGAAAAAGACTGTAAAAGAAGCGGTGAGCGCGGATGTAAAGACGGAATCCGGGAAAAAGAAACACTCGAAAAAGAAGAAGAAACAACAGAGCAATGCCCTGCCGGAGGAAGTTTCGCTCGAGCATGCCCCGGATTATCTGACTGAAAAGCCGAAACCGGCCGGCCTCGATAAAGAGTGCGCCCTGATGGTCCGCTACATCACGACCGTAGATGACGGCAATATCACGATGAATGCGCTGAAGGCGTATTTCGGTACCGGTGAAGCGTTTAAGGACTGCGAATTTACGCAGTTTACCTCGAAACTCAAGTATTCCGAGGTCGTCCTGAAAGATGCGACGTACCGCCTCGGCGCGCCGGATATCCTGCTTACCGAAGAAGAGTTCGAGAAGAACCGGAAAGCGATCGAGGCACGGGCCGAGCACGGACTTCGTGTGCTGGTGCTCGCGAAGAAGAACGGGGAAGGATTTGAGCCTGTTCTCTTTATTGTTCTCAAGAACGGTATCCGCAAGAACGCGCCGGAGACGTTCTCGTACTTTAAGAACCAGGGCGTGGAGGTCAAGGTCATCTCCGGTGATAACCCGCTTACTGTCTCAAAGATCGCGACGCAGGTGGGCATCCGCCATGCCGAGCGCTATGTCGATGCGACGACGCTTCAGACCGAGGAAGACATCGAGAATGCCGTGCTCCGATACACGATCTTCGGGCGTGTGAAACCCGAGCAGAAGAAGAGTATCGTGCTGGCGCTGAAACGTCAGGGACTGAAGGTCGCGATGACCGGTGATGGCGTCAACGATATCCTCGCGATGAAAGAAGCGGACTGCTCGATCGCGATGGGCTCCGGATCGGATGCCGCGAGACAGGCCGCGCAGGTCGTACTTCTCGATTCGGACTTCTCCCGCATGATGGATATCGTTTCCCGTGGAAGACAGATCATCAACAACATCACGCGCTCCGCGACAGTATTCCTCTTCAAGAATATCTTCTCGGGGTTGCTCGCGCTCTGCGCGATCATCGCATCGTTTAAGTATCCGCTGGTGCCGGCGCAGATCTCGCTGGTCACGCTCTTTAATACCGGTGTGCCGGCGTTCCTTCTGTCTCTCGAACCGAATACGAGAAAGCAGCGGCAGGAGTTCTTCAGAAAGATCCTCACCAACGCCGGGCCTGCCGCATTTACCGCGTTCTTCACGATCGCCGTGCTTGCGATCTACGGCGAGAAGAACCACATGGATCCGGTCAGCATCGGTGTCATCAGTACGTATCTCATGGCGATCGCGGCGTTTATGCTTCTCGTACATATCTCGCGTCCGCTCAATACATACCGCTCGATCGTCGTGCAGCTGATGTTCTTCGGGTTCATCCTCTTCATCTGCGTACCGATCACGCGTGATCTCTACATGATCTCCGAGATCAATACGGTAGAACTGAAGATATTCGTCGTTTTCGCCCTCGTCGAGATGGTCATCATCAAGACCCTGATCTTCGTTCTCGAACAGTTCAGGAGACAGAAGAGACTGGACAGACTCAAGAAACTCGGAAGATGGAAATACTAAGATGGAATTGAGAGTCGCACTATTACAACTGATTCCCGGTAAGTCGCAGGAGGAAAACCTGCGCAAGGCCATCGACGCATGTGTCGTGGCCAAGGAAAAAGATGCGGATGTCGCGCTTCTTCCGGAGATGTGGAATAACGGATATGCGCTTCCTCAGGACATGGATGAACTAAGGAAGATGGCCATCACGAAAGACAGTGATTTTGTACAGAGTTTCCGAAGACTTGCCTTCGAACTGCAGATGGCGATCGGCATCACTTTCCTCGAAGAGTCTTCACCGAAGCCCAAGAACTCAGTGGTCTTCTTCGACAGAAGAGGAGAAGAGATCCTGCACTACTCGAAAGTCCATACATGTGCTTTTGACGCAGAAGCAGTACTTCAGCCGGGCGAAGATTTCTATGTGGCCGACCTCGATATCGGACGGGATTCGGTCCGAATCGGATCCATGATCTGCTTCGACAGAGAGTTTCCGGAGTCCGCGCGGATCCTGATGCTCAAGGGAGCAGAAGTGATCCTCGCGCCCAATGCCTGCCCGATGGAGATCAACCGTCTGGCAGCCCTGCGTACACGCGCCTACGAAAACATGGTGGCCGTGGCGACCTGCAACTATGCCGAAGGGCAGCCGGACTGTAACGGACATTCCACGATCTTCAACGGTGTGCCGTGGCGTCGGGATGAGCCGGGCGTGCGCGATATGTGCGTGCTCGAGGCGCCGGGCGAAGAGGGCGTCTATGTCGGGACAATCGATATGGACGAGCTTCGTGACCACCGGTCCCGTGACGTCATGGGCGATAAGTACCGTCATCCGGAGAAGTATGCGATCCTTGCAGAGATGAAATAATGCGTAAAAAGGAAAACGTCTGCATCTGACACGCCCTGACTCTCGACATTCCGAAACAAGAGTATTACTATTATTCTAGTGTGATGTGAGAGGAAGTTAACTGAACTATGAATAGACGCAGAAGCGCTTTGGTAATGATGTCCGTTTTCCTGGCCGGATATATGTCGGTCGGGTGCAGTAATAAATCCGAGAAAGTAGAGACGCTCCCGTCGCTTACGAGCGAAGGTCAGCAGACCTCGCAGGATCCGAGTTCGCAGGTGCAGAGTACGACGACGGAAGGTACGACAGAGCCCACGGAAAGTACGACCGGGATGACGGTCATCGACGGGTATGAGTACAGAGATCCGCAGGTATTGGCGAAGGATTATACGAATCCGTATGACCGTCTGGAGTTCATCCGTGAATGTCTCCTCGAGAATAAGGATTACTACATGTCTCTCGACAATAACGCCGAAGACACGTGGTGCTATGTCCTGAAGGATAACCACGAGCAGTCCGGCTCTTATGAGTATTTCCCGATCGCCGACTATAACGGCATCTATGTCGATAAGGATGTCACGGAGGACGATAAAGTCCTGTATCTGACGTTCGACTGCGGATATCCGTCCTCGCGTACCCCGCATATCCTTGATGTGCTTAAGAAGCATAACGTGAAAGCGAATTTCTTCGTCACGAAGATGTACCTCGAGGAGTGCTCCGACTATGCGGTGCGCATGAAGCAGGAAGGCCACATGGTCTGTAACCACACGGTGCACCATAAAGATCTGACGGTGCTGTCGCTTGAAGAGATTGCTTCCGAGATCATCGACGTTGCGGAGTATTTCTATGAGAAGACCGGATACGAGCTCGATCCGTATTTCCGTACGCCGACGGGCTCCTACACCAAGCGTTTACTTACGATCATCGACGACTGCGGATATAAGACGGTATTCTGGAGTATGGCCTTTATGGATTACGATCAGAATAACCAGCCGGCTCCGAGCGAGATCTATGATCAGTTCGTAAGAAGATACCATAACGGCGCGATCATCCTGATGCATAACGACTCGTCCGCCGATGAAAACGCGCTCGACGACATCCTGACTTATATGGAAGGGCAGGGCTACCGCTTCGCGCTTCTGAGTGAACTGGACGATTAAACATAAGAGTGATTCACTCGTTAGGTGATGCTGCAAAAAGATCAGTTTCAGAAATGGCCTGCGCTGCGGGTCATTTTTCTTTTTGGGGTTCCGTTTTGCAGATGCGTTTCAGGGCAAGGATGTATTCTTCTGTGAGTGAGGAAGGATGGATCCGTGAAGGGAGGATGTATCCGATCTTCATGTAATCGTCGACCTCGAGCGGCTTGGCAATGATGTTCGGTCCGTTCAGTTCTTCGCTGATGACACCGCTGCAGATGGTGTAACCGTCGAGACCGATCAGGAGGTTAAAGAGCGTCGCGCGGTCGCGGACGATGAGCTCCTTATCACTGTCAACGGTGCTCAGGATCTCCTCGGCAAAGTAGAAAGAGTTATGGCTGCCCTGTTCGTAGGAAAGGCGCGGATAGGGCTTGAGATCCTCGAGAGTGAGGGCCTTTTTCTTGGAAAGGGGCGAGGCCTTCCCGATGAAGACGTGCGGCTTCGCGGTGAAGAGCGGTTCGAAAAGGAGGTTGTTGTCCCGGAGGGTCTTCCGAATGACTGTTTCGTTGAACTCGTTGAGGTAGAGGATGCCGATCTCGGATCGCAGATGCGCGACGTCGTCGATGATGTCATAGGTCTGTGTCTCGCGCATGTGAAATTCGTACTTACTGCCGCCGTGTTTTTTGAGAAGCTCGACGAAAGCCTCGACGGCAAAGGAGTAGTGCTGGGACGACACGCAGAAACGGACTTTTCCTTCTTTCTTTCCCGTGTATCTCTCGTTAAAGAGTTCCGCCTGGTCGAGGATCTGTCTGGCATAGCCCAGGAATTCCTCGCCGTCCTTCGTGACCTCGATACCCTTGTTGCTTCTCGAAAAGATCGTGATCCCGTATTCTTTCTCGAGTTCCATAATGGCGGAGGTGAGGCTCGGCTGCGCGATGAAGAGCCGTCTCGCGGCCTCGGTCATGTTTCCTGTATCGGCGACGGTGACGGCATATTTCAACTGTTTCAGTGTCATGGTTATAAGCTCCCCTTATAAATGGTGATAGATGACACCTATTATTATAGCACTTGTGATAGACAAAATCTATGGAGAAGCGAGAAAAAGATGTATTTTACCTATCGCTTGACTAGGCATATACTTCGCTTATCGAAACAAGAAAGCGAGAGAAAAAACATGAAAACATCAGTCGTCGGATACCCGAGAATCGGAAGAAATAGAGAACTCAAGTTCGCATCAGAGAAGTTTTTCCGTGGAGAGATCCCGGAAGGGGAACTTCTCGAAATAGCCCGAGAAATAAGGAAAAGTAACATTGTTACACAGAAAAATGCAGGTGTCGGCCTCATCTCCAGTAACGATTTTTCTTTCTACGATGGAGTCCTCGACACGGCATTCCTTTTTAATGTCGTCCCGCAGAGATATCAGGACCTCGACCTGCCGCTTCTCGAAACATATTTTGCGGCGGCACGTGGTTATCAGGGGGAAAAGGGAAACGTCAAAGCTCTCCCCATGAAGAAGTGGTTCAATACGAATTACCACTATATCGTTCCGGAGTTCGAAGACGGTACGACGATCGAGCTGATCGGAAATAAGCCGGTCGAAGAATACCTCGAGGCGAGAGCGCTGGGTGTCGAGACGAAGGTGCAGCTCGTCGGGCCGTTTTCTTTCCTCAAACTTACGAAGTTTGTCGGCGCGAAGAAGGCGGAAGATGCGGCAGAAGATCTCTCGAAGGCATACGGGAAGCTCTTTTCGGAGCTCGCTTCTGCCGGTGCGGAAAAGGTGCAGCTCGACGAGCCGTATCTGGTAAGAGATCTGGATGCATCGGATATCGCGCTCTTTAAGTCGATCTATGACATCGTGCTTGCGAATAAGAACGGACTCGAGGTTATCCTTCAGACCTATTTCGGCGATATCCGTGACATTTACGAGGAAGTCATCGCTTTGGATGTCGAGGCCATCGGACTCGATTTTGTCGAAGGAAGAAAGACCCTCTCGCTTCTTAAGGAGAAGGGTTTCCCGAAGGACAAGATCCTGATCGCAGGTGTGGTCAACGGGAAGAACATCTGGAAGAATAACTACAGTAAGACCGCATCGATCTTAAAGGAGATCGCATCTGTCGTATCCGAAGATAGAATCGTGATCGGGACTTCCTGCTCGCTCCTGCATGTGCCGTACACGCTCGAAAGCGAGACGAAACTTCCGGAAGAGTATAAGAAGCACTTCGCCTTTGCGGAGGAAAAACTTCTGGAACTTCGTGATCTCAGTGACCTTAAGGACGACATACTTGCCGGGAATCAAGTGCTTTTCGAGAGAAGACCTGATAGCGTGGATGAGAAAGTTCAGGCAAGAGTCGCAGCGATTAAAGAAGAAGACTACACAAGACTTCCGGTATTCGAAGAAAGAGAAGCGATCCAGAAGGAAAAACTGGAACTGCCGATCTTCCCGACGACCACGATCGGATCGTTTCCACAGACTGCCGATGTCAGAAAGAACAGAAGTGATTTTCGCAAGGGCATAATCAATAAGGATCAGTATGTGAAGTTCAATCAGAAGAAGATCGAAGAATGCATCCGCCTGCAAGAAGAACTCGGTTTGGACGTACTGGTACACGGTGAGTTCGAGCGAAACGACATGGTCGAGTATTTCGGCGAGCATCTGTCCGGATATGTATTTACCGAGAAGGCGTGGGTGCTGTCCTATGGCACGAGATGCGTCAAGCCGCCGATCGTGTGGGGCGATGTATCTCGTAAAGAACCGATCACGGTCGGGTGGAGTAAGTTCGCCGCATCGTGCACGGATAAGCCTGTTAAGGGTATGCTCACGGGTCCGGTCACGATCCTGAACTGGTCCTTCCCGCGTGAAGATATCTCCATCGAAGAAAGCGTCAAGCAGATCGCGCTCGCGATCCGTGACGAGGTCCTCGATCTCGAAGCAAACGGGATCAACATCATCCAGATCGACGAGGCTGCGCTTCGCGAGAAACTGCCGCTTCGTAAGTCCGACTGGTACAGCGAGTATCTCGATTTCGCGATCCCGGCATTCCGTCTCGTGCATAGCGGTGTGAAGGCCGAGACACAGATCCACACCCACATGTGCTACAGCGAATTTACAGACATCATCCCGGCTATCGACAGCATGGATGCCGATGTCATCACCTTCGAAGCGTCGCGATCGGATCTGCAGATCCTGGATGCGCTGAAGGAGAACCACTTCAAGACCGAGGTCGGCCCGGGCGTCTATGATATCCACAGCCCGCGTGTGCCCTCTGTCGAAGAACTGGTAGGCCAGTTAAGTAAGATCCGTGAGAAGACCGAAGATAAGAAGCTCTGGGTGAACCCGGACTGCGGACTGAAGACCCGTGGCGAAGAAGAGACCGTAAAGAGCCTCAGAAATCTGGTCGAAGCTGCAAGGATCATCCGTGAACAAGTATGAAGATCGCAGACATTTACAAGAGGAATAAGAAAAGCCTGTCATTCGAGATCTTCCCGCCGAAGAAGGATACGGAACTTGAGAGTATAGATGAGACACTGGAAGTGCTCTGTGAGCTCAACCCGGACTTCATCAGCGTGACGTTTGGCGCGGGCGGCGGCAGTAACTGCAACCGCACGATCGAGATCGCGAAGAACATCAAGAAGAGATATGGTGTCGAGCCGGTCGTGCATCTGACATCGCTTCACTACGACAAGGCGGAGATCGATGATTTCGCCCGCGTTATGGAGGCAGAAGGGATCGAGAATATTCTCGCCCTTCGTGGGGACCGCACGCCGAGGGTCGCCGAGAAAGACGATTTCCGGCATGCTTCCGACCTCATCTCCTATCTCTCGGAGAATCACGATTTCTGCTTCCTCGGCGCCTGCTATCCTGAGTGCCACCCGGAATCGGACGGCAAGGTCAATGATCTTCGCGGCCTTCGAAAGAAGGTCGATGCCGGTGCACAGGTGCTACTATCCCAGCTCTTCTTCGATAACGAGAAGTTCTACGATTTCTGCGAGCGATGCAGGATCGGCGGGATCGATGTGCCGATCATCCCGGGCATCATGCCGGTCATCAACGCCGCGCAGATCCGCCGCATGCTGACACTGTGCAATGCTTCGTTCCCGGAACGCTTCAACCGCATCGTAAGAAAATACGAAGACCGGAAGGAAGCGCTCTTCGACGCGGGGATGTCCTATGCGTTAAGCCAGATCATCGACCTGCTCGCGAGCGATATTCCGGGGATCCATCTCTACACCATGAACAACCCCGTCGTAGCCAGAAGGATCTGTGAAGGGATCAGAAATATCGTCTGAAAATCCGATTTGCGTTTCGTTTGCGCTGGAGCCCGTTATCGTAAATGATACGTAAATGGCTTGCTCAAATGCGCGAAAAGCATTTCAACAGTATGAGGGGCTCATACACGTTTTATGGGCATTTCTTCACGAGGAAGAATTCCTGGAAAAAGCACCGTTTTTGCAAACGGCGCTTCTCCCCCCCCCCATAATGTAGGCACCTTCTATCAATAATTCAGCCACGCTGGATCGATATTATTAATCATAGCTATTAGATTATCGCTACTATCCTTATATTTATATGTGGCTCCCGCATCGTTCGGATCGACTGGCTCATAGTCGAAATTCCATTTAGCGTCACCACGCATCGGATAGGCTCGACCTTTATATGTTCCAGTAGCGTTCGTAAACTGAATTCGATGATCATCTATCCTAGAGAATGTAATGGTGTATCCCAACTCCTCCAGTCTGGAAATACCCGCATAAAACTCAGCGTCCAAATCTCTACCACCCGGCACTGGTGTCGGCTCCGGCGTTGTCTCTGGTGGTGGAGGCGGTTCCGGCGTAGGCGTACTGGACGGGTCGGTTTCTTCGGTTTTTTCGGAAGGCTCCTCAGTTGTTTCTTCCGGGACAGGTGTGGACGTCGGATCAGCGGGCTCGGGAGATTCTGTTGCTTTCGGTTCTTCTGTTTGAGCCGGAGTTGCAGTTGTTTCTGTAGTGACAGTGGTCTCCGATGTGGGTGCTTCTTCCGGTGTTGGAGACGGAGTCGGTGTTTCAGTCGGAACCACTGTAGGAGTATCTGTCGGAACGGTCGTCTCAGAAGTTTTTTCTGCTTCCGCAGATGTTGCCGAAGTGCTTTCTGCAGTTGTGGTTGCAGTCGTTACAGATGTATCTGTTGATGACTCTTCCTTCGAGTTGCAGCTACAACTCACGGAAGAGAGACCAAAGGAAACAGCAATCAAAAAAGCTAGAAGTGTTTTTCTGCGGTTGTCCATAGAAAGCTCCTGTTGTAATTATGCGAATGCAGGACGAATATCTTCGAGCGGCGTACCCAAGAAGCGTTTTTCCTCTGGATTCCGAATCCGTTGCAATGCTATTCTATTCTTTTCAACCAAGCATAGCAAGTTTGCCGACAAAGGCGATGAACAGAACTTGTGACGACTTCGTCGATAGACGAGCGGTATATGTCCGTCGCTTTCTTCTTGCGATAGAATAATGAAGAAGTTTCCTGTAAGATAGATGCAGGAGATTTAGAAAAGGCAGGTAGAGACGATGAGGACGATCACACTCGGAAAGACCGGCATCACCACGCCGCAGAATGCATTTGGCGCGCTGCCGATCCAGCGCGTGAGCAGGGAAATGGCCGTGAAGCTTCTTCGGGGCGCGTACGATGGCGGCATGAACTTCTTCGATACCGCGCGTGCTTACTCGGACAGTGAAGAGAAGGTCGGCGAAGCCTTTGACGGGATGCGGGAGAAGGTCTTTATCGCGTCAAAGACGATGGCCACGACACCGGAGAAGTTTTGGGAGGACCTCGATACGACACTTCGGAATCTTCGGACGGATCACCTCGATATCTACCAGTTCCACTGTGTGAAACAGTGCTTCGCGCCGGGTGACGGGACCGGCATGTACGAGGCGATGCTGGAAGCGAAGAAACAGGGGAAGATCAGACATATCGGGATCACGGCACATCTCATCGCCGTGGCCGAGGAGATCGTGAAGTCGGGGCTCTATGAGACCCTGCAGTTTCCGTTCTCGTATCTGGCCTCCGAGCGCGAGATCGCGCTGGTGCAGGCCTGTAAAGAGGCGGGGATGGGCTTTATCGCCATGAAGGGCCTCGCGGGAGGGCTTCTCACGAACAGCAAAGCGTGCATGGCCTTCATGAGCCAGTACGATGCGCTTCCGATCTGGGGGATCCAGAGAGAAGAAGAACTGGCCGAGTGGTTGTCATTCTTCCGTGAAGACATCACGATGACCCCGGAGATCAGTGCTTTTGTCGAAGAAGAAAGAAAAACGCTTATGGGCGATTTCTGCAGAGGATGCGGCTACTGCATGCCCTGCACCGTCGATATCCAGATCAACCAGTGCGCGAGAATGTCGCAGCTCATACGGCGCGCCCCATCACAGAATTTCAAGGGCGAATTCTGGCAGGGCGAGATGGCGAAGATCGAGAACTGCGTAGACTGCGGGATCTGTAAGAGTAAGTGCCCCTACGGACTCGATACGCCGAATCTTCTGCGGAAAAATCTTCAGGACTATAAGGACATTATCGCCGGGAAAGTGGAAGTGTAAAGACGGATCGGCGAGGTAAAAAACAAACGGGAGCAGAGTGTGGAAGAAAAGAAGAAAAGCCCCATAAAGATCGCGGGAGAGGCCGTGCTGAGCATCGCTCTCATGGTACTGTCTTTCTTCCTGCAGTACGGGATCTCATGGAACTATGAATGGCTCGGGATGCTCATCATGTTTGGCGCGGCGATTTGCTTCTTCGCGGGATACGTCATCGGAGAAGATCTCCTTCCGAAAAGAAAGACGCCGTTCGAAAAAAGGCTTTTTGTCATAACGATCTTATCAGCGGGCATCCTGATGCAGGCGATCGCACTCGTCATGGTGTACCTCCTGCCATATGACAAGTCCGTCTATCGTGTCATATTGACGTATATCGAGACACTCGCGGTGTTTGAGACGCTGGTGAACTGGCAGGACCCGAAGTCGAAAAAAACAGCGAACTGGATATGCCGCATCGGGATCCTCGCTATGGTGGCCATTGGCGCTTATCTCCTTATGACGGATGGGCTCGTGATGCGATGCGTGATGGTGTGCACGCTTCTGCTTCTGCAGTGCATCGTACTTATATTTTTTGCATTTTGAAGAATGGGAGAAAAGAAAATGAGAATCGAAACAGAACGATTAGTGATTACAGAATTCACCATGGATATGGCGCAGGCCGTACATGAGAATTCACTTGACGAAGATACCAGAAAGTTCGTCCCGGACGAGGTCTTCGAGACGCTCGAGGAGGCACAGGAGACAGTGGAGTTCCTGATGTCGCAGTATGGCGGATCGGAGGGGCCTCTGGTCTATCCGGTGCTGACGAAAGAGGACAAAAACAACATCGGCTATGTGCAGATGGTTCCGCTTCCGGACGGCGCGTGGGAGATCGGGTATCACATCGCAAAGAAATACACCGGTAACGGCTACGCGACCGAGGCGGTCAAGGCGTTCCTTGCCGAGATGGCTGAAACGCTCGGGATCTCTGAAGTGTATGGCATCTGCCTCATCGAAAACATCGCATCGGTACATGTCCTTAAGAAGACCGGGTTTACAGTGCTTTTCGAAGGAACGGGTGATTACCAGGGCGAGTCGCGTGAAATATTCAAGAGCGTATGGAGGAAGTAAGATGAGCAAACCGTATTCGTATATCTTTTTCGATCTCGATGGCACGCTGACGGATTCCGGTCCGGGCATCATGAACGGATTTGCATATGCAGTCGGAAAAATGGGTGGTCAGGTGACGGATAAAACATCTTTCTGCAGGTTCGTCGGACCGCCGCTTCGCGATTCGTTTGAGAAGGAACTCGGATATACCGGAGACGATACGGACAAGGCGATCGCTTTCTATCGGGATTACTATTTCAATCGAGGCGGAGCACTGGAAAATACCGTTTATCCGGGGATCGAGGCGCTTCTTTCGGAACTTAAGTCCGCTGGAAAAACACTTGTCGTGGCGACCTCGAAGAATAGCCGGGGTACGACGCTTGTCCTCGAGCACTTCGGTCTTTCAAAGTATTTCGATTTCGTCGCGACGTCGGACGATTCCGACAGGAAGTATAAGTCCGATGTGATCCGTTATGCGATCGAGAACTGCGGCGTCTCGGATCTCAGTAGTGTTGTCATGATCGGTGACCGCGAGAACGATGTCTCGGCGGCAAATGAAGTCGGCATCGATTCGATCGGTGTCCTTTACGGTTACGGGGATCTGGAAGAGCTAACGAAGGCAGGCGCAACGTACATCGCGGCGACTCCAGAAGTCGTGAAAACTTTCATTGATTAAGTTAGGAGAATGGTATGAACTATTTTGTGGAAGGACTGCAGGGAAGTGGAAAGAGCACTCTGGTCGGAAAACTCTCGGAGAAGAATCCGGAGTATACGGCGATCCGCGAGGGCGAGTATTCTCCGGTGGAACTGGCCTGGTGTGCATATCTGACGAAAGAAGAGTATGCGGAAGTGCTGGAGAAATATCCGGAACTCCGGGAACAGATCGTGGAGAAGACCTATGAGGAAGACGAGCGCGTCATCGTGTGCTACACGAAGGTGCGGACCGAGGACCACGGATTCTATCAGGATCTCGAGCAGCACGAGATCTACAATAACCGCGTTTCTTTCGATGAGTTTAAGAGGATCATCCTGACGCGTTTCCGGAACTGGAACGGGGATGGGAACATCTTCGAGTGCTCTATCTTTCAGAATATCGTCGAGGACATGATGCTGTTCCGTGTTGCTTCGGATGACGAGATCCTCGCATTTTATCGAAAAGTGCGCGAGGCTCTCGATGGAAAAGAGTACCGCATCATGTACCTCAAGGCCGACGACATCGCGGGGAATCTTTCGGTGATCCGTAAGGAAAGATCCGATGAAAACGGAAACGAGATGTGGTTTCCGATGATGATGCAGTTTTTCGACAACTGCCCGTATTCGAAAGCGAAGGGTACGTCCGGTGAAGCCGATCTGATCCGTCATTTCGAGCATCGGCAGGCGCTCGAGCTTCGCATCTTGGAAGAAGTCTTCCCGGATAAGAGTACGATCCTGTGCTCGAAGGGATATACTGACAAGGAATTGTAAGCATCGGAAAAAAGCAGGAAAGAGAGAAGAGACATGAAACTTGGACTGATCTGTGCCAACGATAATGAACTGGCTCCGTTTCTGAAAGAGATGGAAGTGGAGCATACCATAGAAAAAACAATGCTCAAGTTCTACGAAGGAAAACTCGGAGGTCTGGATGTCGTGATGCTTTACGGCGGAGCCTGCAAGGTCAACGCCGCGATCGCGACCCAGATCCTAATCGATCAATTCCATGTGGAGAAGGTGATCAACGCAGGTGTGGCCGGAGGTATGGATCCGAAGGTTAAGATCCTCGATACGATCGTGGCAACCGAAGTGGCCTATCACGATGTGGAGGACTTCATCCTGACGGAGTTTCATCCGTGGATGAAAACTGCATATTTCCCATCGGATCCGCAGCTCCTGAAGAAGGCGCACGAGGCACTCGACGGATATAGATCGAAGGGGAAGATCTACTTCGGAAGAATGGTCACGGGTGAAGCCTTTATCGAGGATGAGGGACGTGATCAGATCAACGGGAAGTTTCAGCCGTTGTCTGTAGATATGGAGACGGGCGCGATGGCGCATGCCTGCTATGTAAATAGAATTCCGTTCCTCTCGATCCGATGCATCACGGATACGGCGGAGTATAGCGGCACCAATAGTTACGAAGAGAATCTTCTGGCGGCGACGGAAGAAGTAAAGGACATCACGATACAGGTGCTTCGGGCGCTGGCGTGATCGAAGTATCGGGAACATAAATACTGTTCGGGAAAAGAGGAAGCATATGAAAACACCGGTTCTGGAAACTGAAAGACTGACACTACGAACCATCCGGGAAGAAGATCTTCAGGAGATCTTCTCGTGCTGGATGTCCGATCCTGACGTGTCCCGCTACATGATGTGGACCGCGGGAGATATGAATGTAACGAAGGAATTCGTGGCGTTCGAACTCGGGAATATCGAGAAAGACGACTGGTACCGATGGATCATTACAAAGAAAGACGGAACGATCATCGGAGCCTGCCTTCTATACTTCGATGAGGAATTTGCCGCATGGGATATCTCGTATAATCTCGGGAAGAAATACTGGGGAAACGGCTATATCACGGAAGCCATGAAGGAAGTCATCCGGTTTGCAGTGGAGACACTGAAGGTCCGGGAGATCATCGCATTTCACGCGGCGGAAAATCCGGCATCGGGAAGAGTCATTGAGAAACTCGGATTTCAGTACGAAAAAGAGATCCCTTTCGAGTGCAACATCGGAAACACGACAGCGAAGTTTTACCGCCTGAAGGATTCGCTCAAACTGATGCCGGTGAAAAAGGAAGATCTGGATACGGTCTGGAAGATGCAGGTCGAGGCTTTTTCCGGACTTCTTGCGAAATATCAGGACTACGATATGAGCCCCGCTTCGGAGAAGATCGATAAGATCGAAGCTCGCTTCAACCAGCCGTGGACGACGTACTATTTCATCGTCGCGGAGAATAAGAACGTCGGTGTCATTCGTGTGGTCGATAAGAAAGACGGATCCCGAAAGCGCATCTCGCCGATCTGGATCATGGAAGAATTCCGTGGAAAAGGATACGCGCAGAGAGCGATCATGGAGGCAGAGAAGATCTACGGACCGGATAACTGGTGCCTCGATACGATCCTGCAGGAGAAGGGAAACTGTCATCTATACGAGAAGATGGGCTACCATCAGACTGGTAAAGTAGAGCACATCAACGACCGCATGGACATCGTCTTCTACGAGAAAGACTGACGCATTTTTGCATCAGCAACGACAAGATATTTAGGAGGAAAATAATGAGTAACGAACAATACATCAAAGCGAATGAACGTGCCTGGGATAAACGTTCTGAGAACAACGACCAGTGGTCGATCCCGGTATCGGAAGAAGAGATCGCGGAAGCAAAAAAGGGAAACTGGTCCATCTTCGTCACGCCCGTGAAGCGTGTGCCGAGAAACTGGTTTCCGGAAGAGATGGAGGGCAAGAAGATCCTCTGCCTCGCCAGTGGCGGCGGCCAGCAGGGCCCTGTTCTCGCGGCGACAGGCGCAGAAGTGACCGTCTTCGATAACAGCACCATGCAGTTGAAGAAGGACCAGATGGCGGCGGAAAGAGACGGGCTTGTGATCCATACCGTACAAGGCAACATGCAGGAACTGCCGATGTTCGAGGACGAGTCTTTCGACATCATCGTGCATCCCTGGTCCAATAACTACGTCAATGACATTCGCCCGGTGTGGAGAGAGTGCGGACGTGTGCTGAAAAAAGGCGGCATCCTGATCTCCGGATTCGGTACTCCGTTCGAGTATATCTTCGATCCGGCCAAACTCGAAAAGGGAGAACTGGAACTGAAGTATTCGATCCCTTATGCGGACATTGATCATCTCGACGATCCGAAGGTGAAAGAGATCGCGGAAGCGGAAGGTTATTCATGGGGTCATCCGATCGAGGACCAGATCCAGGGACAGATCGACGCAGGATTCGTGATCTGTGGTTTTTACGAGGACCGCGGATGCTATGCGCTCGATAACTACATCAACACCTCCATGGCCACAAAAGCCTTGAAGGTGTGAGGAGAAAATAGATGAGTTATCGGATCGACGGACATATCCATATCGAACGAGGCGAGTACACGCTTGAGTGGATCCATGAATTTGTGAAGCGCGCGCAGGAAACGGGGCTTGATGAGATAAGGCTCCTCGAGCATAACTATATGTTCCCCGAGTTCGCGCCGATGTATGATTCAGTTCGTGCCTGTAGAAGCTTCGTGAATGATTGGTTTATAAGGAAAGCGGGAAAGAAGAATCTTCATGAGTATCTGGAACTGATCAAGAAGGTCCGAAATGAAGAATTCCCGGTGAAGATCAAGTTCGGACTCGAGGTCTGTTACTTCCCGAAGTATGAAGACCTTATCGGTAAACAGACGCAGGACAAGGGTTTCGACTTCCTTCTCGGAAGCATGCATTTCATCGGGGATTTCGCCTTCGACCACAAGCCGGAACTCTGGGAAGGCGTGGATGTGGATCGGGCCTATGAGAGGTATTTCGAAGATTCGGTGAAACTTGCGGATTCAGCGCTTTTTGACGGGATCGGACATCCGGACACGATCAAGATCTTCGGACACCGGCCGTCTTTTCGGTTGACGGATTATTATGTGTCTCTGGCCCAAGCACTGGCAAAGAACGGCATGTACGCCGACCAGAACAGCGGCGCTTACAGAAGATGTCCGGACACGGCAGGCCTAGGCATGGATCAGGAACTCATCTCAATCTTGAAGAAGCATAATGTACCGATCATCACCTCTTCAGACGCGCACTGTCCGGAGGATGTCGGATACATGATCAGAGAACTGAATGAATGTGTAGAAAGAGAATAAAATGAACATTACAACGAAACAATTTCAGTTGCCGGAGGATCTCGATCTCGTATGGGATTTTCTGACCGATGTTTATGAGAAGGGCGCAGACAATGGTGTGGCGGCTCCTTTCTTCGAGTACGCCATGAATTCCACATGGATGGACAGGTCGTACACGGATCTCGACAGGCTGTGGTTTGATGGAGATAAAGTCGTGGCACTGGTCTTCTACGAAGATCCTGTGACGAATATTTTCTTTAATATCCGAAGAGGCTATGAGTTTCTCGCAGACGAGATGATCGAGTACGCGATCGCGAAAATGCCGAACTTTGATGACCAGCAGCAGTTTGTCCTTTTCGGCGGACAGGAATGCCTCAAGAGTGCCGCAGAGAAGCACGGTTACAGACAAGTATTTGAGTACGAAGACAGAGTCTACGATTTTGAAAATGAATTGAGTTATGAGCTTCCCGAAGGCTACCGGTTCGTCGATCCTGACAAAGTGGATCTTCTAAAACTTGCCAAGGTCCTCTGGTACGGGTTCGGCCATTCGGAGAGAGGCGAGTTTGAGAACTGGGATAAGGAAGATGATTCGGATGACTGGACGCCGGCCAAACAGTACCGCTGCATCGTGGAATCCGCACAGACACTGTCTCCGCATGAGACACATGATTACGATATCATCATTGAAGATGAAAATGGCGAATACGTCTGCTATTCCGGCATGTGGTGGGTCCCGGAGAATCACCTGGCCTACATGGAGCCGCTGTGCACGCATCCTGACCATAGAAGAAAAGGTCTCGCGGCCGCAGCGCTTACGCTTCACTACCGCCGCATGAAAGCCCTGGGCGCGACACATATGACCGGCGGCGCAGATCCCTTCTATGAGAAGATCGGCTATGGAAAAGGACCCCATTGGACTTTCTGGAAAAAAACTCTTGAAAAGAATTTTTAATCATATTAGGCTTCATATAGGACGTCCAAATCCTAGCGAAAAATGAGGCATAAGATGAATAAACAAGAACTACACAAATACATCGAAGAAAGCAGGAAAAACGAGAGCAACATCTGCCAGATCAGCGCCATGAAGGATGGGAAGTACGTCTTTGATGACGTCTGGCATGACTTTAAGATCTCGGATGCGGTGAATGTCATGTCCGTCACGAAGGGCATCATGGGTCTTCTGACCGGCATCGCCATCGATCAAGGGTATATCTCGAATGTCAGCCGGAAGGTGATCGATTACTTCCCGGGGTATACGGTGAAGCGGGGAGAAAAGACCATCTACGATGTGGAGATCAAGCATCTTCTCACCATGACGGCGCCATATAAGTACCGTTCGGAACCGTGGACGAAGATCTGTACTTCAGAGGACTGGACCAGAACGACGCTGGACTTTCTCGGCGGACGCGCGGGGATCACGGGAGAATTCAAGTATGCGACCCTCGGGATCCAGATTCTTACAGGTGTGCTCGAGCAGGCGACGGGTATGCGATGCATCGACTTCGCGAATAAGTTTCTCTTCCGGCCGCTCGTTATACCGGATGTGGCCGAACATGGCGTCAGCGATAAAGACGATCAGCTCAATTACATCATGAGCAAGGCGCCGAGAAAGCGTGAATGGTATACAGATCCGAAGGGCGCGGTGATGGCCGGATGGGGCATCTGCCTGTCTGCGCAGGATCTTGCGAAGATGGGTGAAATGGTCCTTCATGATGGCGTATATGAAGGAAAGAGAGTCATCTCCGAAGCATACATTCAGGATATGCTTACTCCGCATCTCAAACTGGGCCGGAACTTCGCAAACATGTACTACGGATATCTCTGGTACAAGCCTTTCGAGGACAGAGAAGTATACGCGGCGATCGGAGCCGGAGGAAACGTCATCTACGTAAACAAAGAGAAGAACATCTCCGTCGGCGTGACCGGCACGTTTAAGCCGATGATCTTCGATCGGGTAGAATTCATCGAAACGAAAGTGATTCCGACGATAATGAACGCATAAACATTTGAGAGGATGACAGCATGATCAAAAGGAAGAAGAACTAATTACGGATCGGAGAAGAAAGAATGATCGAAGTCAAACACATCAAAATCGGGACAGACAACTGCTACATAGTTTCTGAAGGAAAAACAGCCATCCTGGTTGATACAGCCAGCGGCGCGGGACTTGATCAAGTGACCGCAGAGTGCGACAAATATGACATGAAGCTGATCGTACTGACGCATGTGCACTTCGATCACGCGGAGAATGCGGCCAAACTTTCGAAAAAGTACGGCATTCCGGTCGCGATCCATCCAAAAGATGAAGAGCTTTTCATTAGCTTTGATAAGCAGCCGCTAAAGCCGGTAGGTCTCGTCGGAAGAGTCGTTCTCGGTCTGTCGAAAAAGGTCTTGCGAGAGACGAAAGTCGAGCGCCCGGAGAACCTGATCTTCGTCAAAGAAGGAGACGATATCAGTTCGTACGGGATCCCCGGAAAGATCATCGAAACACCCGGACATACTCTGGGCTCGATTAGTGTGGATGTGGATGGCAAGCACCTGCTCGTCGGCGATGCACTCGACAACTGGATCCGCCCCGGAAACGCACATCTATATTACGATAAAGAAGCGACGAAAAAGAGTATGGAGAAACTTCGCGCTTTAGGCGAGCGCACCGTATACTACGGACATGGAAAACCTACACCGAACGGGAAATACTGAGCAGGTCTTTACGAATAACCGATTCTGAAAAAGAAAGATGAGAAAACATGAGAGGCAGGAGGAGAGAACTATGGCAGACGCGATCAAAATCAATGACAATACCTGGAGAATTGAGGATGGCGGAGTGAGATTTCTTCTGTTCTGCGGCACGGAAAAAGCCGCGCTCATCGATACGGGGATGAATACTCCGGATGCAAAAGAAATCGCCGAAAGGATCACGGATCTTCCGATCGTTCTCATCAACACCCACGCAGATCCGGATCACATTTCGGGAAACAGTGCTTTTCCCGAGTTTTATATGTCTCCGAATGAAGAAGAAAATTACAGGAATTTCAAGGGGCAGGGCACGATCCTGCCGGTAAAGGAAGGCGACATCATCGACCTTGGCGACCGGGTGCTCCGCATTATTGATATCCCCGGACATACGCCGGGAAGCATCGCGATCCTCGACGAGAAGAACAGAGTTCTGGTCAGCGGCGACACTGTGCAGGATGGTCATATCTTCATGTTCGGACCGATGAGAAATCTGGACAAGTTTATCGAGAGCCTCGGTCATCTTTCTGAGTACGCGGATAAGTTTGACGAGATCTATCCGATGCACGGTTCTTTCCCGGTGGAAAAAGAACTGATTGAGCAGCTTTGCGATGGTGCCAATGAGGTAAAAGCCGGCACGGCCTCCGGGAAGGAAGTCGAGTTTTTCGGCAATAAGGCACTTCTTTATCAGTTCCCTTATGCCGGATTTTTGTGTGATCTGGAATAACCGGAAAAGGTGGAAAGTATGAGCAATCCCTGGGAAGAAATCAATCTGGATGACTACGAGAATCACATGAGCCTGGAGTCTGTAAATCAGCTCCAGACTCTGAATGCAATGATGAAAAAGCAGTTCGAAGATCACGCTGTGGACACGGTCATGATTCTTGGCATCGCAGGAGGAAACGGTCTCGAACATATCCGTCCGGAAAAGTATAAGAAGGATTTGATGGACTGAATCAGATCCCCATGAACTGGATCCCGACTGGTTTCCAACATGGATGACAGGTCTCGGTTATAAGAAGGGTATGAAGCATTCCGAACCGCTTCCCAATGGCAAGGCGCTCCTGAGACTGGACTTTTCTATTGTTTGACGACTATTTCTTCCGGTGCTAGAATAAAAACAAGAAAGCACAGTCCGCAAGGACGGTTGCCTTTAGTGGTTATTAACCTACCTCAGACGGTCCAATGTCAATGGGGTAGGTTTTCATTTGCGCCGATATCGTCCGTCAAAGAACTTTATCAGGGATGCAAATAGTTTCAATAACAATCCTATCAAAGAAACAACTAATCCGATTGTAGCAATCATCAAAGAAAGAATCTCAAAATCTGTCATATCCGCAACCCTCCTTTCCCAGTTTGTCCCCGAAGGGACGCGAAAGAAAAAGAAGGCAACCGCCCATTTAGCAGACTGTGCTCAAAAAAATTGTAGCACAAATCGAACATATGTGCTACAATATTATCATGCACTGAGAGAAATACTTCTGGAAGTTTTCTTTGCAAGAACGAATAAGAGAGGTATACGCCATGAATGATTTTATTGCATACTGCGGACTCGATTGTGAGAAGTGTGAAGCACGTATCGCAACGACAAATAACGATGATGAGCTTCGTCAGAAAGTGGCGAAAGAGTGGTCTGTCATGAACAAACACGAGATCACACCGGAGATGATCAACTGCACGGGATGTCGTGTTCCGGGCGTGAAGTTTCCTTTCTGCGAATCCATGTGCCCAATCAAGATCTGTTCTTCGGAAAAGAAGAACGAGACCTGTGCCGACTGCAGTGAAGTCGCTACATGTGAGAAGGCGGCCATGGTCCTCGGAAACAATATGGAAGCCAGAGAAAACCTCGGGATCAGCGGGTCTTTCTCATAACGTCATAGCACAAGTGATCACCGTTCACGGCATCGATAACGTTATATTCGACCTCGGTATATCCGCGCTTGAGGTAGATTTTTTTGGCAGGAAAAGACGCATCCAGTTCGATCGTATCGAAGGATGAAAAGATCTTTTCTTCCGCAAAGTCCATCAGTGCTTTTCCGAAGCCCTGATGCTGACAGTCGGGAAGAACGAAGAGTCTGTTGATATGGTTCTTGGAGATCGTTACCGTGCCGACGGATCTTCCGTCAACGACAAGAAGATACACATATCCTTTTTGAATGTTCTCGATGATCCGATCCATCGAATGGTGCTGTCTGAAGAATTCGACCGCACCTGCCGGATAGTATTTCGGATATACTGTCTTGATCGTGACCTGAGTGATCTCAGATACGATATCTGCATCTTTAGGCTGAGCAATGATGATCTTTCTGTCCATGAAACCTCTCCGTTGTCAGTTTTATTGATACAGATTGTACCACGTAACCAGTGGAAAGAGACTATGCTATACTGAACGAAAACGAACTATTTACAAGCATTGCGGGCTTATTAACATACGAAATAAGGAGAAAAAGAATGAAACAGCACTATAAGGATATGCCAGCTTCCCTTCAAGGAACATATGCGGAATTCTCCAGAAATTTTGGATTCGACTGGAAAGAATTCGTTATGGGGATCCCGACACCAATGTTCCTTGTGACCACATATAAATCCAATGGTCAACCAAACGCGACTATGCAGTCGTGGGCGACTTTCACCAGCGCAGATCACGGGAACGGTTATTTTGCCGTGCTGGCCAGTGTTACAAAAGGCGGACACCTGCATCAGACATTGAATGAGAAGAAAGAAGCGGTCATCAATTTCATGTCCTCGGACAAGTATAAAGATTGCATGAAGACGATCCAGAACAATCAGTTTGAAGCGGATGAGATCTCTGCGTCCGGATTGTCCGTGGAAAAGGCTGCCTGGGTAGATGCGCCGATGGTGGAAGAATGCTTTATGAATCTGGAATGCCGATATCTCTGGGAAAAAGAGATCGTTCCCGGGGATGATCACGTCATGATATGTCTTGAGATCATTGGAGGACATGTCGACGAAGAATTCCTTGCGGACCGCTTTGGAGAAAAGAGTGTTTCGTATAACATTCACTATCCCATGGATCCGAACAACGTGAAAGAAAAAGGATGCGACTACGTTGCCGGTTTGAAGATCACGAACCGGTCTTACGAATATTGATTTAGGAGAGAATACAAAAATGAGTAACATTTACGAACAGTGCCCTGTACTTGAGAATGAAAGATGGCTGATGAGATTTGTGAAAGAGGAAGATTCGGAAGATCTTCTGAAAGTGTATAGCGATAAGCAGGCGCTTCCGTTCTTCAACAGCGATAACTGCCATGGAGATAACTTCTATTACGCCACAAAGGAGACGATGGATGCTGCCATCAAGTTTTGGCTCGAATCTTACGAAGGAAGATGGTTCGTCCGCCTGACGATCATCGACAAGAGAATCTCTCAGGCCATCGGGACGATCGAGATGTTCCATAGGCCTTCGGATGATGATTTTGACGGTGACGGACTATTCCGTCTGGATGTGCGATCTGACTACGAGAAGTCCGAAGAACTCCAGGAGATATTGGCTCTTTTTGTTCCGCAGGCATACGAGCTTCTCGACTGTGAAGAGATCATCACGAAGATCCCGCTTTATGCTGTGGAACGGATCGATGCCGCGAAGAAATCCGGCTTTAGCAGATCAGACAGATTCCTGGTCGGTGGCGAAGACCGCTATGCATACAAAGACTACTGGACGATCAGAAAGTGACAGTTACAGAACTTTTCTAAGCGAGTGTTGCTGAAAGGTAGGCGTGCGTGAAATACGGAATTGTAGATTATGAAGTGATTGGTGAAGGAAGTCCGGTCCTGATCATCCACGGATGGGGCATCGACAGGACTACGATGCAGGCTGCTTTTGAACCTGTCTTCGGTAGACTTATAGGGTATAAGAGATTCTATATTGATCTTCCGGGAATGGGAAGATCCGAGCATGGTGATGTCCGAAACTCGGATGACATTCTGGGTATTCTTCACGGATTTGCCGAGGAGGTTATCGGAGAACCCTTCCTTCTGGTGGGACAGTCTTATGGTGGACTGCTCAGCAGAGGTTTCGTGAATAAGTACAGTGATCTTGTGAAGAAACTGATCCTTCTGGTTCCGTGCGTGATCCCCGGAGTCAGACAGGGGCGTGTCGAGCCGCTTCAGGTCGTGGAACGTGATGAAGAGCTGCTCGCATCTCTTTCGAAAGAAGACTATGAGAGCTTTACGCTTATGAATGTGTGTCTTACCCGTCCGGTATGGGAGAGATACAGGGATTATCTGATGCCGGCTCTCGCCAGGGCGGACTGGAAGTATCTGAATTCACAGCTGGAAGGAAGTTTTACGTTTGATGTGGATGATATGGATCCGGTATCGATTCCGACGCTGATCGTTGCCGCGAAACAGGATACGGAAGTCGGGTATAAGGATCAGTTTGACCTGATGAAGATCTATCCGAAAGCTACATACTGCGCGGTAGATAGAGCAGGACATAATCTTCAGATCGAACAGCCGGAGATCTTCGAGTCGCTTTTATTTTCTTGGTTGAGCTCAGGACTAGATGAGGGGTGATTGCGTGAATAATTCGACAAACCCGTGGAACGAGATAAAACTTTCGGACTACGAAAACCACATGAGTCTGGAATCGGTGAATCAGCTCCAGACTTTAAATGCCATGATGAGAAGCCAGCTTCAAAACTATCCGGTCGATACGGCCGTGATCCTCGGCGTTGCCGGAGGGAACGGACTCGAGCATGTGTCCCCTGAAAAGTATAAGAAGGTCTATGGCGTGGATATTAACGGAGAGTATCTGAAGGCTGCAGCCGAGCGTTACGCCTACCTGGGAGATGTGCTCGAACTTCTGAAGATCGATGTGATCACGGAAGCGGATCAGCTTCCGAATGCGGATCTTCTGATCGCCGATCTCATCGTCGAATACATCGGAGAAGCAGCTCTGGTCGAGGCGGTCCGGCAGATCCTTCCGGAATACGTGTCCATCATTATCCAGGTCAACCGGGATGATAAAAACTGGGTATCGGATTCACCGTACATCCATGCATTTGACGGGCTCGACAAGATCCACCACAAACTCGATGAGATGTGGGTTGCAGCTTCGATGAGGGGAATCGGATATAAGAAGGGCCCACGCTTTTCAGAAGAGCTTCCCAATGGCAAAGCGCTGGTCCGCATGGATTATTACCTTTGAAAAATGCCTGAACCGCACGACGAAATCCTTTGAAAAATGACCATATTGAAATGTAATCCTGTCAAAAATGACTAAACAACAAGGCTGAATCCTTTGAAAAATGTCTACACTATGATATAATAACCATAAACAGGGAGGTGAAAACGTGCTGAATAGAAAGGTATTAAATGATTTGCTGTCATGGAAACAGCGTAAGCATCACCCACTTATTGTTGAAGGCTTGAGACAGATAGGAAAGACTTTTTCGGTTATGGAGTTTGGAAGGACAAACTACAAAAGTGTCGTCTATATCGATCTTCGAAAGAATAAAACTATGCATCAGGTTTTTGAAAATGATTTTGACGTAGACGACATGGTTCTTTCCATTACTGCATTGGATACGACAGTTCGTTTTATTCCAGGGGAAACGCTTGTGGTGCTGGATGAGATCCAGGATTGCCCAAATGCGAGAAGCTCTCTGAAATACTGGGATATGGACGGAAGATATGATGTGATTGCTACAGGTAGTTTCCTTGGTGTGAAAGGTTTTAGAAACGTGTTTAAGCGCGGGATTCCTGTCGGGTATGAGGAAAGATATACCATGCATCAGCTTTCATTTTTTGAGTTTCTGGAAAATGTGGGCGTGAGTCCGGAGGTGATGAATCGTGTGGAGCAATCTTTATCTACGCGAAAAACTGTTCCGAGTGCTCTCCACGAAAGTCTTCGAAAGCATTATCTGCTTTATCTGATTGTGGGAGGTATGCCCGAAGCAGTGAACTGCTTTATTGAGACCCATGATCTGAATCAGATCCGCCAAGTACAAAGAATGATTCTCTCTTCGATCCGAGATGATTTTGGGAGATACATAGATGCTAATGGTGAAGACAGGATCAACGAGGTATTGAAACTTCGTGCGGAAGCATGTCTGGACTCAATTCCGTCACAATTAGCGAAAGAATATAAAAAATTTCAATACAGTCTGGTGGACGTGAGAGGAAAGTCTCCTGAGAAAGCTGACGGCTTGCAGTATCTGCTTGATGTTGGTCTGGTGTGTAAGGCGAACAATATCAGAGAAATATCTGCACCTCTTGAAGGAAATAAAATCATCGATGAGTTCAAAGTGTATGTCTGTGATACGGGATTGTTGATGTCGATGTTGGAAGAGGGGACAGCGGCTCATGTTTTGAGAGGAGATATGAGTGCATATAAGGGAGCGGTCGCAGAGAACATGGTTGCGAGTGCTTTTGTATCGTCAGACAGAAAGCTCTACTATTTTCATGCGCCGAGCGGATCTCCGGAATTGGACTTTATTTTCCAGCTCAATGGAGACGCCACTATTCTCGAGTGCAAATCAACTAACAATCGAGTCACGAGTATGAAATATGTGCTTAAGAATCCGAAGAAATATGGGGAACATCCGGCGATAAAACTAGCAGACACAAATGTAGGCGAGGGAGAAGGATTTGTCACATTTCCTCTTTATGCCATGGAGTTTTTGCTCAAGCTATCGAATGAGACAGAGAGTGCCCTCGTGGAGTTTGATTTAGACTCGATGTAAGTGTTTTGTGCTATACTGAAATCAGATCAAGAAGCAGGAGGAATGAACGATGAGAAACGAGACATTGGATTGGTATCAGGAGAATGCAGAGAGCTTTATCGGGAATACGGAAAACGTCGATATGACAGAGCATTATCGTGCTTTCCTCGAGCTGGTTCCGGCCGGCGGAAAGATCCTGGATCTCGGTTGCGGAGCAGGTAGCGCGACCGTACATTTCATGAAGTCCGGATATCAGGTAACGGCGGTGGACGGCTGTGCGGAGATGGTCAATCACACATGGAATGTTTCCGGTTGTCAGGCCAGACAACTTCTCTTCGAAGAACTGGATTACTCGGATGTTTTTGATGGTGTATGGGCTTGTGCATCCCTTCTTCACGTACATAAGGCGGAGCTTCCGGACATTCTTCGTCTGGTCCATAAGGCGTTGAAAGAGGGTGGTGTGCTGTATGCTTCCTTCAAATACGGCGATGAAGAAAGAGTCAAGGATGACGGCCGTCTCTTCTCTGATTTTACGGAAGATTCAGTTCGCGCTCTGTTCGAAGGTGCAGGCGGTTTCCTTCTGAAGAATGTGTGGGTATCGGATGATCAGCGTCCGGAAAGAGCCGGCGAGCGCTGGGTCAATGTCCTCTGCGTAGCCGAGAAGAGCAATCTGTTCTAACGGAAAGAAGATGGACAGACCTGAATTCGACAGCATCAAAGATTTCGCCGAGTTCTCGAAATACTACTGGTACAGGGAAGAACTCATTAAGATATGCAAAACGCATGGCCTGAAAGCACCGAGCGGCAAGATCGAACTGTATAAGATTATCGAAGCGTACTTTAACGGTGAGAAGATCCTGCCGGAGAAAAAGCCGGCGGTGCGGAACCGTGCGAAAAATACCGCGTCAAAAGAACTGACACTCGAGACAGGTCTGATCGAGTGCGGTTTTACCTTCGGACCGAGATTCCGGGAATTCTTCGAGAAGCAGACGGGCATTTCCAGATTCAAGTTTAATGTGGATATGGTGGCGACGGCAAAAGCCGTGAAAGAAAACGGAGACGAGTCTTTCACACTTGGGGATCTTCTGGATATCTACTATGGAAAGAAGACCTATGCGACCTACGATAAGTCGGCGTTGCAGTGGAATCAGTTTGTGAAGGATTTCTGCGCGGATCCTGCGACGATAGTATTTCCAGACCGTATGAAAACAGCAGCGAAATTGTGGAAGATCGTAAGAGAGTCGGATCAGGGAAAAGTGTATACTAGCGGTCTACTTGTAAAGTACCGCGATGAAATGGATAATGAAGTGACGAAATAAGTGAAAGGATTCACGACCATGAAACGTTGCATTGCAGAAGCTCCATGCAGAGCCTGAGGAGACTGTGTGGAGGATAACGATCCTCAAGCTTTGCTTTGATTAGAAAAATCATTCTAAAGGAGCAAAGATATGAAAAACGATATTGGAAACAAGAGTTCTACCCAACATGGCAAGAACATACTGCGGGATTTCTATATCCTGTGGAGTACGCAGAGCCTGTCCCAGCTGGGAAGCGCGATCACGGCCTTTGCGCTGACGCTGTGGCTCTACGATCAGACCGGATCGGCACTTAGTACGGCGGCCCTTCGGATCTGTACCTATGCGCCGTACGTGATCATGAGCATCTTCGCCGGTGCTCTTTCCGATCGGTTTAATAAGAAGATCACGATGCTGGTGTGCGATACGCTGGCGGCACTGTCGACCGTAGTGGTGTTTCTGCTTTATAGAACGGATTCACTCGCGGTGTGGCATCTCTATGCGGTAAATGCCTTTTCGGGCCTGATGAATACGGTGCAGCAGCCGGCTTCGGAAGTCACGATGACGCTAATCGTGCCGAAGGAATCGTACCAGAGGATCAGCGGGCTCTCGTCTCTTTCGAGATCGCTCAACCAGATCCTGCATCCGCTGATCGCGACGGCGATCTATAAACTTCTCGGCATGAATATGGTGTTTACCGTCGACCTTCTGACTTTCGTCACGGCATTTGTGGCGCTGGCCGGATTTGTCCGGATCCCGGAAAAGCCCGTTGAGAAAAAAGAAAGTACGATCGAACTTGCAAAGGAAGGACTCTCTTTCCTCCGGGCGACACCGATGGTGTTCTCACTGATCATATTCATGTCCGGCGTGAACCTGATCGCGTCTGCTTTCGATGCGACGCTTCCGGCCTACGTGATTCCGAATCCGAAAGGCGGGGATGCGGTGCTCGGCATCGTGACGGCATTTTCGGGGATCGCGATGGTGATCGGAAGCCTGCTGGTATCGATCATGCCGAAGCCGAAGGACCGGGTCCGCATGGTCTTCGTTACGATGCTGATCTCGCTCGGGACCGAGAACTTCATCCTGGCTTTCACAAGAGAGCCGGCGCTGTGGTGTCTCGGGCAGGTGATCGGCTGGGTACTCGTTCCGGTCATGAGCGCAAACCTCGATGTCATCCTTCGTACCTCCATTCCCGTAGAGCTGCAGGGCCGGGTCTATGCGTGCCGGAATACATTCCAGTTCTTCACGATCCCGATCGGACTGTTCCTCGGAGGACTCATGGTCGACCATGTGTGTGAACCGTTCATGGCGAAGCGTGCTGGTTCGGAAATGCTGCTAGTTCTTTTCGGGCAGGGAAAGGGCTCCGGCGCGGCGCTCATGATGTTCCTCCTCGGTGTCGCGGGAACCGTGCACTGCCTGGTTTTCGCAAAGAGGTTAAAGCGGTATCATTATAGTGATCAGTGATGAAATAAGAAAGACGAGGGAAAGAAAATGAAGTTGTTTTTAAACGGCGGCGGATATGGGAAGAAGACAGAAGATATCTATCGCGTGTTTGACGCGGTCGTCGATCACGAAAAACCGCTGCTTTATATCCCTCTGGCGATGCCGGAGGAGGAGCATACGCTGGATGAGTGCTATGCGTGGATGAAGCGGGAACTGGCATCGGTCCGATTGCCGTCTATTGATATGGTCCGCACATATGAAGAAATCTTAGAAAAGGATTTCTCGAAGTACTGCGCGGTCTTTGTCGGCGGAGGAAATACTTTTTCGCTGCTGGATGGACTGAAGCGGAGCGGCGCTTTTGCCCAAATCGCAGAATACATCCGGGGCGATGGCATCGTCTTCGGATCTTCGGCCGGAGAGATTATCTTCGGGCGGGACATCATGACGGCGATCACATCGGATCCGAACGATGTGGGCCTTACGGATACGATCGGTTTTGATGTGCTACAGGGAGTGTCCCTGGATGCGCACTACACAAATGCGAAAACCGAAGAAGAGCACGTACGTGTCACGGAGTTCCTGACGAAGTATTCGATCGAACACGAGAAGGTGATCGCGCTTCCGGAGGAAGACACACTCTTCATCGATAACGGGGAGGCACAGGTCATCGGAAACCGTCCGTACTATGTTTTTGAAAACGGGATCCGAACGGAGAAGCGTCCGGAGATGAGAAACGAATTGACGGATAACGAATGGCCGCTCGAGTATATCGATCACGACAGAAGGATCGCGCGGGCAATCGTCTTCGACGATGACGGGTATTTCTATTTTATCCGTGCCGTGCGCGATGACCTCTTCGGAAAGGCGACCATGATCGAGACGCCCGGCGGCGGTGTGGAAGCAGGGGAAGACCTTAAGACGGCGATCCTTCGCGAGCTCAGTGAAGAGCTCGGCGCGGAGGTGGATGTCCTCTGTAAGATCGGTGTGGTCAGTGACTACTATAACGTGATCCACCGGCATAACCTCACGAACTACTTCCTCTGTAAGGTCAGATCCTTCGGGGAGAAGCACCTGACGAAGGACGAGATCGATGATTTCCATCTCTCCACGCTGAAACTGACTTATGACGAGGTGGTAAGCGAGTACGAAAAGAGAAAAGAGACGCCGATCGGACGACTGGTCGCTGCACGTGAACTTCCGGTGATCCGGAGGGCGAAAGAGATCATCGACATTTTGTGAAGTGAAGTCGGGAAACGGAGAATACTTGTGAAAAAGATACTGGAAACGGAGAGACTCTTCCTTCGGGAGATGGATATGGACGATTTTGATGCGCTCTACGCCGTGCTCGCGGATCCTTCCATCATGCAGCACTATCCGTACACTTTCGATGAAGAACGTGTGCGGGAGTGGATCGTGCGGAACATGAAACGGTATGAGGCCAATGGGTTCGGCCTGTGGGCCGTGTGCCTGAAGGAGACGGGAGAGATGATCGGGGACTGTGGTCTGACGCTTCAGAATATCGAAGGGGAGATGCTCCCGGAGATCGGGTATCACATACGAGCCGATCAGCAGCGGAAAGGCTATGCGAGAGAAGCGGCCGCTGCGGTGCGTGACTGGGCTTTTGCAAATACTGATTATCCGGCGCTTTACTCATACTGCAAGTACACGAATGTCGGGTCTTTTAAGACTGCCGAATCGATAGGGATGCAATTCCTGAAGGAATATCCGGACGAGGCGAATGAATATACACATGTCTCGGTGCTGCGAAGAGAAGAGTACGAGGACGTGAAAGAAAAGTGATCTCATGGGGATCCGGGAAAAGAAGGAATGAATATGAAAAGTGAACTGGGAAAACTGCATCTGCCGAAGAGTATCCTGGCGCGGATCGAAGGGAAACCGTTCGAAATGGACGATGCGGGTAGATCCGGAGCCCCTGTCCTGATCTTCGACGATTCGGTCCTGAAAATCGTCAGGTTCAACGAGAAAAACGAAGAAGTCGTAAATCTCATGCGATGGCTCAAAGGAAAGCTTCCGGCACCGGAAGTGATTCTTTATGAGAAAGATGCAGAGAGACAGTATCTCCTCATGAGTAAGGTCACGGGAACGATGTCCTGTGACTCCTACTATCTCGAGCATCCGGATGTGCTTCTGCCGATCCTCGCCGAGGGCCTCCAGATGCTTTGGCGAATCGATATTTCGGACTGCCCGAGAATCAGAGATCTCGATGCAGATCTAAGAGATGCCCGATACAATGTCGAACATGGTCTGGTGGATGTGGAGGATGCCGAACCGACGACATTCGGAGAAGGCGGATTTAAGGATCCGGCCGAGCTCCTTTCCTGGCTCGAAAATCACCGCCCAAGTTACGAACCGGTCTTTTCCCATGGTGATTTCTGCCTCCCGAATATCCTTATCAGGGACGGGAAAGTCAGCGGATACATCGACATGGCGACAGCGGGCGTCGGGGATAAGTGGAGAGACATCGCGCTTTGCTACAGAAGCTTCAAGCATAATGCTGAAGGAAGATATGGCGGGAAGGTCTACCCCAATTGCGATCCGGATCAACTCTTCGAGGCGCTGGGGATCGAGCCGGACTGGGACAAGATCCGGTACTACATCCTACTGGATGAGTTGTTCTGACTTGCGATGAATTGTGCTGACGGGCGATAAATCGTACTGGCAGGCGATGCATTTTTTTCGGACATGGTACTATAAAGTCAGACGAATCCATCGTGAAATGGGGGAATAACAATGTTAAAGGTATACTGCTACAGTAGATGTACTACCTGCCAGAAGGCTTTGAAATGGTTGGAGGCAAAGGGCATCGAGCATAAGGTGATCGACATCAAAGAAGATCATCCGGATGAAAAGACGCTTCGTAAGTACTACAAGATGAGCGGCCTTCCGCTGAAGCGGTTCTTCAATACCAGCGGGCTGCAATATCGTGAGCTCGAGCTTTCCAAGAGACTTCCGGATATGAGTGAAGATGAGCAGTTCCAGCTCCTGGCTTCGGACGGAATGCTCGTGAAGCGCCCGCTTCTGGTCGGCAAGGACTTCGTGCTTACAGGTTTTAAGGAAGCGGAGTGGGCGGAAAAACTTCTTTGATTAACGTGAAGTGCCGAAGAGTGACACGGCGCGTCACTTCTATTTTCTTCGGAAAGGATGAACGAAATTGGCCATCGAGGATACGATCTGCACATTAATGACGGAACTTGGACTGGGACAGGTGGCTGCGCTGATCACCCCGGTATCGGGCGGATTTCTGCATCGGATGTACAAGGTCGAAACAGATGTGGGCGTCTATGCGGTGAAACACTTAAATCCGGAGATCATGAAGCGTCCTTCCGTGATGGAAAACTATTCCCGCGCCGAACTTCTCGAGAAGAAAATCGAAGCGGCCGGGATCCCGATCGTACCGTCGCTCGAGAGAAACGGGAAGAAAATGCAGATGTGCGGAGACGATTTCTTCTACATCTTCTGCTGGCTCGACGGGCGTATCACGGACTGGGACAATATCACGCCGGAGCAGTGTGAAGAAGCGGGAAGGATCCAGGGAAAGATCCATGCGATCGAACCCAAAGAGATCCCGCATGCCGAACCATCGGGAAGTGAGATCGACTGGGCTTCCTATACGAAAGATGCAGAGTCGAAGAAGTCCGCAATCGCGGATATCCTTCGGGAAAACGAAGATCTTCTTATCTATGCGACGGAGTCGATGAACGATGCGCGGCGTGCACTTCCGGATATCGAGTGCATCACGGATGAGGATATGGATCCGAAGAATGTGATGTGGAAGGACGGGAACCCTTATGTGATCGACCTCGAGTGCCTCGACTACGGAAACCCCGCGAACTCGGCCCTGCAGCTGGCTCTGCAGTGGGCGGGCGTGACGACATGCAGCCTGGACTTTCGGAAGATGGACGCCTTCTTCGAAGGGTATCGCGAAGCATGGGACGGGCTGCCGGGAAACGCCGATGGAGAGGAAGACACATCCGGGCACAGTGCTTTTGACGCATATGAAGAGATATTTGGCGTGGCCTACACCTGGGTCGAGTGGCTCGAGTATAACGTCATTCGTGCGCTGGGGCAGTGTCAGGATGACGAAGACAGAAAACTCGGTGAATCGGAAGTGAGAAACACTATCGAGAGGATCCGGTACATCTACGAGAGAGAAGACGAGATCAAGGCGCATCTCTTTAAGCTGTGTGATGTATCGAAAAGCACTGCATACTCGCGTTTTGACGTCGATGATTCGTAAAGCTCCGTCAGATTCTTGTCTGATTTTGCATCAATATCTGACACTTTTCTGACTGAGTCAGATTTTTGTCTGATTTTGCATCAATATCTGACACTTTTCTGACTGAGACAGATTCTTTGAAAATGAAGGAGAAGGAAAATGCAGAACGTGGTATTTGACATAGCGAACAGAAGCGATATCGACGAGCTGGTGCGGCTCCGGATCGCGTATATTCTCGAGGACTTCGGTCCAATCAGTGAAGAAGAAAAGAAGAATATGGAAGACCGGCTTCCGGAGTATTTCGAAAGAAGACTCGGGAAAGAAATCGTGGGATTCGTGGCCCGTGCGGAGGGACGGCTCGTGGCGGCGGTACTTCTTCTCATCGTTGAAAAACCGATGAATCCCAGTATCCCGAACGGCCTGTGCGGCGATGTGCTGAGCGTCTATACAGAAGAGGCGTATCGCGGGCGCGGGATCTGCTCGACACTCATGAAAAACATGGTCGACTATGCGAAGAAAGAGGGCCTATCGCGCATCACTCTGTCGGCTACGAAAGATGGGTATCCGGTCTATAAGAAGGCCGGTTTTACGGACCGCGTCAGTAAGTACACGGAGATGATCCTGAATCTGCGCGAGCAGTGAATCGGACAAAAAATATATATATCCCGTCAATTATCTGCAAGAAAACGAAACCGTTAGGTGGTAACATAAGTCTAGATGTGCGTCGGTCCTTCTTCGGACAGGAGGGAGACGCGATTGTCTGCAAAGGACGGAAAGGATGAACTTATGGAGAATTTCGAATTCTATTCACCGACTTGTTTTGTATTTGGCAAAGAGACGGAAAACTGTGCAGGAGAGCTCGTGAAGCGCTTCGGCGGCTCGAAAGTCCTCATTCACTACGGAGGCGGAAGTGTCGTACGCTCGGGACTTCTCGACCGCGTGAAGGCTTCTCTTCTTAAAGAAAATATCCCGTTTGTCGAGCTCGGAGGCGTTAAGCCGAATCCGAGAAGCGGCCTCGTATATGAGGGCATCGATCTCTGCAAGAGCGAAGGCGTGGACTTTATTCTCGCCGTCGGCGGCGGAAGTACGATCGACTCGTCGAAGGCTATCGCGGCAGGCGTGGTCTACGACGGGGATTTCTGGGATTTCTATCAAGGAAAACCGATCACGGAAGCCCTCCCGGTCGGCACGATCCTGACGATCGCGGCTGCCGGAAGTGAAGGCAGTCCGGACTCCGTCATCACGAAAGAAGAAGGGATGTTCAAACGTGGCGCGAGCGGTAACGCGATCCGCCCGAAGTTCAGTATCCTGAATCCGGCGCTGACCCAGACGCTGCCGCCCTATCAGACCGCGGCAGGGATCACGGACATCATGGCGCACCTCTATGAGCGCTACCTCACGAATACCGAAGAAGTCGAGGTGACCGACCGCCTGATCGAGGCACTGCTTCTTACCATGATCCACGAAGGACCGCGCGTCATTTCCGATCCCAATAACTACGAAGCACGGGCGAACATCATGTGGGCCGGCACGATGGCGCACACCAATGCCTGCGGTGTCGGCAGATCCCAGGACTGGCTCAGCCACATGATCGAGCACGAACTCTCCGCGCTTTATGACTGTGCGCACGGCGCCGGACTGGCCGTCACGATGCCTGCAGTATTTACCTACGAGATGCCACACAACGTCCTGCGTTTCGCGCAGGTCGCGGTGCGCGTCTGGGGATGCCAGATGGACTTTGCCCATCCGGAAGTGACGGCGAAGGCCGGCATCGATGCACTTCGTCACTACCTCATCTCCATCGGCATGCCGGAAGATCTCGAATCGCTCGGCGCGGACGCAGACGACATCCCGAAGATGGTGGATGTGCTCCTTCACGGCGATGGAAGAAACGGCACGATCTCCGGCTTCATCACGCTGGGCGAAGAGGACTGCACGAAGATCTATAAGATGATGGTGTAAGGAGGACATATGGATATTTCCCATCGTAAAGTAAACAAGAAGCTCAAGATCACCGACGCCGCTGGAAAAGCACTTGCCGGGAAGCGTGTCCGTGTCAGACAGACCAACCATAAATTTCTCTTCGGCTGCGGGGCCTTCGATTTTCTTCCGTATGTCGTCATGGGGGTGGAACAGTTTAAAGAATCGACCGAAAAATGGCTCGATGTCTTTAACTACGCGACGCTTCCGTTCTACTGGGGACTCTTCGAGAAGGACGAAGGGAAGCCGAATACCGAGGACATGATGAAGGTTGCGAAGTACCTCTGCGACAGGAATGTGAAGGTGAAGGGGCATCCGCTCTGCTGGCATACGGTCTGTGCCGACTGGCTCATGAAGTACGATAACGAGACGATCCTTCAAAAGCAGCTCGAGCGGATCGACCGTGAGGTGACCGGGTTTAAGGGCGTCATCGATATGTGGGATGTCATCAACGAAGTGGTCATCATGCCCATCTTCGATAAGTATGATAATGCCATCACGCGAATCTGTAAGGAGTACGGGAGAGTTCCGCTCGTCAAGGCCGTCTTTGACGAGGCGAAGAAATGTAACCCGGGTGCCACGCTTCTTCTGAATGATTTCAATACGACAGTGAAATATGAAAACCTCATCGAGGAGTGCCTCGACGCAGGCGTCCCGATCACGGCGATCGGTATCCAGTCCCATCAACACCAGGGCTACTGGGGCAGAGAAAAACTGGAAGATGTGCTCTTCCGATTCGAGCGCTTCGGACTGCCGATCCACTTTACAGAGAATACCCTGATCTCAGGGGAGATCATGCCGGAGTATATCGAGGATCTCAATGATTGGCAGGTCGAAGAATGGCCGTCTACACCGGAGGGCGAAGAGCGGCAGGCCCGGCAGATCGAAGAGATGTACCGGATCCTCTTTTCCCACCCGCAGGTGAAGGCTATCACGACGTGGGACTTCCGCGACGGGATGTGGCTCAAGGCGCCGAGTGGTCTGATCCATGCAGACAGCACACTGAAACCGTCCTACCAAATGCTGAAGAAACTGATCCGCGAGGAATGGTGGACCGATGAGACCGTCTCCACAGATGAAAACGGGTACCTGAGTATCAGTGCTTTTAAGGGAGAATACGAAATAAGTAGCGACGGAATCTCCGCTGCGGCGGAACTGGTCGATGACGAAGAAATCGTCCTGACGCTGAAATAAGGAGTCATCATGAAAAAGAGAGCACTGTTTATCGGCGGCACGGGAACGATCAGTACCGCCATCGTAAGAAGACTGGCCGGGGATCCGGCCTGGGAGGTATGGGTCCTGAACCGCGGGAACCGCTCGCATGTTCTGCCCGAAGGGGTGAGATCAATCGTCGCAGACATTAACGACGAAGCGACTGTCCTTGATGAGATCGGTGACATGACCTTCGACTGCGTCTGCGAATTCATCGGATTTACCGTATCGCAGGTCGAGCGCGACTACCGTCTCTTTAACGGGAAGACGAAACAGTACATCTATATCAGTTCCGCATCGGCCTACCATAAGCCGGCGGCGGGGTATGTCATCACGGAGGGCACGACGCTCGCCAATCCGTACTGGCAGTACTCGAGAGATAAGATCGCCTGCGAAGAGTTCCTCATGAAGAAGTACAGAGAAGATGGTTTTCCGGTCACGATCGTGCGCCCGAGCCACACCTATGATGAGAGAAATATTCCTCTCGGCGTACATGGAAAGAAGGGCTTCTGGCAGGTCATCAAGAGAATGCTCGACGGAAAGCCGGTCATCATCCAGGGTGACGGCTCGAGCCTGTGGACCGTCACGTGGAACAGTGATTTTGCCGTCGGATACACAGGACTCATGGGTGACCGCCACGCCATCGGCGAAGCATTCCAGATCACCTCGGACGAGACACTGACATGGGATCAGATCTACCGGACGGTCGCGGATGCGCTCGGCGTGGAGCTTCGCGCGTACCACGTGTCCACCGATTTTCTGCGCGCGGTCGGCGATCCCTGCGGCTACGACTTCACAGGATCGCTTCTCGGCGACAAGTCCGTATCGGTCGTATTTGACAACACGAAACTGAAGCGGATCGTGCCGGACATGAAGACGACGGTCAGCTTTGATATGGGCGTGCGAAAAGCACTGGATTATGTGCTTTCGCATCCGGAGGAATGCCAGGTCGAGGACCCTGAGTTTGATGAATGGTGCGATAAGGTCATCGACGCGCTCGAACGGGCGAAGGCGGCGTTCAATTAACTTATCTGCGTGATAAGTGCTTCTCACGAAGTGAATAGTGGAAAAGAGCAGTTTAAGAAGTGAATGGCAGAAAACCAGGAGGATCATGTTTATGAAAATGTTGGATGTGGTAAATGGTCCGAAGAATGTATCGAGGATCATTCTCGGATGTATGAGAATGCCGGCGTTGAGTGTCGATGAGGCAGCGCGCATGATCTCGGTCGCATCGGATATGGGGATCAATTTCTTCGACCATGCGACGTGCTATGGAGACGGTGAAGCCGAGACACGATTCGGCGATGCGCTTCCGAAAACGGGAATCAGAAGAGAGGACATCTTCCTGCAGAGTAAGTGCGGTCTGCATTTCGATACGAAGGAGTTTAACTGGAGCAAGGAAGACATCCTGAAGAGTACGGACGAGATCCTCTCGCGATTAAAGACCGATTATCTCGATGCGCTACTTCTCCATCGTCCGGATCTTCTTTATGATCCGGAAGAGATCGCGGAGGCCTTCGATCAGCTCTATACTGCAGGTAAGGTCAAGTATTTCGGCGTAAGCAATGTCACGCCGATGCAGCTCGAACTGCTCCGTAAGTATGTCAAGCAGCCGCTCATCTTTAATCAGTTGCAGTTCTCACTTGACCAGTCCCAGCTCGTGGACCAGGCTCTTTATCTCAATAACAAGACGACCGACCGCTCGATCGACAGAGATAACGGTATCCTCGATTACTGCCGCCTCCACGACATCACGATCCAGGCGTGGTCACCGCTTCAGATCGGCATGTTCAAGGGCTGCTTCGTGGATCATCCGGACTTCCCGGAACTAAACGAAGTCCTTGGTCAGCTCGGTGAGAAATACGGTGTGCCGAAGACGGCGATCGCCATCGCGTGGATCCTCCGCCATCCGGCGAAGATGCAGGCCATCGCGGGCACGATGAACCCCGATCACCTGAAGGATATCTGCGACGCGACAAAGGTCGATCTGACACATAACGAGTGGTACCAGCTGTATCTCGCGTCCGGGAAATTCCTGCCGTGAAGAACCGGACACCCCGGTGACGCTCGAAACGTAAGGGGAAAGTGCATTTGCCAATGAAATAAAAACTCGAGGGAGGATCTCAAGATGAATGAAACGTTAAAGGTACTGGAAAGCAGAAGAAGCTGCCGGAATTTCAAGCCGGATATGGTCGATCAGGACAAGCTCGACGCGATCCTTGAGGCGGGCACATACGCGGCGACCGGCATGGGGCGTCAGAGTCCGATCATCATCGCGGTAACGGATAAGAAACTCCGCGACGAGATCTCGGAAGAAAACAGGAAGATCGCGGGCGCGGGTGAGGGTTTCGATCCTTTCTATGGCGCACCGGTCATTCTTATCGTACTTGCGGATAAGAGTGTCGTGACACACGTTTATGACGGATCCCTCGTGATGGGCAACCTCATGAACGCAGCCGAGAGTCTCGGTGTGAATAGCATCTGGATCCACCGCGCAAAGGAAGAATTCGAGTCTGATTTCGGAAAAGCACTGCTTAAAAAGCTCGGGATCGAGGGCGACTATGAGGGCATCGGCCACTGTGCACTCGGATATGCCGCGGAGCAGCTGAAAGAGGCAGCCGCCAGAAAAGAAAACTACGTGTACCGCGTGTGATATACTGAATGAAAGATAAGTGAACAGCGCCGTAAGGATCCACTACGGCGCCGTTTTTCATATGTGATGCTTTTGCCAGGGAGGATGCTATGAAGATCTACGATATTTCACAGGAAGTATTTGGTTGTGAAGTGTACCCGGGAGATCCTGCTCCGGAGAAAGAAATCAAACTTCGAATCGAAGATGGTGCAGTCTGTAACCTCAGCGCACTTCATATGTGCGCCCATAACGGCACGCATGTCGATGCGCCGTATCACTTTCTAAATGACGGGAAGACCATCGATCAGGTCGCGCTTGAACGATTCGTCGGATATGCTTATGTTGCGGAGCATAACGGCGAGATATCCGCTGACGATGCGGTCGCAATCCTGGAGAAAGCGCGGAAGGCAAACGAAGAGTCGGCGAAGCGCATCCTCGTGAAGGGCGATGCGACCGTGACACCGGAGGCCGCGAAGGTCTTCGCGGAAGCGGGGATCTTCCTCTTCGGAAATGAATCACAGACCGTCGGTCCTCTGGATTCGCCGATGGCGGTGCATCTCATCATGCTCGGAGCGGAGATCGTTCTGCTTGAAGGGATCCGTCTGTCGGAGGTCCCGGAGGGGGTGTATCTTCTCCATGCCGCGCCCCTTAATCTCGGCGGCGCAGACGGCGCACCGTGCCGGGCGACGCTGATGTGCCTGTAAATCACGATTATCCTTGTCATTGCCTTCGCAACATGATAAGATTTCTTTGATAAGTATCTGTATTTTTTTAGGAGGCGGAGATATGAAAAAGAAATCCCGGAAGATCGCCATCGCTTGCCTGATGGCACTGGCTATGACGGTGACGGCATTACCCGTACAGCTTCTGTCGGGCATATTTAGAGACAGTTTTGTCGTAAATGCGGATGGGAACGATTCGTCATATGTCGAGATCAGTTCAGATAACGAGACCCAAATAGGTGTAAGAGAATATTTGCCCGCATATGGCTACTACAAGTATGGCTATTCTGAACAGATCTACACAGCGGACGAACTAGGGAATGCCGATCTGGATATCGTCGCTCTTTCGGTTAAGGTCACTTCGGCCCAGTATGCTTTAAAGGGCGATATCTATCTCTGTGATACCGACAAGACCAGTTTCGCAGACTCGAGCGAAACGATATATATTCAGGATGCTACATTGGTTTATCAAGGCGATATGCCATTTGATCAATCCGGATGGGTGATCCTCGGGTTTAATCAATCGACGTTCCATCACTCGAAAGATAAGAATCTTGTAGTGATTACTGTAAATAAGACAATGGAGTGGAGTAATAATCGTTCCGCTTTTGCTGTTTGCGCAGGGACTGAGAATTGTTCCGTGGCTGATTATACTGACAACGGAGAACTGTTGCCTGGTTCTTCCGGAGGACACTTTCAACAAGACAATATGAAAAATTTCATCCGATTCTACTCGGAATTATCTAGTTACTCTTTGACATATGTTGCCAATGGAGGTGAAGGTGATGATGTTGTCGATACTGCGTATCCGGATGCGAATCTAAAAGTAAGAAACGAGATCTTCACCCGGGAAGGATATGGACTTGCTTGTTGGAATACCCAGCCGGATGGCGGGGGAACCACATATAATCCCAGAGACATAATTACTATGAATTCGGATATCACTCTTTATGCACAGTGGGAGGTTTGCGATTATGTAACGGTTGGAAAAGAGCAGATCCAAACAAATGAATGCCCGGTTATCGCTTTTGCACAATATAGTTATTCTGAACAGATATACACCGCTGGGGAGATTGGAGATCTAACATCGATCGGTGCCATATCTTTCGATGCAATGGATGCTTTCCGGAATCCTTGTTCCTGGTCGATCTATCTTTTGGACACGGACAAGGAGTGGTTTGATAATAAGACGGACTATGTGCCACTTGATGATGCTGTTCTAGTTTTTGATGGCACATTTACGATCGATGATGCAGGCTGGAATAAAATCGTGTTTGATGTGCCGTTTTATCATAATCCCCAGAAAAACCTTGTTGTTATAACCATTGACCAATCAGGAATAAGCGATGACGACGTTTTCTTCGCATTCTATCAAGGACAGGCCAAGTGTACAGTATTTGATTACTCATATACATACGAGGTGCTCCCGGGTATTTCTCAAGACTTTAAAGGTACGTTTGACTATAAAAATGTCATTCGCCTACACACTTCTGAAGAAGATGCGGTAACCGTGACATGTAAGGCAAATGGAAGCGGAGAAAACGATGCTATATACGCTGTAGCCTCAGATACATTTACACTGAAACATAATCCATTCTCCTATGCGGGTCATACGTTTACAGGTTGGAATACAGAAGCGGATGGCTCCGGGGATGATTATCAGGATTGTGCAACGCTATCCGTGACGGATGATGTGGTCCTGTATGCTCAGTGGGATAGTGTACCGACGATCTGGTACAATTCCAATGATGGCACGTATGGTCGTGTAGCACAGACGATCGATCAGGAGAACATAGTTGTTCTGAACAATTGCTTCTTTAATCTGCATGGCTCATTTCAAGTTAAAGGTTGACGCGCGAACATTTATTCGGTATAATAAAGGCAATCAAATTGAATGGGGAAGGGTCATGTCAGAACTGAAGGACGTTATCACTGCATATCGGAATCTGTCGTTTGGAGATCGTGTCG
>JAFZLF010000065.1 GCA_017551625.1 Clostridiales bacterium | reverse complement strand
GAGCTTATCATACTTCGCGTGATCGAAGAAAACAGCGAAACCGTGCTTGAGCCCATCGAGGATGAAGACGAATTCAACGAGATCGGGCAGGTTTTTGAAGAGCGTCTTTCCGAAATGTTTGAATTTGACGAAGACGAAGAAAACGAAGAAGACTTCTGAAGAGACGTCAGAAGAACCTACCGAGGAACCGACAACAGAGGCGACGACAAAAGCGACAACTACGGCAAAAGAGACAACAACGAAACAGACTACATCAAACCAGACCACATCCGGTGCGACAAGTGGAACTCGCGCGGCTCATGATCCGCTCAATCAGAATCCGCCGACGAATAGCTATAAGAAGATCAGCGCCGATGATTTTAAGTCGATCGCAGAATCGATGGGATGGTTTGTCATGGAAGATGAGCCGGAAGACCTTGATGATGAAGAGTCGCAGTGTGTCTACGCCTATGATGAGGATATGGAAATCGTCCTCATTTACACGGTCTATAAGAGTGTTGATCTGGCCACAGAAGAATTTGAATCTTATAAGGAACTCGTTGATGAATCGAACCAATATGGGGAACTTCTCGATAGTGTAGTTGCCGATAACATGATCGCGGTACTGACGGAAGACGAATACTGTGTGATCATTTATATCGACGACCTGGAGATCTATGCGTATACGGACAATTCTTCGGCGAATATTCAGGAGGCGAATCAGGCTCTCAAAACTCTCGGATATCCGGTCGAGTAATCTGTTTTCGACCTGATAGCTGGCGAGGAGAATGGTTTTCGGATCGGTGGGGAATGGATCCGGGTAATATGTGTGGAAGGATCAGAGGTATATTCCTATGCGTGAGAAAACGTCACAGATCATCGATGAGATCAAGAAAGTCATCTGCGGTAAGGACGAGGTCGTAAGACTCGTTCTCCAGAGCGTGCTGTCCGGAGGACATGTCCTGATGGAGGATGTCCCGGGTGTGGGTAAGACCACGATGGCGCTAGCTTTTGCCAAGACGATGGGTATGGATTACGGCCGCGTGCAGTTCACGCCGGACGTCCTTCCTTCCGACATTACCGGATTCTCGCTCCTCGATCAGGAGACGAGAACGATGAAGTATCAGAAGGGCGCGGTCTTCCATAATCTCTTCCTCGCGGATGAGCTGAACCGTGCCTCTTCCCGTACACAGTCCGCGCTGCTCGAGGCGATGGAGGAAGGTCAGGTCACGGTCGACGACCAGACCTATCCGCTGCCGAAGCCTTTCGTCGTGATCGCGACACAGAACCCGTCTGGTGCGTCGGGCACTTCGCTGCTTCCGGACTCACAGATGGACCGATTCGCGATCCGCATCTCGATGGGATACCCGTCTCCGGATAATGAGATCGAGATGCTCATGAACCGGCAGAACGGTGCCAATCCTCTGTCGGAGATCCAGCCGATCTGTACGGTCGAGGACATCGTGAAGATGCAGGAAGAGACCAGTAAGATGTACGTCAAGCTCCGCGTCATGAAGTATATCGTGGCCCTGATGGAGAGGACGAGAAATCATAAGAATCTTTCCCGTGGCGGAAGTCCGCGTGCGACGCTGGCGCTGACCGCCATGGCCAAAGCACACGCCTACATGACGGATCGTGACTACGTGATCCCGGACGATGTCCAGGCGGTATTTTCAGCCGTCATGAGTCACCGTATCCTCCTGACGCCGGAGGCCGAGGTCAAGGAGATCCGAACGGCCGATATTGCCAAAGAGATCATCAAGACAACAACGATCCCGAAGGAATAATCTATGCTGCGGAGTTGGGTGATGTACATTCTGGCTCTGCTGGGCGCGGCTGCATTTTTCCTGTTCTATAAGATGTGGTTTGCCTGGTATGTGCTGATCGTGGTGGTGTCGATCCTTCCGATCGCCATCTTGATCAGCGCAGTCTCTGCGCTCTTTTTCAAACTCGAGTCAGATGCCTTCCGCAAAGTCCTGAAGGACGAGGATGCGCAGATCTCCTTTACATCCTCGGGACTTCAGGCCTTCCCCTTTGCTCTTTATTCGGTAAAAATACTGTTGACGGAGACCATGACGGGTGAGGTGAGCCTCATCAAGTTCCTGTCACAGGGGAATACCTCCGACAGCATCCTTCTCGATACACACCACTGCGGCACTTACCGGTTCTCGTCTGCGAAGGTCCGGATCTACGATATGTTCGGACTGTTTTTCATCCCGAGGACGTTCGAACTGATCGGTGAAGTCGTAGTCATGCCGGTCCCGTGTATGCCGGCGGCGATGCCGGACCTGAGCGGTTTTAAGGCCAAGGGACTGCGCAAATCCAACCGCCCGAATACGGAGATCTACGATATCCGCGAATATATCCCCGGGGATCCGATCAAGAGGATCCACTGGAAGTTGTCCGCGAAGAAGGATATCCTCATGATCAAAGAACCTCAGGAAGAGACGTTCGGTCATTCCCGTATCTACCTGCCGCTTTCCAGGAACCGCGGCAAACTCGACAGGAATCTCGGCGAGGTCCTCTTCACTTCGAGGTATTTTCTCGAGCACGATGTCGAGCACAAGATCCGTGTCCTTCCGCCGATGAGAAAAGAGATCGCCTTTGACGTGGCGACGAGAGAGGACCTCGACAAGGCGATCCTGTCGATCCTTCACATGCCGATCCCGGAGGAGGATGAAGAATATGCGTGAGGGAAGATCGGGAAAGAATAATAAGAAACTTCGCGCGGGAAGGACAGGACGAAGGCCGACGCTGACGGAGAACCGTCTCGAGAAGACGAGAGCAACCGTTCAGGAGCAGCAGGCGCTTGCGGAAAAACTCGAGAGAAAAAAGCAGAAGAACAGGAAACGCTCACTCAAGCAGGTCCGTCCCGTACGAAAAGCGCCGGAACCGACGATGTTGACAGTGCTTTTCGCGTCTCTTCTGACGGTGATGCTGGGACTGGGATCCACGTCCATGCTGACGACCACCTATAACTTCGGCATGAATTACTACGTCTTCTTCTTCGCGCTTGCGGCAGTTTCTGCCGGCTCGGCATACTGCCATGCGGCGAAAGAGAAGACCCCGGCCATCGTGCTGGCGGCATCGATGGCCGTCCTGGGGATCTTTATCCTCGCACTCGATGTTCTGGATGCGGAGACGCAGGCGGAATATGTTTACTCGATCCTGCAGCAGAAAGCCTTCCACGGACTTCGTGCATTCTTTACGGAGATCGAGAAGAAGGAAGGTCCGGTCACGGTCCTGATGATCCTTGCTAATTCCATCCCTTCCTACTTCACTTCATATACGATCGTAAAAAGGAAACATATCATTTTCTCGATCATCTGGTATGTACCGTTTCTTCTTGCTTCAACAGTCGTTACATATATCCTCCCGTCGGCATGGGCCTGCGAGCTTGTGGTCGCGGGTGTCCTGCTTCTCCTGGTCTTCCAGTTTGTAAGGAGGATCGGAGATAGCGCCGCGGATGAGAGAATGCTGAAGATCATGGTGCCCGTGCTCTTGCTGTGTGTCCTGATCGGATTTTTGTTCCCGGCGAAGGGATATAACATGAATGAGGCGGCAACGGAGCAGTTCGGACAGGTGCAAAAGGCCATGAAGGGTATCAGTGAAGCCCTGAAGATCGGCGATGCGCCGGACGGGAATCCGTCTCCGGAGGATCTTCTGCGGAAGAACGGGTACAAGGGCAGTATCCTCGCAGGGAACAATTCACAGGCCGCGAGCGTGACGAAGAATTCGAACGAGGACCTCACCCGTGTGGGATTCTTTAACCCGCCGGATATCAATATCATGGAGATCTCACGTTTCTATAATGATACGGCGTCGCGGCAGGTGATGCTCAGTGCGAGATATGTCTATCTGCGATGTGCGAGCATGGAGATCATGGAGGGGAATTCCTGGCGGACGAGCGTGCTCCCTGCGCAGCCGAGAGATGAGGCGGCATTCTATAGTGACGTATCTGCCATCGAAGACAGGGAGAGTGATTTTGTCGTTAAGCTCCACCCTCTCTGTGAGATGAATGCATGCTTCGTGCCGGGATATATCGACCATTTCTATGTCTCGGAAGAGAGCAAGTATGCCGCGCTTAAGATCCCGGAAAGAAGATGCTGGAACATGAACGAGTGTATCCCCGATACCGGTGAGGAGGACATCTATTTTGCTTATAACGAAGTGCCGCAGAAGGCTTCGCCCGAGTGGAATCCGGAGTATCTCGAGGAGGTATACACGGTCTGTCTGGATGTACCGACATATACGAAAAACAGCATCATGCAGAGCGGGGTCCTTCCGGACTGGTACCTCGAGCTTCTGAACGGCGAAAGGACGATGACCACGGCGGAGAAGGTGAGCGCGGTCGTCGAGTTCGTCCGTGATCTTCACCCGTATAGCGCGGATACGCCGTATCCGCCGGAGGGCAAGGACTTCGTGACATGGTTCATGTCCGAGAGCCGGACCGGTTTCTGTGTCCACTTTGCGACGACTGCAGCAGTGCTGCTGCGTATGGTCGGGGTGCCTACGAGGTATTGTCTGGGGTATATGGTGCCGACCGAAGTCAACGGCACGGTCGCCAATGTGTCCATGAAGCATGCCCACGCATGGTTCGAATTTTTTGATCCGGACTATGGCTGGATCATCGACGACCCGACGCCCGGAAACGGCATCTCCGTCAGCTACTTTAACGCATATGCGATTGCAAAGGAATACGGCGATCTGGTTACCGATGTTCATATCGCGCCGACGCCGAGCCCGACTCCGCACGCAGTACTGACTCCGACTCCGGTAGAAGAGACCGTCGAGACGGAAAAGACCGGGATCTCTGCAGCGGACATTTTCCAGAGCAAGGTGGCTATCGCGATATATGCCCTCGCGGCGCTCCTGCTGCTTCTCAGGCTCATCTACGTACTTTACTGGAATATCCGGTTTCGGACGTCGACGCTCCTCCGCCGCGCTGGCGCGTACTGCCGGTACTTCGATATGCACATGCATATCCTCGGCGGGCAGGGCTCGCTTGTCGCAACATCGATATGGAAAAAGGCGGAGTATAGCGAAGAAGGCATCACGGAAAAGGAACTGGAAAGACTGGTGAGATTCGGACGGCATAACCTTCAGATCCAGAAACTCGGGCGTCCGTTTATGAGACGTTTCCTCTCGGCGGTATTGCGTGTACGTGTGTAGTGGTCCGCTTAGAAAGCAGATGAGTCTTCCGCAAAAAGAAAAAGGCCGTGCTCCAAATGAAGTACAACCCCCTATAGTATAGTGCTTCTCACGAAGAATGGCCGATTTAAAACTGCACAATTTTCGATACGAAAGCTTGTGCAGTTTTTATTAGCACTCTCACCTTGACAGTGCTAATTTCGGAACTATAATGTAGGCGAAAACAAAGGAACGAAGATCCAAATAGAAGATAAGACCTCCGCCCCGATGCGAGATAACAACATAGTAAAGGAGGAATGAGTTATGTTGATGTCTGGTATTTTTGGAGAGAACTTGTTTGATGATTGGATGGGCTTTCCGATGAGGGAGCTGGCGAATGTGGACCGCAGACTGTATGGTAAGAACGCGAGTCACATCATGAAGACCGATGTCAAGGAGACCGATGGCACGTATGAGCTCGAGGTCGATCTGCCGGGCTTTAAGAAGGATGAGATCAATGTTAAGCTCGAGGACGGCTATATGACCATCAGCGCGAGCAAGGGTCTCGATCAGGAGAAGAAGGATAAGCACGGTAAGATCATCCGTCAGGAGAGATACGCCGGTGCGATGCAGAGGAGTTTCTATGTCGGCGAAGGCGTCCGGACCGAGGACGTCAAGGCGAAGTTCGAGGATGGTGTCCTCAAGCTCGATATCCCGAAGAAGGAGATGAATCTGCCGGGTAATAACACGATCAATATCGAAGGCTGATACCCGGGTGCCCCCGGGGCGGCGACTTGCCCAACCTCATAACTGTCAGACGGGGAAGTGTCCGAAGGAGGATGCTTCCCCGTTTTCTTATGATCGTGGCATGAGAACGTGCTGTGTGGGTGCGGGTGTGATTTCACTCGTTCCCCGATGCATTTCTGTGGTACAATCAAAATATCTTAATTCTGGAAGTAAGGCAGGTGTAAAATATGGACCTTGTTAGTACGATTCTTAAGAGCATGACATCCGATTCGTCTCTCGGCGCGCTCGCCGGAAAGACCGGTCTTTCTGCTGATTCTATCGAAAAAGCAATCGCTTCGGCGATCCCGTCTCTGGTCGGCTCGATGACGAAGAATGCCTCTTCGGCAGCGGGCGCGAAGTCCCTTCTCGGTGCGCTCTCCCAGCATGAGGATAAGAGCGATGTTTCTTCCCAGATCAAAAATGCCGATGAGACCGACGGCAATAAGATCATCGGTAAGATCATGGGTGACGATAAGGACGATTTCATTTCTTCCATCGCGAAGACGGCCGGCATCAACGTGGGTCAGTCGAATGCGATTCTGAGCTCGATCGCTCCGGCGCTTCTTTCTACGATCTCGGCGGCTGCGAAGCCGGATACGGCAGAGTCCGTGGCTGCGGAGAAAGCTGCAAAGAAGGCGAAGGAAGAAGAGGCGGAATCTTCTTTCCTCGGCGGATTCTTCAGCAAATTTATGAAGGACGAAGACGATAAGGTCGAAGAACCGAAGAAATCAAGTAAGGGCGGTTTCGATATCTCGGATGGGATCGACGGATCGGATCTGCTGGCGATTCTTAAGAATACGATGCTCTGAGTTTTTGCAATAAGTAATCTGAAAAGCACTTCCTTTGACGCTGTCCTCGGGCGATGCCCTGCGGAGGCGTCTGTCGGAAGTGCTTTTCCATCTTACTTTATTTGCGAAAACCTTCAGGTGGCATCTGCCGTTGTTTGCCACTCAAGGGCTACACATTCCCCTTTATGTTTGTCGAAAATACTTCCGAGCGGACGTCATAGGGTGAGGCGTCTGTCGGAAGTGCTTTTCTTCTCGAGAGTTCCTACTTGAGGTAGCTCTCGAATCTTTCGTGGTCGATGGCTGTGACGCCCGAAGCGCCGGGTGTTCCGGAAACGCCCGGACCCTTGGCGGGGTGAGATTGCTCCTGTGTCTTCTTCGGGATGGGGCGCTTGACGAGCTTATTCTTATCCGTAAAGATCAGGTCCTTGTGGAGCGCCTTGTAATGGGCCGAGATGTAGAGCTCACGCTCGTCTTTCTTCTTGATGCGGTCGCTTCTGTCGCTGTACTTCAGCCCTTTAGTATACTTGCTGCTTTCGCCGACATAGTCGCCGTGATTATTCGAGCGGTTTAGGATGGATCCCCAAAAGGTAAAAGCGACACCGCAGCCGATGGCTCCGCCCAGTCCGAGTGCAAATATGAGGGAAATGATTTCTCTGATACCCATAGTCCGTCACTCCTGTCTCTTTTTCGTAAAGTTAAATGTCTTACTGGACTGTGTCAGTTTCAGGTTCGAAAACACAGTCTTGATTTTCTTGATCCCTGCGCCGATCATACCGACTCCGGCCATGAAGATGAGCCCGATCAGGCGGCCGCCGTTGTTGTTACTGCTGCTCCTTCTTCCGGAGTAGACGCCGAGTAGCGCGTGGAAGATATGGTAGAAGAGGAACGTCAGTATGACCGTCAGCACGATGCACGAGATAGCGAGAAGCGTGTAGAAAAGCGCTTTTCTCATCGGTAATCCGCAGACGACTTTGCCGGTCTGGCCGTTTACGAGGATCGTGTTGTGCTGGCCCTTGTAGTCGAAGGTGACGAACCATGCCGGCAGCATCGCATAGCGGATATTCGGATCGATCTTCGTGCTTGCCGCATCACGGTCGATGGTCGTGGCGGCGCTTCTTCCGAAATCCTGGAGAATCATGTCATCGAAGATGGTCTTGGCCCGATTCGATACCAGACGATCCAGTTCGTAATAGGTCAGGTCCGAGGCATTGGAATAGAAGCCGAGCAGATAGTCCTCATCGAAATCTTTCATCTTGGAAAGATCGAAGGGTTCGAGTCTCGTGCTGCTCTCCGGCGAGAGCATCGTGCAGGCATCGACCGGCAGCTGACGCAGGCTGAGCATGCCGCTTCTGCCGTAGTACTCGTAGCTCGTGTATTTGCCGGAGGAGACTTTCTTCTTCATCAGGTATGCTGCGCTGGTGTCGGCATCTACGAGCCAGTAGGGAATATAGATGCCATGCACGATATCCGGAGTGAAATTCTTGACTTCCTTTGGGACGAAAAGTCCGTGGCCGATCTCTTCTTTGATCCGCTCGAGCGCCTGTTCCTTCGTAATCGCAAACGGGATGATGTACTGCGGGCATTCTTCCTGGCTGATGCGGCTGAAGACGACGGTCGGGTTACCGCAATAGATGCACTTGGTCGAGACTTCCGACCCGTGGATCGTCACTTCACCGCCACATTCGCTGCATGTGTAGATGTAGCAGTCGAGAAATTCTTTCTCGGCCCCGGATGTGGATGAAGCAGAAGCTGTTCCTTCTGTGCTTCCATCTGTCGCCGAATCAGCCCCGTAGACCTCTGCCATGGTGAGGACCTTCTGGTCTTTCGCGTACTTTTTGCTCTCGCTCTCGACTTCTTCCGCTGCAAAAGTACTGCCACACTGATCGCAGCGTACTTTCTGGATGGAGGGATCGAACACGAGCGCGTGTCCGCAGTTCTTGCAAAGCGTTGCCATTTTTGTTCTCCCGTCAGCCCGATCCTTCGGGCATGTAATCGCCTGCTCTTGTCAGCAGGTATCGCCTCTGCCCGAGTGGATAGGGCAGTCGGTCTTTTCCAAACGATCTTATAGACATTATAAAGAAAAACCGCAGAGAATATATAGATATCCCTGCGGATTATCTCAGGATAATTGCGGTGGCGGAAGGGAAAAGAAAGGTCGCGCGAACGAGTTTTGCGCCCTACGGGAAAGAAAAAGGTTTTCGATGTGCCTCCGAAGGGCGAAGCCTCACAAGAGGGAAAAAGTATTCGCGCGAGCGAGTTTTGCGTAGCAAACTGTTTGAAGCGCTGCGCGAAACTTTTTCCCGATTACCAGCCCTGATCCATCAGCCAGTTTTTTAGTGCTCTTTCTCTTTCTTTTTCTCCGAGTCCTTCCGGCATCGTATACTCGCTTTGGATGTTTCCGTCTGCGATGTAGAGTACGCGGGAACAACGGGATGCGACCTTCGCATCGTGAGTGACCATGAGCACGGTCGTGCCTTCTTTGTTGAGCTTACAGATCTCATCCATGACTTCTGCGGAAGACTGGCGGTTCAATGCGCCGGTCGGTTCGTCGGCGAAGAGGACCTTCGGGTTGTTCATCATGCTTCTGGCGATGCAGGCTCTCTGGAGCTGTCCGCCGGATACTTCGTTGATGTCATTTCCGGCGATCTCGATGATGCCGAGTTTTCTCATGAGGGCTTCGCAGCGGGCGACTTTATCTTTTCTCGTTTCATCGTCCTTCTCGCATTCGATAGCCGGAAGAAGGATGTTGTCCATGATCGTCAGATTCTTCATCATGAACATCTGCTGGAAGATGAATCCCATGTCATTCAGGCGTACCGACGCCAGTTCTTTTTCCGAAAGCTTCGTGATATCTTTTCCTTCGAGTAAGACTTGGCCGGAGGTGGCACGGTCCATACCGGACACCGAGTATAGGAGGGTTGATTTTCCGGATCCGGATGGGCCCATGATGCCAACCATCTCGCCCTCGTCCACGTCGAAAGTGACGTTCTTTAATACGTTATTCTGCCGCTTCTCCACTACGTATGTTTTGCAGAGATCTTTGATTTGAAGTACCTTAGTCATTTTGTTATCCTCCATGTGTTTTTGTGTGTCCGAAGTCTTTTGTTTCGATTCCGGAAAAGTGCTTCTTGCGATGTGTTATTATTCGATGCTGGCCGTGTCGTAGCTGTGGATCGACTTTGAACTGAGCGAGGTGAGGTATGCGACGATCAAGGTCATCAGCATGACCGCGCCGGGGTAAAGAAGGAACAGCTGCAAAGGCTCGTATGCGTATGTGATTTTACTAACACCCATCATGCCGAAGATCGGTGAGATGCACAGTTCCGTCATCGGGATCGACAGGATCCCGGCCAGCAGGCAGGCGATGAAGGCCACGATGCCAAATCGGATAACGTGCCACTTGTGGATCTTTCCGTTCTTAAATCCGATCGCTTTGAGAAGGGCGATCTGGCTCTTCTCATCAGCGAGGAAGGAGAGCTCCATGAGCACAGTGACCAGTGCGACTACGAGCAGGGTGATCCCCAGCAGCAGGAACTGTACGGCTTCCATCGTTGGTACGACATTGATGCAATCGGCGACATACTCGGACTTGGTGAAGAAATCGTAGCTCGGATATTCTTTTTCCAGGATCGCTTTTCTATCGGCGATCACTTTGTCCGACGGGTGATCATCGAAGATCACCTGGAAGGCCAGGGTAGAGGAGCTATAGTGGTTATCTGCCGGTGCATCCGGGTGAAGACGGATGACTTCTCCAACTTGGTTGAAGGACTGGTACAGTGCGGTGACGATGCAGTCGAGCTTCTCGCTGCCGAAGTCGATCGTCACGGTGTCCCCGATGCCGACGCCGAGTTTCTCGGAAATGATCTCGGTCATCGCGATCTCGTTTCTGTTTTCCGGACGTGTTCCTTTAATGAAAACATACGAATCGTAATCCGTTTTGTATCCGCGCTCGCAGATGACTTTTGTGGTCTTGTCGTTGGCTGTGACGTTGTATCCGTACTGGATTTCGAGAGCCATCTTTCCGGGCATGCCAAGCTGAGCAAGTCTCTGTTCTTTTTCTGCGAAGAACGCATCCATGGTGCTCTCATCGCCACCCATCATTTTCATCTCGTCGGCGACATTGTTCATGTACAGATCGGCTTTGGCGCAGAAGGTCGTGATCAGGGCGTCGCTCCGCATCGTGTTTGTCGTATTGACGAGTATCAGAACGAAGAGAGTGCAAAGGCAGAAAGCGATGATGATCGAGACATATCTTCTCGGGTTAGATACGGTGTCGTTGATGGCAAGAAATGTGCTGGCGCCGGTCTTCTGTTTCGACAGATGGAGTTTGCTCTTCTTGTTGAAACGTTCGCCGGTCTGACCGGTGCGTATCGCGTCGACCGGCGTGGCTTTTTTGACCTTATTCGTCGAGAAATAAGCCATGAATACGATCGCGATGATGACGATCAGGGCGCCGATTGCATTGACTACGATCCCGAGTCTGTTTCCGAGTACCATGTTTTCGCTGACCGACTTGATAAGAAGATTCGAAAGCGGGATGCTCAGGAAGAAACCGATCACAGAACCGACGATGGCGATGACCAGGTATTTTGTGAGATACAGGCAACGGATCTTAAAGTTCTTGATGCCGATCGCTTTCAGTACGCCGATCTCGCGGAATTCTTTTGTGATCGTGAAAGAGAGGGAGACTTTTAGTACTACGAAAGCCAGAATGATCAGACATACAGACAGGATCAGTACGATAAACGCAACGATCATTTCCATGACATAGCACAAGGCCACGATGGATCTTGGCTTGGCAAAAGCGATGTTGTTGTTGCCGCTGTGCGCGACGGCGTCCTCTATTCCTTTGGTATCATGGTCGATGGTGTCGATGCAGCAGATCTGACCGGAATACTTTGTCATGATCTCTTCATTTTCCTCGAACTTCCGGAAGTCGTCTTCGTGAAGGAGGAAGCGGGTATTGCCCATGAATTCAGATCCGAAAAGGGCGTCTTTTACCTTGCCGTCTACGATAAGGGAGACGGTAACATCGGACTGAGAAAAGAGGATCGTATCGCCGGGCTTGATGTTATTATTCTTCAGGAAGGATCCGGAAATATAGCAATGACCAGGCTGAAGTTCTGCCGGCGTTTCATTGTTCTCATCAAAGAAGTGAAATGAAGATGCCTGAAAACTCTGGGCCATGGGAACATTCTTGGTTTTGATCGAACTTCCATCGGCTTTCTTGATCCCGTCCTGAGATCCGTAAACGACGTTGTCGAGGCGGTATTCTTTGATCGATGGTTCGGTCTTAAGCATCTCGTCCAGAGAACCGAGCGCATTTTCGCCCAGTGTGACGATAACGAAATCACCGATGCCGCCCTTATCGAGATAGTAGTCGGTACCGTTCAGCGTGGTCAGGACGTTATTCAATCCGCCGCCGACGAACATGGCAGCCAGGATCACGAACAGGAGTACGATCAGGTTCGTGGCCTTTCTCTTCATGAAGTCTTTCTTTAAGATTCTAAGGAACATTTTCTTTTCCCTTTCTTATAATGTGTTTTTCGTTTTTCCGGCACCCGGCCGGCCTGTTTTCTCATTTTGTGACTTCATCATACAGCGGGAATTATTAAACAATCATTAAATGCTGCGCGGAAGTGCTTTTCGCGTAAAAAACTATTTTCAGGGATTTTGAAACAGAAACTGTTTTTGCATCGTCTAATATGCAGAAACAATTTTGGAAATGCTTCGATGTCTGATGCGCGAAAAGCGCCAAAAAGAGTGAAGGTCCGATATTACCAGTCACTCATCGAAGCACAAACAGGAGGATACAATGAAGAAAAAAATAGTATCGATATTAATGGCCTGCATGATCGCAAGTGCGTGGCTGGCAGGGTGTTCTAAATCTTCGAGTTCAGATGCCAAGATGAAACGCTCGACGAATAATAACGTGGCGGCGGAGACGACTGCGGCCTACGCAGCCGAAGCTTCCGCCGAGGCATACTATGATGACTATGACAGTCTGGATATGTCCTACGAAGGCGCCGATTATGAAAAAGAGGCCGCGAACAACGGCGGCGGTTCTTCCCAGTCACCGGATGTCAAGGCCGATGCCGCGAAGGAGATGCTTGTATTCCGCTGCAATATCGCTATCGATACCCTGGACTTCGAGCAGTCCCTGACCGCACTGAAAACGAAGATCGAAGAGTATCACGGCTTCGTCGAAAGAGAAAACCAGTCGGACGGAAACAATACCAATGGCCGCTACGTTCTCGAAGAGAAAGATAAGGATTACTATTACACAGCGACGATACGCATCCCGTCGGCATACTATGAGTCCTTTGTCAGCGCGGCATCCGGGATCGGCACACTCCGCTCTAAGAACAGTAGCGTTGACAATGTGGCGACTCGCTACGGCACACTCCAGAACGAACTGGAGATCTATGAGGCCGAATACGACCGTTACCTCAAACAGTACGAAGAGACCGAGGATGAGTCGATCGCGCTTCAGATCCAGTATGAACTAAGAGAACTGGCCATCACCATCTCTGATATCAAGACCGAGATGAGTATGCTCGAGAGCGACGTAGCTTATTCGTATATCACGATCACGATCCACAAGGTCTCCGAGAAAGAGATCAAGAAGGTAGAGGAAGAGGTGAAGGAAGAGGACAGCTTCGGGACGAAGCTCAGTAAAACCGCCAATGAATCATGGGAAGGATTCCTCGGATTCCTTCAGGGGATCGTACTCTTCTTCGTTGCCAACTGGTGGATCCTCCTGATCCTCATTCTCATCTTCGGCGCGATCTTCTTCTCGATCAGGCGCGCGATCAAAAATGCGAAGAAAAAGGCCGAGGCTCGCCGTCAGGAACTCGAGGCGCAGCAGTTCGAACGCATGAAGTCCTATCAGATGGCCAAAGAGCAATCCCAGGCAGAAGCGCAGGCGCGACAGGCGGCAAACCAGGCGCAGATCCAGGCCCGTATTGCTTCGCAGAGAGCCGCGGAACAGGAAAAGGCCGCGCAGGAAAAAGCGGAGAAGGCGAAGGACGAACAGGAAAAGGCCGGGAAAGAGGAAGAGAAAGATTCCGGAAACGAGACCAAAGAAGAATAAACATGTAGCAGATGCCAAAGAAGGAAAAAAGAAGGGAAAATAAGAAAAGAAACTGAAGTCTTCTTTGGCAGGACATAGGCACCGGGCATTTGACCGAGACTTTCGGGAAGCGAAGGAACTCCTTCAAAAATGACAACCACGCTTTCCACCTTCGAGAGGAAAATGGACCAACGATTCCACCATATCCGGTTCAGGCTTTTCTCACCACGACGGTCACGGCAAATGTACCGGTGCCATTATTTTCTTCTTCGCGACTGGCGAAGATGTCGCCGTTCATCATGCGCATGAGCGATCTCGCGATGTATAGCCCGAGACCGGAACCACCGACATTCTCGGCGTTGCTTCCGCGATAGAAAGACTCGAAGAGATGCGGGATCTCCTCTTCTTTTACGGAGCAGCCGCTGTTGGTCACCGTGATCAGACGGCAGTCTTCTTCATCGGAAAAAGTGATCTTCACCCAGCGTCCGTCACCGTACTTGATGGCATTTTCGAGGATGTTCTGCAGAACTTCTTCGAGACGGGCGCAGTCTCCGGAGAGAAGGACGTTCGTGTATTCTCCGATCGTGAAATCGGTCCGGAGCGAAGCGAATTTCTCGCGGTACAGTTTCTCGATCCGGTTCATCATCTCGCCGATATAAAATTCGCTCATCTCGACTTCGAGATTCAGGAAATCTTCCTTCGAAGCAGTGACGATATCAGAGACGTACTTCTCGATCTCGCTCGCGTTGTGTGTGATGCCGGCGATGGCCTCGCGGCGCTTCTCTTCGGTGTCGTAGATGCCTTCATCGAGCGCTCTGGCATAGAGCTTGATAGCGGATAGCGGTGTCTTGATGTCGTGCGACAGCGACAGGATCAGCGTCTTCTTATCCTTCTGCATCGCGAGTTCTTTTTCCTTATTGGATTCGAGATTATCGCGCAGCATGTTGATGCCCCAGAGGAATTTACCGAAGAACTTATTCTTCTCGGCCTGAACCGGCGCGGTGAGATTTCCGCGGGCCAGCTCCACAGAAAGATTACTCATCTTGTGGAATGGCCGGAGGACGCGAAGCCCGATATACAGAAGAATCGCCACGGACACGAGGATCGCTGCGCCGAGCCCGATATTCATGTAGATCAGGGGACGGATATCTGCACGGATCTGATATTCGAAACGGACGAGATCTCCGTTGATTTCCGCTACGGTATAGTCGGAGTTTACGACTTCTTCCGGATCGAAAGCAGTGATGCGCGTGACCGAAGGATACTTCTTCACGACACTTTCAGAAGATTCGCCGTTTCTCAGGTCGGTGACAGCGCGCGAAACATCCACGCGATACTGCTTTCCGGATTTCTTCCGCATGTTTCCGAGCATCAGAAAATTACACCCCAGAAGGAGCACAAGTTCGGCAAGAAGTATGATGATGGTGATGCGCCAGTACTTTTTCACGATCGTTCCCCGCTATTTTCCGATGAGGTATCGGATATCATTCATATCTGTATCCCGTGCCCCACACCGTGATGATGTGCTCGGGCTTCTTCGGATCTTTCTCGATCTTTTCTCTGAGCCACTTGATGTGCACGGTCAGCGTCTGGATCTCCGAGTCGCTGTCGGCGCCCCAGATGGTGTTGAAGAGATATTCTTTCCGAAGCGTCGTGTTCTTGTTTTCGATCAGCAACTGCAGAAGCGAGAACTCCTTTTCCGTTACGACTACCGGCTTATCATCGACGGTCAGCGTCCGCTGGACGGTATTGAGCCTGAGATTCCCGTCGACCAATTCCTCAATGGCGTATTTCCTTTTAAAAATCCCGCGGATCTTCGCGAGGAGAATGTCGATGTCGTAAGGCTTCTCGATATAGTCATCCGCGCCGAGAGAAAGGCCTTCGAGTTTGCTCTCCTTATCGCCTCTGGCGCTCGCGATGATGATATGTGTATTTGACGATTCACGGATCTTACTGCACACGGCAAAGCCGTCAATGCCCGGGAGCATGATGTCCAGGATCAGAAGCTTCGCTCCGTATTTCTCGAAGAGCTCGATCGCCCGCTCTCCCGTCGGCGCGATGGCGACTGTATAGTTTTCTTTCTTGAGAAAAGCACTGAGGAGTTCTCCGATCTCCTGATTGTCTTCGCAGATGATGATGTCCGGCATAGCTTCTCCTTCTTGCGTCGCGAGTCTTTCCCTCATTATACCATGCGCAAATGAGCTTTGATATTTGCAACTGCGCCTGCAAATAGGCCGGAGTATTTCAGATGGACTGTTCTTGTTGAATTGTATCCCGGATATTAGTATATTGGCATAAGGAGGGTACGACAGTGACAGAGATTATCCCGAACATGAAGAAACATACATGTCCGACATGTGGCGGCCAGCTGACCATCAACGAAGTGCGCCAGATGTACGAGTGCCCGTTTTGTGGCGTGTCTTTCGACTACGAGTATTTCCGTGAGGATGACGTACTCGACCGTGCGGCGCGCGCCCTGCGCGCAGGGGAGTATGTCTCGGCCAGAGATGCCTATGATTTCATGCTTCAGAAAGAACCACATAATTTCATCGCGCTGCGTGGGAAGATCCTCGTCGCGGCCAATGCGAAAAGCATGCGTGAATTTCAGCAGCCGAACCGCCTGCGCAACACGGGGTTCGAGAGAGTGGATCCGCAGGTCGATGCTGCGATCGAGCAAGCCAAGCCGGAGCACAAGGCATACTTTACAAAACTGCAAGAGCTTTTCCAGATAGGGAAAGAATATAAAGAAGCGATCAGAAAGATCGACAAGAGCAGAAAAGCCGGAAGACAGAATGGTAAGGAGATCCAGAGGATCTCGCGCGCGAGCAGAGAGCCCTATGTCGAGATGAGAGATCCCTGGGAAGCAAATGAGACTATGTCCGTGCATCCGAAATCTGTCATCGCCGGTGCGGTCGGAGTCTTTGTCGTATGGTGCATCCTTGTGGGCTTCCTCGGATATGCTATCTCGAGGAATCCCTATGCGAAAGACTCGACGACAACGACGACCACCATACGTGTTATTTCGTATCAGCGCTCAAACGGCGTATTCATCGCCGGTGAGGGGTATGTCTCGTTCGATCCGTCGCTGTATGACTCTTATGACGAGTACATGTCCAGCGTGGAACAGATGCAGCAAGAAGAGTCCAAGAAAGAGGTGCAGGCTGTCGAATCCAAAAGAAAGGAAAACGAAGAGAAGTATAAGAAGCAGCACAAAGATGACTGGCAGATGCTTCTGGCTCTCGTACTCGTTCCCGGATTCGTCATCGCGCTCATCTGCTTCTTCATGATCAAAAGGATCAGCAGAATCAGGGAACTCGAAGAGGAGATCGACCGGATCAAGGAGAAGAACGACAGGATCGAGGAAGAGACGCATGCCTACGAGACCGATGCGGCATCGATCAGAAAGAAGATCAACGAGGTCTATAAGGAGCTCGCATCGCTCGATCCGTTTCCGGAAGTGCAAAATGCACCGATTCGCGGCAGAACGCAACTATCGAGCCGCTGGAAAGTGTGATATACTTGCATGGAAGATAAAAAAGGACGGTTACTTCCTATGCAGTTTGTCTTATCCACACAGAATATCAAGGCAGGGAAGGCAGCGCTCCTACTTGACGGGAGCCTGCCTTCCGGTGTCCGGAAGATCGCCTCAAGAGTGCAAAGTGACATAGAGGCTGTATTTGGAGCCACTATAAAAATCTACGATGTTTCAGATATACCGAAGAAGGAAAGAGTAAAGATCGAGTATCCGATCCTTGTCCTGATGGACCATGCCGGTTCCGGTCATTCTCCCCGGCAAACGTGTAACACTCTTACAAATCCGGGGAAATCAGGCAATTCCGGCATGAAAGAGCTACACGGGAAACGAGAAGTGTTCCTCCACGAGGTGACCTCTGATCTGCCCGGTGAAGCAGACCTTCCCAGCCTAAAGTCGGCGTTGGTGATTGACGGCTCGGATAAGCGCGGCACGATCTACGGCCTTTTTGCGCTGTCGGAGATGCTGGGTGTGTCGCCGTTCATCGACTGGCTGGATATCCGGCCGAAGAGAAAGACAAGCTTTTCGATCCCGGGGACGTATAAGTATTTATCTAAAGAACCATCGGTACGGTTCCGCGGATTCTTCATCAACGACGAGTGGCCGGCCTTCGGAAACTGGTGCAACAAGCGCTTCGGCGGTTTTAACGCGAAGTGCTACGAGCACGTCTTCGAACTGCTTCTGCGCCTCAAGGGCAACTACCTGTGGCCGGCGATGTGGTCGGCGATCTTCCCGGATGACGGTCCGGGACTGGCATCTGCGGAACTGGCAGACGAACTGGGTGTAGTCATGGGCATGTCCCACCACGAACCGTGCCTGCGCCAGGGCGAGGAATACAGATACCTGCGTGGTCCGGATTCGATCTATGGCGATGCGTGGAATTTCATTACGAATGAGAAGGGCATCACGAAGTTCTGGGAGGATGGTCTCAAGAGATCCGGCAAGTTTGAAAATGTTATCACGGTGGGCATGCGCGGCGAGCAAGACACGGCCATCATGGGAAAAGAAGCGACTCTTGCCGATAACATCGCACTTCTTAGGACGGTCCTGAAAACACAGAACCGTCTTATCAAAAAACATGTGAACAAGGATCTCGACGAGGTGCCGCGGATGCTCGCGCTCTATAAGGAAGTCGAGCCGTATTTCTATGGTGATGAGACTACGCCGGGACTCATGGGCGATCCCGAGCTTGAGGGTGTGACGCTCATGCTCTGTGACGATAACTACGGCAATCTCCGTACCGTTCCGACGAAAGAGATGCGCGACCACAAGGGCGGTTACGGCATGTACTACCACTTCGATTACCACGGTTTTCCGATCTCTTTCGAGTGGTTCAATACTACGCATCTTGCGAAGGTCTGGGAACAGATGACCATGGCCTACGACTTCGGCATCCGGGACCTCTGGATCGTGAATGTCGGCGACATCTTCAGTAACGAATACCCGCTTTCGTTCTTCCTGGATCTGGCCTACGATTTTGACCGCTGGGGCACGCGCAACGTAAACAGTGCACATGAATACACGAAGTACTTCGTGAAGAAGCATTTCGGGGACGTGCTCACTTCGCCGCAGATGAAGAAAACAGCGGAGCTCCTTCTCGGGTACACCCGTATCACACATGCGCGCCGTACAGAGGCCATGAACGATTCTGTCTATGCGCCTTTTGCATACGGGGAAGCGGAGGAACTTCTGGCGACGATCGAAGATCTGATGTGTGATGCGCAGCGCCTCTATGATACGCTCACCGGCAACGTGCAGTACCGATTCTATGAGATCGTTTATCTGCCACTCATGGCGAATCTCAATGTACAGAAGATGTGGCTCCTGGCGACGCTCAACCACGCATACGCGAAGAGAGGAAGCACCTATGCGATGACGCTGGCCGAAGAAGTGGGTGTGTGCCTCGAAAAGGATCGTGAGCTCGTCGCGGAGCTTCACAAGATCCACGGAGGGATGTGGTATGGCATGGGCCTTTCGGAGCATATCGGTTTTAAGAACTGGTGTGAAGAATGTTGTCAGTATCCGGCGGTACACACTTTTGAACCGGGAAACAAGGAACGCCTGATCGTGGCGATCCCCGGCACGGAGCAGTATTCCGAGTGCGGCCCTTGGAAGAGGAAGAGACTCTATATGCCGGCATTTCTGGATCCGCGCTGTAGTGTCGGCCATATCGAGCTCACGACAGCCTGCGCGAAGGATGTTCCTTTTGCCGTGGAGTGTGATACTCCGTATCTTAAGGTCTCAAAGAGCCAAGGAAAGGCGCGTGCATATGGCCGGACGGTCCTGACAATCAAGCTCGACCGTGAGGCGCTCACAGCTGTGAAATCAGCTGCCCAAATCATCGTACGCAGTGGCGATGGATTTGTATCCATTTGTATTCCGATCCGGACAGCAGATGAGCTTGCCGAGGCGGCGCCGAATACTTTCCTCTGGTGCGGAGAAGGAAGTGAGGACATGCCGGGTTACATCTCCATCGAGGCTGGACATTGCTATGTGAAAACTCCCGGGACAAAGGGCGCTTTCCGGGAGATACCGGACTACAACCGCGGCCTTTCCGCGATGAAAGCTTTCCCGCAGGATCAGGTGTTTACGGGTCGGAAAGATGCGCCGGTCCTTACCTATCGGGTGGTTCTTCCGAAAGCAGGGAAATATATGCTTCGCCTTCTGACTAATCCCGGAAACCCATCCGGACGCATTCCGGAACTGTTCGTCGGAGTGTCTGCAAATGGCGGGCGCATGATCCGGGTGAACACGATCCGAGAGGGCTTTGCCGTCGGCGACGGGAATGACATCTGGAGCGAAGGAGTACTGGATAACCTTCGTGCGACCGAAGTGACGCTGGACCTTAAGGCGGGAAGTAACGATATTGACATCACGGCATTAAGCCCCAACTTTGTACTTGTGAAGCTAGTGCTTTTTGAGCGGGGAAATGAGCCTGAAGACTCGTATCTCGGCCCGACCGAGACGTATCACGGATAAGTCCTCACTTACGTGCCTTCCTGAAAACATCAAATGGCGCGAAAAGCACAGGAGTTTTGGTGATTGTGTCAAGTTGACACTGACCCGATTCTATATTAATATCTCGTAAGCGCGGACGTTTCGTGCTATTATAGGTACTAAGAGAAGTTTCGTCTGATGATGTTTCACGTCCCGGGCCGCAGGCTCAGAGCAGATGGCAGACGGAACAAAATAGTGGATCGCTATTTTATTTGTGAGGTTAGAACGAGAGATATATATGGAAAAGAAAGATAGTACTAAAGCCAAAAGAAAACCGGACATGCAGTGGGTCACCCACTCGATCGTCGTTATGGTTGCAGATGTGCTGGTGGTTTTATTCTCCTACTTCGCGGCGTTGTGGTTCCGGTTTGATATGCATTTTGCAGAGATTCCCGACAGATATTTCACGACATACCTGAAGATCATCCCGGTGTGGTGTGTCATCACCGTTGTTGTTTTCTTCGCTTTCCGGCTTTATCACAGTGTTTGGACATATGTCAGCATCGATGAAGCGTTTGTTATGCTGAAGGCCTATGCCGTCCTGACGCTGTGCTATATCCTCTCGAAATACATTCTCAAGATCGACATGCCGAGGTCTTTCTACTTCTTCGGCATCTTTATTGCTTTCGTCCTGCACATGTTTGTGCGTTTCTCCTACCGTCTGGTCCGGTATATCACCAATAAATTCATCAAGAGTAATGAGTTTAAGACCGGAGACGTGGAGAATGTCATGATCATAGGCGGCGGCTCGGCCGGCAGCCTCCTGATCCGTGATCTGAATAATGACACACACCAGAATCAGCGTCCGGTATGTATTATCGATGACAATCCGACCAAAGTCGGAAGAGAACTCTACGGTGTTCCGATCGTTGGCACGCGTAATGATATCGTAGCCAAAGCATCCGAGTACAATATCGGATCCATCGTACTGGCCATGCCGGCGGCTTCTCCGAAAGACAGAAAAGCGATCCTCGATATCTGTAAGGAGACCGGAGCGAAGGTTCGTATCCTCCCGGGCGTATACCAGCTTGCCAGCGGCGAGGTGAGCGTATCCAGACTCAAGGATGTAGAGCTCACAGACCTTCTCGGCCGAGATCCGATCGAGATCGACAACAATGAAGTTTTCAAGATGCTCAAGGGCAAGACGATCCTGGTAACAGGCGGAGGCGGATCTATCGGATCGGAGCTCTGCCGCCAGATCGCGGCACACCAGCCGAAGCAGCTGATCATCTTCGATATCTATGAGAACAACGCCTACGATATCCAGCAGGAACTGGTGCGAAAATATCAGGGCGGTCTCGATCTCGTCACGCTGATCGGTTCGGTGCGTAATACCCACCGTATCGGAAGTGTCATGAAGAAGTACAAGCCGGACATCGTTTTCCACGCTGCAGCGCACAAGCATGTCCCGCTTATGGAGGATAGCCCGAACGAGGCGATCAAGAATAACGTCATGGGCACATATAAGACAGCTCAGGCGGCGGCTGAAGCCGGTGTCAAGACCTTCGTACTCATCTCTACGGACAAGGCTGTCAATCCGACGAATCTGATGGGCGCTTCGAAGCGTATCTGCGAGATGATCATCCAGATGATGAACCGCCGTACCCCGAATACCAATTTCGTAGCTGTCCGCTTCGGTAACGTCCTGGGATCCAATGGTTCTGTTGTCCCGCTCTTTAAGAAGCAGATCGCAGATGGCGGTCCGGTCACGGTTACACATAAGGATATCATCCGCTACTTCATGACGATTCCGGAGGCGGTATCTCTGGTGCTTCAGGCATCCCAGTATGCCAAGGGCGGCGAGATCTTCGTGCTGGATATGGGGGATCCGGTCCGTATCGATGATATGGCCCGAAACCTCATCAAACTATCCGGTTACACGCCGGACGTCGATATCCGTGTCGAGTACACCGGGCTGCGCCCCGGCGAGAAACTCTACGAAGAGAAGCTCATGGACGAGGAAGGCATGCAGACCACGGACAATAAACTGATCTTCATCGGGAAGCCTATCGAGATGGACGATGAGTGGTTCGAGAAGAAGATCGCCGTGCTCGATATCGACAGCCAGGAAGACGATGAGAACATCAAGAAGTATGTTCAGGAGATCGTTCCTACGTATAAACCCGGTTCCATGTCATAAACATGAAGATCAAGACCAAAAGCAGATCATGGGAAGAAGTTCAGGCGCTCCCGCAGCCGATGCACCGGAAGCCGAAAAAGCCGAGCCGTCTTCTCAGTTCCGTCATGCGTCTTCTGTCTTCTCCCGATCTTCGGCAGGTCCGTTTTTCCTATGAGAAGAAACGTATGGAACAGGCAGGGGAAGGCCCGTGGCTGATCCTCATGAATCACGCCAGTTTCCTGGATCTCGAGATCGCTTCGAAGATCCTTTTCCCGAAGAGATATCACATCGTCTGCACGACGGACGCCCTGGTCGGAAAGGAAGCCCTGATGCGCAACCTCGGCTGCATCCCGACACAGAAATTCGTCCCGGACCTGTCTCTGATTACCGATATCCGATATGCAATTGAGAAGAATAAGACCTCGATGCTGATGTACCCGGAGGCGGGCTATTCGCTCGACGGTACCGCGACACTCCTGCCGCGCCGCATGGGCGTCCTCTTTAAGTCCCTCGATGTCCCGGTCATCATGATCACCACCTTCGGATCTTTTACCCGTGACCCACTTTATAACAATCTCCAGAAACGCAAACTCCACGTTACGGCCCAGATGGAGTGTCTGCTCACGCCCGAAGAAATCGCGGAGAAGAGCGTCGAGGAGATCGATGCGATCCTTGATAAGGCCTTCTCTTTCGACTATTTCCGCTGGCAGCAGGAAAACCACATCCGGATCGATGAACCGACCCGTGCGGATGGCCTGCATCGCATCCTTTACAAGTGTGCCTGTTGTGGGGAAGAAGGAAAGATGGAAGGCCTGGGGACGACGCTTACCTGTCATGCCTGCGGACACGTATGGGAACTCGATGAGTATGGCTTCCTGATCGATAAAGGTTCTTCTCAGGCCGGAGATTCCTTCAACCACATCCCGGACTGGTTTTCCTGGGAGCGTGAATGCGTCGGAAAAGAGATAGAAGAAGGCCGGTATCTCCTCGATACATCAGTAGATATCGGCATCCTTAAGGACTATAAGGCCTTCTATACGGTCGGGTCCGGCACGCTCCGCCAGGATAAGAATGGCTTCGTTCTCGACGGGTGTGATGGGAAACTCCACTACGAACAGAAACCACAGGACAGCTACAGCCTGAACTCGGATTTCTTCTGGTATGAGATCGGTGACGTGATCTGTATCGGGAAGAAAGACTGCCTTTACTACTGCTTTCCCAAGCAGAAAGATGTGGTCGCGAAGGCCCGTATCGCGCAGGAAGCGATGTTCCGGGCATATCAGCAAAAACGGAAAACCTCCGGAAAAAAGTAAGAAAAGGGGTTGACAAACATCCTCGACCGTATTATTGTACTAGTTAAGTAGTACAGTTTGCGAAGCGGTGAAGGAGGTGTGTCTATGCCGTGGGCGTTTAAAGAGAACAGACCCATTTTCCAGCAGATCTATGACGCGATCGTGATCCGTATCCTGAACGGGACGTACCCTATGGGAAGTAAGCTTCCGTCTGTCCGTGAGATGGCCGAAGAAGCGGGCGTCAACCCGAACACGATGCAGCGTGCCATGTCGCAGCTCGAAAGTGCGGGACTCGCGCTGACGAACCGCACCAGCGGAAGGATCGTAACCACAGACGAAGAGATTCTTAAGAGAGTAAAAAGAGACTACGCCATAACATCGGCAAGAGAATTTATCCGGGAGATGCAGGGTCTCGGGCTGTCGAAGGAAGACGCAAAAGCACTTCTTGATGAATCGGAGGTGACCGGGAAATGAATGAGTTAGTTGAAATCAAGGATCTTAAGAGGAGCTTTGCAGGGAAACGGGCGCTAAACGGAATGACCTTTTCTCTCGGAACAGGAAAAATCGTCGGACTTCTTGGTGAGAATGGTGCAGGAAAGACAACCCTTTTCCGTGTGATGACCGGGCTTCTGACCAGAGATAGCGGCTCAGTCAGAATCGAAGGAATCGAGGTTGGTCCAAAGACAAATGAACGGATCAGCTACGTTCCGGATCACTTCGTTTTCGGAGGATTCCGAAGGATCAGCAATGCGGTCACATATATGAAGATGTGCTTTCCGGATTTTGATGAGAAGAAAGCTGAGATGCTTCTTGCGAAACTCCACTTTACACAGGATCAGAAGATCGCATCCCTTTCGAAAGGACAGAAAGCCCAGGTCCAGCTGGTGCTTCTCATGAGCAGAAAAGCCAAACTGTACCTGCTGGATGAGCCGCTGGCGGCGGTCGATCCGGCGACAAGGGAGTTCATCATCAAGACGATCCTATCGACTTTCGGCGAGGACAACACGGTTCTTATCAGCACACATGTGGTCATGGATATCGAACTGATCCTGGACGAGGTAGTCATGATCAAGGACGGAAGAGTGCATCTTCAGGGTGAAACAGATGAGCTGAGAGAAAAGTACGGAAAGACGATCAACGAAATATTCAAAGACGAATTCCGATATGTGGAAGGAGGCACGGAAAATGAGTGATATGGCTAACAATAAAAGAAAAGGCGGATCTCACCCGGGATTGGAGGGTTTCATCCTCGATGTAAAGAAGTATGGATTGCTCGGAATCGTTCTTCCGATCGTTCTTCTGATCCCTTCCCTGATAATTCAGATACTCTGGATCAGCTACGATAATATCGTCATTAAGTATGGAATCGATACGTCGATTGGAAATGGTAGATTTCTGGATCCGGATATGCTTACGTCAGGTGAGAGAAGAATCGTAAGATTCCTGGAAACCATTATAGATGAACCTCCTTTTGTACGCGGACTATTATGGGCGTTCGTGACATTGCTGCTTATTCTGGTCACATATCAGATCGCAGACATGCTCAAGAGTTTCTTCGGATCGAACTCCGCGCTGGTGCTGGCGGCTCCATGCAGTAAACCGATCCTGTTTTTCTCGAAATTCATGGCGGCCTCGGTAGTTTCTTTCCTGGCGATCTTGTTATCACAATTTCAGTGGTTCCTCATTTCAGGTGGTTTCAAATGGGATGGAAGTTCACTTGGAATTACGTCATGGCGTGATCTTCAGGGTATCGAAGCCAACAATCTCACCAACATCAGTTTCGAATGGAATAGTGTATATGCCTACTTTGCACTCTTTCTGTTTATTTGGTTGGGTGCATATATGATCCTCGGTATCGCGGGAAAAATGCAGAGATCACCTATCAAAATGCCGGTCATCGTGATCATTGGTGCTGTTATCGCCGTCGCGCTCTTTTTAGGATTTATGTTTACTTTGGACATGTTATACAAACCGGATGCGCCGTATGTTCTCTTCGTGATCCCGTGCACTCTTCTTCTGGTAGATATTCTGCTGGTCAGCAGGTACGACGCTGTCACAGTATAAGTGAGAGCATCGAGGTCTTTTCCTTCGGACAGCTTTTGTATTATCATAAATTAGAGGGTAGGGTGCTTCTGCCGGATCCGGCAGGAGCACTTGCCTCGTATTGAGATTGCAGAAGGAGCGAGGACATGATATATCGTTATGGTGGTCCCCATATGCGCGGGTACGGAAAGCAGCCGCAGAACCAGACCGGCGCGAACGGTACGGTTCCGGCACAGCCGCAGGATCCGTATGCGAATGTCGCGATCCCGACCCAGCCAGCCGATATGGGAAAAGCACTGGAGAGTAAGCGAAGGGAAGAAGTCGCGGCCCTTCTGATCCTCATGTTCCTCGCCGTGCTCCTCTCGGTCGCCGCTTTTGTCGCGGTAAATGTGCTCCGGCACTTCTCCGGCTCGATCTTTTCTGCCGTCGAGGAAAACGGTATCTCCATCGACAGTCTGAAATCTCTCTCTGCAATTAGGAATATCCGTGTCGGAGGCAGAGTCGCGATCGGCCTGATGCTGGGCGTGGCCCTTCTGAGCCGTGGCGCGACCACGGTACTCTATGCGGTCGTCTGGGGGATCGCCGATCTGATCGCGATCCTGGTGACGATCTCGTTCTTCCGGAATTCCGCGAAGAAAAAGCCTGCAACTCCGCTTGAAGTTCTAGCCGTGATCATCAGTCTCTTTTCCATCGTGGTCACCATATACATGCCCTACGAGATCTGGACAAATGGGCGCGACGCGAAGTACTGGATCCCGGGGGCGGAAAACTCGGTTTCCCTCTGGGTGATGCTCCCTACGATCATCTGGAGCGTGTACCTGTTGATCTACCTTATCTGTGCCATCATTTCCGCGCTGAAGAAGCGAGGTAAAGCAGATATTCATCCTATGGAGGAGAACATCTCATGAGTAAGATCGTATTTCTTTCCGACCTTCACGGTAACTATCAGGCCACCCTCGCGATGGAGAAGGAGATCAGAAGGATCGCTCCGGATGAGGTCTGGTTCCTCGGTGATGCCGTGGGAAAAGGACCGTCGAATATCGAGACCTGCGAATGGGTCCGTGCGCACTGTGACCATTCCCTTAAGGGCAACTGGGACGACTGGATCTGCGAGAGTTATTTCGAACGGGACAATGTCGGCTCTCCCTACCGGTCATACATAGTGGAGAACAAGTTCTTCTACGAGCAGCTGGGTGAGGAGAGGATCCTGTGGCTGCATTCTCTGCCACTGGAAGCAGAGATCCTGATCAGCGGGATCCGGTTCAGGTTGTTTCACGGACGCCCGGTCGATCAGCTCTATCAGGGCTACGAACCTGACGAGAAGCTCAAGCTGGGTTTCCATTCCGCCGATAAGAAGACGAAGTTCGGGAGTTACATCTGTGCGGACAGCCATCGCCCGTATATCCGTTCCCTGCATGACGGGTACGCGATCAACACGGGAAGCGTAGGAAACAGCATCGGTGTTCCGAGAGCACACGCTCTTCTGATCGAGGGAGAACTCGGAGCAGAAGAGATCACACCGATATACTTCACGATCTTATCCGTGCCTTACGATAACCGGCTGGCCGCCGACACGGCACTGGCCACGGAAGGTCTGCCGATGGCGGACGCGTATGCCAGGGAAGTACTGACCGGTATCTACTCGAGAGATTAAGAGAAGAAGAACACCGCTTACTTATACGGATGCGGAGCTTCTATTTCCTCGAGACCTCGTCGGCGCGGAAATTCTTCATGGAGTGCAGGCTCCCGACAGCCAGATCTTCGCCGAGAGAGGATCCGATATTCTTCGATAATTCATCTCCGCCTCGAAGTCCGAGCGTGTCCTCATCACCGTAGTCATTTGATTTTTCCAGAAGATGCGTGAACAGAAGGATGATCGCGCCAACGGCCAGAAGACACAGTATCAATGTGGACATGAGTGCGAGAATTCGAACATCAGTTGTGTAATCAGAATACAGAGCAACAAAGGATCTCATTTTGCACCTCCCTGTCTCTTCTTCGAGAAGATGAATGTGGCGACGGAGCCGGTACGATTCAGTTTATCGAAGAGCCGTTTCAGTTTATGAACCGAATACACAAACAAACCGATACTAAGGCAGGAGAAAATGGACATCAGAAGTTGTGGCAAGTCTCCAATGCTTCCGGTTCCACTAACTATATCCATTGCATCTTTCTCGGAAAGCCCGGAGATCCAACTGCTTATGACGGTCGCATAAAGCGTGAACAGAAGTGCGCATACGGCCAGGGACGATCCGACCATGGCCGCGAAAATCAGACGCTTGTTCCACGGGGCGGTTCCGACGACCTTACCGGTCTGCCCGTTTACGAGGAAGGTATACGGTGTGTCGTTCGAATTGAGTGTGATGAACCAGGCCGGAAGAAGCACATATCCGGTGCGCTTCAGTTTCAGCTGCGGTGCCGAATTGACCTGCTTGATGAAACTCTTCGGCGACTGCTGTTTCATCTTTCCCTGGAAAAGCGTACGTGCCTTCAGGTCGGCGATTCCTCTGGCCTTACGTGGTGTGATATCCTGGACATTCGAATAAAAACCCATGAGATACGATGAGTCGAAATCCACGGCGTCACGCAGACTGTATGGCTCCAGAAGCGCCGTCATACGGTCATTCAGAGCCTGGCAGCTCTCCACGAGAAGATCGGAGAACTCGGCACTTCCGTCATAAACGTAGGATCTTTCGAGAAGTCCCAGCGTGTGACGCTGCGTATCGGTGATCGTGCCCTCGTAAGTAAAATACGGGATGTAGATACCGCGCACGCACTCGGGAGAGATGTTCTTTAACGATTTCGGAACAAATGCACCGGAGAGGAGCCGTTTCGTGACGTTTTCGATCGCTTCTTCCTTCGTTACGGCGAAGGGAACGATCGAGTCCGGACGGTTGGCCTTGGCAATTCGGGAGAAGACAACGGCCGTCGCGCCACAGTACACGCATCGTGTGCTGATCTCAGTTCCGGAAACGATGACCTCACCACCGCACTGGCTGCATGTGTAGATATGGCAGTCATACATCTCACCGGTCAGCTCGTCGAACTCAGACAGCGTGTCCTCCACACGGACGGGCGAATCCTCATCGTTTTCGTCATTGTGGTAGAAATCATCAGCATCGGACAAGGTCTTCGGGTCGATGATGTTTCCGCATGCAGAGCATACTAATGAATCAAAGCCCGGATCATATTCCATCGGGGCGCCACACCCCGGACAAGTCTTCGCCATATTTTCCTCCCATTTCCGGAAGTATCGTTCCGGAACACCTTTTTCCACAATAATAGTAACATGACTATTTGCGAAAAAATACGGTACAGACTCTGAATTAAACGAGGATAAACTCTGTATCCCAGCAGAGAAGATGTGGATGATGTCTCATGTAGACACGGTAATCGGGCACGATTCTCCTGATAAGCAGAGGGAGAAGAAAGAGGTCTTCGTTTCGGTGATAACACGACACGACCAGCGCCGGTCTGTCCCGCAGGAGGATCTCCCGACCTCCTTCGATAGCCGCCCTCTCATTTCCCTCGACATCGAGCTTGATCAGGTCGGTCCTTCGGTCTCTTAACAGTGTTACAAGTGAGATGGCTGTAAGCTTCTCGCCGTTTCCGTCATCGCCGGTTTCGTGGACGCCGCGACCCCTGTTTTTCGGTATCGAAGCGCTCCCGTCATGGTCAGAGATCAGTGCACGGACGCAGAAAACAGTTTTATCACCGCTCGAGATGCGCTGTTCTTCCGGCTGTCCGGATCCGTCTTCGGCTATAGTGCTTCTCACGATAGACGAGGAGGACTTTTCTTCTTCATTTTCGCGTCCGAAAAGGGCTCGTGCGGTCTCCGTGAGCTTTCGGAAATTTCTCTTATCCGGCTCAACTGCCACGATCTCCCGAATCTGCGGGAAGACCTTCGTATAAAAAGAAACGGTATCGCCGTTATATGCACCGAGGTCGATATATCGGGCCGGATCCGGAAGACGGATCATGCCGGAAACCGCTTCATATGGGACTTCACAGCCGCGAAGCAAAGTATAGTCGCCTGTCAATTTATATCGGATCACACGATCCCACGTTTCCCGGGACAGGTCGTCTGCGAGGATACTTCGGACGATCGAGAGATCTTCAGCGTGTGCATCATAGTAGGCGGCGTCAAACAGGATATCTCCGTACACGGGAACATCGGGAGCATATACTTCGTGATCCCGGGCGATGCGATCGATATTCGCGAGGACTTCCGGCCGGGATGTCCCGAAGCAGACAAGCACGATCATGTCGGGGAAACGGGCATGGAGAGTCTCATATTCTTCGACCAAGAATCCGCGGAAAGTGCGGTTCCTGACGAAACCGGAACTGGCGAATATGCCGCGGATAGTGATGCCGCGCAGGAGAAGCTGATCGAGGATCTTATCGGCGCCGTTTCCCGTCCCGTAAAGGACGATGGGCTTATCCGTCTTGGAAAGATACGACCAAAGATCCGTCATGAAGCGTTAACGTCTGGCGGTCTTCCGAAACAGATTCATCAGCCAGGGGATCGCGACGATCCAGCCAAGTGATTTTGCCACGGACAGGAAACATACCAGCACCAGCTCGGACAAGGTGCAGTTGCCTTCCTGATATTCCGGATAGTGCATGGCGACGTAGCTTATGACGACACAGAGAACGGCACAGAGCAGCAAGAGGGTCGAACGGATCAGGACATCGCGAGGCACGGTATGGGATGCATCATCTTTCTTGAGTTCACGGTTGGTGCCGCGAAAACCGACGAAGAGAAGAACGATGGCGCCGATCAGACCGGCGAGCATGACTATGGTGCGGATGATCAAAACTGAGTTTTCCATTTCTATCCTCTTATATACAGACTACAGGAATACTTTATTCTACACGGACGGCTTCGTCAACCATACTTTTGTGCACAAGAATTTCCATTTTGTTCATTTCATTTAGAAAAAAAGTGAAATTTTCCAAAGAATCTGCTTAAAAACTATTGCATATTATACTAGGCGGGAATATAATTGTGTCATAAATGTGAATGATTTGTGAATGACCAGTATGTGTCCAGGAGGAATGGGGTTATGAAGAAGATCAATAAGAATAAGTCAGGTTTTACGCTGATCGAGATGGTACTTGTTATCGCTATCATCGTTATTTTGGCCGTGATCGTATGGTTCAATGTTGCCGAGTATATGGGAAAGGCCAAGAGTGCTACGAGTAAGATCGAACAACATCAGAGCGCTGTAAATACAGTTACTTCTGCAATCGCTTCTGCTCTGACCTGATGTATCAAGCATACAAATAACACCAGGCGATGTTCTCCCGCATCGTTTGTTGTCATCGTCTTTTTCATTTTTTCAGATTGAAGAGCTGCCGCATGGGATTGCCATGCGACAGCTCTTTTTACTCTTAATATTCATTTGCAGATGGAAATGGCATCTTTCCGGCAGGGGAGGGTGCCATCGTCCGGTCCGGAAGACGGGATCAGAATGTGGACTCGTCTGACGGAAGGAAGATCTTCTGAGCGTTGTTGTAGCAGATATCCTGCACGATCGAGCCGAGAAGCTCCATGTTCTTGTGGAATTTTCCTTCCTCGACGAGACCGCCGAGATAATCGCAGAGGATACGACGGAAGTACTCGTGACGGCAGTAGGAGAGGGAACTTCTCGAATCGGTGAGCATACCGATGAAGCCCGGCAGATACCCCTGGGCAGCCAGAGAACGGAGATGGTTCTTGATCCCCTGTTCGTTGTCATTAAACCACCAGGCGGCGCCGTGCTGGATCTTCATGGCCTCGGAGCCATCCTGGAAACAGCCGATCAGTGTGTCGATGATCACATCATCGTTCGGATTCAGGCTATAGAGGATCATGCGGGGCAGGATGTTATTGAGCTGGAGAATGTCCATAAAGTTGGCCAGAGGAGTAACAAAGCCCGAATCGCCGGCGATGGTGTCAAATCCGGTATCCGGACCGATCTGCTCCATCGCGAGAGAATTATTGTTGCGACGGCATCCGAAGTGGAGCTGCATGGTCCATCCGCGGACGAAGTACTCGCTTGCGCAATAGAGGAGCAGAGCACTCTTATAGATCGTCTCTTCCGCGTAGGTGATGGGCTGATCCGGCGCATTCATCTTCTTCTGGAAGATACGGTCGACTTCGGCCTCGGAAGTGTCGCAGAATACGAACCGCTCCATGGCGTGATCTGCCAGACGGCAGCCGTGATCGAAGAAATAGTCCATCCTCTTATGAAGCGCGGTCTTCAGGTCATCCCAGCTCTGGATCGGCATCTCTGCGGCCTTCGAGAGGATCCCGACATATTCAGAGAAATCTTTTTTCTCGATATTGACGATGCGGTCCGGACGGAAGGTCGGGATGACCAGAGGCCCGAACGTAAGGTCTTCGGCGATACGGCGATGAGAGAAAAGATCGTCAGCGGGATCGTCAGTGGTGCAAAGAAGATTCACGTTCGAGGAAGTGATGAAATGTCTCGCACTGAAGAGACCGCTGGTGAGCTTCTCATTAACGGTCTCCCAGACCTGCTCGGCATTACTGAGACCGAGAGGTTCCTTGATGTCGAAATAGCGGTACAGTTCCAGATTCGACCAGTGATAGAGGGGATTCCCGACCGCGCGCTCGATAACGCTGGCCCATGCGACGAATTTCTCGAAATCATCCGCATCACCGGTGATCAGGGATTCCTCGATCCCGGCCGCGCGCATCAGTCTCCACTTATAGTGATCTCCGGAAAGCCAGAGCTTCGTGAGATTCTCGTATTTGGTGTCATCTGCGATATCTCTCGGGTTGATGTGGCAGTGATAATCAACGATCGGACAGTTCTTCGCGTAGTCGAAATACAGACGCTCTGCCGTCGCGCTATGTAACATGAAATGGTTGCTGATCAATGTAGCCATGGAGTACCTCCCCCGGATCACTTGAATAATCAATTCGATTTTCACCGATTCTACTACTAATGATAACAAAGAAATCGGAAAGACAGAATAGTTTTCTTCCCGTATATGAAGAAGATTTACAGAAGATTTTCAAGGACGGGGGCTACTTGCGTTTCTTGATCTCGTTTCTTACGGCGATCGTGATGAGGATGGTGCCGGTCACGAACAGATAGATCCACCAGGACATGTCCCCCCAGACACGGTTGATGATATAGACGGCCATGCCCAGAACACAGACGGTGCCGAGGATAAGGAACCCTTTCTTCCGTAGTGCATACCCGCCAAGAAGGATCAGAAAACTGATCACGCCGAAGAGGATCAGGCAGAAGTTGTCTTTCGGCGTGGCGAGGGTAAGGAAGGCCAGGATGCCCATCTCGATGCTCGAGAAGACGATCCGCATCGAATCGATATCGGACTTCTCTTTGATGCCCGGGAAGAGCCACGGGAGAAGGACGATAATCAGTGTCGTCGGGATCAGGTAGCAGGCCTCGACAAGATTCGACAGGGAGGGGAGAGACAGAACCGGCATCCACAGCAGCGTGGAAAGCGTCACGATGAGAAGAGCGATGCCCCTCCTGCGGTCGACCTTATTGCGGCTCCGGAGGATCAGCAGCAGTTCGATCAGAAGAAATCCCGGCAGTACCAGGAAGAGGAAACGGCAAGTATAGAATACCGAGAACAGCCCCCGGAAAAGATGATCTAGGATCTGTGAGGTGTGAGAAATCTTCGAGATCGAAATCTGTGAATCTCTCAGTGCTTCCGACTCGGAAATGGTCATGAAAGGTACGACTACGAAGACCAGGATCTGGGAGAACAGCGCGCCCAGGGAGAAAGGATCGCGACGGAAGCGGGTCTCCTCAGTGGTATGACTCCGGAGGTAGGAAATCAGACAGTAGATAAGAACGGGGAGCAGGAAGAGAAGGATCTCGGCCCATACCGGGAGATTCCATCTGTTTTCCGAAGCATAGTGGTCGATGAAGTTTATGAAAAGAAGTGTCTCGACTGTGGCGGCGATCGCGCACAGAAGAGGTCGGTACCGGAAGAAAAGGATCATGAGCGATATCAGCATCAGGGAGAGAGCGATCGGATAGAAGGGATAGCGGTGAGGCAGAAGTCTCATCATAAATGCCAGAAACTGCCAGATCCCGATCGCGCAGGACCACAGGAAAACAGCCTGGTTGCGTGAAGAACGGAGAGCGTGGGGGACCGGGTCTTTCTTTTCTCCGGAAAGAAGATAGGAGATAGCAAATAAAAGAAGCGGGAGAAGAGATAGGATCGAGAAGACAAAGCCATAGCCCAGGAAGAAAGAAGAGACGCCGAATGCTTTCGGGATCGAAAGCGTGAAGGGAAGCACCACGGTCAGGGAGATCAGACCGAACAGCGTATACCACATAGGAGTCAGTGTCGCAGAAGCCGGGGCGGAATGGTCCTTCTCAAGAAGCAGAAGGATAAGAAAGAGAAGCGGGATCAGAAGCGGGACCAGATGCTGCACCACGAAGAGGAACGGCTCGGATTTTGCCGTGATCAGGACATCGATCATGATGAAGAAGATCAGGACCAGTGTCGTAATAAGCGCGGCCCACATGGTCACTTTCTTCGCGGTCGAGGAAGAAATGTCCAGGAAGGCTCTTCCCCCGGAACCGGACTTGAAGATGCGGATCACCATGAATAGATAGGTGATCACGGCAAAGAGAAGAAGAGCCACCGTGGTGACGCGGATGCTGTCGTGTTCTCTCCCGAGTTTCAGGGAGAAGAAGAAGAAAATAAAAACAGGCCAGATAGCGGCATAGAAGATGCGGTTCGACGTGATGCTCTTCGGCTCCTCTTCTAAAGAAGGATCGCGGTAATTGAGCTTGTCGGTACGGCAGCCCATCACGATGCAGCCTGCGCAGAACAGAAGCGTCAGGAAGAAGAACCACATGGCGTACGGATCTTCGATCGTAGAGACGAAGGACTCGAAGAAGACGACCAGATATCCGAAGGTGAGGAGATTGCCCGTGCTGGTGTAGAAGCGGTGGTGCGGGATGAAGCTGAAGACTCCGTAAAGCGCCGCGGCGATGATCAGGCCCAGCAGTGTCGCGGTAGAGGCCGCGAGCATGTAATCGGATTTCCCTATGCGGATATAATCCACGAGCGTATCGGGAGCATACAGTGTGGTAAAACTGAAAAGACGTACCGAAGTGATCCACAGAAGGTCGAAACAGGGAGTGATCACGCCGACGAAGATCAGTGGTTTTTCATAGTGAACAGACAGATAAGTGAGGGCGAGACAGGGCACCAGAGTCAGCGCGATATAGCCCCAGGAATCGACCTCCAAGGAATAGATGAAGATGGGAAGTGCGCTCGCGATCAGGAAGGTAATGCCGAAGACCAGAAGCACCTGCGCGAAGATCTTCTTAAAGGAAGGCGCGAAGGACAGCGCGGCGAAAGAGACACCGGCCACGAGCATCCAGATCGAGACGGTAAGGATGCTATGCAGACCGACGATCTGCGCGGTCCCGACCAGAAGCAGAACGATGGAAGGGAGACTGAGAAGGCCGGTCTCTCTTTTCAGGACGGAAGCGAGGAAGAAGGCTGCAGAGAGGACAAGCAGGAAGACGCCTGACCAGATGTTGTTACGGCTCAGGAAGAGCGCGACGAGCGTCATTACGTATAGATTTAAGATGGAATAGACGAGGAATACCTTCGAGAACGGGAAGAGACGGCTGTTTTCCGGGATCTTCCCGATATACGGAGCCGCAAAGACAGAAGCCGAAGCAAAGATCGCGATCAGGAGAATGTTCGTGGAGCAGGGATAATCGAACATGACTGCCAGAGTATATACGCAGAGGCTCAATGAGATCAGGGAACCGGTCGCAAATACCCGGCTTCGGAAGAAAACCGCGCCGAAGAACAGAAGCACAAGGAGGCTTCCGAAGCAGAGAAGGAGCGTGTTGTAGATCTCAGGGAGGTGAAGAGCGAAGTATCCGCCTAATAGGCCAAAAGCACTGGCGCCGAAAATGGTGATCGGCAGGGAGGCCGATCCGATGGAATAGAAGGCCAGACTGGTATTCGGAAGATGAAGACGTGTCTTGGCGATAATGCCGGCACCGAGGAAAATCGCACTGAAGGACAGCAGGGCGATGGCGCGGGTTCCGCTGCCGAGAAAACTCCAGGTCGCAGAGATAAATCCGATGGAGGCAAGGAGCAGCAAAATGACACCGACGGTGAGAATCACCGGCGTGTGGGAATTGTCAGATGAATCCGGAACCGAGGGGACAGAAGAGGTGGCGGGAGCCTCCGTAGCCGGAGAAGGATGGGGCGTCTGAGATGACACTGCCGGAGCAGGAGCCGTCTGAGGTATGGCCTGAGCCTGAAAATGAGGCGCAGGCTGTGCCGGGGCGGCCGGCGTAATGACCGGTGCCGGAGGAGAAGAAGGCGCGGGGACCGGCTTTGCTGTCGCAGATGTGGAAGGTGTCTGGAGATATCCGATCTTCGCCTCGGGGTCCAAAGATCGTATCTGGTTCTGGAGCTGACTGACGTAACGGCGATAGTTCTCCTTATCACGCGCACTCTCGATCTCGGACTGCATGTGACGGATCTCGTCTTCCTTGGCCTCGCGGCGGGCTTTACTTAACTGGACACGGGACACGATGAAGAGAACCAAGAGCGGAATTGGCGACAGAGCATAGACAAGTATAAATATCCACATTAGCGCTTCCAAGACGAAGTTCCCTCCTTCCCGAAATTACTTTGACTATCAAACTATCTTCAATATAGACCCCATAAAAGTATTTGTCAACTCCTTCGGCCGGAGTGGGAAGAGGGTACGTTCTCTACGATCTGAATGGCTTTCTTTCCGACCTCGAGGATGCATCCGCCTTCGGTCTCCGTGCCTTTCTTGTCGTCGTTTATAAGACCGGGTCCGATCTCGAGGTAGAAGATCTTATAGTCGTCATTATCGAGAGTGTAGCCGTGCTG
>JAFZLF010000064.1 GCA_017551625.1 Clostridiales bacterium | reverse complement strand
TGCCGACCGAGAATTGGAGAACTGATCCGGAAGTTCTCGAAAATCTCATGCCCTGGTCCGCTTACATCCAGAAAAACTTCAAAAACTGATTTTACCGAATCTGACAACAGATTCATAGACACCCGATTATTGAGCGCTTACGAATTAGGCAAGAATCCTACTCTTCGAATCCCTCCTTCTCCGCCAAAAGAAATGAAGTTACCCCCATTTTTTGTACAGCGATGTACAATGAATGGGGGTACTTTTTTGTAACAATTGAGGATATACATCTCAATGGCGAAATATAATTTGAACATCAAAACTTGCAACAGATTCATTTTCTCTCTCGTCTATTTCACAGAAGCGGCCGGAGCGATATCATCCGAGTCCGGAAAAAGAACTGCGTCGGAAACGCAGATAACTGTTGAAAATGACGAAAGTGAATGGAGAAGATAAGATGAAGACCTTTAAAAGAGTCACTGCCACTGCCCTGATCGTATGCATGTGTTCCGTGTTCTTTACCGGATGCCTCAGTAGAAGTGAGATCAAAGAACAGAAAAAGTGGGTCAAGGAAATGAATGAGACCTTCACGGATGACGAGTTTGAATATATCAGTGGAGCGTATAACGGCATCATAGGACAGAGCAATACCTGTGCCTGCGTCAGGTCAAAGAAATATCCGGATGCGGAAATCAAGGTAATGATCCGAGAAGACGGTTCCCTCGAGACGAATTACAATGCCATCCGCTACCACGATGAAGTGGAAGAGTATATCACAGAATACATCGAAGACTACTTCCCCGGTGATTCCCTGGAAGTGGAATTCAGTCAGGTCTATGCTCTCTCCCCTGTCGAGGACATGTCCCTGAAGAAGTACATCAAGAACTGCGTCGAATTTCGAAAGGTCAACGTCACGTTGATCAGAAAAGACGGAGACTTCCCGTCAGATGATGAAATGGTCGGGATCCTCACCGATATCGCCATCGACAGAGAGGAAGCCTGTCTCATCACGGTATACTGCTGCACCGAAAAGCCCCAAGACAGTGTCAAAGACTCTGTTTGCTATTACTCTCTGACCATGTCGAAGAAAGATAAGATCAACTCCATAAGTGTCGCATCGAACGGTGGCAAAGAAAGGACCGTCCTTCTTGAGGACAAGGACCTGTGATTGTGCCTCTCATCTTTATACAATCTTAATGTCGTCCTTTATCCCCTTATGTGGTCTTTAGTATAGTAACGATATATTAGCGATAGATAAGAGGGGATGCAGATGGAGGCTCCGCTATGTTTTCCGTGGTCTCTCGCGCTTCCCCGCAGTCAGGAAGGATCGCGCCACAGATGGACCACATCGCCAGAAAGAAGAAGCGGATGACGCCGTTTCAGACCATCATCCTCGGCTTTGCCGCCGTGGTTCTGGTCGGCGCACTGATCCTCATGCTCCCGATCAGTTCCGCGCAGGGGAACTTCACTCCTTTTCACGAGGCTCTTTTTACATCGACCTCTGCCGTCTGCGTGACAGGACTCGTGATCCATGATACCGGTACATACTGGTCCTATTTCGGCAAGTCCGTGATCCTTCTTCTGATACAGGTCGGCGGGCTCGGTGTCATCACGGTCGCCGCTTCCTTCGCGCTTCTTTCCGGACGGAAGATCTCTCTTCTTCAGAGAAGCACGATGCAGGAGGCCATCGCCGCTCCGAAGGTCGGCGGCATCGTACGTCTTACCGGGTTCATCTTAAAAGCCACTTTTCTCATGGAGTTTGCGGGCGCTGTTGCCATGATGCCCGTCTTCATCAAGGATCACGGTCCGTCCGGTATTTTCATGGCCTTCTTCCACTCGGTCTCCGCTTTCTGCAATGCGGGATTTGACGTCATGGGAAAATCTTCAGGCGCCTTTTCTTCGCTGACATCGTATAGCTCGAGCATCGTGATCAACGTCGTCATCATGCTTCTGATCATCATCGGCGGTATCGGTTTTCTCACGTGGGAAGATGTCTACACGAACAAGTTCCATCTCAAGCGCTACCGCATGCAGAGCAAGGTCATCTTTACTGTGACAGGGATCCTGATCCTCCTGCCCGCAGTATTCTTCTTCATTTTCGACCTTTCGGATCTTCCGATGAAGGAACGCATCCTCGGCTCGTTCTTCCAGGCCATCACCCCGAGAACGGCAGGCTTTAACACCTACGATCTTACGGCGCTGAGCGGCGTCGGCAAGGCCATCATGATTGCGCTGATGCTCATCGGCGGCTCTCCGGGATCGACCGCAGGTGGTATGAAGACCACCACACTGGCAGTGCTTTTCGCGAGCACCGCAGCAGTATTCAGCCGCCAGGAAGAACCGCATATGTTCGGCAGAAGGATCGAGAATCACGTCGTCCGTTACGCATCGGCGATCCTGATCATGTATATCACGCTCTTCTCGATCGGCGCGATGCTCATCTCCGGGATTGACAAAGTACCGATCGATAAGTGTTTCTTCGAGACCGCCTCGGCAGTCGGAACCGTCGGACTCTCGCAGGGGATCACCCCGTCGCTCTCTGTCGGATCGCACATCATCCTGATGGTCCTGATGTTCCTCGGGCGCGTCGGCGGTCTGACCGTCATTTTCGCAGCAATCTCCGGAAACCACCCCCGCATGTCCAAGCTCCCGCAGGAGCGGATCACGGTAGGATAGTCAAATTCGAAAACACCTCTCGCACAATAGGGCGAGGCAAGAAAACAAAGGAGTGTAATCTATGAAATCTGTATTACTGATCGGACTCGGAAGATTCGGCAAGCATGTCGCGATGCAGCTCAGTGAGCTCGGGCACGAGGTCATGGCCATCGATATCAAGGAGGAGCGCGTCAATGAATCGCTCCCGTTCGTCACCAGTGCACAGATCGGTGACAGTACGAATCCGGACTTTATCCGCAGCCTCGGCATCTCGAACTTTGATATCTGTATCGTCGCCATCGGCAACAATTTCCAGAGTTCTCTGGAGACCACTTCCCTTCTGAAGGAACTGGGCGCCGTGAAGGTCATCTCACGTGCCGAGCGTGGTGTGCAGGAGAAATTCCTCCTGCGGAACGGCGCGGACGAGGTCGTCTACCCTGAAAAGCAGATGGCGAAGTGGACGGCGATCCGCTATAGTGCAGATCACATCTTCAGTTATATCGAGCTCGACGAGAGCCACGCGATCTTCGAGGTCGAGGTCCCGAAAGCCTGGCTCGGCGAGACCGTCGGCAACATCAACATCAGACGGAAGTATAACATCACCATCATGGCGCTGAAGCAGAACGGCAAGATGAACCTGACTGTCACTTCCGAGACCGTACTTACCGATGCCGTGACTCTGCTCGTGCTGGGCGAATACCGGGACATCCAGAAGTGCTTCCATATCTGACCGGTCGCAAAGAAGAGAAGCCCCCCGGCATCGCGAAAACATATACCCGCGCGACACGCTTGCTGCCGCTCCTGACACCCGACGTTATTTGATTTATAATGTAGGAAAAAAAGGAGCAGGACGAGATGAGAACCGAAACCGCACCCCAGACCGAGGCACTGCACGAACACGTGCTCGTGTGCGTTTCGCCATCCCCGTCGAGCCCCTACATCATCAAGACCGCAGCCAGGATGGCCAGTGCTTTTGGCGCGGAATTCACAGCACTGTATGTCCAGACTCCGCTCTCCGAGAGCATGTCCGAGCAGGACAGGACGAGACTCAGGGAGAACATCAGTTTCGCTGAGCAGCAGGGCGCATACCTGGTCACCGTCTACGGCGAGGACATCGCCTCACAGATCGCAGAGTTCGTCCGCGTTTCGGGCGTAACGAAGATCGTTCTCGGAAGATCGAACGTATCACGCCGTCATTTCTGGAACAAAGCGCCGCTCACCGAGAAGCTCACCGACCTCGTGCCATCTGCAGATATCCACATCATCCCCGACATGACCCTCGAGAAACGGCGCCCGATGCTGGGAAGATTCTCACTTAAGCAGTTCATCGTCTATCCCAGGGACTTCCTCATCATGCTCGTCGTCATCGCGCTCGTCACCGCCATCGGCCTGCTCTTCGGTTACTTCGGCATCGACGAGTCCACCATCATGGCCATCTACATCCTCGGTGTCCTGCTCGTCGCACTCTCTACCCGAGGCTACACCACCTCGATCATCTGCTCTTTCACAAGCGTACTGGCCTTTTACTTCTTCTTCACCGAACCGAAGATGTCCCTTCACTCCTTTGACTCGCGATATACGGTCGCCTTCCTGATTATGCTCATCATCTCGATCGTGACCGGCGCTCTGGCCACGAAACTCAAGGACCACGCGAAGGTCTCGGCGCAGTCCGCCTTTAAGACTAAGGTCCTCTTCGACACGAACCAGATGCTGCAGAAATCCAAGAGCGAGACAGACATCATGAATGTCACGGCCTCCCAGCTCATGAAGCTGCTCGACCGTGCGATCGTCATCTACCCGGAAGCGAACGGAAAGATCGATAAAGGACTCCTCTACTCCGACACAACGGATACGATGAACGAAGATCTCTTCACTTCAGAAGAGCACGAGACGGCGAAGTGGGTCTTCGAGAATCACCATCGCGCCGGCAGGTGCACGGACCGTTTCCCGGACGCGAAATGTCTCTATCTTGCACTTCGCATCCATACGCACGTCTTCGGCGTGGTCGGTGTCCATATCCCGGCCAGACCACTGGACTACTTCGAGAACAGCATACTCCTGTCGATCCTCGGAGAATGCTCGCTCGCGATCGAGAATCTCCGAAACGAACAGGAAAAAGAACGCTCGGCGATCCTTGCCAAGAACGAACAGATGCGCGCCGATTTCCTCCGGACTTTCTCACACGATCTTCGCACCCCCCTGACCTCGATCTCCGGGAACGCCTCGACGCTTCTTGCCAACTACGACAAGCTCGACGACGAGACGCGGAAACAGATCTTCTCGGACATGTACGACGATTCGCAGTGGCTCATCAATCTCGTAGAGAATCTCCTGTCCGTCACACGTATCGAGGAGGGGCGCATGCACCTCAATCTCTCCGTACAGCTCATGGAAGAGGTTATCGACGAGGCCATCCGCTATATCGTCCGCCGGAAGAAATCACACGATATCAAGGTTGAATATATAGATGACCTGCTGCTGGCGAAGGTCGATGCGAAGCTCATCATCCAGGTCATCATCAATCTCGTGGACAATGCCATCAAGTACACGGCCGAGGGTTCGCACATCGTCATCACTGCGCGGAAGAAGGACAGCTTCGTCGAGGTCTCCGTCGCCGATGACGGAGAGGGCATCCCTGACGAGATCAAGCCCCAGATCTTCGAGATGTTCTATACGGGCAACACGTCACTCGCCGACAGCCGTCGATCTCTCGGGCTGGGTCTTTTCCTGTGCCAGTCCATCGTCACCGCTCATGGCGGTACCCTGACCGTCACCGACAACGAGCCCCACGGCTCAGTATTCACTTTTACCATCCCATCAAGCGAGGTGATACAGCATGAATAAGATAACGATCCTGGTCGTCGAGGACGACGCTCCCGTCAGAAACCTCATCACGACCACACTAAAAGCACATGAGTACAAGTTTATAACCGCTCCGGACGGGGCAAGCGCCATCATGCAGGCGTCGACGAACAATCCCGACATCATCTTTCTGGATCTCGGACTTCCCGACATGGACGGGATCGAGGTCATCAAGAAAGTCCGCACCTGGTCGAATCTCCCGATCATCGTCATCAGCGCGCGTTCGGAGGACGCCGACAAGATCGAGGCGCTCGACAACGGCGCTGACGATTACCTCACGAAGCCATTCTCCGTCGAGGAACTTCTCGCCCGGCTACGTGTCAACATACGCCGGCTCTCCGTTCTCCAGAACGAACTGGCCAACTCGAACAATCCGATCTTTACCAACGGCCGGCTCCGCATCGACTTTGCCGCCGGCTGCGCCTATCTCGGCGACGAGGAGATGCACCTGACCCCCATCGAATACAAGCTCCTATGTCTCATGGCCCGCAACGTGGGAAAAGTACTGACACACACCTATATCACACAGAAAGTATGGGGCAGCAGCTGGGAAAACGATGTGGCCTCGCTCCGGGTCTTCATGGCCACGCTTCGCAAAAAGCTCGAGGCCGCGCCCGACTCCCCGCAGTACATCCAGACCCACATCGGAGTCGGCTACCGCATGATGAAGGTGGAGTAAGGATCTCCAGACCGTCCCCGCCGTTCCCTGCCGCGCGTGAAGATCTGCGGATCCTCATCAGTTCTCAGTATCACGTCTAATAATGAAACAAAAACGTGCCCGACTCAGTTTCTACCGAATCGGGCACGTCTTCATAACTACTTAGATCGTTCAGTCGAATCAGCCGTTGCTCTGGCCCATTCTCTTCTTGAACTTATCGATACGTCCGCCTGTATCTACGAGCTTCTGCTTACCTGTGTAGAACGGGTGGCACTTGGAGCAGATGTCAACACGCAGGCTGCTCTTCGTGGAAGTTGTCTCGAAAGTCTCGCCGCAAGCGCACTTTACGGTGACAACCTGTGTCTTCGGATGGATTCCTTCTTTCATGTCTTTCACCTCTTAATCAAAGGTCAAGCGCGTAGTTCTAAGTACCACGTATGCCGGACCGGACTTTATGTGCTAGGTAATGTTACTACACGAAACGCCCCGCGTCAAGAGAATTCTGCTTGAAAAGCACTGTCCTTTCGAAAAAAGTGTTGACAAACCCTCCCCTTCAGCATACAATACTTCTTGCGCTGAAAAGTCGCCGACTTAGCTCAGTTGGTAGAGCAGCTGATTTGTAATCAGCAGGTCGCGAGTTCGAGTCTCGCAATCGGCTCCAAAGCGAAAAACCCCGTAACCACAAAGGTTGCGGGGTTTCTTGTTTCTTCGGCAGATCATTCAAGAATGGGCATTTTCTGCCGATTTGGTTAACATTTGGTTAACGTCGCTTGCTTTTTGCCACTATTCTTCTCACAAAACGCTTACTCGATCGAGATAGTTTTCGAAGTTCTTACGCTTGATCATGGAACGGTTTCCGAGCTTGACTACAAAATCCGCATCCGGGTTTTCCTCAACGATCTGGCGTATCTTCTTCTCGCCAATGTGGAAATACTTCGCGGCCTCACGAATTGTCAGCGCATACTTTTCCCATACCGGTACTTCTTTATTCATAGCATCTGCCTCCTTTCTTACATCATCATGATGAATCCCTCGGACTCATCATCGTCTTGTTCTTCGTCATCATCTTCTTCATAACCGTAGGAGTCCTCCTGATGACTTTCTGGCTCCTGTCGGTGCATAGTGTTCCATTCATTCTGTGTTGTTCTTGCCTTGGCAATCTCATCGATCAGCATCATAATTCCGATCGTTCCACCGACAACCGCAGCAAGATTTTCCATCTCACATTTCGCCCGGATCTCTCGTTCGATCTCTTCCGGATCCTCCGACCCGCCATCCATAGAGACAAACGATGCGACAAGATAGGCAAAGTCCTTTCCAAGATGGAGTGATCTCAGCTCCTCTTTCTTCATCTGGAGTAGTTTCTCTCTTTCCTTTTCCCAACCGGTTGTAGGAACATTCTGCGGTGCTACACTCTGACGTATCTTGAATTCTTTTTCCATGTTCTCCTTCAGATACCGATCATCACCGAGGCTCTTGTCCCTGCATTTCTTTCCATTGGGGCATTGGTAGGTGATGTATTTTCTCTCGGGAGTCCAGGTCACACCATAGCCCTGATCCTTCATCTCATCGATGAATTCATCCTTAGTTTGTGCCATCGCCATACACTTTCGGATAGCAAATTTAAGCTGATATTTCCAGCTGTTACCCCTAAGCGCGGCCCGATACTCTTTGGTTGAAAGTCCTTTTATTCTTCCTCGGCGGTAGTCGGTGAGTACGGAAAGACCATGTTCCCGACAGATATTATCACTTAGTTTTCGGAGTTCAATTAGCGTATTCGGTGTCTGGTGCAGCTTCTTTCCGTCCTGAAAACTGACAGAGTTGACCACAAAATGTGAGTGAATGTGCTTCGCATCACAGTGGGTTGCGACCAGCACTTCGTGTCCCGGCCATGCCTTTTCTGCAAACTCACAAGCGATCTTGTGTGCTTCGGCATGGGTCAGTTTCTCATCCGGATGGAAGGATTGATCGTAGTGATAGAACATGAATCCGCCCGTTTTCCGATGAAGCATCTTTGTTGCAACGAAGTCTTCGAATGCGTTGGTCCCTTCGCAATTTACTCCGCTCAGGTATCGTATCCCGGTCTCCTGTTCGATCGTCTTGTCCTCGCGGGAACAGTAATCGATCACTCTTTTCATAACGGAAACGGTCTGTGTCCGCTCCTGGATATAGTTAACTGTCGCCATAGAATCTCCTCACAATCATAAACAGAGATGCGTTCAGAAGCTTCAATTCTCTCGCAAGTTCTTCGAAGTTCTGAGCTTGCACCTCGCCTGAGTTGATCTTTCTGGCAATCTGGTTGATGTTGTTTCCGATCCGTTTCTCTTCCAGAAGCATCGGATGAAGATCATCACACACAATGAATTGTGCTCCACGGACAGAGTCCATAATGAAATCCGTGACGGTCTTCTTCGCTTTTTTTGCTCCTGTGACGATCACTTCTTTCTCCTTGGGGGCCAGATGGATGGATAAAACCTTGCTTCTTTTTCGCGTATAAACCTTCTTCAGCGAGGTGTTTTTCTCATCCGTTTCGAGTGGGTCCGGGCTCCCGCCCGATTCTTCTGCGTTCGGTGGCAAGCCGAATGCTCTGCTTGCCTTACTAGAGTCACCATTCGTGGCTTGCCACAACGGATTGGAAAGAGAATTCTCTTCTCCATTCATAGCCGGTTCTTCCTCAACTCTCTTCACATCGGTTGGGAATCTCTCTTCGGTGTCCCGTGACGCTGTGACGCTATTTGAGGGAGGGGGGGTGTGATTTAACGTCACATCGTCACGCATCTTCCTCGCCTCCTTCCGGAGTCGGTTGGCCAAGAAGGATCAGATTGATCTCTCGTCCGGTGTGAGTGCGGTTTCGTGTGAACATGATTCCGACTCGTTCCAGATCCAATCTCTTTCTGCTCAGTTTGGTACTCAGGATCTGTCCGGGCTTTTCGATCCCTAGGATCTGAGAAAGATCAGCGGCACCGCCTCTGAATTCTTTCGCCTCCTTGATGTACTCCACAACCTTTCGAAGATCCGGATCACTTTCTATCGAGTCTTGAAATGAAGAATTGTCTTTCAGAAACTCCCACTTACAAGTCTCCTTATTAAACTTCAACGTGATCACATGATCCTCATAGTCCCTGCAACTGCAGTAGAGCTTTGCCATCTCATATTCGAACTTGTCTTTCTCGAGAACAAAACTCCCATCTGCTGCACCGGTCACTCCGTTTGATCCTGAGATGTTGTTCATGGGATATGGAGATTTATTCTTGTTGGTATGATGTATCACCAAAATCGTGATATTATGTTTGAGAGAGAACTCATGAAGGGCTCTCATAATGTTGTAATCATCCTGGTATATGTTTGCTGCCGCGATAGATTCGCCTTTTATCGCTGCCAGCGTGTCAATTACGACAAAGCCTATGCCAGGATGTTTTTTCAGTTCATCATCCAGTTGCCGGATAAGTTCTCCGCGCACTGTTAGAGCATTGGTTGCATAGTAGAATCCCGGTGGGAATCTTGTTGCGATTCGAAGGACTCTATCCTGAAGCCGCTTCTCTCCACCCTCCAGATCCAGATACAACACATCCGTCATAAAGACTTCGTGTTCCCACATAGCTTTGCCTGAAGCAATACTGAGTGCAAGATCAAGTGCAAGCCAGGATTTGCCACTCTTCGGATCGCCTGCAAGAAGGTACAATCCAACACCGGGAAGGATCGTATCGACCAGGTGCGGTTTGTCCATGAACTCTTTCTCCATCAGAGATTGAAGAGTGTTTGTTTCCAATGGTTCATAATCATTCATTTGTTGTTCGTTCCTTTCTGCAATATAGTTTTCTTTTGCCCGTATTTATCGTCCACTCCCGGGAAGGAAGTCTCCCTCTTACGAGGGTTTCTTCGGATCTCCTTCCCCCAGGTCTTAGACCTTCTTACTTCAACGCTCATTGGGTGTGACGGCTCACGATGCTCGTTCATCGCTTCAACGCTCGGCCTGTGACTACGCGTAAGGTTCCGATGGTGGGGAAGGAACTGCTATTCAGTTGTCAAGGTTCGTCAGAGGTGTCGAGTTTCACCTCTCGGGGGTGAGATAAGAAATGCCCCGCAACCACTT
>JAFZLF010000063.1 GCA_017551625.1 Clostridiales bacterium | reverse complement strand
TTCCTGTGCGTGGTTGGATGGGATGATGATTTCCCGGCAGAAGGTTTCGGATTTGGAACGACGGCTTCGCAAAACGGAGCTTGGCTTGTGCACAACACGAACGCCCCGGGAGGAGTGGCCGCCTATTACTGGATCTCTTACGATGTCCGGTTCCCGCTGGCTGTCGTGTACATGGTGACGGATGCGTATTCGGTCGGAATCAATCAGGCAAGCATGCCTGCGGGAACAGTCGATCCGTCGATGGGAAGCGGCGAGGCAAGTGCTTTTGCCACGGTAGTAAAACACGAAGGCGACCTGGGCGCGGTCGGCATCTTTTTCACGGAGGAAGCGGACGATTACTCCTACACGGTCGAGATCTTTGATGGCGAGCTCGAAGACGGAAAACTCGGAGAGAAACTGGCGACGGTGTCCGGAAAGGCGGACGGGGCGGGGTATCACCTGGCGGAACTTAAGGAGCCTCTTCATGTCTCGACGTGCACGGTCGTGGTGCATCAGAAGGGCCTGATCACGGTCGAGGGCGGAAGCCAGACTGTGCCGCAATCGAGATACATGGTCGGCGCACCGACTTCGGGCGAGCTTGCGTATGTCGCGAAATCCGAGCCCGAAAGATCATTCTTCCTGGTCGACGGGAAATGGGTCGATGTGACGGATCCGTCGCTTCTGGACACATTTGGCGTCGCGGAGTACACGAGCGTGATCGGCGATCCGTACATGCCGGTGCTGTTTAAATAGAAAGCATTTCTGCATGAGTAAGTGAGTGCCTTGATGACGGCTTCCACCGTCGTATCAAGACCGTATTGGCTTTCTATGTTTGCCGTCATCGCGATAGAGTAAACCTTCCCGAACTCTTTGGTGTCGATGATAATGTGTTGCTTACGAGTTTTCCTCCGAAAAGCGCTCTGTCAAACGGAGGAATTACGGAAAACAGGACACAAAGAGATCGAAAATGCTATAATCGTTATAGTTATTGTTCGGGGAGGATAATAGTTTTGGGATTTTTAGATAACTTCAAGCAGGCGATGGCAGCGGCAAAAGACGCCGCAAACAACAATATCGAGAGACAGCGAGCGGAGAAGGCAGCTGCGGAGACAGCACTGAGACCGCAGGTAAACTCTCAGGCCAAACATGCACCACGTCCGCAGAGCAGACTTCCGGAAGGCGTCGTGCAGGCAAATCTTATGCAGATGGACCCTATCCCGCTCGGCACGAATTCCAATGGCCAGAATGTCATGGTAAATATCTCCGGCGTGATCCGCGCAAAAGCGATGGGTGTAAGTTCTATGGATTCCAATGGGCAGAGAGAAGAGATAAAGAGCATCGTTCGTGAGACACTGACGAGAGAACTCTCTCCGCAGATCGACTCCATGGGGAACCTTAAGTTCCTGATGCTCGAGGCGAACCGCCTGAATAAGGTCGTTATTGCGGAACTGAATGCACGTGGATATGAAGCCGCATTTACGATGCCGCTGATAATACGACCGCAGTAAAAGCACCGGGGCTTGCGTTGTTAGTCCGATGAAATCTTAGTGGATGGCAAAGGAGCAGAATCGGCTGGCTTATGAATAAGAAAATCTGGAAAGAGATCATCTCGGAGCACAAGGGCACGTTCAGCACAGTATCGACGATCGATGAGATCTTAAGATAAGCGACTCTTCAGGCGGAGAATAAAGAAGACACCTGACCCGAAAGGAGACTGTTATGGGCTTAGATATTTATGCAGGAACCCTTACCCGTTACTATGCAAGAAACTGGAAGACTTCTGTGCAGCAGTGGGGAGAAGCCAATGGTGTGAACATTAATATCGTCCGTAACGAACCGGATGATGTGCAGATCGCACCTCCCGAAGAGATCCTCGCCGGTGTGACCGGGTGGAAAGAACAGTTCCTCGCCGTTTACGGTCAGCATATCACGGAGCCGCTTCTTTGGAATGAAGATAATGACGTAACACCATACTACACCGACAAACCAGACTGGTGTGCGATGGAAGCACTTTTCCTTTATATCGCCTGCAAGTATCTGAGGAAGGACGTTCCGAAGATGGTGAAGAAGAACTTCTCTGTTTTCGACGAGCCGGTCTATAAGGAATTCAAGCAGTCAGAAAGAGATATTTTCTCTCTTACAGACGGCGCAGGATGGTGGCTTCCCATCAGGGATGCATTTATGGTCAACTCCTGTCTTCCTACGGGACAGGAAAAAACTTTCGGAACGTTGGGCATGCTGAAGAGCGAGCTTATGGAGATCAACGCAATCGAGTGGAATGCAGATGAGCAGACGATCCTGGACTGGAGCACGGAGGAAGGCTATCCTACCGATGCGGTCTACGGAAACGGTAAAGTCGAGTATGTGGCGAACAATGAAGAGTACGATACCATTTCTCTGGCGAAGTTCGCATTCTCCATCTTATGGCAGGCGGTAAAGCATGCCGAGGAACATGGAACACTCATCATTTTCGATTACTAATCTGAGGATGAATGAATTATGAAAAGAGTAATACTGACAAGTATCCTCGGAGGGTCCGAGAAGATCGACGGGAAATGGGTCGATGTGACGGATCCGTCGCTTCTGGACACATTCGGCGTCGCGGAGTATACGAGCGTGATCGGCGATCCGTACATGCCGGTGCTGTTTAAATAGAAAGCATTTCTGCATGATTAAGTGAGTTCCTCGATGACGGCTTCTCGAACGAGCCTGTCGTCATACCTCGAAGCTTTCCGTCTTGAGGTCACAATAATATCTGCCTTTCTTCGCTGTGAATTTCAGCACACAGTAATCCGGATCGGTCACGCCCTGCTTATAGAAAAGCGTGTCGCCCTTTCTCCAGATCATATTCTTCGTTTCCTGATCCGTCAGTACTTCCATCGTTCCCGTAAGCATGACACCTTCATAACGGATGAGACCCTTGTGGTAGAAATAGATGCTGGCATTCGGGTTCTCCCGATACTGCTTCACGCGCATGGAAGAAGTATTCGTTGAGAAGTAGAACTCCTTCAGACCCACACACTTTCTCGGTCTCAACATCGCTTTAATGTTAGGGAATCCCTCTCCATCCAAAGAACAGATAAAAGAGACTTTCTGCTTATGTATGAACCTGCTGATCTTATCTTTGTCCATCTCATCCTCCGATGAATAACTTTATTAGCACATTATATCAGTTTCGGGAAAAGCAGGATCAAATGGGCGGAAAAATGTATCCGCGTCGATTATCCCAAGCAATACTGTCTGTTGAATGCAACATATCGTGTTGCAGAGAATCAAGAAAAAGCACGTAACAATTGGTGGAACTGAAACATAATGTGTGGAATAATGATCTTACCAGATGGCCGATGGAATAAAACTTGAACAGAGGTAAGACCATGAGTTTAGGAAATAATATCAGTTATTTACGGAAGCAGAAGGCGATGACGCAGGAGCAGTTTTCGGACCTTTTGAAGGTAACGCGGCAGACGGTCTCGCGCTGGGAAACAGATGAGGTCGTGCCGGAGCTTGACCGGCTTGTAGAGATGTGTGATATCTTCTCCTGCAAGATGGATGAACTCGTAAGAGAAGATCTGGCTGCGAAAGCGAATATCTATTCGGAAGTGACAAAGCGAAAACTTCCCGCATTCCGTATGGCGAGATATGTGATGATCTCTCCGAACCCTGAGGCTGATGTTCTGACGTATATGCAGAACTGGGGAAAGAAGAGTGGTCTTTTAGCTTCTGATCCGGAGGCGAAGCTGATCGGATGGGATTTTCCGTTTATTTCTCAGGAACAGCAGATGCGATTCAATCTGCACGGTTATGTGGCGGCGTATGTGCTTCCCGAAGGATTTGAAACGAACTGTCCGGGTGTGGAATATGCGACGAATGCAGAAGCGGAGTATGCAGTGATCACGATCACGGAACCGCACATCCGTCCGTTCGAGAGGATCCCGAATGCGTACAAGCGTATCATGGATTATCTCCAGGTGAGTGAGGTAAAAGAAAAGATGCCGGAGGGTATCGTCGCATGCTTCGAATACGAGTATGACAAGGACGGCGTACACTACATGGATATCTTTATGTCGATTGCGGGGTGCTGAGTATGAAACTGATGAAAGCCGGAACTTCTGATGCCGTGATCCTGGTCGCGATCTCGAAGCATGCTTTTGACAGCGATATTGAGGTAGGAGCACCCTCCGCGGGAGGACCTCCCGGATACAAGTCCACTCCTTTCCACATGAAGATGGCCCGCCAGGGTACCCTTTACAAACTGGTGGATGAACATGGCCTGATCGTGGGCGGGGCGGTGCTCTTCCCGGAGCAGGACAGACTTTATGTCGGAAGGATCTTCGTAGCTCCGGAGCACTTCCGTAAAGGTTACGGGATATTCATAATGGAAAGTATCGAATCGATGTTTTCCGACGCAAAAGAATTCGTACTGGATACCCCGATCTGGAACAAAAGAACGAAAGATTTTTACACGAAACTCGGGTACACGGAAGTTCGTCGGGACAAAGAATTCATATACTATTCGAAGAAAAAATGAATTCCTCGCATCATCCGATATGGGTTTCCAGCATGAATCCGCCTCATTCAACGACGGCGAATCCGTCACGCTCAGGAGTCTTCTGACTCTCCGCCTTTCTTCGCCGGTGTTTTTTCGATGCCGCTCTCTCCTCAGCGTCTTTTCTCGAAACGATCATAAGGTGCTCCGCGTGCGTCAGGTAGTCTTCCTTCTCGCAGAACTGCACCGCGTAGTCATACCATGCCTGCCGGATCTTTCTCGGCTGCGTGGCCATAACGAGCCTGTAAGGGGAAAGGATGCTCTCCTGTCCCACTCTTTCTGCGGATCAGCATCGTAATGCTCGCGGATCGCTTCTTTCTGTTCGCGCACGGTCTGACATTCCTTTCGGTAATCATTTTTCTCATGATGATTATACTTTTTCCTAGCGGAGTTTTGTATCACCGGACTCCTCTCCGAGATTATCCTCGTAATACCAGCCCGAAAGTTCCTGATGCTGTATGCATTCCCGCAGTTCTTCGATAGTAGTAAGATCATCCACCCAGTCAGCCAGATCCCATGGGACATGTACTTTATCTTCTGAGAGCACAGTCTGGATCTCTCCTTCGTATACTCCTCCCAGGCCGACATACCAGTAGACGCTTCGTTGAACCGGTTCAGACTGACTATTATCTGTGATATCCAGTTTATAGATCACATATACACGGTTCATGCTTTTATTGTACGAGATCGCAAAAGCCAGACCGGCATATTCCACTTTATCCACGACAAGATCTTTCACCCTGGCTCCTGCACTGATACCGGAGTAGTAGAGACACTCCCCGCCGGCCTTTTCGAATTCCTTTTCCATAGCGGGCGTGATCTGATCTATTGACTGGATCAGCGGAGCATCCGTATTCTCTTCACCATCAAAAGGCTGTACGAGCGAATAGTCGATCCCGTTTTCAAGCACATTGTACATATGCTCTGCATGATCAACTAATCTATTCAGACTCAGGCTTCCTCTTGTCGTCCAGTTATCGAAACAAATTATGTACCACATAGGCTCTGTGGTGGTGGGATCGATCGTTCCATCCCGATACACATTGGCAAATCCGTACATCCAGAAGAACTGCCGTTTCACAGGCTTTTCTCCGGTGTTGTCGGTCACCTGTACTTGATAGACCATCTGCACCATGTCATGTTGCGTCTCGGAATCACCAGTATACACGACATTCTGCCGAAGCATCCCGAGGCAATACATACCATCGATCTCGACTTCATCCGGCATACCGTCGCCATCAAGACGGATATAATCTCTCGCATACTGATCCATAAACTCGAACTGCTTATCGGTTACCTGACTGAGTGACACGATCGACAGATGCGGTCCCGTCGTCTCCGTTGCTGGTTCCGTCGTGGTCGTTTCTTCCGACTCTGACGTTTCCGTCGTCTCCGATGTTGTACTCTCTGCTTTTTCCTTGGAAAATGCACCCGACTTAGCAAGAACGCCTAACGTAACAGCGCCGATCAGAAGAAGGACTGCAATCGAGCCGATCAGGATCTTCGAACCATGATGATTTGTCGGCATCAGATTCGGGACTTCCGGAGGCAACGATTCCGGCGGAATAGGTGGTTCCAGATGATTCGGTGTTAAGGTTTCCGGCGACAAAACAGGCGCCTGCGGTAACGTTCCATTAGGGTCTTTCTCATTCATAATCTTGCCCCCCTTATATAGCTGCCTACGTTTTTATCCCCAATTCGATTATAGTATGCAGGAGGCAGGAGAAATCATACAGAATTGTCACTTAACCGGGAAAGTGAATCTTAAAAGGATCCGGGAAATTAGGAATGGCTAATTTCAACTTGGTAGTTGAGATTTATAAATCACCGATAAGCATAGGCCTATCGGAACTTTAATGGCATTAGCCTGATGCCTCTACCTGATCTAATTCAGGCTACTTGTAGTTTGGAGATCTGTTCTCCTTCCTTAATTAGGAGCTCTCGCGTGTCGCCCAGTTTGATTATCTGGTAAGCCGCATTATACAATTTCTCGAAATCCATTTGTCAACTTGAAATAGAATAAGTAATGATTCCGCTTTATTATACCTGCAGGGTCTTATGATCTCCAGTTTATAGCGGTTCAATAAGTGCACGAGGATTGTTTGGAACGGAAAGGAAAAGGAAGAATATGACACATAAGGAATTAGCATTAGATTATTTCGGCAGACAGTTTCACTGTTCGCAGGCAGTGCTGGCGGCTTTTGCGCCGGAGTGCGGACTTACGGAAGAGCAGGCGCTGAAGCTGGGCGCGTGCTTCGGAGGCGGCATGAGAAAGGGCGAAGTCTGCGGTGCCTGTACGGGTGCGCTGATGGTGCTCGGAGCTCTCTATGGCCAGTACGATGAGGCGGATCTGGAGAGCAGGCTCCGTGCCAACGAAGTCAACGTTAAGATGATGGAGCGTTTCGCGAAGGTATGTGGATCTTATATCTGTAACGACCTTCTGAAGTGCGATATTTCCACACCGGAGGGCGTGGCATATGCTAGAGAGCAGAAGCTCTTCACGGAGTTCTGTCCTACCATGGTGGCTAACGCTGTCGATGTTTTAGAAGAGATTATCTCAGAGGTGGAAAATGGATAGTATGGTGATTCGTGATGTAACGGTCGACGATGCCAAAAGGCTCTCGGAGATCTATTCCTACTATGTAGAAAAAACGGCGGTTTCTTTTGAGTATGATGCGCCGACGGAAGAGGAGTTTAGGACCAGGATCGAGAGAATCAGCGCGAAGTATCCGTACCTGGTCTGCGAGATCGACGGGAAAGTCGTCGGATATGTGTATGCAGGCAAATACAGTCCCCGTTCCGCATATAACTGGACAGTGACCACGTCGATCTACCTGGACAGGAATTACCACAGAATGGGCATCGGAAGAAAGCTTTACGAGGAACTTGAGAAGAGGCTCAGGAAGATGGGGATCATCAATCTTCTGGCGGGCGCGGCTTACTGTGAAGAAGAGGAGGAATACCTGACGCACGACAGCTGTGAATTTCATAAGAAGATGGGCTATTCCGAGGTCGCGCACATGAAGAAGGTCGGTAAGAAATTCGATCGATGGTACGATCTCAAGTGGTATCAGAAAGTGCTCGGATGAGGGCCGTGATTTGAGAAATCTGCCGCTTTTGGGTACTATGTATGAGGAAAAAGAAAGCAGAAGGAGCTCAAATCATGGTAGGAGTATATTTCAGCGGAACCGGTAATTCCAGGCATTCTCTGGAAGTGTTCTGCAAGGAAATCGCAGTGGACACGAAGGTGATCTCTATCGAGGAAGAAGGCATCACTGACGCGATCAAAGGTGACGACACGATTGTGATCGCGTATCCGGTACAGTACAGCACCGTACCGATCTTCCTTCGGGATTTCGTTACGGATAACAGTACTCTCTGGAACGGGAAAAAGATTTTCGTCATCGCGACTATGGGTATGTTCAGTGGCGATGGCGCTGGAATGCTCGGTCGGCTTCTGAAAAAGTACGGCGCGGAGATCGTTGGCGGCCTGCACGTAAAAATGCCGGACAATATCACGGACGTGAAACTTCTGAAGCATCCGATGGAGGTCTATAGGGAGATCGTCAGAAAGTCAGACGAAAAGGTCAGGAGGTCCGCGCAGAGCTTCAAGGCAGGGAAGCCCAAGAAAGAAGGCCTGAACGTGTTCTACCGTCTGGCAGGATTTTTCGGACAGAGACTGTACTTCGGACACATGACGAAGAAGTATTCAGACAAACTGAAGATAGATAAGGACCAGTGTATCGGATGCGGGAAATGCGAGACGCTATGCCCGACGAAGAACATAACAATAAAGGATCAGAAAGCAGTGGCCGGCAGCCACTGCACGATGTGTTATCGCTGCATCAACAACTGCCCGAAGAAGGCGATCACGCTTCTGGGAAAAACTGTCGGGGAGCAGTGGCGGATCGATAGATTCGCGGACTGATCCGAGCGACAGGATGAGAAAACTTTTCTGAGTTAAGGAGAGAAAAAATGAGTAAGGAACAATACATTAAAGATAATGAGCGTGCGTGGGATAAACGATCGGAGAACAATGATCAGTGGTCGATCCCGGTATCGGAAGAAGAGATCGCAGAAGCGAAGAAAGGGAACTGGTCCATTTTCGTGACTCCGATAAAACGCGTGCCGAGAAACTGGTTTCCGGAGGAGATGAAAGGGAAGAAGATCCTTTGCCTCGCGAGTGGTGGTGGCCAGCAGGGACCGGTCCTCGCTGCGACAGGCGCAGACGTGACCGTTTTTGACAACAGTACCAGACAGCTGGAGAAAGACCAGATGGCGGCGCAGCGGGACGGACTTACGATTCACACGGTGCAGGGGAATATGCAGGAACTTCCGATGTTCGAAGACGGATCCTTCGACATCATCGTCCATCCCTGGTCCAATAACTATGTCAATGACATTCTTCCGGTATGGAGAGAGTGTGCCCGCGTCTTGAAGAACGGAGGGATCCTGATCTCCGGATTTGGAACGCCGCTCGAGTATATCTTCGATCCGGCCAAACTCGAAAGAGGCGAACTGGAACTGAAGTATTCGATCCCTTATGCGGATATCGATCATCTCGATGATCCGAAGGTAAAAGAGATCGCAGAGGCGGAAGGCTATTCCTGGGGACATCCGGTCGAAAACCAGATCCAGGGGCAGATCGATGCCGGATTTGTGATCACCGGTTTTTACGAAGATCGTGGATGCTTCGCGCTGGACAATTACATCAATACGTCCATGGCGACAAAAGCCGTAAAAATGCAAATCCCGGGCTGACGCCCGGGATTTATGTCTGAAGAAGGAGATGCACTTCTTCATATGGTAAAACACCGTATTTTTAGGCGTTTGAGAAGTTTGCGTGTTAAGATGATTGGTATTTTTTCCTAACTCGACGCATGATCTCAACACCTCTGTCGATTTGTGATTGGCTATCCACTCCTTTTGACTCAAGGATTCGTTCGATAGCCTGTGCGGGATCTAGAGAATGGTAAGGGAAAAAGGTGACGAAGTTTCTCTGGTTTTATGAATTTGAACAGTTGTTTACTGCTCTTCTCATAGGTATATCTGTTTCAAAGCCTTTTGTGTGACAAAAACGTACTGACTTGCCTCATCGTTTTGAGACAACCCTAGAGGTTTTGGAATTATCCACTTAATCGTGCCTGTCGACTAATCGACCAATCTCGATTATTTATAATATCTTAACAAATCGGGCATAACCTGCAAAATTCCGTTTGCTACCATGAAACTATAAATCGAGATAGGGAGGGATTCATTATGAAGAGAAAGACTACTCTTTCCAAAATAGTAGCAATAATTCTGATGCTGGGCATCGTGATCTCATCTCTGGCAGCTTGCTCCGGATCTTCCAGTACGAAGAAGAAATCGAAAGACAAAAATACGGACACGAAGAAGACTCGCAAGACCGAAGATGACAATGATCCGGAGCCGAGTGATGACGATGATCCGAAGCCGAATGATGATGATCCGAGCAAACCGGATGATGACGACAAGAAACCGGTGGAACAGAGCGTGAGAATCGTGCCGACTGAGGCCGCTTCGGTGCAGTACGAGCAGTATACGAGCCCGGCAGGTGACTTCACCATGATGATTCCCCAAGGGTGGAAAGTGATTTTCGAACCGTCTGACTATATTCAACATTATTTTATCGTGTACGATCCGCAGAATCCGTGCAGACGCATCGTCATGCAACTGCTGAGCGCGGGCGTTTATGATGAACACAGCCAATCCGTCATGAAGGCTTACGGTACATACGCACCAGTCTACTCAGATCTGTCGACGACCGGTTTCTTCCAGGCATTCGGTACCGAGGAAAACGCACCTTATCTGGTCCCCGAATCGGTCTTCTATAATTTCTCACCAATTGAGAATCTGGGGACGGGACCTTATGGCGGAGATCTGATACTGGGCACATGCAACGCGGCGGACGGTACGCTGATGGAGATGCTATGTACGGCGGATCTTCAGACCTTCTTCCTCGCAAATGATGTGACAGGTGTATATGTGCACATGATGATCGAACTGACGGCAAAGGCAGAGGAGTTTCCGGATTGGGAGCCGGTCCTGACCTATTGCTACGGAACGGTGAACTATACGCAGGAGTTTATTGAAGAGCGGAACCGCCAGTGGCAGCAGGTCCAAAACGCAATTGCAGAGTCCATACGGATCGGAGAAGAAATCGCGGATATGATCTCCGAAGCATACTGGAGCCGCCAGACTACGTACGATATCATCTCGCAGAAAACAAGCGATTCGATCCTGGGATACGAGAGGATCGAGGATACCGAGACAGGTAAGATCTATCGTTGCGAGCCCTCCTTCTTGGAAGACTACGATGGCACCCGCTACAAGAAGCTCGACGACGACTCTGATCTTTATAACCGCCCAGTTGACGGCTATATCTATTGGGAGTGATGCGATCTGTGCTTTCGATATCTTTAAGTGATTTCGTCTGATCGTGAGGAGCGTATCTTTTTTCCAGCGCATTACAATGTGAGAAGAGACAAAAAAGACCGGCCAAGGTTTCCCTCAGCCGGTCTTTCTGCTGTTTTGTTAATCTGAGAGACTTACTCCCACTCGATCGTGTCTGTCGGGAGAATAGCGTGAATTATATGTCATTCTTGCCAAGAGAAAAAGCAGTCTTGTCTTATTGCCACGCATCTTCATCTGTGAACAACTAGACATATATGGCGTATTATGATATAATTTTCGTGTAACAAGACATATATGGCTTGATAATGGCAGACAAGTGGTGATGAAAATGTTCGAAGAGTATACGAAATTATGTGAACGTCTGAAACAGTATCGCATTCATTATCCGCTCACGCAGAGTGACTTGGCGGAGAAGTCAGGCGTGTCAGTCAGAAGCATTTCCAGATTTGAAAACGGGGATGACATCAGCTTGTCGAATTTCCTGAAACTTTTACGTGCTCTGGATCTTGACGACCGCATGATCGACATGATCCCCGATCAAAGCAAACGACCTTCCTATTTTCTTGAGAAGGAAACAAAACGGAGCAGAGCATCTGCAACCCGCGACAAAACAGCGAGTGCCCCGTTTGTATGGGGGGATGAAAAATGATCAATACAGCAGAAGTATTTCTCTGGGGGACAAGGATCGGAATCATTCATCAGGAAGATGGGCAGGCTTATCTTTCTTTCGAATATGACAGGGATTTCGTAAGAAGCGGGATCGAACTGTCTCCGATTAAGATGCCACTAAGTAGCCGAGTATACTCCTTCCCGGAACTCGCGGGAAGTGCTTTTCACGGAGCACCGGGATTGATCGCGGATTCATTGCCGGACTCCTTCGGAAACCGGGTGATTGAGCGCTGGTTGAATGAGCAGGGGCGTTCGCTCAACGATTTTAACTCGGTAGACAGACTGTGCTATACCGGGAAACGAGGGATGGGCGCTCTGGAGTACCGGCCGGCCAACGGACCGGAGTTGTGGAAAGAGGATTCTGTCGATATCGCGAAAATGGTGGACTTTGCGTCTGATGTGCTGAATGATAAGAAGAATCAGAAATTGCGTATCCAGGATGACCCCGGATACGGACAGTTGATCCAATTGGGAACGTCGGCAGGTGGAGCCAGGGCCAAGGCATTGATCGCTTGGAATGAAAAAAACGGCGAGATCCGAAGTGGGCAGATCAATGCGGGTGATGGTTTTGATTACTGGCTTATGAAGTTCGACGGAGTGAAGAAGAACGGTGACCACGATCTGGAAGACACTATCGAATATACGAGGATAGAGTATGCTTATTCTCTCATGGCGAAAAAGGCCGGCATAAAGATGAGTGACTGCAGATTGTGGGAAGAGAACGGACGCTTCCATTTTATGACGAAGCGCTTTGACCGAGTCGAGAATCAAAAGATCCATATGCAGACTTTCGGAGCATTGATGCACGTCGATTATAATTTCCCCGGACAGTCAAGTTATGAGGAAGCGGCAGAGATCACCATGCGCCTTACCCATACTGCTTCTGATGTAGAAGAGCTCTATCGGCGAATGGTTTTCAATGTGCTTTTGGTCAATCAAGATGACCACGTGAAGAACATCGCTTTCCTCATGGATAAGAGGGGAAATTGGAAACTGGCTCCGGCATATGACCTGACTTTTGCGTACAATCTCGAGAACAGGTGGCTGCGCGCACATCAGATGCGAGTGAACGGAAAGACGACCGATATCTCACTCGAAGACCTGATTGAATCAGGAAAAAGAATGGGTCTTGCGCATCGGAAGTGCACCGGGATCATCGAGACGATCAGAAGCGTGAAAGAGGATTACATTTCGCACATGAAAGACTCAGAAGTGAGTACGAAGACAGCAAAAACACTGTTCGCAGTCTTGCCTTCTATCTGACAAATCACCCCAAGATAACACTCCGGCTTCTTAGCCATACGAAGAGACAAAAGGGGTTGCCTCAAAAGTGATTTAATTCACTGAGAGGCGACCCCTCTTTATAATCAATATCGCGAAGCGTTACGTAGATTGAAAAGCTTTTTCGAAGCTCTTTACGCAGGCGCTTGCGCCGAGGACTAGAGCTGAGAAAAAGACTTTTCGATCACTCCCACTCAATCGTTCCTGTCGATCTTTATATAGCCTATTAACGAGTTGCGGAAGAAAATTATTGGCTATATACTTCTTTTTGGTTCGCCGAAAAATGTTTCGAATATTTTCGCTTCGTTATGTGTCTTATAGGCAGATGCGGAAATAAAGGAGGCACAAAATGTCAGAACAAGAACTCGAGAAACTGTATAACGAAGCGTATAAAGCGGTGTACTGGACGGCTTTTTCCATCCTTAAGAATAATGAGGACGCCGAAGATGTTGTCCAGGAAACATTCGTCACTGCTTTTGAGCAATATGATTCCCTGCAAGACAAATCCAAAGCGGTTGCATGGGTCAAGAAGATTGCGGCGAACAAGAGTTTGAACATCGTGACGAGAAAAAGAACGATCAATATCGACGATGAAATTCTTGAGGAGACCGAAGATATCGGCGAGGATTTCCTTCCGGATTCCCTTGTTGAGTCGGCCGAGACCAGAAAGATCATCATGGACATTATCCACAACACTCTTTCCGAAGATACCGCGATGACCCTCATTCTTTTCTACTTCGATGAGATGTCGATCAAAGAGATCGCCGAACTTCTCCATATCCCTCAGGGAACCGTTCTTTCTCGATTGAACTACGCAAAAAAGAAGATCAAGAAGGAGGTTGAAAAGTATGAAAAAGAGAATAAGGATAAACTGTTTGCCATGGGCATCCCGTTCTTAACCAAGCTTTTCGAAAAAGAAGCCGAGCAAGTACCGTTCCGACCTATGCCGGCTTCGCTGCTGAACCTTTCTACCGCATCTTCGAAAGCAACGGCCGGAGCTGTAGCGGCTTCCGGTGCAGGAGCGGCATCCGCGGCAATTGTTGTCCGCAACATCATCATCGGTATCTTAGCGGCAGGCGCTATCGGTGGAGCCGTCTATTTCGGATACCAGGCCATGATTAATAGGAAGAATAAAACGCCGAAAAGATCCTCAACGAAGGTGACCACGGAGACGACGGAAGACTCCGCGTTTGAACCCTCCGAATCGGAGAAAGTCATCAACGTCCGGGGCATGACTCCGGATCAGCTTGATCTTCCCGGCGGATATGTGAGAACGAGCACCTATCATGACGAAAAAGAGGGAACCCAAAAGGAAGACCATCAGCAGTATTACAATGCCGACGGACTTCTTGTCCTGGATTGCCTCTTCAATGAAGATGGTGTTGTCGTTGATTCCCATTACTACGTTTATGACGCAGATGGAAGGATCCTCCGCGAGGAACTTTGGGATGTCTCGGTGAATGATTACGGGTTATTTAAAGAGTATTCTTATGGCGCCAATGGCATCGAACGTGTTGACACCGGATATTTCGAACGGGAACCGGATAACTACTATATTTATGAGTACGATCTGCAGGGCCGTCTGATCAAGGAAACAGAATACACCGTAAAACAGGGGTATACATACTGGTTCTGCGATTATGAGTATCAGGACGACGGCACATATATAACCCGGGTCACTTCCTTTGATACGTTGAAGCAGGAAATGCGGCAGTCCAAAGATTACTGCGTATACAGCGAAGACGGAAAACTTCTGGAGTACAACAAGGCCTCGTGGAAAGAGCGCTATGTGTATACCTATGACAGCGAAGGGAAAATGACGCTTGAGGAAAAATACGACGGGTCAAAGCTCAAGTATTCCATCACGTACGAATACGATGAACAAGGCCGTCTGATCAGCGCAAAGACAGTCTTGAAAGACGGGGTAGCAGCGTGGGATTACACCTACGAATACAGGGATTTGTAAATTTCTGAAATTTTTTTCGAATACTTTCGAATAAAACTCCTTCCTTATGTGTCTTACTATCGAAACACATGGAAGGAGTATTTATTATGAAGAAGTTTTTAAGTATCATGCTTGCTGTCGCGACCATTCTTTCAGTAACAGCATGCTCGGGTAAAGGCAACGGGGAGACCAAAAAGAAGGGTGGCAGCGACACAGTGGCGGAATCCGATGTGAAGGGGAAAACGAAGGAATCCTCTTCGAAAGAAGGTTCTTCTAAAGAGGGGAAGAAGGATCCGTCCGGGTCATCAGAAGAATCATCCGGCAAAGAAGCGATCTGGGAGTATACAGACAAAGGCGATTTCTCCGCGCTTCTTCCCCATGTAGAGGTAGTGACGGCAACGGCGAAAGATGGTGAGGAGATCACACTGTATACCACATCGATCTGCACGCCGAAGGAGGAGATGCTTCAGAAGATTAAGGAAGATGATTTCGTAAAGTCTTTCGGACCTCTGCTCGACTACTATAAAGAAAACGGTACGGCGAATGAAGGCCAGGACAATCAGTGGTCTTTCAAGTATTCTGACGGTGTTTTCGCTGCGAAGACAACCGAGAATAAGTGCGCGGAACTGGCTTCGGCAAGCCAGTTTAGAGTGCAGTACGACTACGAAACGGCTTCTTTTACAAATGAAAATAGAGTGACTCTTGAGTTTGTAGTTGAGGATGTGCAAGATGCCGGTACGCAGGAAAACATCCAGCGTCTCGTCAAAGAAGTATACGGAGAAGAACTCGGGGATGTTCTACTCTTTGCCAAAGACCAGGACGAGGATAAATACGAGAATGACCCGAATCATCTGGGTGTTTCCGTAACAATAGACAATCTGATGTATGTATTCACCCGCACGGTAATGGATTTCGGATCACTGGGGATGCAAGTGCTTTTCCGGATGGAAGTCAGAAACACAGAGAAGATCATTCATCCGTACGATGGCGGATACCAGGCAAAGGTCTCCGAATTCAAAGCCCTCCCGAATACGGTTTTCAGCGGCGATATCGGAAACCAGGACTTTATGGATGTAAGAAATTTCGCCAACCGCTTCTATGCCAATATGAATTTCGGCGACAACCTGCTTCCGGGCCTGGAGACCAATGAATATACGATCGAGCAGTACATCTGCGAGGACGGCCGTGAATTCTACACAGCTGAATTTTATAAGTATGAGCCGAGCGATCTGCACCTTAAGTACAATCTGCGCCTGGTCAACGGCGAACCGGAAGACGGACGTCCCTCTTTCTCGCTCATTACCAGCTCGACCCGTCTGCACGGCGATATCCGGGATGACCGTCAGGCACTTCTGGATCAGGCAAATCATATGCTCACGGCACTGTTCGGCACGGATTTCGCGGTTCAGATGAGCGAAGGCGAGGAGGACACCAACGGCGAGGTAAGGATCGAAAAGACGGTCTCGATCAACTTCTATGGAAAAGAAGTCGAGCATGTAAAACTTACCGTATGGTTGAAGATGAGCGAAGTAAGCGGTAATATTGCTGCGATCACGATAGAGACATAATCTGTCTTCCTGTCGGGACAAAAGAGAGGAGAAATAGTATGAAGAGAAACAAACTTGCTGTCTGATTTCTTTTTTGCAGTTTGTAAGCAAAAACCCCGGAGGTTTAAGAAGAACTTCTGGGGTTTTTGTCCGTTGATCTCAAAACATAACTAACCTCTTTCCTGAGATCGTTTCGTGACATATCCCTCACTTCCCCAAGAGACTTTTTAGATACAATTACTCTGGAAGATGTGTGACTAGCTTATCGCATTTATGGAGTAGGTATTATGAAAAGAATCGTAAGCGCTCAATAATCGGGTGTCTTTAAGGGGCACGAACAGAATGGGATACTGTTAGAGAGTACCCAACCAAGTCCAACTAGAGCAGACTAGACCAAGTTGGGTCCCCCCCCAAGGAGGTCTAAGATGGACGAGA
>JAFZLF010000062.1 GCA_017551625.1 Clostridiales bacterium | reverse complement strand
GCTTGGAATTACGCTTCTAATTAGGCAACGAAAAGAAAAGTCATCATTGGATTGAGGTTGGAATACCCATAACAATTTCGGCATCAGCTTTGAGGATGTAGATATGAATCTGTTGTAACCAGGACCATACCACCTATCATTACCACGAAAGCCACAACAAACGATACTCCCGGTAATTCTCGAAGAACAACTATGGATAAAAGCGCGCTTATGAATGGCGCGATCGCATAATACGAACTGGTTTTGGTCGCGCCAAGGCGCCTTTGCGCGAATACATAGAAGTACACGGAAAGTCCGTAAGCGAAAAAACCTAGAACGAGGGCTGCGACCACATAGATGGATAGGCGGATTTCTTCCTGAAGTATATGTGATACGAGGAGAGCCCCTGTTCCAGACCCGATACCTTTGATCACCACGATCCTCGAGGGATCACAGTCAGATAGTTTTCTAGTGCAGTTGTTCTCGAATCCCCACGATATACATGCCAGAAAAGCGAATGCCGAGTAGGTGCTGAAGGATAGCGATTCCATTCCCTCAAAGGATAAAAGCAGACTGGAAAAAGTGATCAACGTGATTCCGCAGCACAGCTTTCCGGATATCCTTTCCCGGAAGAGAACAAACGCGATCAGAGAAGTTGCAACGATCTCGAAATTGTTGATCAGCGAGATGTTCGCCGCAGCACTTCCTGATAACGCGATCATAAGAAAGACCGGAGCGGCGATATCCAGAATAATCATTTCTATGATGTAGGGCAGATCCTTTTTGTCTATCTTTCGAAAAGCACTGCCTCTTTTCTTTACAAGGCTGATGGGAAGCATCCCGAAGCCGGCCCCCAGATAGAGGAGACCGGCCAGAAATGAAGGAGGGATCTGTGTCATCAGGATCTTTGATACAGGGGTACTCAGCGCATAGAGGATAGCCGCCAGGATGGCGTATGTGACGGGTCTGGTGTTCTTGTCTTTCATGTCTTCTTCAAAATGATAAGCTGCCCGTATTTACGCTTTTGGATGGAAACGGTTGAGAATCCGGATTTGCTGAATCTTTCGGAAATCTCATCGCTTGAGAAAAACTCGCCGTTATATCTTCGCGCAAGCCGGTTGATCACTTTTCGGATGATCTTTGGAAAGCTCGGATCGGCGATATAGAGCAGACCGTCAGGTTTCAGGATCCTTTGTGCTTCTTTCTCAAAGGCTTCTTTATCGGGAAAATGGTGATACGCCATGCAGGCAGTAAGCACATCAAACCGGTTATCGGTATATGGCGTATCTTCGCACGAGCACTGGCGAATATCTGCATCAGGACACTTCTTTCTTGCGATCTTCAGCATTTCCGGTTCCACATCGATCCCGTGGCCCGAAATGTTCCCTCTGTCTGAAAGTGTCCGTAATATCGTGCCCGTACCGCACCCGACATCCAGTACTTCCGCAGAAGGCGTAAGTTGAATGTTGTCATAGATCAGTTTATAGAAGACCTTAGAAAGTTTCCCTTCGAAGTGGTCATCGTATTTGTCGGCTCTTTTATCAAACTTGAAATCGCGTTTTTCCATAGTAGGCTCCTTTTGAGAAAATATCGAACATGGTGTTCGATAACATGATATAATCAGAGGGAAGGAAAGCGAAGAACAGATCATGAAATCTGTTCACTACTGAACAAAAGAGACGGAATTGTACGGTAATTGCATATGGACAGAAGACAGCAGAAAACAAGAATAGCGATTTACGATGCGCTGACGGAGCTTTTGAAAAAGAAAAAGTTCGAAGATCTTACAGTGCAGGACATTATCGATGAGGCCAATATCGGAAGAAGCACGTTCTATTCTCACTTTGAAACGAAGGATCAGCTTCTGGAAGAGATGTGCCGTGAGATGTTCGAACACGTCTTTTCGCGCGATCTTGCGCCGGAATCCGGGCATGATTTCTCCGGCGATCATAAGGGAATCGCGGCAAGGCTGACACATGTTCTTTATCACATCCGGGAACATAAGGAAAATATCTCCGCGATATTAGGCGGTGAGAGTGAGCAGACATTCGTCAGATTCTTCCGAGAGTATTTGGAGAATGCATTTGACGATGTCCTGGGATACGTGAGCTCGAAAGTCCCTAAGGAGTTCAGGAAGCAGTTTATTATCGGAAGCTTCGTGGAAACGGTAAAATGGTGGATAGGAACAGGGTTAAAACTCACGCCGGAACAGGTCGTGGCGGATTATCTTTTGATGCTTAACGGAGGTGGAAAGTGAAGAGAATAGCAATTATTGGCGACTACAATCCAGAGGAAGAAGCGCATTTTCTTATCTTGAAATCTATCGAAGATATATCGAAAGAACTGGAAGTCAAACTGCAGACGAAGTGGATCGGAAGCGATGAACTGGATATATCTGAGAAGAGTCTGAGCGTGTATGACGGGTTTTGGTTCTCTCCGGGAAGTCCATATAAGAATACAAAGAATGTCTTATCTGCGATCCGATATGCAAGAGAGAATAAACTACCTGCACTGGGCACGTGTGCCGGCTTTCAACATATGGTCATTGAATTTGCCCGTAATGTGTTAGGCCTGAATGGAGCGGACAGCGTTGAGAATGACATGGAATGCAAAGACGCGGTGATCGAAAGATTGGCGTGCTCATTAGTGAAGCAGAAGGAAGAACTGAAGATATCCGATTCTGATTCGAACCTGGGACGGACGATGGGCGAAGGTGAATTCGTCGGAGAATACCGCTGCAATTTCGGCTTTAATGAAGCGTATCACAGTGCTTTTCGAGAAAGTGATGTGATTGCTGCAACAGTACAGAATCATGACGGATCTCTGCGAGGCTTCGAGTTAAAAGACCATCCGTTCTTTGTGGGAACTCTTTTCATACCCCAGCTGGATTATAAAGGAGACGGTCCATACAGGATCATCAGGTCATTTATAGAGACTGTCGGTGTCCAAGGAGTGAGAGAAAATAAGATTCGAGAGCTTACCGGCGCAAACATGGATATTGATCTGGTCAGTGATAATGTCGGCTGGAATCAGACTGTTTGTCCGTGGAACGAGGCTGAGAATACCAAGGAACATAGATGCGCGGTAAAAGATACTTCGATATGTAAGTATTTTTGCGGGATCAAGTATTTGGATAGCGTGCTTTGCAGTTATCCGAATGAGAATAAAGATGTGTTGCGCTGAAATCGGATGAGATATTTGTAATTCCGTAATGTATGTATGATTGGAAATACGTCCGATATGCATGTTTGAACTGACTTATTGAAACATACGGTACTGAGGTGGAAAGATGAGATTTGATACCGAGTCGCGATTACAGGTGGAGTGAAGTCAGTCAAGAATGCGGAAGCCTATTCTGACAGGATGGCAAACAGAACATGTTTCTCCGGCCAGCCCCGACGGAGTCTATAACCGCAAGGCAGGGCATAAAATCACGGCTCTTTTGATGGGGATACTCCTTCTGGCCATCGCGGTCACGCTTTTTCTCGTTGTAAACACGATGCCGTAACAATCAATCGACTGTGGTTTCCGTCGTTTCTGTAGTGTCATCTAAAGTGATATCAAAGCCGAATCCGAAGAAGCCGGATACCGACTCGTACCAGTTGCTGTTCTCATTGTAGGCGATCTGGAAGTGAACGCCGTTGTCCCAGGTAAAGAAATCGGTCGGGGTAATGCCGACGACGAAGTCTTCCGCGCGCCAGCTTCCGTCCGGCTTCTCCTCGAGAACAGGGTGTCTTTCCTTCATGATCCGGATGAATTCTTCGGCCTTGGCGCGGTCATAGATATCCATGATGAGGCCTGTTCCGAAGCGGTCGACACTCTCAACGATGGTCTTCAGGTTCTCCGGATCATCCCCGCAAACAACGCCGCTTAAGATGATGACGTTGATATTGTCTTTGTCAGATGCGCTGTATCTGGCCTCAAATCCGGCTTTGTAGATCCAGGGTTCAACGTCGAAGTATGTCTGATGTACGTCGGCGATGGTATCACCGACCTGTGGGATCTTACGGGTGGTCAGTCCATCACAGAGATCGGCGATCTCTTCTGCAGTCATTTCACTGAGATCGTAGACATATGCGGTCGCATCTCGTTCCGTTGTCTCGGAAGTGGTTACTTCCGTCGTCTCCTCGGTCGTGAATTCTGTCACGTCCTCGGTGTATGCCTCAGTTGCTGATTCATCCGGGGTGCCCTTGGTGGTGCTTTCTGCATCTTCTGAAGCCTGTCCGGCCGTTTCGTCCGAGTCGCCGGCAACCGCTTCCGAGGTTTCTTTCTTCTTCGCGTCGTCTGACTTTTCGCTCTTGCTAGAGCTGCATGCAGATGTCATAACGAGTGCCATAGCCAGTGTGATTACGAGAATTCTCTTTTTCATAATGCCTCCTTCCGCTCCGCCGCAAATACAGCAGAACCCAAACCCAAATCCAGAATATCAATGGGCGGATGGCTTTGCAAGAAAGGCTTTCGCAGAATAAGCGAGGCTATTTTAGTCTGCATCATGAAGAGTCATTTCATGTAGCAGCATTCCTCGATGAGCTTGAGAAGATCGTCGAGAGAATCGACTTCGAACTTCTTACTATCCCTGTTTTGTGCGTTGATGAAATAACGTATACCATCCATAGTGAAGACGAATTGCTGGTGGTAAGGGTATTCCGTATATTCACGCATCTGCATGCCGTTTGATTCTATCCAGTCTGAGGAGCCGGTGCTTCTTTCAAGATATCGGTCCTCCGCACCGATCACGATAGTGCAATATTGGATCGGCGTATCCTTTCTGGTTTCTATGCCGATACTTCTGCCGCTGATGTACGTGATGTGATCAAAACCTGTGATTTTCTTCCCGCCGAGGATAGGTGTGTTTACGAGCTTGTCGTAAAGATAAGGTTCAGTTCCGTCGTCCGGGATCAGATGCTCAAAGAGAAGCGCGGAGTAGCGGGCGAAAGCCTGCCTGTCCTGATCCGTCAATTCTTCATCGCTGTAATTATTCTTGTACTCTGTATAGAAGACATTTCCGCTGATAACGGTTGCATAGAAGAGTCCCTCGTCACTATAGGGAGGCGTCTTCTTTACCGTGGCAAAAACGTGATCGTCATCCTGTTCAACGATCGTGATTTCCGGCGCATCCGGATCTTCCGGCGAATAGTATCCCATGTTGCCGACATAGAGCCAGCCGAGATTTTCCGTGAATTCGGGCAGGGAAGAGAAACACGGATCGCGCAGATCGGCGTATGTGACAAGACCATCGATGGATTCTCCGTCTTCAGTGATAAAATAGGCCTCGTTATTGTTCAGGAACAGTTTCTTTCCATAGTCGGCACAGTTGAAATCGTGACGCATCTGAAGCTCATCGCATTCGTTGTAGATCAAGGTCGAATGTCCCACGACGATGGCGTATCGCTGCAGTGCTTCATCCATCGTATATTCATCCTTCAGCGCACGGGTCGGATCCCAGTAGACGATGTCTTCCGGAAGATCCGGTTCATCGGACTCCACGAGCGTGCCGGTCGGAACGACCAGATCATAGGAATCCGTATCCAGTGTATGCAGCGTGGATTCCTCGCTATGATCCGGGTCCTTCCGCTTCCGGGAAGATCCCTCCGTTTCTTTGCTATTTCTGCACGCGGTCACGGGAACCGGGAGCGATAGGATCAGAAGAGTCACCATCAGGAGTTTTGCCAGCTTTTTCATGTTTTCTACCTCGTTTGTTTTCAGCCTTCACCCTGCTAATCAACATCGGGCTGGAAAACGTCACAAAGTGCGTGGCTAAAGAGAACAATTCTTTTTTGTGTCGGAAGATATGGATTCGTGTTTTGATTGACAGAAACCGGATTTGTGTATACCATTATCCCATCAATACAGTAGGTGAATACAGCGACATGTTAAACCAATTTTCAAGAACGGAATTATTACTGGGAAAAGCGGCGATGGAGCATCTGGCGGAATGCCGCGTTGCCG
>JAFZLF010000061.1 GCA_017551625.1 Clostridiales bacterium | reverse complement strand
TCATAGGGCGATTTGTTCCCCAATCCCGGTCGTTTCGTACTGTTAATGTGGTTCATCAGCAGCGTAATATCCTCATCAGTATACGGATTCAGACTTCTACCTCTTGGTATAACGTATCGGATAAACTCGTGGTTTTTCTCTATGTGCGGCTTCTGCCAAGAGGCCATCGGATCACAGTAGTACAGGCTTGTCCTGGGCAGGAGATCCTCGTCGTACTCTAATTCCGCGGTTCTCTTGAATTCCGACCCGTTGTCCGTAAGGATTACAGGAAACAGTCTGTGGAACCTTTCTATACCCAGTCCGTATTCCAGGTAATCAAACACCTGCTTTACTGACTCTGCGGTTCCATCCGGCATCAGAAACAGGAGCATCACGGAATTCTTCCGAAAGATCATCGTGAGAAGACGTTTCCCACACTCTCGCACACCCTTGACCGTATCCATTTCGACAGTTTCAAGTTCGTACTTAGCGTTACCCTTCCCATTCTTCAGATAATCTTCGTATGTCTTTCCTAATCTGTACTGCTGGTTAAACGGTTTCTTCTGTTTCTTGCCGTTTCGCCTGCGATACCCGGTCTTGCGACGAAGATCGATATTCCTTATGGTCATCTCTCCTGAATCTACATAGTTGTAGATACTACGTAGACATACCGGCATCTCTTCACCATGTTCTGCATAAATATGAGTCAGTGGCTGACCCTTCTTCACGCATCTGGTAATCAGTTCATCCAGTTCCTGAAATTCTGCCTCTGTCAGCCGGATTCCACGTCTGCTTTCGGATCGGCGTCTTACCACCATTGCTTCGGCAAACTTGGCACTATATACGTACCTCGTCTTGTGACACAATTTCTTGTTCGGACAAGTATTACAAACATACGGAACTTTCTCGAATTTCCTGCAGTGTGTAGAAACATACCTGTCGCAGATTTCTCTGCAATCGTGTTCCTTACAAGAACAGCACCGACGTTTACACTCGCTGTTGCACAGATTACTCTTCGCACAATTCCTCACATGACTGCAATCTTTACCAAGATAGTAGTGCCCTCTGATCAGAGTCCTATTGGTCTTCACCTCATGAGACACTGTCGTTGGGTGTCTGTGAATTCTTCTTGCAATCTTTTTAAATGACTCACCTCTGCATATTCCGGTCTCTATGGCTATCCTGTCGGACAGATCCAACTGACCATTTCTGTAGTAATACATATTCATCCGCTCCTTTCAGCAGATGGCAACGTCACTACAAATATATATTGCTTCGGCGACGAGTACCAGCCCAGCCTCGGCTGGGCTGGTACTCCTTTTCTTATTGCAAGAGTAAACTCGACTTTTTCTGCTTTATTCTGTTTTCAAAGTTCAGTGTTAATTTTTCAATCAACGGTATCTGTCAACTAGATTATCCGTCACCACCTGTCCAAATATGCGGACAGATAAACCAGACTCACATTCGGGTTAGTAATATACTCTGCCGGACATGATATAATCGTTTTAGAGGTGGTAAACTATGCGCAAATACTTATCTATCCTGATGTCTCTTCTTATCGTTTTCTCTTTCTGCGCATGCGGCAAGAAAGATAAATCAACAGAGTCTGTAAAAATGCAGTTTAAGCAAAGGATCGCGAAAGTATATCCTGACGGAATACTAGGTGAAAAGCGTATCGCAGATTTCGATTCGTCCGGAAATATGACCAAAGAAGTTCGCTATTCGGTTGATGGCAGTATCCTGTACACGGAAGAATTCAAATACGACTCTGAAGCAAGATTGACAGAGAAAACGAACAACAACGGCATATATAGATACGAATACGATAAAGATGGAAATCTGATTAGAGAGACCACCTGTGACAAGGACGGAAGTATCGTACGGTATTCTGATTATGAATACGATTTTGACGCGTCGGGGCGGATCACCGTAAGGACAGAACTCAGCAGTTCCGGCGAATTATTAAGCCGAGTCGAATATGAATATGATTCTTCCGGGAATCGGATAAAAGAAACGTTCTTCCGCGAAAATGTTGATCTGTATACTCCGAGCAGGATCGAAAGTGAATCTGACTCATCCGGCAGGATCGTCAAAGAATCATATATATACGAAGATGGCCGCAATGATTATTCGATTGAGTATTGTTATGATGCATCCGGCAATCTGACCGGAGAACTGTACTACACATACAGTCACGGACTCCGAAGCTGGATCGTCTACGAATATATCTGAGGGCGAAATACGCACCCCTATTCCGCCGAAGTCCACGAATATAGCAACTTGTAAATGTTTTCCTGTTACGATATAGTGAAACGGGGATGGCTAAAAAAGCCGATAAGTGTGGCTGAAAGGGACAAGGTAAAGGGTTATGTATAATCAAGAAGACGAGATCGAGATGTTTTTCCGCGAGCAGGAAGGGAATATTGACAAGCCGGAACCGGAGCCGGAAAATGATCCGGACGACGGCCTTCCGTCGATCATGAGAGCACTGAACGAGCCTCCGAAATATGATTCCCAGCCTTCGGCATTCCCAACGGGCGGTTTTAGCCCCGATGAAAGCGAAGAGGATACTGTTCCCGGATTCGCGACAATTGAACACGGAGGTTTTCATTCTTCCGGCACTGCCCGTTATGACCGTCACAAAGAGCTGCAGGAACAGCTCGAGTATAACGAAAAGATTTCCCGCTGTACCGTCCTGTCGAAGAAATATATGCAGATGTTTCTGATCCTGATGGCCGGCATCGCGCTGAATATCGCTTCGACGGTCCTTACCAACATCGCATCGAACTTTCCGGAATTCTATACCGGAGCGAGATTATTCATGATCGTCATCGCCATCGGTTCTGTTGTGATTTCAGTCCTATACGGTATGATCCTGATCGGTCTGGGCAACTATCACTTAGAATTCAAGACGGCCGGCATCTACTACATGATCAGTAGTGCCTGCAACGCGGTCTACAACTCCATGACCGGAGCAGCGCTCGTTGCTTTCTCGATCCTCGGCGCCGTCTTCTCTGTTCTTTATGTCCTGAAGTTTGCTGTCGGAATGAGCAACAGTTTCGATAACGTGGCTTCCTACATGGCAGTTTCCTGGGAAACCTTCAAGAAAGTATTTTCGTATGTGTACGGTGGCATCGTTATCTGCACACTGCTATGCTTCTTCCCAATCTTGAACATCCTTGCCCTCATCGCTCTGCTCATCCTCTCGATCGCAGCGATCGGAGTATCCATCTGGCAGATCGCGCTGGTTCTCCGTTCTTCCAATGTCATGAAGCAGTATTCGGGAATGATTCACGCTTAAGAGGAGGAAATAGAAATGCCGGACAATTTCAAACGGGATCTGAACAAGACTGCCGTATCAGGATCTTCACTTAGCAAGATGGACATGCTGGTATCGGCCATGTGGGAGCTGATGCTCGAGAAGGGATTTACCCGTGAACAGCTTAACGCCAAGCTCGACCATATACGAGAAACGAATCCGACCGTCGATCCCAAGCAGACGGTGGTCAAGTGCCCGGAATGCGGGGCGAAGGTCACCGAAGGCCTTAGGACTCCCTTCGAAGGAAAGTGCATCTACTGCGGAAATACGGTAACGATCTATCCGGGCGACAACATCGATAATACCGCGCGCAAGGAGAGTGCCCTATGAGAAGTATGAATCGTGATGTGTATCACGTAGTGCGGCGCATGAATGAAGCGGATGCGAAGGATCGTACGCAAAACAGCATACTCGCGGACAAGGAAGACGAGCTTAAGACACATCGGCAAAAGATCGTGTATATGATCCGTGTACTCTGGGAGTGCCTTATGGAGATGGGCGTGACCCGTGAAGATGTCGACCGGAAGATGCAGGAGATCGAAGAACGCGGGTGGACGATCAATCCGAGCGGATACTACAGGATGTGTCCGGATTGCGGAAAGAAGGTCTTCGACTATACATCCAGGGTCTTTGAGGCCACATGTGTCTACTGCGGGACCGTCGTTCCGATGTATCCCGGAGACATAGATCAGGTCACTTGACCGTCGAACAATCCGGACCTTCTCTCGAGGACGATGTTCTTGACGATATAGACTACAGAGGCGCATACAAGCGTGCCGGCGACGACGGCCGGAAGGTACACACCTATTCCGTACATCTTATACAGGAAGTACAGTTTATCGATCATCAGGTAGTTCAGCATGATAACCTCGAGAGAGATTTTGCCGAAGAACCGGTTGACGGGATTGCCGATCCTGACGCGCGACATGATGGTGATGACGAGGATCAGGAAGACCAGTTCGTACACTGTCTCCTGCCCCAGGCCGAGGAGCTTATCGAGAATCGGATGAGCAGCATGATTATATTCTGTCCAGTAGATACTCCTTGATATGAGGTTCCTGTGGACATGATCCATAAGCACGACCAGAATGGAAGAGGCGAGCAGGATCGATATGAACGCCTTCCTAATCACCTGATTGATCCGCTCTTCCTTATACGCGTAGAGCATGCCGACCGGGAACATGAAGATCGTATTGTACCACCACTCCCCTTTAAACCAGTAGGACATGACACCCGTATCTGTATGACCGGAAAGAAGACCGATCACCATCATGACAAGGACGATCCCGGTCATGATAAGTATGCCGGCAAGTGGTTTTTTCACCTTCGCGAAAACCACTCTAAATGCCACATACAGGATCATGATCTCCACCGCAAACCACATCTCGTTATTGACCAGGAATATGCCGAAGAAGCTGCATATGACCTCTCCGAATCCGAAATGCTTACGGAAGATGATGTTATTCAGAAGCGCGTCCGTGAGGTAGATGTAATTACAGATGAAGAACGGAACGAGGACCGTGAAGATCCTTCTTCTCATAAAGCCTCTGATATAGTCCTTATCGGTCATCCACCTCTTTACCAGACCGAATCCGGAAGCAAAGAAGAAGAACGCGACCGCCAGGATGCCGTAATAGTAGAAGAAAGCCATATCTCCGGGATCCAGTGATTTGGCATTTAGCGCGACGACAATATGGTGGAACATGATAAAGACAGCCAGAACGCCCTGGACTTCTTTGCTCGAAACACGATCAAAGAACGACGCTTCACCTTCCGTTCTTCTTGACGAACCTGTGAAAAGGATCGCGCCAAGTACGGCTATACAAATGTATAAGGCTATCGTATTTACCACCTGTCTTCTCCTTTCCCTATCTTAGTAAGCTGATGATGTTCAGCGTAATCGAAATCAGAAGCATCGTTACGACGATGAGGAGGATGATGATGAATCGGCTCCTCTCTTTCCTATGCCTGATCTCTTCGTCACTTAATTCAACGGAAGCTTGGATGAGGTCCTGCGCTTCTTTCTGCGTCAGTGTGCCGTCTCCGGTCTGCCGTTCTCCGGCCAGTATCTCCATGATCGAGACCCCCAGAAGTTCGGATATGGGTTCGAGCATGGAGATATCAGGAAAACTGAGACCGCGCTCCCACTTGGATACGGCCTTATCCGTAACGTTCAGAGCATCCGCGAGCTGCTTCTGTGTCAGCCCCTTCTCTTTACGTAACTCGGTTATCAGTTGTCCTGTCTTTTCTTTGTCCATGAAGACGTATTACCTCACTAAGGCAATAATATCCGAGTTTCGTCGCGAATACAAGAAGCCGGAATTCACGGGGCCGGGCTCACTGATGCTGTGCCGCCGGAGCGTTCTTCCCCTCCGTTACAGATCCCTTACTGTCCGTGATCGCGTTCTTGATGTTCTTATAGAGCGCCGCGATCACGGTCGTGATCACAAATACCGTTACCGCTCCGTACCGGCCGAAGAATCCGTCGTTTCTGGTCATGGTCATCGAATACATGACAGCGATATGGAGGATATAGACCGTAAGAGAACACTCACGCCCGAGCCACTCGGCAAAAGTATCCTTGCCGAAGTCCGGATACTTCAGGCAGAGCAGAACGATCACGTACACCAGGATCTCACAGCTGACGAACGGAACTGCGACGCCCTGCTTATAATGGTTCAGCTCGACAATCGCCGTAGCGCAGCAGATGATGAACAAGATCCAGAGTACCGGCGCCGTAGTCTTGTGATCGAGGATCTTCTTTTCGTACCTTCTGATGAGCATACCCATCATCGTATATCCGAGGCCGACCAGGATCGCGTTTCGAAGCTGATAGCCCTCCCCGATCCCGAGGTGCGACAGGACGACATATCCCCCGACGAGAAGAGGCGCCGTAAACATCGCATATTTCAGAACTTTAAACTTATTCAGCAGGAGCAGGATAACAAGCGCATAAAGAAGCGAACCGAGATACCACAGATGCTCCGAGAAGGGCGAGAAATTATACAGAAGGAAATCCGTCAGTGCCTTTCGCGCAAAGCAATCCTTCATGCCCTTAAAGCTCCCTTCTGTCACGCGCAGATAGATGGCATAGAAACCGGCATAGAAGAGATTGGCTGCCACAAAGAAGATGAGGATCCTCTTCGTCTGTTTCAAGAGTCGCTGCATCATCGCCTTATTCCCTTCCCGGTAGAGGAAGTAACCGCAGATGACGAGGAAGAACGGAACAGCTGTCTTACCGTAGGTGATAAAGACATCTCCGGCCTTACCGGCAAACGGCAGATGGATAGCAACGACCAGGAACGCCATCACGATCCTCATGACATCGATCGAATGGATGTGGGAGGAAGTCTGAAGCGAAGGCTTCGCACCGGTCTTCTTTCCTGTGATCAGCGCGATCAGATACTTGTCAACGCCGCTGATGATCGTGGCAAAGCCGACAGCCATCAGGATCGTAAGGATACAGTACATACCGGGGCTCGTAACCTTGAATACCGTTCCGTTGCGAAGACCTGTAAGGAACAGATTATGAATGAGGTAGAGCTCCAGCGAGATCGACCCGAGAAATTTGAGGACGGGATTTCCAAACTTGACCTTCATCATCAGAAGAAGGAGGAAGCACACGAAGACGATGATCCACGGGAGCTGTACCGACAGGCAGCGGATCTTATCAAGGTAGGCCGGATCCTTCCCCGGGATCTCGCTCCAATACGAATACTTCTTCAGCATGTGCATGTTCTGCATGCCCAACAGAGCTGTGAGCGCGGCAAAAACCGGAAGCAATATGACATATCCTTTTCTGGCGATTCTACGAAGGCCGTCTGCGTGCTTGGAATAGATGATGCCGATCACGAAAAGGAATGAGGAGTTATACCACCACTCGCCCTGGAACCAGTAGCTACAGGACATGTCCTTGCCATGAGCCAGAAGGAGGCTGCCGGTCATCATCGCGATGACGAATATACCCATCGCGACGGTAGCCGCGGTACGGTTCTTGATGAGGCGGTAGAACAGGAAGAACGCCAGATACAGAATCGCGATCTCGACGATATACCACATGTGCTGGTTGATGAGCGACCATCCGGACAGCGTATACAGTAACTGCAACGTCTTATACTTCTTGCCGCAGATGCAGGATGCTACGGTAAATATCAGGATACACATATAAAGCGGGATCAGGATCGTCAGAAGGCGCTTCTTAAGGAAGCCCTTCAGATAATTCTCCTTCGTCTTAAGACTCGTATAGAGACCGTAGCCGGAGAAGAAGAAGAATATACCGACGAAGAGGACACCGAGGTTTTCGAAGATCCGGATCGCTCCCGCCTGTTCCGCAAGCTCCTGCGAGAGGTGATGGACGATGATGGCCACCGCGGCGAAACCCTGGATCGCCTTAGACCTGTCCAGAGAAAGAGGTTCCTCCTGCCATTCACGTCTCTTTGAGGCCTTCGCACCTGCGATTAGGATGGCTACAAGAGCTGTCACCAGGATCCAAAGCGGGAAAGAAAAGTTTGTGAAGCTATTGAAGAAGCTTCTGTTTTTCGACTTGGCGCCCGCACTTTCAGATGCCGGCTTGGGTTCCGTTGTCCCAGATGGCGCAGGGGTGTCTTTCTGGCCGGCATTCTCATTTCCATTCATCGGATAAGGCTGCGCATCGATACTTACGGTCTTTCCTTCCAGCTGAATAGAGCCGATGATATAGCTTTCAAGATAATCCATGTGCGCTAGGTCTTCATCCGTAAAGGGGATCGCATCGTCCGGATTTCTCGGGTCACTAAATAATTGGATTTCAATTTCATAAAGTTTTCCCGATTCGGTAACAAATGCGTACTTATACACACGTTTTTTGTATCTTGCATGCACTTCGTAATCGAAATTGAGCGCCATATCACTGACGGTCTTATAGATATCGATGTCACCGACATGGATCACGCCTTTCCGGAGGATCTCCAAACTCTCCAGATCCTTTTCTTCAGAAATCTGATTTGTTGCAACGTTGGCGAGAAATGTGGATTCGCTCACATCGGAAGGTGCGTCCTTCACATGCGCCATGATAAAGAAACTCTGCCCATTATCTTCTCCCACCGGGGGCGCGTCGCATTGAAGGACCAGACCAGATTCTTCGTACAGCTCCATGATCATATCCATGCCGTATTCGGCGGTCAATGCTGAATCGTTCTCATCCATGCCGACCCACAGAACCCCCACAAATTCAGGTGGAAGGGTGATCGTCAGTCCTTCAGGCAGAGGGTATGCTGTTCCGTTTTCATCCGCTCCGGCAAAAGCACTCGTATTCGCATAGACGGATGAATCTTCTCCGATCTCCATCTTGAACGCTTCCACACCTTCCGGAGTGACCACGTCAGAAGCAAGTTCATCGGACAGCTTGATGGAGCGCATGATGCTCTCGGAGATCTCGTCAAATTCCTTGCATTCCTCATCGGGGAATGCGACCTTTTTCTTCTCCGGGTCGCTCAACAGCATGAAATTGAACTGATGCATCCTTCCGGAACCGGTGATCAGGGAGTACTGATTCAGTCTTAAGAGCATTTCTCCGGAAATCTGGGAAGCGATTTTGTAGAACGGGGCGCCGGCTCTTTTCACCATACCGTACTCGAACGTATCTGTCGACTCGAAACTGTCGGGATACATGGGTTGGATTTGTTTAGCAAAATCGGCATTCAGATCGGAAGGCACGTCCATCTCGAAGACGATAATCTGGATCCAGTCACCGTCGTTGCCAATTTCTCTGACACACTGAAGTTCAACTCCTCCCTGTTCGTAATTTTGCATGACCATATCCTTATCCAGCCCGTATTCGGCCAGTTCGACAAGAAGAGGATCGTCTTCTTCGATGCCGGTCCATAAGACATTACCAAATTCCGGCGAAAGGGTCAGCGTGATTCCACTTGTGGTCGTATAACTTTTGCTCTCATCCATCTCGTCCTCGTCTGCCAAAGACACGGAAAAGAATGTGGCAACGACCATAACAATCGACAACAAAAAACTTAAGAACTTCCGGTTACCCATGAGGCACCTCCTGATGGTTTTCTACTCTAAACCTATCAGCAAAGCATCGTCAGGTCAATCGACCATTGGTAGAGTGCCGTATTTTCAGGCATTTGCGGCGTTACTCCACTTTGAGTTTACCACTCGGTAAAAGCCCCCAAATCACATATTCAGACTATCAATTTGTACCGAAGCCGGATAAAGGAATCCTTAACAGCTCCAGAAAACCATTTTCAGGAACATCTCACCGGTCTCCTCGTTCTCATCTATCGTAAAATGCATACGTCTGCTGAACCGATTATATGCACTGTCCAAATCATCATCTTTATATGGATAATCCCAGCTCTGATGGATCGAACGCTCCTCATGCTCGTATAATGATTCCACCAGAGACAGGATCATCTTAACCGCATCCAAGTCTGTGGTGTATATGATGTTTTCTGATTCATCGCTTTCTTTATAGTGAAAGCACAAATAGTCGTCGTCGTCAGGATATTGCTCCAGGTCTTTTATCTTTGCCGGAATAGTTTCGGAAACGACGATCTTTATCTTTACGTCATAATCCTCTGTCCAATCCGGGTAGTCATATGGACCTATGCCATAGTATTGAGGGCACGCGCATCTCGCAAGTTGCTTTACAGTTTTTAATGTGAAATACGCTTCTATTGATTTTGCAATTTTCGGAACATTAATATGATCTATGCTATCCATTTTTCTCTCCTATGCGCTGCGCTTTCCGATTACAGGTTCTTCATCGGTTCGCCCCAGGCTCCCAGATCGCGGCCATCCGCGCTCACATAACGCTCTTCGCCACCGGCCAGTACCTGCTTGACCGACTTATAACGCTCGATGAAGGGGACATCTTTATTCGTCAGATCTTCTCTCATGGTCTCGCCCACGATCTTACACAGGAATACATCGCTACCACTTGCAAGATGGATCTCCTGAAAGACCTTCAGTTCCATACTGACCGGACTTTCCGCGATCGTAGGGACATCCAGCACGACGCCTTTTTCCACGGTCGGCATATGACGCATCTTGTCCGGGTTCTCACGTCCCACGACATTTCCATAGTAATCCGCTAAGGGAAGGAGTTCTTCCGTGACCAGATTTGCAGAGAATACACCGTTCTTACGGATGAGATCCTTTGTCAGTTTTTCACCGCCGATGCAGGCCATAACGCCCAGGCCATCTCCACCGTACTCATCTTCCGTCGTCCAGATATAGCTGAACCAGCAGAAAAGCCCGAAATCCGGTGTACCATCTTCTTTATATGTGCCGTACAGGAAAAGCTGCTGCGGGCAAAAATCGTTCCAGTTTTTTACTTGTACCTTTGTCATGTTATTCATCCTTTCCATTTCCGGGACTACGTTCTGACTGTTCGAGATTCAGAAGGATCCGGTCCAGGTACTGATCGATGGTCACCACTTCTTTTTGCGAGAAATCCTTATAGAAGATCTCGTTCATCTTCTGTGATACTTCATCGTACTTTCCCTGAAGCGACCGTGCCTTCTTCGTCAGAACGATCAGTGACTGTCTCTTGTCATTTTCGGCTGTTCTTCTCTCGATCAGACCTACGTCTTCCATACGTCCGAGCATCGCCGTAAGAGTATTCTTGGCAAGTCCTGTCTTCTGGGAAAGTTCGACGATCGGGACCTCATCTTTCTGCCAGAGAACATACAGGATATGTCCCTGTGGGCCGTTGAATTCCTCCACACCACTCTCCTGCAGCAGACGCTGGAAAATGCGCGACTGCACCTGTTTGATCTGCGAGATTAAAAAGCCTGTTCTTGATTCCATATAGCCTCCGGAGCATATAAGGTCTACGGATAAATAGTACTATATGGAACTATTACTCGTCAAGGTTCTATATGGAACTTTTTCAGATTCTGTTCTTTTTTATTGTTGTTCTTAGACCCAGTCTCCTTTGGGTCTCCTTTTACTGCGAAAAGAGACAGCTTGGAGACCCAGTCTCCTTTTGCCTCGAAAAGAGAAAGATTGTCACTCGTGATAGAATATATCCATTGAATGGTGACGCCTGGAGGAAACTGCAGTTCGCATGAAGATTTATTTCGCCCCGCTTGAGGGCGTGACAACTTACCTGTTCCGTAAAGCCTATAACGACATCTACGGCCACGTAGATAAGTACTTTCCACCATTTCTCTCCCCTGCCGAGAACTGTCCGATGACGCCTCGGGAGAGAAAGGATATCGCCCCCGAGAATAATCGGGGGATCAACCTGGTTCCCCAGATCCTCACGTGCCGGTCGGACCACTTTATCGAGGCAGCCGGAGAACTTCATGCCATGGGTTACAGCGAGGTCAACCTGAATCTCGGATGCCCCTCCGGCACCGTCTGTGCGAAAGGAAAAGGCGCGGGGTTCCTGAAGGACACGTCTTCTCTTAGAAAGTTTCTCGATGATATCTACGCCTATGCCTCATCTGACGGCATGAAGATCTCGATCAAGACGAGGCTCGGCTACCAGGAACCCGAAGAGTTCAAATCACTCATGGACATCTTCAGTGCTTTTCCCGTAAGCGAACTGATCGTGCACCCGAGGATCCGGACCGACTTCTATAAGGGCGAGATCCGAAAGGAATACTTCGCCTATGCTCTGGAGCATGCAAACTGCCCCCTCATTTATAACGGGAATATCTTCACATGTGAAGATTACGATGCGTTATCTCACACATTCGGCAGTACGCTCGATCCCGTCATGCTCGGCAGAGGGCTGGTCTCCGACCCCTCCCTTGCAGAGAAGCTTAAAGGTACCGCCACGGAAACGGACTTTCAAAAACTTAAGCGATTACACGATACCCTCTACCATGAGTATCAGAAAATCATGTCCCCCGACATCAACGTCCTGTACAAAATGAGAGAACTGTGGTCATACTGGCAAGTGCTTTTCGACGGGAAAGAGCGCGACATCAAGCGTCTGCTGAAAGCGAAGAAATACGAAGAATACGAGAGCATCGCGTATCGCCTACTGATGGCCCCGGGAGAATCATCACTGAATATAGGGCCGCATCCGATTGCTTAAGAATTCCTCAGAGGACATCTTTTTTATTTCCTCACCTGTGACCCACTTATAATCCACGGTCTCTCCTTCCTGGAGCACAACGCTTCGTTTATCGCAGTCCGTCACACACAGGAACGCGACATAAGCACCGTGCGTGACATCACTCACCGAACGGGTCAACTCCACTAATTCAGTAGCAACGATCCCTGTTTCTTCCCGCAGTTCCCGGATCGCACCCTCAAGCGGTGTTTCGCCCTTAAGTGCCGAACCGCCGGCAGACGCTTCCCACATATGGGGAAACGCTTTCCGGGGATCACGCTGCATCAGAAGATAGGTCCCGTCTATATGCCGAACAAGGACATCACAGACCAGGTGATAAACCCCGGCAGGAATCTTTTTCTCCTCGCCTCTGATTAATGTCATACCCTCTATCACTTCAAAATCCGAATTATACGCATCCCATATTTCCATAAAACACCTCCTAAATCAGGAACGATTTCACTTCTCGATTACTTCGTTCATACTCCCGGTCCGGTATCCGATCAGATCCATTGTGATATAGGTGAATCCATAGGATCTAAAGGCACTTGTGACCTGGTTGCGAACCTCATCACTGATGAGCTTGGGGAATTCCTCCGGCAGGATCTCGATTCTCGCCATGGTACCATGAATGCGTACACGCACCTGATGGAAACCGAGGTCCAGTAACAGCTGCTCCGCCTTATCGACCATGCCAAGTTTTTCTTTGGATATTGTTTCGCCATATACAAATCTGGAAGAAAGGCAAGCGAAGGACTGCTTATCCCAGGTCGGCAGACCCAGATGTCTGGATAACGCTCTTATGTCTTCCTTGGTAAAACCGAGACTTCTCAGAGGGCTCTTAATTCCTAATTCCGCGACCGCCTGCAAACCGGGACGATAATCCCCGTCATCATCCAGATTGGAGCCTTCTGCGATTACTGAAATTCCTTCATTCGCTGCAATCTTAATGATCTTTTCAAACAATTCACGTTTACAGAGATAGCATCTGTTCTTCGGGTTCTGTGAGAAGCCCTCGATCTCCAGTTCCTCAGACTCAAAGATGATCTGGCGGATCTGATGTGTTCGGCAGAATTCTTTTGCCTCGGTCAGTTCCCTTTCGGGGAAAGAACAGGACTTTGCAGAAACGGCGATCACCCGATCTCCCAGGGCTTCTTTTGCCGCATAAAGGAGGAAGGTAGAGTCGACACCACTGGAAAAAGCGACCGCCACGCTTCCGTATTCTTTCAGCAGATCTTTCAAGTCATCGTACTTTTTCAGTTGTTCCGCAGTGACTTCTTTTACCGGATTCTCTATCATTCGTTTCTCCTATATTCGCTCGTCAGATCCTTAATTACTTCGCCGGCGATGATCAGTCCGGCAACAGAAGGTACGAAAGCCGTACTGCCGGGAATGTCTCTGCGGTCGGTGCAATGACGTTCTGCTCCGGGAGGACAGATACAGTTAGTCCGGCAGCTGATAGCCATATCTTCGATCGGGCGGATCGGCTCCTCCTCTGAAAAAACGACTTTCAGCTTCTTTACGCCTCTCTTTTTCAGTTCGCGGCGCATGACTTTTGCCAGAGGATCCATGCTGGTCTTATAGATATCGGCGACACGGAACTTCGTCGGATCCAGTTTATTCCCTGCTCCCATCGAACTCATGATCGGCACCCCGATTTTCTGGCACTGCATGACCAGTTCGATCTTCGCCGTGACCGTATCGATGGCATCGACCACATAGTCATATTTATCAAACGGAAAGTCCGAAGCATTTTCCGGAAGGAAGAAACGTTTATATGTTTTCACTTCCGCCTTCGGATTGATATCCAGGATGCGCTCTTCCATCACGTCGGTCTTATACTTTCCGACTGTTTTTCTGGTAGCAATGATCTGCCGGTTTATATTCGTCAGACAGACTTTGTCATCATCTATCAGATCGAATTTGCCCACACCGCTTCGGGCCAGTGCTTCACATACATATCCGCCAACACCGCCAATACCAAAAACGGCTACTTTAGCGTTTTTTATCTTTTCCATAGCTTCTACTCCAAATGTTAATTGTGTTCTAGAAAATTGATTAAGCATATGTATTCCTCCAAAC